>NZ_CP060633.1:0-714590 GCF_014337175.1 Simiaoa sunii | reverse complement strand
CGATCTTGGTCTTCACTGTCTCCAGATCCAGCACATCCTGCATCGCCTGTACCAGGTCATCCACGGTACGGCCGATTCCGTGCTGGAAGCACTCATCTGCAGTGGAATTTACACGGATGGTCTGATTGAAGCCTACATCATATTCGATCACCTGTCTGTCCTCATCATCCTGTGTATATTTCTCATTATATTTTATTGTCTTGCCATCCACGGTGGCATCACACCTGAAGTAATGCTCCGGCCGCAGATCTCCCTTCACCCAGTGATTCTTCTGATAGGTTACCTGAATCTCGCCCTCATTTTTACCGGAAGTGGCAGGATCATCCTTGCAATCCATCAGGGTCTTGTAGCGGTTCTCGCCCAGGAGCAGTTCTCCGGTCTCCGGTACATACACGATAGCATCAGGGTTCCCGGCTACCTTGCTGTAGGGATCCGCGGTAGAAGAAATTTCCTCAATGACCGGCTGGTGGGTATTCTGATCCGGCCATGTTACCTCCTGATAGCTGCCATCCGCCTGTTTCTCCTGAAAAGAAATGGAGGGAGTGCCGTTCTTTTTACAGTCATTATAGGACAGCTGAATACGATATACCTCCGTGGCCTTGACATCCTGTTCTGATATCTTATCAAAGCCCGCATCTTTATAATTCGCTGCGGTGATATCCAGCAGTTTACCGGTATTTACCTTGGTCAGCTTAGTGATGGAGCTGTTGCCCAGCTGCTCGGTGATATTGTATTCCGTGTTGTATTCCTTGTCAAAGCTTAAGGAAGTATCGGTACGATATCCGGTAAACACATAGCGTCCGGCGTAGTCGGCATCGCCGGTGCTGTAGACTTCATCTCCAAGGGCTTTCAGCTGTTCGAGAATGATCTGGCGGTCTTCTGCCTTCAGGTCTCCATTGGAGCCTTTCGTAGACTGTCTGATCATGCTTGTGATGATCTCTGTCAGGTTCTTCAGTGCATCTTCCGTCACGTCCAGCCAGCTCTCCGCATCGGGGATATTCTTGCTGTAATACTGGGTCACTTCCGTAACATTACTGCGCAGACGCAGGGCACGGATGGATACCACCGGGTCATCGGAAGGGCGGTTCACCTTCTTCTGGGTGGACATCTGTGTGCTCAGCTTATCCTGATATACTTTGTTCGTATTGATATTGGACAGATTATTACGTTGCATGATCTTGTTCGTAATTCTCATTTTGGTCCTTGTCCTTTCTCTCTATAGAATTCCATACCATTTTCATACTAGACTCCGGTCTCCAGGATCAGTCTGTCATAGATCTCCGTCAGGGTCTGGATCATCTTGGAAGCCAGATTGTATCCGTTCTGGTATTTCACCAGGTTCACCGCTTCTTCATCCTCATCGACACCGGAGATGGAGATTCTCTGATTATCGATAGTAGCGGAGATATCCTTAAAGCTTGCATAAAAGGTATTCGCTCTGGAAGCGTTCAAAGCCACATCCGACAGAATACACTGTAAAAATTCGGAAGCATTACATCCTCGGAAGCTCATCTTCGTCTTATCTGTGGCAAGATTCTTCAGATCGTTCAGCAGGTCATTCTGTTCCACGCCGTCCGCGGCATCCTTACGGTTCGCCATCAGTCCGGGATCCTGTTCGATAGCCTCCAGAATGTCGAAATTCTTCGCGGTCAGACGATAGTAACTGTCGTCGTTGACCTTTACCGTCATTTTGCTGCCGGCCTTTTTTTCCTGCTTGTCATATCGCTTCGCAGCGTCATCCAGCAGGAACTGCTCACCGCCGGTAGCTTTATTACCGGTGAACATCTTCACGCCGGGATCCCCGTTTCCGCTGTAACCGGAAGTCAGAATATCGTTGAATTTCTGAGAAAAGGTACGGATCCACTCATTCATCTGGTTCATGTAATAAGGGATGCCCTGATAGGACAGGTTGGTACCGATCTCTGCCTTTTTCCCTACACGGTCATTGGTAATTCCCCGGGGATTCTTCTCACTGTCCGATAAAGTAAATGTATAGGAGTAAGTGGCATTGCCGTTCGCATCATATTCGCAGGTATATTCCCAGGAATCATAGTAGAATTCCTGATTGCCCAGATCCAGGATGCCTCCCTGATCCGATAGATTACATTTATTCAGGTCCTGCAGATAAGCCTTGGTTACTTTTACGGTTACGGTATCGTGGGTCTTGCCGTCTGCCGTGGTCGTCGTGCCGGTGGCGGTCACCTGTCCGGTGAAATTCTCGCCGTTGTTGCCGTCACGCATCTGGATCAGTCCTGCCAGATCACCGCCCATGGATGCATTGTACAGGTTGAACTTCTGCCCGTCCGCCCAGTAGACTTCATAGAGACCGTCGATATCGGTCTGGTTTACTTTCTCATAGGAGGTTCTTGCCACACATTCGAGACCGTTGTAATCACTGCCGTCTACCAGCATCTGGCCTCCGGCGATCTTGACCATATATCTGTTGGCACCGGTCTCACGGTTCTCATTGTTGGCATCGATGATGGGAGTCTCCTTGACTTCCACATCCACGATCTTGGACAATTCATCGATCAGTAACGTTCTGCGGTCGCGGAGTTCATTCGCCTTCGTGCCGGTCAGTTCGATGGTATTGATCTGTTTATTTAAAGTAGCGATCTCGCCGGCGATGGAGTTGATCTCGTCCACCTTCAGCTTGATCTCCTGGTTGATGTCTTTCTGAACCTTTTCCAGGTTGCCCGCCATACCGTTAAAGTACTCAGTCAGGGCTCCGGCATATCCCACGAACTGGGACTTAGCGGTAGCACTGTTGGGATCTTTTAACAGAGCCTGCATACCGGTCACCATCAGCTGGTCGAAGATGGTCTTGAAGCCGGTACTTTTGCCGTCATCATCAAAATAGGTCTCCAGCTGCTTCATGTAGTACTGCTTCATATCGTATTCGCCCAGCTGTGCATTGTTGTCCCAGAATCTTCCGTCATAGAACTCATCGCGGACGCGCTCGATGGCCAGTGTCTCTACACCGGCGCCGGCACAGCCGTAGGTCTGGAATACCCGCAGTGCATTGGACGCCTGCTGTGTCACCTGCTGTCTGCTGTAGCCTTCCGTCTGTACATTGGCGATATTGTTGGACGTGGTGTTCATGGCAGCATTGCTGGCCAGCAGTCCTGTATATGCAATATTTAATCCAAAAAATTGTGAGGGCATTCTATATCGCCTCCTATACTCCTAATGTGGAAATAATATGTTCCAGCATCTCGCTGATCACATTGATATATCGACTGGATGCGTTGTATGCATTCTGGAACTTGATCATATTGGACAGTTCCTCGTCCGTGGAGACACCGACCACCTGCTCCCTGGCACTCTGTGTTGCTTCCACGGTGTTGACCTGGTTCTCATAAATGCTCCGGAACACATATCCGGAGTTTGCTACCTGTGATACCAGATCCGTATAATAATCTACAAAAGTAGTCTTTTTCTGTACGTTGGGATTCAGCGTATAGGATTCTTCGGTAAACGCTGCCTTCAGTGCATCCGCCGTTTTCTTATCCTCCGAACCGTCCGCCAGTCGGAATCCCAGCTTGGAGGGTTCCTGCATGAGAGCTGAATTGACTTGCAGATTACCAATGGTATAAAGGCTCTCAGGGCTGTCGGCCTTTTCCTCGTTCATGACCCAGTAGTCCTTGCCGTCTTTTCCGGTCACCTTACGATAGCCGTCTGTCGTCACCTTGGTAAATAACTGGATCGGAGTACCGTCTTCCATGCGCATATAGCCGTCGGAATCCACTGCGCAATATTTAGCATTTTTAAGTGTCGTACCGTCTGCCAGCTCCAAATCTCCGCTCTGTACCCCGGCTGCCTCTGCCAGGATATCATTGATCTTCGTCACCACATTGTGGATCATCTGGTCAAATTCACCCTGTATGTTCATAACGACCGATTGGGATACGCTGTCGTATTTTCCCTCTGCGAGGTCGGTATAGTTGGCTCTGTGATCTCCTCTGGCCAACAGCATTGCCTTCAGCCCGCCGATATCGGTTCCCAGATCAGAAGATATCTCGATAGAGAGGTCAAACACCTCTGCGCCATCTATATTATAGACTCTGGTACCGTCATCCCTTGTAGTATAAGAAGCATTCATGGGCCAGAACGGTGTCACGAAGCCGGTAGCTTCGTCCGTCTTCATGGCGATCTCATAGCAGGTTCCGTCCTTGACGAAATCTACACCCTCGATCTGTACGGATACACTGCCGTATCTGTCCTCGGAAAAACTCATATTGGTCAGCTCTGCCAGTTCATCGAGGATCTGATTTCTCGCATCCCGCAGGTCATTGGCATGCTCAATACCGCCGCACTCAATGGCACGGATCTGATCATTTAATGTCAGCAGCTGATTGCCGTATTTATTGATCTTATCCACATTCTGTCTGATCTGTGTATTCAGGTTGTCCTGATAGGAGCTTAAGCCATCATATACCGCACTTGCTCTCTGCACGAATTCGGATGCTCTCTGTACGATCAGTCCCTGCGTGACGGAGCTGCTGGGATCCTTGGAAAGCTCCTGTACTGCAGTCCAGAAATCGGTCATGGTCGTCTGAAAAGCCTCGCCGTTCAACTCTCCCAGCTGGCTCTCTACTTCTTCCATGACTTCCGTGGACACTTCATAGAACATACTGCGTCCGGATTCCTTGCGGTATGTTTTGTCCAGGAAATAATCTCTGACCTGTTTTACACGGGAATATGTGACACCCAGACCCGTCTGTTTGTTGGCAATAGACTTCGGGTCTGTAGATAATGTGACATAAGCTCTGTTAGATTGCTGTACCTGTTGTCTGGTATAGCCTGTGGTGTCCACATTAGAAAGATTATGCGCTGTGGTATTCAGCGCATTCTGACTTGTCTGTAATCCGGACGATCCAATATATAAACTACCCATTAATGGCATGAACTCTCACCTCTGTATCTTACTGCTTAGCATCGAAGCCATGATCGATAACGCCCATGGTATCTCCTGCATTGTAAGCTCCGCGATTGTAATTGGCTGTCTCGGGTGCTGTCTTCGCCGCCTGGAGGAGATTCATCTCGAACTCCACCATCTCCAGTGCACTGTTTAACAGTTCACTGTTCTGCTCGTTCACGCGCTTCAGTCCCCGGACTGCTGCCTGTAATCTGTCATGTGCTTCTGCCAGTGCCTGCTGCTCCGCAGGGCGTGCAGATAACATGGTGATCAGATTGGGCAGCTTCAGCTCTTTAACATCCCTGTTCAATACATCGGCTATATCAGCAGTCACTCCCGCTCTCTGTCTGTCGAGATTATGGATCCTGCTTACAAGCTCCTGCTCCTCGTCCGTGATCTTCTGTAATTCTGCAAGATCACCGCCTGCTATGATCGGTGTCTTGCGTTGTGATAACTGAAGCAGAGCCTCGTACTCCGTACTCTCTCTGCCTAATACATCTATCAGGTTTTCCATTAAACTAGCCAAAGAACTACCTCATTTCTTCCTGTTTCTGAAGCAGCTTCTCCGCAAAGCTTGCATTATCCACTCCATAAGTACCGTTCTGGATCCTTGCTTTAATGGGAGCCGTTAACTCTTCCCTGATGTCAGGTGCGGCGGCCACTGCTGCCTTAGCGGTCTGGAAATCCTTGCCCTGGCTGCTGATCTGCAGTCTGTCCGTGTGTGTGGCTGTCTTAGTCTTCTGTGTTCTGCTTAACTTCTGAGACTGATACAGCTGCTGTACCTGTGTATACGCTTCAATACGCATATCGACTCCTCCTTCCCGAATGTGATTCGTGTTTCACAATATGTATCGGACTAAATTGCAATTACTTTATAGTTCCCGCAAAAAAATGTAACGATCCCATGTCTGTGACATTCGGATCGTTACCTCAGATTTTTTAATATGCGTTCTCTTTGCAAAGTTCTCTGTCCACCTGTTGTACGCGGTAAATCTTATCATCTACCGTCACAGAGACCACCGTATCATCATGAGCATACAGTCCCTCTTCCACATAAGAGAATTTTTCCGGGGTCCTGCCCTCCTCCAGGATCCGGATCAGTGCTTCTACCCTTGGTCCATGTAGCGGATTGCATTCTCCGATACAGGTGATCTCATCCTTCAGTACGCAGTCCATGGATTCCGTGCTGACACCGTCAAAGGACAATATCATGATATCTCCTGCCGCCAGGTCACTGCCCACGGTTCTGCCCGCTGCGCGGATGGCTTCCATGGCTCCGAAGGCTTCATTATCGTTCTCGCAATAGACCACGTTGATATTGTCATATTTTTTCAGAAAAGCCTCCATGACCTCCTTGCCTTTGGCCTGGGTGAATTCTCCAGATACCTGGTCCAACAGATCCCAACCGTATTTTGCCACGCCCTGTTCCAGTCCCCTGGTCCGTCCGATCTGGGCAGAAGCACCGATGTTTCCCTGAATATTTACGATATGAATATCCTGTGGGGCAATTCCCTTGTTAACAGAAAAGGAATTCAGCCACTCTGACATTTTCAGGCCCTCCAATTCAAAATCAGACCCTACAAAGCAGGTAAACAGACTGTCATCCTCCACATCCACCTTCCGGTCCACGATGATCACCGGGATCCCGGCATCCTTCGCCTCTCTGAGCACCGTATCCCAACCGGTCTCCGTCACCGGTGCCAGCACGATATAATCTACCTCCTGCTGGATAAATGTGCGGATAGCCCGGATCTGATTGGCCTGCTTCTGCTGCCCATCCTCAAAGATCAGATCATACCCTGCCTCCTTTGTAAAAGTGCTTTTCATGGACTCCGTGTTGGCACTGCGCCAGTCGGATTCCGCTCCCAGCTGGGAAAAGCCAACAACGATACGATCCATCTGTATCTCTTCCGATGTCACCGTGTCATCCGCAGTACTTCGTCTGCTGCCACATCCGGCCAGTATCATTCCCAGCCCCAGCAACAGACCTATCATCCATCGTCTTCCTGTTCTGCATTTTTTCATATCTGTAATGTCATCCTGTTCTGTCATTCTTCCCACCCGGAAACCACTCTGTCATTCTCTCATTTTCCAGCAGGTTCTTTCTCTGTGTGAAAATACGCCACAGAGTTCTCCAGTTCCCCGGAGATCTGTTTCATTTTATCACAGTTTGCGCCCACTGTCTGTATCTGCGTCAGGATTTCCTCAATGTTTGCATTTACCTGCTGGTTGTTGGCTGCATTTTCCTCGCTGATAGCACTGAGACTGCCGATATTGCCCAGAATATCCTCTTTCTGCTGTGACAGATGTCTGGTCTCTCCGGCAATCTTGCGGATCTCTTCCGCAGAATGTCTGATACTTTCCTCTAACTGCTGATACTGCTCTCTGGTTGCAATAATGTAATCCTGTTCCTCCCGGATGATATCCTTTACCACATCCGCCTGTTCCACAGTCTCACCGGATTTCTCCGTGATCCCCTGTGCCAGTTCCTTGATCTGTTCGGCCCCGGCGGCACTCTGCTCCGACAGCTTACGGATTTCTTCCGCTACCACTGCAAATCCTCTTCCTGCCTCTCCGGCTCTGGCGGCCTCAATGGAGGCATTCAGACTTAAGAGATTTGTCTGTCCGGAAATGGAGAAGATCAGAGCTACCGCTTCATCGATTTTTTCAATGTAATCGTTGGTCTCATGGATCTTGGACGTAATAGTATCCACGGATTCCACGGAACGGCTGCTACCGGTCATGATCTTTTCCATACCTTCTCCGGCTTTTCTACTGTTGTCCTGCATCTCCTCCGAATCCTTCTGCAGTTGTCCGGCACTGGCACTGATGTCGTTGACCGCCGCACCAATCTCGTCCATGCGGTCACTGATGTTCTGTACATTTTCCGCCATTTCTTCTGCTGCAGCGGACAGCTGATCCACGGCCTGACTGATCTGCTCCGCCTGTTCCATGGTAGCATTGCTTCCCTCTGCGACCTGCCGTACACTGTTTAGAAGTTCTCCGGCTACCTCCTGCACACCGCCGATGACCTGTGCCAGATTCCGCTGCATCTGCGAGGTATTCAGTAACAGATTACGGATTTCACGGACGATACTGTGGGATTCTTTTTGGGCACTCAGATCACCTTCTGCCAGGGCATCCACCCTGGCGCCAGTCTCCTTCATCCTGCTCGACAGAGCTCTGCTCAGGAAAAAGCAGATGGCACCAAACAGAAGCACTATCCCCGCTGCGCAGATCAGGAATACAACCTCGATTTCCCACAGAGCATCGGTGATGTCATTTTTCCGTTCCGCCGCAAAAGCTACCGCAGTGATCCGTCCGTCATTCATAATCGGGATATAATAACCATAATAAGCATTTCCCTCTATCACTACATTTTTATCATAATACCCCTCCGTCCCACCGCCTGACACAAGGTCCTGATCCATGGGGATTTCACGGATACGATAGTCATTTTCATTTTTAATGGATGTGGTAGCCGGAATGCCATCTGCAAGAATGGCCATCTCCAGGTCTTCTTCCTTCAGGCTGTCCAGGTACTCGTAATAACTACTGGCATTCATTGCCGTGATCTCATTTTCCTTACAGTATTTTGCCAGATTATCCGCAGTTACATGCAGTGTGGTCTGTACACTTCCTTCCAGATTCGTTCTGGTCAGATGTAAGGATGTGGTGCTGAGGATCACTGTTGCCAGGACTACCGGTGCCAGTGCCAGCAGCATCAGCAGCAGGAACAGGCTGCATCCCTGTTTTTTCGGAGTCTTTTGTTTTTTTACCTTCGTCTTTTTCATAACTTTTCCCCCCTTAATATCCAGTGGATTACTTTTACTAGCGGAAAAAGAGTGTGGCTGCACATCAGCCACGCTCTTTTCATTTCGTTCTTCTCCTTCCTCCAGCGGAAGGAAACTACTCTTATTTATTTCTGCAGCATTTTCTTTTTTCTGGCGATCACCACGCTCTGTACCACCAGGAACAGACACAGCATAGCTGCAATAGTGATACCGGTCCACCATGCCTGATCCAGACCTGCACTGGATACGATGTTCTGGATGGTGCTTAAGGACAATACGCCGAAGAAGGTTCCGATGATATTACCAACACCGCCTGTCAACATTGTACCGCCGATGATAGAGGATGCAATGGCATTCATCTCCATGCCTGTCGCATGAGAAGCCGAACCGCTTCCTACATGCAGGAAGTATACATAGCCACCGATGCCTGCCAACAGTCCGCAGAGCAGATGGGACAGGAACTTCGTTCTCTTAACATTGATGCCCAGCATCAGTGCACTCTGGTTGTTGCCGCCCACAGCATAGAAACTGCGGCCCATCTTCGTCCAGCGGAGCATGACAAACATCACTATGACTACCATCAGTGCTACTATCACACCGATTTCCACATAGGCATTTACATAATTTCCCAGCTTGTTCACAGATCCCATCCCCGGAACGAACACACGTGTCTCCTTCAGTGCAGTGAAGTTTTCATTCGCCACATTGAAGGGCTTAGTATTTACGATGGTGGTCATGCCTCTGGCAAAGAACATCCCGGCCAGTGTCACGATAAAGGGCTGGATATCCAGGTACGCTACCAGGAAGCCCTGTACGATACCGAAGGCAAGGCCGATAGCAACGGCGATCAGCATAGAAATGAATACATTGCCTCCGCCAAAGTCCAGGTATACCGCACAGCTCATACTGACCAGTGCTACCACGCCACCGACGGAGATATCGATTCCACCAGTGATCATGACTAAGCTCATACCGCAGGAAAGTATGATCAGAGCTGCGTTGGCGTTCAGGATATTGAAAAACGTCTGTGGCTTTAAAAAGCCTTTTCCCTGGAACACGATAGCTCCGATATACATTGCAAAAAATACTACAATTGTGATGGTCAGCAGCAGATTGGTATCTGTCATATTTTTTAACTTCTTACCCATTTCAGCCAACCTCCTTTACGGTCTTACTCTGCTTCAGCTTCTTGCCAACAGCGGACAGCCATTCTCTTACCTTTGGCGTGCTTAATACCACCAACAGGATAACTACCACTGCTTTGTAAGCGGGAAGCGCATCCGACTGTACGTCAAATTTGTATAAGGTGGTGGTCAGGAACTGAATAACATAGGCACCCAGGATTGACGCTGCCATGTTGAACTTACCACCGCTTAAGGAATTGCCGCCCAATGCTACTGCCAGAATTGCATCCATCTCGATGTCCTTTGCGATCACAGAGTAGTTGATGGAGGACAGACGGCTTACCTTGATCAGTGCCGCTACCGCCACACACAGTCCTAAGATCACGAAGGTCAGGAACTTAATAAATGTGGGATTCAGTCCATTTAATTTTGAGGAATTTTCATTGATACCAACGGACTGGGTGTAAAGCCCCAGTGTCGTGAACTTCAGTACCAGGAAGATCACCAGTACGCACACTGCCGCAATGAAAAACGGTGTGGGAATGGGGATTCCGGGAATAAATCCGCCGAAATAACTGAAGGTCGGATCACTTACAATAGGAAGTTCGTTGTTGTTGATCCATGCAGCGATGGAACGGCCTGCCGTATAGAGGATCAGCGTCGCTACCATGGGCTGGATCTTGAAATACGCTACCAGCACACCGTTAAATGCGCCGAAGAGCATTGCCACCACACAGGCGATCAGAAAAGCTACGATAATGGGAGCCTGTAAGGTATCGGGTCTGGAATTGGTACCGCACAGTACCCGCAGGATCACACTGCCTGCAATAGCGATGGCCGCGCCCACACTGATATCCTGTCCGCCGGATGCGGCAGTGACCAGTGTCATGCCGATAGCCAGGATTGCCAGTTCGGAACCGTAGTCTAAGATTGTCATCAGATAGCCGGACAATACCGGATCTCCTGCGCTGTTATATCCCAGTGTGATCTTGAAAAAGCTGGGATCCGCGATCAGATTGAATACTGCCAGAATGATCAGGGCTGCAATGGGAATGAAGATCTGCTGCCGGAACAATCCGCTGAGGAAATTTTTATTCTGTTTTTCCACTGTTTTTTCCTTACTCATGTTTACTCTCACCTCCGGCAATCGTACTCATAATCTTGGTCTGGGTCAGATCCTCCCCGGACAGCTCTCCTACCACCCTGCGGTCTCTCATGACTATCAGCCGGGAACAGGTACGGAGCATCTCGTCGGTCTCAGAAGAAATGAAGGTCACGCTCATGCCTTCACCTGCCAGCTTCAGTACCAGCTTCTGGATATCCACCTTGGTGCCGACATCGATACCTCTCGTAGGCTCATCCAGGATCAGATATTCCGGATGGGTCAGAAGCCACCTGGCTAGAATTACCTTCTGCTGATTACCGCCGGACAGTGACTTGATGGGGGTCTCGGCGGATGCAGTCTTAATATCCAACAGTTTGATGTATTCGTCTGCAAATTTATTAGCTTCCGCCCGGGAGATCGGTCGGAAGAATCCACGAAGCACCTGTAGTGCCAGGATAATATTCTCTCTTACAGACAAGTCACCTACGATACCGTCCCGCTTACGATCCTCCGGCAGATAACCAATGCCATGACGCATAGCATCCAGAGGCTTAGTGATCTTCACCTGTCTGCCATTCTTTTTCACTGTGCCGCCAATGATACGGTCGGCACCGAAAATAGCACGGACACATTCGCTTCGGCCGGATCCCAGCAATCCGGTAAATCCGTTGACCTCACCCTTTTTGATATAGAAATCAAAAGGCTTGATCCCGGCGTCACTGCACAGATCCTTGGTCTCGAATAGCGGCTCTGTGCTTTCCGCTTTCTGATCTGCTTTCTGTTCACCCTTGATGTCGGACAGGTCATCCAGCTCCTTGCCGAGCATCTTGGATACCAGCTGTACTCTGGGCAAGTCCTTGATGGCATATTCGCCTACCAGTCCGCCATCCCGCAGGACAGTGATCTTGTCACACACTTCATATACCTGATCCAGAAAATGAGTTACGAAGATAATACCCACGCCTCTGGCCTTCAGATCACGCATCAGACCGAAAAGCTTTTCTACTTCCTGCTCATCCAGAGAGGAGGTCGGCTCATCCAGGATCAGTACTTTACAATCCATATCTACAGCTCTGGCGATGGCCACCATCTGCTGTACAGCGATAGAGCAGCTTGCCAGCTGTTGGGACGCTTTCGCAGGGATATCCAGATTCTGTAAAATCTTATCTGCGTCCTCATTCATTTTCTTCCAGTTCTGATAGATCTTGTTAGAACGTCCTATGTACATGTTCTCTGCCACGGACAGATTCGGACAGAGTGTGATCTCCTGATATACAGTACTGATGCCCAGCTTCTGTGCCTCCTGCGGAGAGTGAATGGACACGGCCTTGTCTTTGCCGTCGATGAAGATCTGTCCTTCATCCTTGCTATAGACACCTGTCAGCACCTTGATCAGGGTTGACTTTCCGGCACCGTTTTCTCCCATCAATGCATGGATCTCACCTTTGTTCAGATGGAAATCCACACCCTTCAGAGCTCGTACACCGGGAAAGCTTTTGTGAATATTTCTCATTTCCAATACTTTGTTATTGTCCAAAAGTTTCACCCCTTAATCTTCTTTGATCTTTGATAAAAGAAGCGCGGAGCTAGCATGCGCCGCGCTTCTGGTCATTTACATCAGACTAGATACCGTAGTTGTCTACATCTTCCTGAGTAATGGTGGTCGCATCGAAGCCCTTCTCGTCCATGATGATGGTCTTCTCGGAGATGGTCTCACCGTTCTCCAGCTTTTTGATGATCTCATCAATATAGGAAGCCTGGAAAGGATTGCACTGTCCATCGTAGTTCCAGTTGCCTGCCTTCAGCTCTTCCAGAGCCCACTTGTTGCAGTCAAAGCCCATAACGATAACGTCTTTGCCTACGCCGTGGGAGATATTAGCCTTATCCAGAGCTGCTACCGCACCCTTAGCCATATCATCGTTCTCAGCGTAGATTACGTTGAAAGGAGTACCTGCATCGATCACGGACTGTACGATCTGCTGTGCTTTCTCTGCGTTCCACTCAGCGGTCTGCTGTGTTACGAGATTGAAGCCGTCGTTTGCTGCCGCGTCATCCAGGGCACCGGTACGTCCCTGCTGTGCTGCAGAACCCATAACACCCTGTAAATGAATGATGTTATATTCACTTAAGTTTTGGCTCTTTAACCAGTCAACTGCGGTCTGGCCTTCCTTTGCCATATCGGATACGATGGATGCCTCATACAGGCTCTCATCTGCATCAATGGTACGGTCGAAGAGGATAACTCTGATGCCTGCATCCTGTGCGTCCTTCAATACGGAATCCCAGCCGGCAGTATCTGCTGCGGACAGAAGCAGGTAGTCAACGCCATCCTGGATGAACTTCTGTGCTGCGGTGATCTGCTCGTCGTTCTTTAAGCTGTATGCGAAGGATGCTTCGTAGCCGTTTGCCTCAGTGAAAGTATTCTTCATATCTTTATCATTTGCAGTACGATAACCGGACTCGTTAGGGTCATTGTTAATGATACCGACCTTGATCAGATCTCCGGATGCATCCGTGCTTGTAGCTCCGGCGCTTGCGGTGTCCGTAGCTGCACTTCCGGTGGCTGCGCTGCTGCCCGCATCAGAGGAGCCGCATGCTACCAGACTAAATACCATGGTTGCTGCCATTACTGCTGCTAAAATTTTCTTTTTCATTGTATAACCTCCCAATTTTTTTGTTGTTCAAAGAACTATTTCTTTGATGATCCTATTTTATCGTGAAAAAAAGCAAAAAACCATGAAGATACCTCTCGGAAAAGTTGGAATTTTTATGGCAAAAAAGAACCACCCTCGTAAACGGTTGAATATTTTACGATGATGGTTTATTTTTCTCACAAAGTATATTCCGGCAGCCGTACCGTCACGCAGGTTCCCTCGCCATAGGTACTGGTAATGGTGATCCCATATTTTTCCCCGAAGTTCAAACGGATCCGTTCATTTACATTATAAAGTCCGTAGATTTCCGTCTCACAGGCATTTCGATTGCGGATGCCCTCCCGTACCTGTCCCAGGCGTTCCGGTGTCATGCCCCTGCCATTGTCGGTGATCCGCAGGATACAGTCACTGTCCTCCATTTCCCCATCAATGCGGATCATACCCTTTCCCCGTTTGTTCTTAATGCCGTGGTACAGCGCATTTTCCACCAGCGGCTGCAATGTGATCTTGGGTATCCGGCTGGAGTACAGTTCTTCCGGCACGCAGATTTCATATTGGAGAATATCCTGATAGCGCATCTGCTGGATTTCCAGATAGCTGCGCACATGCTGAAGCTCTTCCCTGACATCCAGAATATCCTGTCCCTGATTTAATGAAATGCGGAAGAAATCGGACAGACTGCCTACCATACTCACAACCTTTTTCTGTTCACCGGCCTCCGCCAGCCATACGATGGCATCCAGCGTATTATATAGAAAATGAGGATTGATCTGGGACTGCAGCAGTTCAAATTCCGCCTTGCGCAGCCGCACCTGCTCGGTCTTCACCTGCTCCAGCAGTTCATTGATCTTGTCGATCATGGTATTCATAGAATCGCTGAGCACCCGGGCCTCCAATCCGCCGGTCACATCCGATCGTACCGTCAGATCCCCTTTCGCCACCTGATCTGTCACCTGGGTCAGTCGTCTGATAGGTCTTGTAATACTCAGCGGAATATAATAGGATAAAAATAAACACAACATCAGGATCAATGCAAAAGCGATCACAGAAAACCGGATCATATTCACAAAAAAGTCCTGATACTGCTGTCTGCTCTCCTGGATCCCACGGATCTCATAATAGATGTATCGTGACATCGTGTCTCCTACCAGAGATGTCACGATCTGTACATCATTTTCCCAGATTTCTATATTATCTTCGTAACGGTTACCCTCACGGATATTGTCCTCGATCCTTCCAATATAGGTTCCCAGGTTATTCAGATATTTCTTTACGCTGGTCAGGCGCTTGCGATTCTCCTGTGATTCAGTTAATTCCTCCAGTCCTGCCACGATCTCATCTGCTTCCTCCAGCATGGCATGGAGACTGGATTCCTCCAGCGTCTTGTTGCCCACAATGAGGAGATAGGTCTCATAATCAAAATCCTTTTGGAAATCCAGGCTGAACTGACTGGCCATAACAGAGGAATTGACCATGTCCTCATATCTGCGATTGTTATTCCACAGATTATAGAAACAGAAGATCAGAAACAATACAAAAGGCACTAAAAGGCAAAGATAAGAATATCTTATCTTTGCCACGAGCGTAGAATGATCGTAAATTTCTTTTAACCTTTTTCTCATAAGAAGTCCTTTCCGCGATCGTGGCTATTTGATGCCGCCCCGATACTGGGTAGGTGTCATCCCCTGGGTCTTTTTGAACAGATAGGAAAAATAATGAGGGTCCTTGTACCCTACCTCCTGACTGATCAGGCTGCTGCGTTTGCCGGTGCAGCGCAATAATTCCTTTGCTTTGTTCATACGGTAATCCGTCAGATATTTAATGAAACTCATCCCTGTCTGCTGACTGAAGATCATGCTCAGATGATTCGGTGAGAAATTCACGTGGGATGCCAGCAGATTCAATGACAGCTCCTCTTCTGCATAGTTTTCCTCTATATATTTCATCACCTGCTCCACCACATCGTCATAGCGGCTGCTGGCTGCTCTGTCTCTTGCTTCCAGCGCTTTGTCCAGGATCCGTATAATATACTGTATAGCACTGTCGCTGTCCTGCTGCGTCTTCTCATCCTGGCTCGGAGTCTCCGGATCCTGCGTATCTGTTGACAGGCTTTCCAGGAAATCCGCCACGCAGAAATAGGCATCCATCGTGATGTACTGCCTGAAAATATTGGACTGCAGTGCTTTGTTGCTCAGATCCCGGAAAAATTCTTCTACGAAATAAACGACCTCTTCTCTGTCTCCCTGCTTTAAGAATTCCTGGATCCTGGTCCGATCGATCTGTTTGGGATTGACTTGCTTGATATCAAAGTGCTCTTCTTCCGTTCCCTGTGCCAGATACCCGCCATCCAGGATGCGGCTGTCCTGCACCAGATACCTGTGAGCAAAAGCATGACTGGCCTGTTCAAAGGAGGCCGGAAGCTCCCGCAGACGGTTCACCGGTCTGCCAATGCCTCCGAAATAGCGGACGTGCTCATACTTTTCCATAATATCTTTGATCTTCTCAATATATTCCTGCTGCTGAAGCTGTAACTGTTCTTCAGATTCCGCCTTTAGCAGAAATGCTTTGCCCTCCAGGTTACGGTCAAATGATACTACCGTTGTTCCGTCCTCCAGTGACCGCAGTTCTTCTTCGATGCGGATCAGGCTGCCGGAGTATTCGTCCTGTGCATGGCGCAGTGACTGCGTCTTAAATAAAATAATATTGTACCACGGTGCCGACAGATCGATGCCGAGTCTCTCCGCTGACTCCAGTAATTCTGCTGCGGTATTATCGCCAACGACCAGACTCTGGAACAGTTTTTTTCGCTCTCTGAGTGTATTTTCCTCCATCTCCTTCAAATAGCGCTCACGGATCTGGGTAGCTCTGCGTTTTTCCTCGATCTTTGCTGAGAGTTCCTCCAGTTCGGCCAGAAGTTCCTCTCCGTTAATCGGCTTGGACAAATACTGCGCCACCCCCAGTTTGATGGCTTCCTTCGCGTATTCAAATTCCTGATAACCGGACAGAATGATGATCTCGATGTCCGGAAGCTCTCTGCGGATCAGTCTGCTGAGCTCCAGCCCATCCATAAACGGCATCCGGATATCAGTGATCACGATATCCGGACGCAGCCTCTGGATCATGGGATAGGCCAGTTCTCCGTCACCGGCCTCCCCACAGAACTCATAGCCATGAGTCTCCCAGTCGATATTATTTTTGATTCCCTCGCGGATGACGAATTCATCCTCCACCAAAAACACTTTTAACATTTTTACGATACCCTTCTTTATCTACGGATAGAAGTATCTGGTTTTCCCATCCCGGCTTCCGTTGTCCTAGCGGTAGAATACTTCTCCTAGCATCAAGTCTCTCTTCAGATCACGGATCTTTGTATCCTTGTCGATATATACAGCCTCGATACCCATCATAGCTGCCCAGTCGCCCATCTGCTCAGCCGTCAGATCATAGGTAAAGGCGGTATGATGCGCACCGCCTGCCAGGATCCAGGCTTCCGCTCCGGTATACATATCCGGCTCCGGTGTCCAGAAATTGGTGGCTACGGGCAGCTTTGGCATAGGTTTCTCCACTTTCTTACAGTTCACATCATTGATGATCAGGCGGAAACGATTGCCCAGATCGATCAGGGATGTAGCAATGCCGTGTCCCTCCTTGGAAGTAAATACCAGTCTGGCGGGATCCTCTCTGTCTCCCATGGACAGAGGCTGGCATTTGATGCTGATCGGACCGTCCGCAATAGTAGGACAGATTTCCAACATATGAGCTTCCAGAATACCCTCTTTTCCCTTGACCAGATTATAGGTATAGTCCTCCAGCATGGAAGTACCCTTGGCATCCTTCACTCCCCCGGTCATGATCTTCATCAGACGCACCATGGCTGCTACTTTCCAGTCGCCTTCCGCACCGAAGCCGTAGCCTTTCTCCATCAGCCGCTGGATCGCCAGTCCCGGTAGCTGCTTCAGGGCACCCAGATCACCGAAATGGGTCACGATCGCCTGATAGTTTTTCTCCTCCAGGAAGCGTTCAAAACCCAGTTCGATCTGTGCCTGCACCGCTACATGCTTTCTGAACTCTCCGGGATCTCTTCCCTCTAATAAAATATTATACTTCTCATAGTACTCATCTACAAGAGCATTGACATCAGATTTGGAAACTGCATCTACACTCTCTGCGATCTCGTTTACGGGGTAAGCATCTACTTCCCAGCCAAACTTGATCTGTGCCTCTACCTTGTCGCCCTCGGTTACCGCTACATTGCGCATATTATCTGCCACACGCATGATACGGATATGGCTGCTCTCCACCACGCCTACCGCGGTGCGCATCCAGGATGCGAGCTTGCCCTGTACCACCGGGTCTGACCAATGGCCCACCACCACCTTGCGCTCCATACGCATACGGCTGACAATGTGGCCGTACTCTCTGTCACCATGTGCAGACTGGTTCTCATTCATGAAGTCCATATCAATGGTATCATAGGGCAGCTCCTCGTTAAACTGCGTATGGAAATGCAGCAACGGTTTGCGATACTCCTGCAATCCCAGGATCCATGATTTCGCCGGAGAAAAGGTATGCATCCAGGTGATCACGCCGGCGCAGTTTTCATCCAGATTGGCTTCATTGAAGGTGCGGCGGATCAGCTCGTTGGTGATCAGGGTCGGCTTCCATACAACCTCGTAGGGCAGCACACCGGAAGTATTCAGGGCATCCACGATTTTGTGGGAATGCTCCGCCACCTTCGCAAGGCACTCGTCTCCATACAAGTCCTGCGAGCCTGTGCAAAACCAGAATTGATAGTTTTTCGTCTGTAACATAAGTAATACCTCCTCTGAAAATACGATTTCTATATTCCCATTCTACAACTTGTATGCTTCTACTAACAAGTTGTATATTTGGAGGTGAATATACCTCCTAAACGGAAGAATTCTATTTTGGGTCAGTAATATATCTGCCTTACTAAATTGAAAGTTAGTGAAATAATCCCGTAGCCCTTGGCAGGGTATAAGAAACGCGGCACGCTCGCGCTCTGTCGCAGAGCGTAGCGGTACATAAGCGAGGAAAGTACCCTCGCTAAGTACCGACGTCTGCTTACGGCCTGCTTATTCTTATACCCAGCCGGGGCTACTGATTTCTTGAAAAATTTCATGGGTCTATAGAGAAAAATTTGCTTTCCAGATACTCAATTTCTTCAAAATGAGTATCTCAGAGCCAGTTTTTTCCCTATAGACCCATATTCAGCTTTTTATGTGTTATTTGCAGCAAATTTAGTATCTCACAACTCAGTTTTTTTGCATAGACCCAAAAACACAGAATGCCCACGGTGGACGGAATGTCATGCCGCGATGTCTGTCGGAGGGTGTTGATATTTTCTTGAAAAGTGCTGATAGACAGGGGGAAAGCGGACACGATGTCCGCGTCAGCCGATTGTCGACATGGATGTCGACTGTAGGCGACCCCGTCATGACGAGAACCACTCATCACTTTTCGTAGAAAATTCACATCCGGAGACTTTACATCGAGACATGTGTATCGCATGCTCCGGGAGTTCGTGGATTTTGCCAATGTATTTCACTAACTTTCAATCTACTGCAGCAGGAGTTTCCCACCACGAGCTCCGGCTGGATGAGAATTCTTCTCTCCTCCGGCTGTAAAATCTCGCCCTGCAGAAGAGACAACAACAACTGTGCGGCCATCTCTCCCAACTTCTCCTGGGGATGCACGATGGTCGTGAGGTGAAAACCATCACCCATGGCCATGCATGAGTTGTCATAGCCGGTGACAGAAATATCCTCCGGAACACGGATCCCGCGGGAGGCCAGTGCCGGAATGATCTGCATAGCGATCTGATCGTTATAGCATACGACGGCATCCAGTGAAATCCCCTTTGCCAGTAGTCGCAGAATTCCTTCCCGGGGATGTACCTTTCTATCCTCCGTATGGAACCATATCACCTTATCGGGATCGTAGAGCATACCCGCTTCCTGTAATGCCTGCACATAGCCGCGATGGCGGTTCTGCCCCTGGATGTCATCCGCCTTGAAGATTCCGGCAATACTACGATGCCCATTGTCTAACAGATACTTTGTGATCATATATCCGCCCCTGCAGTCATCCATCAGCACCTGTGGTCTGTCCTCCATCCGGTCGAAGCAGCCCTGTATGAACACGTAAGGAATTCCATAGCTTTCGAGCTGTTCATATAAATGCAGATGCCTGCAGCTGATCTGGCTTTTACTGGGTTCGATGATGACTCCGTCGATGTCCTTCTGCAACAGCTCTTCGAGACATCTGGCTTCCTGGCTTCTGGAATTGTGGGTATTTTTCAGCAGAATACTATAGCCTTCAGCCGTGAGGACATCATCAATCCCCTGAATGACCCTCGGGAAAATATAATCCGACAGATAAGTGGTCACTACAGCTATATTGTGGGATTTATGTCCGGGACGTAACCGCTCCGATACAAAGGTTCCTTTTCCATGCATTGCATAAATATATCCTTCCTGTTCCAGGATCGCCAGTGCTTTCCGGACAGTCTGACGGCTCACCTGATAAGCAGCCGCCAATTGGTTCTCAGAAGGCACACGATCCCCCGCCCGCAGTTCTCCCCGGTGGATCTGCTCCTCCAGGTCATGATGCATTTTATAGTATTTCAGCTGTTTTTCTTCCATTGATTCCAGCCCTGCTCTTTCTCTATCTGGATTTTATCTATCCAAATCTTGTTTCCAGACAACACTGTTCCTATCTTTCTCATCATTTTTCACTTTCCGGCATGATCAGCTTTCTGAGTTCTTCCGCACCGCTGACAAAATCACCGGTTATGGTATCATTATGAATGACATGATCGCAGATTTTCCGGTTGCGTTTTTCCGCATCAATGGACAGGATCCGCAAGGTCTTCTCCTCGGTGTCGTAGTCAGATTCTATGATGTCGGCAATCAGCTTTTCCTTGTCGCGCGCCACGTATATAATGTGCGTGGGAAAAGACCGTTTCATGGCGATAGCGCCGCACATATCCACCGGGATCACAGCAAACTTCCCCTGATCCAGTAGCTCACGGATATCTTCTTTTCTCGTTCCGTAACGTACTCCCGCATAAGCTGTTTTTTCAAAAAAATCCATCCGGTCGAAGGCTTCTTCTGAAACATACCGGTGTCCGTGACGTTCCGGTTCCGTGCAATAATTCACCGGGCGCACAAACAACTGCTCCGCGCGGATATTCTCTGTCGTATTTCCACCTTTGCTGCCGCACAGAGCTTCTGTGATCTCACGTTTCCCGGAGCCGGAAGGCCCCACCAGTGCAAGTACCGCCGGGGCGGTGATCTTCTCCGGCTTTGAAGTGGAGGCTTTCATGATCTGACGCACCAGTGACACGAATTCCGCCATGGTATTCACAGACAGGAGCCCTGTCATTTTGGCATTCCATGGCTTCCGCATCAACACCGGATACTCTGCCTTGCTGTCCAAAATATTGTGAATGGCATCATCCAGTACAATATCAAAATGTACACGGTCTTTCGCACTTCCCAATATAATATTCTCCGGTGGAAGCTCCGGGAACTGCGTCATGATCTGCTCTGCCCGCACTCCCATAAAATGCGGTGATACCGCCGTAATAAAAAAAACATCCGCAATCTGCATCAGCCGGCGGATCCCACGCTTTGTCTCCTCCGTGGGAATCTGCCGGCTGTACAGCTCGGGATCGTTATAAAATTCTTTGATCACCGAAGTTCTTCCCTCATTGGCCCAGGAAGTGATCTCTTCCAGGCGATAAGGCTTCTCCGGATGATATTTTTCATTTGCCATACGGATGGCTATGCTGTTAAACGGGGCGGTGACATCGTCCCAGTCAATACCGATACTAGGTCTGAGCATGCTGTGCTTCCTCACTTTATACAGATACATTCTACTATTATATGCGATCTGTATTCAGCATAGCATAAACCGGTGCACAGCACAATCCATACATGCCGGATATCTCTAGCCTTTCATGGTCTCTTCCAGGATATGCAGACAGTTCTGCATGGATGCTTCAAATTCTTCTTCATTATTATTTTGGAACAGGATCAGATCATCCTTCACCTTAGGATCATCCAGATTCTCCGGAATGGAGAAATCACAGGATGCAATATACTCATCCCAGTGTGTCAGCTTCCAGGTATCTCGATCGGAATTTCTGGCGATCATACGCTCATGTACGATCTCCGGAGATGTTTCCACCCATACGACCACCAGCGTTGCATTTTTCTCTGCAAGCTTGGCTTTCAGATTATGAATATAATCCATATCCCGGATTTCCTGGGTAAAGGGTGCATTGATCAATACAATATCGTCATAATCCAATGCTTCCATAGCCAGATCCACAACACACTCGTACTCATAGTCACGGATATTTTTTTCAAAAAAGTCACTGCTTCTGTCATAAGGCTGTCCCGCTACTACAAATATCTGTTTTGACAATGTGATCAAAGTATCCTTGTCCAAATATACCACATGCTGCAGTCTCTTCGCCAAAGCTTTGGAAATATAAGTTTTTCCGCAGGCGGGCGGTGATGTTACCAGGATCAATTTCTTAACCATAAAAATCTTCCTTTCCGCTATGTATTGTTTATTATTATCCTTTTCATTAGATATAGCGCGATTTTTTGAGATTGTCAACTATTTATCAAACTTTTTGGTTGTTGACTTGTCAACATTCATGTGCTACACTTCATAGAGTTGTTGTTTCATCAACATTTTATAGGAGGATTGTCCATGCAGGATCGTTTTGAAAGATTCGTTGTATCGATCACGGAATTGCACCGTTATCTGCAGAAATTAAAAGAACTGGAAATGGGGCAATTAGACTTAAAAGCAGGTTACACTATGTGTCTGTATCACCTGGGAAAACATCCGGAGGGGCTGACTGCCACACAGCTGACAGAGCTTTGTAAGGAAGATAAAGCTGCCATTTCCCGGACATTAAGCCAGTTAAGTGCTAAAGGCCTGGTGTCCTGTGAGTTGCCGGAAAACAAGCGTTCCTACCGTACTTTATATTATCTGACCGAGGAAGGCAGCACTGTAGTCAAAAAAATCGGTTCCCGGATCTACTCTGCACTGGCTCACGGCGGAGACGGCATGACAGAGGAACAGCGGGTGAATCTCTACGATTCCCTGGAGAGGATCTCCCATAATCTGGAACAGTACCTTGCTGAGTTCCCTTCCGAACATCCACCCAAAAAATAAGCAGGAAGAAACATTTAGCTGCCAAACTATAATAAAAAGAATAGGAATACTATCATGGAAAAAATACGTTTTATCACAGACTCCGCATCTGATATGAACCACCCCAGGGAGGATGTCACCATCCTGCCGCTGCACATCCGCTTCGGCGACGACGAATATGCTGACGGAGTCACCATCAGTCACAGAGAATTCTACGAAAAGCTGATCGAATGTGACACTCTCCCCACCACCAGCCTGGTATCTCCCGCTGTCTTTGAAGACGCTTATGAGCAGGCAGTCTCCGCGGGGGAGACCGTCATCGTGATCACCATCTCCGGTAAATTGTCCGGCACCTGCCAGAGTGCCCGGATCGCTGCTGAAGATTATGAGGGTAAGGTATTCGTCGTAGACAGCATGAATGCCACCATAGGAGAACGCATTCTGGTAGAGTATGGTCTGCAATTAAAGGATCAGGGGAAATCCGCAGAAGAAATTGTCAGCATTCTCGAAAAGGAGAAATCCAAGATCCACACCATGGGACTTCTGGACACCTTGGAATATCTGAAAAAAGGCGGACGTATCTCCTCTACCGTGGCATTCATCGGCGGTGCACTGGCCATCAAGCCTGTGGTCGCTGTCTCAGACGGTGAGATCATTATGCTCGGGAAAGCCCGCGGCTCTAAAAACGGCAGTAACTTCCTGATCCGTGAGATAGAAAAAGCTGACGGTGTAGATTTCTCCCGTCCTTTCTGTCTGGGTTATACCGGTCTGAGTGATGAGCTGTTGCAAAAATACATTCACGACAGCGAACATCTGTGGAAGGATTACGCAAAGGAACTTCCCATCAGCACTCTGGGAGCCACCATCGGAACCCATGTAGGCCCCGGAGCTGTTGCGGTTGCCTTCTTCGAACATTAAACCTATTATAATTCTTTCCATTTACTCAAGAACAGCCGCAACCTTCCGGATGTTACGATGCGGGCTGTCACACTGATCAAAAAAATCCCGAAGGCTTTCACAGTCTCCGGGATTTCTTTTATTTTTCTTTTGCTTCTCTGATCAAGCAGCTTTCTTTGCTTTCTTCTCTTTCATCTGCTTAACGAAGGTCCGTGCACCTTCCACTACCAGGAAGATTGCCAGAACTGCCATTGCAGCTGCGAAGAACAGCTGGAACCAGTCACCCCATGCAGCAGTGCCGGCACCGATCGCCTTGCACTTGTTGATCACGGTGATCACCAGGCTGGTCAGGGTTGCAGCAAGCATGAATACCATAGGGAAGAAGAACATCTTGTTGTTCTTGCCAACTTCACCCAGCCATGCAGCTACTGCCATCAGAGCGATACCTGCGAGCAGCTGGTTCGCTGCACCAAACAGACCCCAGATCTGGCTTAAGGACAGACCGCCGAGGATACAGCCGATCAGTACCATGGATACAGTACCGAACAGAGGATGAGCCAGCACCTTACGTGCGCCCTTGGCATCCTTGTAAGTAGCTTCGCCTTCCTTCAGGAACAGCTCGGAGAACATGAAACGGCTCAGACGGGTACCGGTATCCAGACTGGTCAGTGCGAATACGGATACAGACAGTGTGAGCAGTGCGTAGATCGTACCGTATGCCTTGGAGGTCTCGGTACCGAACATGGATGCAATACCTGCAGCGAATGCAGCTGCGGGAGATCCGAACTCACCGTTTAAATACTTCTGATATACTGCACCGACTGCTACCAGCGCGATGATACCCAGAGCAGACTCGATCAGCATGGAGCCGTAACCGATAGCCTTGGCATCCTTCTCGTTCGCTAACTGCTTGGAAGAAGTACCGGTAGCGATCAGGCTGTGGAAACCGGAACATGCACCACATGCTACAGTGATGAACAGCATAGGGAACAATGTCTGTCCTGCCTTGGGCTCCCAGCCATTAAACGCAGGGATATCGAATGCGACAGTACCGGTGAAAGCACCGGCAACGACACCGATGAATGCCAGACCGATCATAGCATACAGCAGGAAACTGGACAGGTAGTCACGGGGCTGTAACAGGATCCATACGGGAACCAGGGAAGCCACTGCGATGTAAACACCTACAAATACGATCCATGCGATACGGTTCATTGCAAATCCAACGTTCAGACCTAAAACAGTAATAGCTACGATACAGATGATACCACCGATGGTAGCGGGCAGAGTCTTAACGCCCATTCTGTTGGTCACATAACCATAAATAACAGCCAGAACGATGAACAGCAGAGAGATCATTGCGGTAGACTGATTACCGGTAGGATTGGTCACAAAACCGAAAGCGGTCTTGCCGGCATCATCCGCCAGGGTCAGGAAAGTACCTGCCACAATGTTAACGAAGGAAGCGATTACCAGGATCAGCACCAGAAGTGCGAAGATGATGAAAAGCTTCTTAGCTCTGGATCCCATGGAATCCTCGATGATCTCACCTACAGATTTACCGTCATGTCTGATAGATGCGAATAAAGATCCGAAGTCCTGCAGACCGCCGAAGAAAATACCACCGATGATACACCACAGGAATACGGGAACCCATCCGAAGATGGAAGCCTGAATCGGTCCGTTGATCGGGCCTGCTCCGGCGATAGATGAAAAATGATGACCCATAAGTACGGCAGGCTTAGCTGCAACGTAATCCACACCATCTTCCTTCTCAATTGCAGGAGTCTTCTTGGTAGGATCGATACCCCACTGTTTTGCCAGCCAGGAGCCATAGAACACATAGCCGATAAACAACAGTACAATAGCGGCTACAACGATTAATAATGCTGTCATTTGTGTTTCTCCTTTTCTTAAATACACAGATTTAATTTATCATTGCCTTTTTTACGAGTTTCTTCAGAATCTGTCCGTGGCGGTTGTGGACGATCCGACCCGAAGACAGCTCGGCGACAATCAGACGATAATTGCTCCAGCCATGGAATCCCCAGAGGTAACTCTGATAATGCCTGCACTTTTTCACCTGTGCGAGAGCATCCTCCCCGGCATGAGCGGTCAGAATGATCAGGACGACATCACTGTTCCTGTGATTGGAAGACGGCTGCACATTTGCAGTTCCCCGCTCCCAGGCGATAGCGTCCAGTTCCAGAAGACGTTCCTTAGATAAAGATTCTTCTGTGGCAAAATACACTGTCTCGTTGGTGTCAATATCTGCCACCTTGGCTTTCTTGATCAGAAAATACTGCTCATTATGGGATCCGAAGATTGCTTCGGCTGCGAATGGCGGTTCTACAGCCTCTGTTTTGATATTGTAGTAGGTCTGATAAGATCGCAGGACGCGTTCCAGCGCTTCCCCGGGAGTAAGTGTCTTTTGTAATTCCATTCTGCTTTCCTTTTAAGCATGCGTAATCGATTACATTTACGTTCATGCTATTGATAACTTTAGCACGTCGAAGTGTCAAATACAACGGATTTTTTAGCATTTCTTTACACTTTTTTTATAAATACATACTTTATCGTTATATGTTAGTCCTCTGACAGCTTTTTTCCAAGGTGCAAATTTAACCTATATACCATTACAAATTTAATCTCTTTATCTGGATAAACTTATTGACTTTTGTTGGGTAACCGGAAATCATTCTAAAAAAAGCAGCCGATTTTCATCAGCTGCCGATTTTTAGGAATGATTCTTCTCTTCCTTGATCTCCCAATGGATCAGGAAGGTCAGTGCCGCACGAAGTCCGATGATACCGGCTACGGTAACGATCTCCTTCCAGTCTCTGACAATAACGGTCTTAAGGATCTCACTGCACAACTTGAATTCCAACCCTACAGCAAGCCCCTGCGCCAAGGTGATCTTCATATCCGGCACCCGCCGCACATAATTATAAAACCCTTTCAGACCGGAGAGAATAATAACGATCACTCCGACAAATTCAAAGAACAGTATTGCCACCTGGACAATATTGTTCATCACGTTTTCCAGGAATTCAATGATAAGCTCTATGTGGAACATGCACAGCCCCCCCGCTTTACTTACACTTCTTTTTTCATTGTAGCGTATCCAAAAAGGGCGTGCAAGATGTATCTTTATCTTTTTATCAGCTATTTTTCTTCTGTTTTCAATAATTCCTGCATAGTATGCCAGCCAAGCACCGCGCATTTTACCCTGGCAGGCATGTGGGCGATATCCTGCAATACGGAGGCCTCTTCCAGCTCATCCTTCTCTTCATCGGTGATACTTCCCTTGATCATTTTCAGGAACAGATCTGCCAGATGCAGTGCCTCTTCCTTACTTCTACCAATGACCAGTTCCAGCATCATGTCCGCGGAAGCCTGGGAGATGGCACAGCCGTCTCCTTCAAAGGCACCGTCCACGACTACACCGTCCTCCACCTTCAGTTCCAGAAAAATATCATCGCCGCAGCTGGGATTGACACCTTCTAACACCAGGTTCGCATCCTCCAGCTTGTGCTTGTGATACGGATGCAGGTTGTGCTCCGTCAGGATCTCATTATAAAACGTTTTATTCTCCATAGCCCATCTGTCTCCTTATCCCGGCAAGACTTGTTAAAAATGCCTGTATCTCTTCTTCCGTATTGTAGACACCCAGACTCACTCTGGTGGTAGACAACACTCTCAGGTGCTGTAGTAACGGCTGGGCGCAGTGATGTCCCGCCCGGACTGCGATGTGATCTGCATCTAAAACAGATGCCACATCATGGGGATGCACGCCGTCCAGCTTAAATGTCACGATACCGTGATGATCCTCCGCTTTCTGTGATCCTAAAATATGCACCGCAGGGATCTCCTTCATCCCATCCATCAACAGTTTTGTCAGCTTTGCTTCTCTCTCTTCGATGAAATCAAAGCCGATCTTCTGCACATAACGGATAGCCTCTGCGAGGGCATAAGCACCGGCACCGTTCACCGTACCTGCCTCGAACTTATGAGGCACCTCTGCCCACACGGCTCCTGTACGGCTGACGGAATCGATCATTTCTCCACCGCATAAAAACGGGGGCATCTGCTCTAACAGCTCTCTCTTCGCATATAACACACCGATTCCCATGGGAGCGTACATTTTATGCCCGGAAAATGCCAGAAAATCCACATTCAGATCCTGTACGTCCACTGCCATATGGGGCACGCTCTGGGCTCCGTCTGCCACGAAATAAGCGCCTGCCTCATGTGCCAGCTGTGCAAAACGCTTGATATCATTTTTGCAGCCCAGCACATTGGATACCTGGGTCATGGCAACGATCTTCGTTCGGTCGCTCAGTGCCTCCTTAAAAGCTTCCTCGGTATATTTTCCGTCTTCGGCGCACTCCAGATACTTCACCACCGCTCCGGTCCTGGCTGCCGCCTGCTGCCAGGGCAGGAGATTGCTGTGATGCTCCATAATGCTCACCAGGATCTCATCTCCCGGTTTCAGTACCAGGGATCCGAAACTGTACGCCACCAGGTTTAAACCTTCCGTGGCATTGCGGACGAAGATGATCTCCGCCGCTTCCTTCGCATTCAAAAACTCCCTTACCGTCTCTCTGGCTTCTTCGTATTTTTCGGTTGCCGCCTCTCCCAGCTCGTATAATCCGCGCAGGGGATTGGCATTGTATTTTTCATAAAATTCCCGCTCTGCTTCCAGGACACAGGCCGGCTTCTGTGAAGTCGCTGCGGTATCCAGATAGATCACTTTCTGATTCTCCAGCAGAGGAAAATCCTTGCGGATCTCGTTGACTGAAATACTCATACTTCCTCCTGTTATCTTACTCTTTACGCTTCCTCTTCTTCCACGGCTCTGCCCAGGAACTTTTGTACCTTTGCCTGTGTGGAAGCGTCAGGGATCTTACGGCAGACCGCATCCACCTTCGCCATCGCCATCATCTCATAGATCTGCTCTCTGTTCATGCCGCGGCTCTCTAAGTAGAACAGCAGCTCATCATCCAGCTTACCGATGGTGGCGCCGTGATTGCCTTCCACATCTTCCTCCGCACAGAGGATCAGGGGAATGGTCTGGTTCACCACATCATTGGACAATAACAGTACGTCCTCTTTTTCATTGCCTACCGCACCCTTGGCACCCCATTTGAAGTCAATGGTGCCGCGGTATAATTTGAAGGCATGATCTCTTAATACGCCTCCGGCCTGCATATTACTCTGGGTCTTTTTCCCCTCATGCAGAGCCACATAATTCATATCCAGTCTGCCTTCGCCGTCTACGATATAGGCGGTATCCGTGTTCACGCTGCTCTCTCTGCCCTGCAGAGTGGTCTTGCATCCTAAATACGTATTTTTACCGCCCAGGATCAGCTGGATCACTTCCAGGGAAGCCTTCTCCTCACACAGGGCACCGATATCATTCATAAAAGTAAAATCACTGCCCAGTCTCTGCACCTGGATCAGCCGGAGCTTCGCGCCTTCTTCCAGATACAGTCTGGTGGATACCGCTGCCTGACCTGACGTCTCCCTGTCGGAAGCAAAGTCCTCGATCACGGTGATCTCACTGTTTTTACCTGCTTTTACCGCTACAGCTCCCGCCTGTAAGCTGTTCTGTGCATAGGCATAATCAAGCAGTAACGGCTGCACCTCTGTCACATCCGCGGGCACCTCATAATGTTTTGCTTTTACTCCCGCTGCGGCAAGCAGACCGTCCATATCTTCCCCCATACCGGAGGCAATCCCTACAAAATCCGCATTCCAGGGCTTAGAGCCTTCGTTTTCAGCGGTCGTTATCTTCTCCGGCAGAGTGACTTTTGCCTCTCCGGCCGCGGGGATCTCTATTCTCTCCAACTGCGTCTCATTCATACGAAGCCAGTTCCATGTCTTAGAGGGCAGTCGGTTGATGGTCATATTATATTCTTTTTCCATATTCTGTCCTCCCTTTACCCGATGCTGCCTTTCATCTCCAGGCGGATCAGGTTGTTCATCTCTACCGCATATTCCAACGGCAGCTCCTTCGATACATTGTCCGCGAAGCCGCTGACGATCATGGCTCTGGCGTCCTCCTCGGAGATGCCGCGGGACATCAGATAGAACACTGCCTCGTCGCTGATCCTGCCGATCTTCGCCTCATGCCCGATATCGGCATCCTGGGTACGGATATCCATCGCCGGGATGGTATCGGAGCGGGACTTATCATCCAGCATCAGGGACTGACAGGATACCGCAGATTTACTCTTTGCCGCACTGTTCTTCACTACCACGGAGCTTCGGAACGTACTGATCCCGCCATCCTTGGAGATGGACTTCGTGTTGATATAAGAAGTGGTCTCCGGTGCATTGTGAACCACTTTCGTACCGGTATCCAGATTCTGACCGGCTCCGGCGAAAGTAATACCGGTAAATTCCGCTCTCGCTCCCTTACCGTTCAACACGCTCATGGGGTACAGATAGGATACGTGGGATCCGAAGGAACCGGATACCCATTCTATGGTACCGCCTTCTTCCACCAGCGCCCGCTTGGTGTTCAGGTTATACATATTCTTGGACCAGTTCTCGATGGTGGAGTAACGCAGTTTTGCATTTTTCCCCACGAACAGCTCCACACAGCCGGCATGGAGGTTCGCCACGTTGTACTTCGGGGCGGAACAGCCCTCGATAAAATGCAGGTATGCACCCTCGTCCACAATGATCAGGGTATGCTCGAACTGTCCGGCTCCCGGTGCGTTCAGTCGAAAATAGGACTGTAAGGGGATCGTCACGGACACTCCGGGGGGAACATATACGAAGGAACCACCGGACCACACAGCACCGTGCAGCGCTGCGAATTTGTGGTCTCTGGGGGTCACCAGCTTCATGAAATGTTTCCGCACCATATCCGCATATTCCCCGTTCAGGGCACTCTCCATATCGGTATAGACTACGCCCTGGGCTGCCACTTCTTCTCTGACATTGTGATATACCAGTTCGGAATCATATTGTGCCCCCACACCGGCGAGGGACTTCCGCTCCGCCTGTGGGATCCCCAATTTTTCGAAGGTATCCTTGATGTCCTCCGGCACTTCGGACCATTTGGCGCTCATATGGGTATTAGGTTTTACATAGGTTACGATGTCTTCCATGTTCAGACCCTCAATAGAGGGACCCCAGTCGGGAACTTCCATCTCATTATAGATCTGCAGAGACTGTAATCTGAAATTTGCCATCCATGCGGGATCCTTCTTTTTCTCGGAAATCTCCGCCACAATATTGGGAGTCAGTCCCTTTTTAATACGATAGACGTCCTTCTCCTCATTACGGATATCATAAATGCTTCTGTTGACGTCTTCCACGTATGTCTTTTCACGTTCACTCATTCAGATCGTCAACCTCCTTATGCTTCCAGAAAACGTTCGAAACCATGCTCGTTGATCTCGTCTACCAGGGAAGCGTCGCCGGATGCCACGATCTTACCATTCACCAACACATGGGTCTTGTCCACATGGAGAGACTCCAGGATTCTGGTGCTGTGGGTGATGATCAGCAGCGCACCTTTTTTGTCCTTCTGGTACTCTTCCACACCCTTGGATACCGTACGTACCGCATCCACATCCAGACCGGAATCGGTCTCATCTAAGATTGCCAGAGAGGGTTTTAACATAAGTAACTGTAAGATCTCTGCCTTTTTCTTCTCACCGCCGGAGAATCCCACGTTCAGATCACGGTCCCCGTAGGAAGGATCCATCTGCAATACTTCCATTGCCTGCTCCAGTTCCTTTTTGAAGGTCCACAGCTTGATGCGGGAACCGCTTCTCTGTTCCACGGCATTACGGATGAAATTCCGAAGCGATACTCCGGGTACCTCCAGGGGATTCTGGAAGGACAGGAAAATACCATCCTTGGCTCTCTGGTCTGCGGTCTCTTCCAATAATTGTTTTCCTTTGAACAGGATCTCACCACCGGTCACCTCATAACGGGGACTTCCCATGATGGTGTAACCCAGTGTGGATTTGCCTGCACCGTTGGGTCCCATGAGGACATGGGTCTCTCCGGGACGAACCTCTAAATCTATTCCATGAAGGATGGGCTTGTCCTCTACACTTACGGACAAGTTACGCACCTGTAATAATTGTTCTGACATATACTTCCTCCTATCTCTAGCGTACAACTAGGAATTACTATATCATTATATACAAGCATCTGCAAATATGCAACATATAATTCCTACAAAAGTGCCGTACATTCTATTCAAATTGTATTACATTTTTTTGTATTACATGTTTTAGTTAGCAGCAACTTACTATAAAGTAAAACACAAGCCATTGCGAGGAGTTCTCTTTTTCTCTCACAATGGCCTTTGCTTTTTCTCTTTTTATGCTTTTTCTCTTTTTATGCTTCTTCTCTATCCAAAAGGTTCTTCATGCTCTTGGTGCTGATCCACAGGGTAGATGTATTATGCAGAAGAGCGGAAGTGGTGGGAGGAATGATACCTGCCACACCTAAAATGATCAGTCCGGTGTTGATCCCTACGATCATGCGATAATTTTTATGGATCCGCTCCATCAGGGCATTGCTCAGCTCCTTCAGTGTCGCTACTTCCTGTAAATTATCCGCACCGATGGTCACATCCGCGATCTCTCTGGCGATCTGTGCGCCCTCGCTGATAGCAATCCCTACGTCTGCCGCTGACAATGCCGGGGAATCATTGATACCATCACCGATCATAATGACCTTATGGCCTGCCTGCTTCTCCTGCTCCACGAACTTTGCCTTGTCCTCCGGCAATACTTCGGAATAATACTCATCCACACCGACGATTCTAGCAATGGATTTCGCGATACGATCACTATCGCCTGTCATCATAACGACCTTGCCAATCCCCAGGCCTTTTAACTGCCTGATCACCTCAGCGGCCTCTTCTCTGAGAGGATCCTCGATATAGATCACCGCAGCCAGCTTACCGTCTATTGCCATATACAGGCGGGAGTATTCCTCAGACAGCTGATCGAACAGCTCCTGCCTGCCCTCCGGGATCTGTGCCTGCTCATCCTCAAATACGAAATGGTAGCTGCCGATGATGATCTTCTTGCCGTTCAGAGTAGAAGAGATTCCATGGGCTACGATATATTCCACTTTGGTATGCAGTTCTTCATGTACCAGCTCCTTGCGGGCTGCTTCCCGCACCACTGCCTTTGCCATGGAATGCGGGAAATGCTCCTCCAGGCAGGCGGCGATCCGAAGCAGTTCCTCTGCGGGCTGTCCGTTAAAGGATACCACATCCGCCACGGTAGGCTGTGCCTTGGTCAGAGTACCAGTCTTGTCAAATACGATGGTCGTGGCATCTGCCATAGCCTCTAAGTATTTGCCGCCCTTTACCGTGATCTCGTAGGTGCTTGCCTCTCGGATCGCAGACAATACCGCTAACGGCATGGACAGCTTCAGTGCGCAGGAGAAATCTACCATCAGCACGGATAATGCCTTGGTCACATTCCGTGTGAACATCCATACCAGACCGGTGCCTAAGAAAGTATAGGGTACCAGCTTATCTGCCAGGTGCTCTGCCTTACCCTCCAGAGAGGATTTCAGCTTCTCGGATTCCTCGATCATGGTCATGATCTTCTCATATTTGCTGGAACCGCCGTTTTCTTTCACACAGATAGTCAGTTCACCTTCTTCTACCACAGTTCCGGCATAGACAGTTCCACCGGGAATTTTTCTCACCGGAACGGATTCTCCGGTGAGCGATGCCTGGTTCACCATGCCTTCTCCGTCCGTCACTGTACCGTCGAAGGGGATCACATTGCCCATGTGGATCCTTACCAGATCACCCGGCTTAATGGATGTGGACGGCACCAGGATCTCCTGTCCGTCGCTCACAACCCATACCTTGTCAATGTTTAAGGACATGCTCCTCGCCAGATCACCGACAGACTTTTTGTGCGTCCACTCCTCCAAAATCTCACCGATGCCTAACAGGAACATCACAGAGGCTGCGGTGTTGTAATCACCACGCAGCACAGATACACCGATAGCAGTGGCATCCAGTACCGGTACTTCGATCTTGCCCTTCGCCAGAGTCTTCACGCCGTGCCAGAGATATTTGAAAGACTTCACTGTGGTGATCACGGAACGGATATCCATGGGCAGAAACAGCCTGATCCCATAATGCATTACCACTTTATTGATCAGCTGATCCTTATATTCCCGGTTCATCTCTCTGCCGGAATTAGCAAGATAGTTCTCCGGCACTTCCGTACCCTGATACGTAAAATTCTCCAGTGTCTTCAATGCTTCCTCCCTGGAACCGGTATAGACTACCGTAACATCCAGGGTGCGCTCCTGAATTTTGGCACTGACAATATTACTCTGTCCGTCCAAATAGTATTGCAGTGTATCTGCCTGCGCAAAGCTCATGCGGCTCTGTAAAATGTGAACCCTGAGTCTCCCCTTTATCTCATGCTTGATCACAAATCTCATAGTTTATGCCTGCTTTCATGAAAACACCTGCGATGCCGGAGCATGCAGGTGTCTGTTATTCTGTCTTGTAAATTATTCAGCGTCTGCTGCGGTGATCTCAGCCTCTGCTGCTTCTGCTTCACCATCGTACTCTTTTGCGGCCTGTGCTGCTCTGTCCTCGTTGATCTGCTGAGCTTCTGCGTAGATATCCTCTGCGTTCTCCTGGATAGTGGTCGCAGTCTTCATGACACACTCCTTTGCACGCAGAACGGCTGCGGTGCAGTTGGTGTACAGCTTCTTCGCATCCTTGCTGGACAAAATCTTGATACCGGCGGTTCCGAACAGAACGCCTGCTGCGAAGATACCGGTTTTTGCTTTATCAATCTTTTTTAAACATTTCAACATAATTCATTTCCTCCTGTGTGAAGTCTTTGGTTTATTCTATTTATGAATGAATATTATAAGCACCTGTTTTTCCTATTTCCAGTTTTTTTCGTTTAATGAGAAATTTTATCATTTATTAAAAATACTAAAGGCCAGTGGATCAAAATCCACTGACCTCAGACTGTAGACAAAACGCTTTTGGTCAGCACTCCAGAAGCGTTTTTCTTGTTTTGGGTTCAAAAAGTGTGTACTTGATCAATAATAAACACTTTTGGGCTCCCCTTTTTCCCTTCCTGGCTATCATCTTTGCCAGTTTTTTCAGATTCATGCAGGCAAACGTAAGCCCGACTTTCATTTCCATCCGGGCTTTTCCTATCATCTGTGTATAGCGTAATCCGTGGTTTTCTTTTGCTGTTCCGAAGAGGCGCTCTACGGTCTCTTTCCGTTGCGCATACACTTCCTTCATCCCAATCGTATGCCGGATATCCTCACACTTTTCCATGTACGGCTCCCAGATATGCCGGGTCACTACCTTCACATGATCCCTGCTTTCTGTGCACTGCTTCAGATATGGACATCCTTCACAGACGATTCCGCAGATCTTGTATTCCCGGTATCCGGAACGGTTCGTCGTATGATAAGCCAGCACCTGATCATTCGGGCATACATAGCAGTCAAAATATTCATCATACACATACTCGGCTTTTTTGAAAAAACCATCTTTGGTCATGGGGCGTTTATACGGCAGAAGCGGTGTGATACCATCATCCAGAAGTAACTTTGCTATCGCTGGTGTTTTGTATCCTGCATCGGTTACCAGTGTCTGAATGCCAATGTCTTTTATCTTATCATACAGGGATTTAAATGTCCGGCTGTCATGCTGGTTGCCGGGATTTACACTATAACCCAGAATCCATCCGTTTTTGTCACAGGCTGTCTGCACGGAATACGCAAAAACATTTTTATGCTCACCCTTTCGGAACCATCCGCTTTCCGGATCCGTTGTACTTTCCTTGACCGTTTTTTCTTCTTTTCCATCAGAGCTGCCACCACAGGAGGGGGGATCTTTAGGATCTTCCTTCTTTTCTTTCAGAGGCTTTTTCCCATGCGCTTCCCGGTCTTCGTTGATTTCCTTCTTTAACTGCTCTTCGAAGAACAGTGCTTCCTCATCTGCAATCCGTTTCCGCATCTTTTTGCTGTTTGCCCGTGCTTTTACATGGGTGGCATCCACGAAGACCTCGGAAGGATCGATCAGTCTGTATTTATAGCATTCCTGCAGGATACGGGAAAAGATCTGTTCAAAAAGATCAGTATCCTTAAAGCGTCTGGTATAATTCTTTCCAAACGTAGAGAAATGGGGAACCTTGTCCATCATTTCCAGACCGAGGAACCATCGGTATGCGACATTGACTTCGATTTCTTTTACTGTCTGGCGCATACTTCGGATGCCGTACAGATACTGGATGAATGGAATTTTAATGAGCATGACCGGATCCATGCTGGGGCGGCCATTGTCTGCACTGTATTTATCAATCACAAGATCATAGATAAAACTCCAGTCGATTGCCTGGTCAATCAGGCGCAGCAGATGATCCTGCGGAACAAGGTCATCCATGCAGAACATCTGAATCTGCTCTCTTTTCTTATCTGCATTCTGTGTCATCATAGGAAACACCGCCTTTATTTTGATACTTTCATTATACCAAAAAAGTAGTGAAAAGTCCCGTAAATACGGCATTTTCACTACTTCTTATATGCTTGTAAGTACATAATTTTTGCAGTCATGACACAAGAAAAGCTCCTTCCTGTGAGGGAGCTTTGTCTACAGTCTGAGGCCAGTGGATCAAAATCCACTGACCTTCTTGTATTCCTGTAATTTTTCTTTTGCTGCCGGGGTCAGGTTCTTAGGCACCTGAATCTGGATCACGACATACTGATCGCCATGGACATTTTTATCCTTCATGGATACCACACCCTTACCTTTCAGACGGATCTTGCTGCCGGACTGCGTACCTTCCTTCACTTTGCACATGACATCGCCGTACAACGTGGGCACACGGATCTCGCCGCCCAAGGCCGCAGTAGTATAGGGGATATTGACTGTGGTATACAGATCCTGTCCTCTACGCTCCCAGCCCGGTTTCTCCTGTACCGTCACCTTCAGATACAGGTCACCGCTCTCACCGCCGGAGTAACCTTCACCGCCCTTACCTTTCAGGCGGATACTTTTACCGGTATCGATACCTGCCGGAATGTGCACCTGCACGGATTCGGACTTGCCGGTAGCAGGATCTCTTAAGGTAAAGGTCTTGTCGCAGCCATGCATTGCTTCGTCAAAACTGATGGTGATGCCGGATTCCACATCCTGACCTTTACTGCGGTAGTTCGCCCGGCTGCCCCGTCCGGAGCCTTTCTGTCCCTTGAAATACTGTCCGAACAGATTGTCAAAAATATCCTCATCCCCGCCGAAGCTGCCGAAATCACCGGTACCGAAACCGCTTCCTCCGGTGCTGTAATGGAACGTGCCGTTGCCAAAGCCTCCGAAACCATCGGTACCGAAGCCGCCTCCGTTCTTAAACTGCTCCTGATACTGTCTGGCTGCCTCCTCGTTAAATCCCTCCTGGAAAGCAGCAAAACCGTAAGTATCATATAGTTTCTTCTTTTTTTCATCCCCCAGCACATCGTAAGCTTCGTTGACTTCCTTCAGCTTCTCCTCTGCCACAGGGTCTCCTGCATTGGTATCCGGATGGTATTTTTTCGCCAGTTTCCGGTATGCTTTTTTTATCGCTGCGGCGTCCGCTGTCTTGCTGACACCCAGTACTTCATAATAATCTCTTTTTGTTGTCTTCGTCATATTCCCTCCATTCTGCCCAACCGGTGAGCCACACAACCAAGACGTTTTCCATGTAAAAATCAGCCACACAGTTCCCTGCGCGGCTGACCACTTCACATCTCTTTTCAAACAATTGTCTGCTGCTGCAGTCGCTTGTTCCTCTTACAGAGATTATATTATCACTATAGATTAGCACTCGCAAGAGGTGAGTGCTAAAATTTTTATTAAATCTTTAATTTTCTTTGTCTTCTTTCTGTAAATAATAAAATCTCTTCTGTATTTCAATCTCTTCCCGAAGCTGTTCTTCTGATGGAAGGCAAGTTTTATATTTAGATGCAAATAATTGTTCGTGCCCATGCAATATAGAATATTTTGCAATATCTTCGTCTGTATCGGAACATAAAATAATCCCTAATGTTGGATTATCTCCTTCATTTCGTTTCATTTCATCATACATACGAATATACATATCCATCTGTCCCACATCTTGATGTGTAATTTTCGACGTTTTTAAATCAATCAATACAAAACACTTCAAAATGTAATTGTAAAAAACAAGATCAATGTAATAATCTTCTTTTTCAGTTCGAATATGCTGTTGTCTCGCTACAAATGCATAGCCCTTCCCCAATTCCATGAGAAATTTTTGAATATGCGTGATAATTCTCTGCTCTAGATCACTTTCTGTAAAGTCTGTGTTAGAAGACAGTCCGAGAAATTCAGCTATTACTGGATTTTTGATAAATTCCAGCTTATCAGCCTGATAAGAAGCAGTCAGCTCTTTCATTTCTTTTTCGACTGATTCTGCATTTTGAGACATGAGTATTCGGTAATAATACTGTGAAGAAATATTACGTTGCAACGTTCGAACTGACCAGGCTTGCTCCTGTGCTTCTTTTGTATACCATGCCCGCGCCTCTGGTGATGTTTCCTGAAGCAAAATTCTATAATGTGTCCATGATAAAGGTCGACCAGACTTTGGACTCAGTGAGTCCAAAATTTGAGGAAATTCCTGATGAAATTTTACATATTTATAAAGACTACTAAAATCAAATCCTTTACCATATTTTTCTTTTAGTTCCGCTGATAGCTTTTTCATAGTTTTTTTGCCATAGTCTGCTTTTCCATTTTCATCCAGACACTCTATAGCAATTCGTTTCCCCAATAACCAGTTCCTTTGAACCAGAATTGTATCGACAGCCGCATACGCAATACTTTGTGCGCTCTCCACGATTTCACATGTATCAGCAAATAAATCGCCTGTTTCATGGTAAACAATCGTATTTCTATTTAATTTTGGCCTTGTTAAATCCAAACTTGCTTTTCCTTTTTCAGAATGTTTCTTTTCCATCAAAGCAACCTCTTTTTCAATCAAACCGGCTATTACAATTTGCCACCCTTAGAACCGCCAAAGCTTGCGGAATTCAGGATATTGGTGTCAAAGGTAAAGGTCAGTCTCTCCTCGGTGCGGGCTCTCTTCAAAGACAGCTGGATCATACGGTCCAGAAGCTCTTTGTAAGGAACTCCTACCGGCTCCCACAGATAAAATGCCAGAGATCCGGGGATCGTGTTGATCTCATTGAAATACAGCTTGCCGTTGTCTTCGTCAATCATAAAGTCGATACGGGACACACCGTTACAGCCCAGCGCCTTGAAAGATCTGACTGCCAGTTCCCGCACCTCTTCTCTCTTCTCCGGAGACAGTTCTGCCGGAATTTTGCGGGATACGCTCGCCATGCCCTTGGAGCCGCTGCCCTTGGCATTGCTGACGTATTTATCTTCATAACTTAAGATATCTTTGGTGTGCAGGGGTTCTTCGCACTCGGAAGCAATAGCGTCATTCTCATCTCCCAGTACCGAGCAGTTGATCTCACGTAAATTGGTGATGGCGTGCTCCACCAGCACTTTGGTCGCATACTTGAACGCATCATCGACGGAGTGGGTCAGTTCCACACGATTTTTAGCTACGCTGATGCCTACGCTGGAGCCTAAGTTGACCGGTTTTACGATCACCGGATATCCCAGTCCTTTTTCCACTTTGTCGAGCAGAGTCTCTATCTGCGCATAATCCGACAGAGTATACAGCTGCGCATCCAGTACCGGTACATCACACTCTTTTAATACAGCTTTCATGATGTATTTGTCCATACCAATGGCGGATGCGGTCACATCACAGCCCACGAAGGGGATGCCCATGGTCTTCAGGTAACCCTGGAAAGCGCCGTCCTCCACATTGGTACCGTGGACTACGGGGAAAGCCACGTCGATCTCTACCGGTTTCTTCCCGCCAAACAGTTTCACCGGGAATGGCGTCAGGAAGACCTTTCCATCCTCATTGGTCATGATCACTCTCTGGGATTTTTTCAACAGTTCGTCGATATTTTTATAGGATTCGATCTTGCCGATCTCCTCACCGATGTACATTTCATTACGCTTGGTCATATAGACCGGGATCACTTCGTATTTGTCTGTGTCCATGCTCATGACAGCCTGGATGCCGGAGATCACAGATACCTCGTGTTCTACACTCTTGCCGCCAAACAGCATTGCTACTCTTGTCTTCATTTATTTTCCCTCCTGAATTTTCCTACTCTCTGTCAACTATCCGGAACCACTTTCGCGAAATCGCCTCTGAGTCGTCTAATAGTTATCCGTCAGGTCATTCTCTAATAAAATATACTTATGTCCCTGCCCTTTGATGGCATAGGCGTAAGATACAGCTTCCTCCAGCTTGTCGAATACCAGGCATTTCTCTTCCGGGAATCCCTTCTCCAACACGCCCTCCCTGATGGGCTCGGTGTGCCGTCTGCCCACTAACAGGATGTAATCGCAGCAATCCGCTGCGTAGTTACCGAATTTATGATTGTATTCTGCTTCCTTGTCACCCAGCTCTACCATGCCCGGCGTGATCAGGATCCGGATACCGTCAAACATAGCCAGCGTCTCGACCGCTGCCCTGGAACCTACGGGGTTGGAATTGTAAGCATCATCGATGATCGTCACCAGACCGTGCTCCCGCATCTGCATACGATGGGGCACCGGCTCGATCCGGCGTACCGGGATCCGCAGTTCCTGCAGCGTCATGCCCATTTTATGAGCAACTGCGATAGCCCCCACCACATTGATGACATTGTGGGCACCGATGAGACGCATCTGGAATCTCTCGCTCTCGCCGTCCGGGGTCACTACCGTGAACTCCGTACCTAACTGGGATACCTTCACATCTTTGGCACAGTATCCTGTCCCTTCCGTCTCAGAATAATAGAAGATCTTCTCCGGGGTCTGATCATACGCGGGAGAAGCTGCCTGTTGCTGAATATAATCGTTGTCACCGTTCAAGAACAGCATGCCGCCTTCCGGCAGAGCATCCGCCAGCTCGAACTTCGTCTTCTGAATATTCTCCATGTTAAAAAAGGTCTCTAAATGCTGCGGTCCGATAGATGTGATCACACCGTGATCGGGATGCACCATATCGCAGATCTCCTTGATATCGCCCACATGGCGGGCACCCATCTCGCAGACGAAGATCTCCGTGGTGGGTTTCAGGGAGCCTCGGATGGTCCGCACCACTCCCATCGGAGTATTAAAGCTCTCCGGAGTCACCAACACATTATATTTTTCCTGCAATAATGTCTGCAAATAGAACTTTACGCTGGTCTTGCCGTAGCTGCCGGTCACACCGATGACGGTAAGTCCCGGGACGCTTTTCAGCTTTCTCACAGCATCATTGATATAATGCTGATTGATCCCCGCCTCCATGGGATGATTGATGACATTAGCCACAATATCCAGAAACAGATTCACAGATACCAGGATCAGGCACAGTCCCGGAATCCGCTTCATTCCGCCCAATCCACACACCAGAGCGAATACCGCAGCCGTAAGGATCAGCTCCGTAGCGAGCAATCTCTTGACCCGGGCGGTATACACCAGCTTTTTCTTCGTGTTCATCCGCTTCATGGCACGATATACCACGATGATCACGAGCAGTACCAGATACTCGAAGATTTCAAGGGCAAGGTATGGGAACACACAGGTCACAATGCCCAGTGCCAGACCAAAATAGAGAATCCATTGCAGCCGGAACTTCTTCTTCAGCCAGTGAAGGTGTTCTTTATTCTTATAGCCGTTCTGCTGGAACATATGAATATTATACCTCATGGTATAAAAATATGCCGGAACAGCAAGCACGACCGCTATCAGCACACGTATGATCATTTCAGATATGCCTCCATAATTCCCCGGAACTGTGCCGGCTTCTCAAGGAAAGAAAAATGACCGGTTCCCGGGATCACTGCCAGGCCGCAGTTGGGTATCTTCTCTTCCATAATATGTGCATCCCGGATAGGAGTTGCCGTATCCTGATCTCCCCAGATCAGCAGTACTTCCTGACGGATCCTCGGAAGCAGCTCCGTCAGATCCTCATTCACCGCCTTCACCATACACTGACGCATCATGGGTGTCGCATTGCGGTAGTCTGCCGATCCCTGTCGGCTCCTCCAGTCATCGATCACCTCCGGGAACATGGCATAGATCAGCTTCAGATTCAGGAATTTCTTCAAAATCTTGTACTTGCGGATCTTCCATTTCTGTGCAGTAGTCCGCACCGGCAGGACACCGGCACTGTCGATCAGGATAATATTCGTGATCTCAAAAGGGATGCTCTCTCTGGCTGCCAGCTTGATGATCACTCGTCCGCCGTAGGAATGCCCGATGAGGGTGGCCTGCTTTACCTGCATTACTTCCATAAATCTGCAGAAAAAGTCCGCAAATCCGTCCACATCCCAGGGTTCCTTCGGTTCATCGCTGCCGCCGAAGCCCGGGAAATCGAACTGGATCACACGGTACCTGCTACCGTCTATCACACCGGCTACGGAATCATACACTCCCAGATCCGTACCCCAGCCCTGTAAGATCACGACTGTCTTATCGCCGGTACCGGTTGTTTTATAACATATATTATATCCGTCTACTACTATATTCATTGAAAACCTCAATTTTAAATTGCACTGTTACAAATTTTTATTATAAGCTGAAAGTATCACAATATCAACCAAAAGCTTCTTTTCCTAATTTTATGCCATAGTTTTCATAAGCGAATTTACTGTTTCTTTCCAGCCAGCTATCAAACGAAATATATTCTTTTTCATAAGAAACACGATTTTCACTAATCAGCAAATTAACCTTACTCATTACCTCCTGAATATCTATCTTAAATTGTGCCTTCCCCTCTTTTTCCTTCTTGAGTTGGTAAAATAGAATATTCATCAAGGTTTGCAATGCCGAAAAACTACCGGCTACCTTGATCATAGCGTACAGACCATCTCGATAGCCCGTATCAATCCCTGATGTATTATCTCTTGCATAGCAATTATGAATCGCATCCACGACTGCCTGGTAATTATGACCGGCACCGGGATAGCTTTCAATACGGCAGCTGCCAACACCTGAAAGCAACGCTAAATATGCCATTCTATTACCTGCAACATATTTTTTATTGATAATATTCACCATTGCTTCCGCCTGATCCACTAATTTATCATATACGGTTCCCATTTGCTTTTCTCCTATCTCATAATAGATATTGTGTAACCAACACCGTCACTTATACCTGACAATTCATTCGATCCACTTGATACAGCATCACTGATTATATCATGTAAAGGCTTTTGTGTCACTTCAACTTCACCACTTAATAGTCTTCCGCCAGACACAAATTGATCCATGTAAGCACTCCAGCTATTGACAGATGGCATGGAAATATTTGTTCCGTTTAATGGAACTTTTGTAGTAATCATATATGCACCATCTGCTGAATTTAATGGCACACCGGATAACACTTCCTGTCCGAATCTTTCATAATCCGATATCTTAAATACCCCACCTTCATATGAACAAATATCACCATATTTATCTGCATACTCACTTAATTTGCTAATTGGTACCGAGAAAATGCCGCCACCTGATTCTAAGCTTGTATTAACATCTCCAAAGTTTCCTCCAAAGCTAAGAATATTTGCTCCATTTACTTCAGCATTTTGAAATGTCACAAGTTTCAATTCCACTGGATTTCTGCTTAGTTCATCAGCAACTTCCTGCAGATTTGTACATTTTAGTAAATGCTCATTATCAGGGCAAAGACTTTTAACATATTGAACTATCGCATCATCGCTAATAAATTCATCTGCTCTTGGCAATAACTCACTATGTTCTATACCTGCATATACCTTAGTACCTGCAGATTTTGATAATTTTAATTCAAGAATATCATCCAGGCTATATTTATCGGTATCAAACAGTCCTTCGTCATATCTACGCTTGTATTCAGTAATTGTATCTATTCCATTTAATTTATTTTCTGTTAATTTGAGCGCAGTTACATCTTTATCACTAACAATATCTTTGAGCATCTGCTGTTCGTCAGAACTTAATTTATCCCAGCCATTGCCCCAGGCATCTCTTGCCTCTTTCGTAATATCATACTGTTTGTCGGATTCTAATCTGGAAATATATTTATCAATAACCTCCTCGGAATACCCAGAATCTTTCCCTATTTGCCGCAATGCCTCTGTAGCTTCTTCATTGGCCTTGATCGGATCTGCCTTTTTGACATTAGAAATTGCTTCCTTTGTCGCTTGTAACCGGTCTTCATCTATAAAGCTTTTTGATTTTTTAGCTGTTGCACTTACTACTTCATCTGCATTTTTCCCAGAGGTTTTTGCAACAAATGCCAAATCATCTGTGTGCTTCAATACATCTCCAGCCTCGCCAATAAGACCATGTGTATCCAATGCAAGTCCAAATCCATCCAGGGCAAGTGCTCCCCAGTCTCCTTCCCTGATATCATACGAGCAATCTCTAATTCCTGTGACAACACCAAACGCATCGCCAAATCCCGGTACCAGAGAAACTCCCATGTTTAAAACCGCAGCAAGTTTAGAATCGCCTCCATATGGACTATAATTTCCCCATATAAAATCGTATGCCGCCTTTCTACCGGTTTCCGTGAAGGTTGCTCCAAGCGCTGCCGCTCCAAAGCTGGTTGCTGCTGCGGCGGCTACGACTGCCGTACCAAGTCCAAATGTCAGACAGCCAACAGCTACAGCCGCTGCTAAAGTAAGAGAGAATCCCAGAACAGTCTGCCAACCATAGTTTTGCATAAGTCCCGACAGCGTGCTGCCTGACTCGGTCCAACCTCCATCATCAGCAAATGCAATCAATGGTGAAGCCGTCATAACCATTACTATCTGTACAGAAATGACAGATAATACAAAGATTGCTGCCACGGTTGGTTTATTCACCTTAATAATTCCAAGCTTGATAAAGGACAGAAGGATAACAACAATCGATATTGTTAATCTGACCCAGAAATTAAAATCCAGCACAAACCAGAGTATCGCATTAAGAATGGAACACAAAATCAATCCTATACTGATACCAAATAGTCTGAGTTGATATTCTCCAAATAACGGAGCCCGGCTTTTACCGCTCATCACCTTTTTATACCGGGTACTTGAATGAAATATCATCAGAAATGGGGCTATTGCACCATCTTCGCATTTCATACAGGAGAACAAAATCATGACAGCAAGTAAAAAAACAGTAAACGGATTGAATACCGCCATGTTCAAAACGGATGCTATTGCCAGACCTGTCCATACATAATAACTCATTCCTCTCGGAACGGCAGCTGTGTAATGCTTGATGTTCTTCCCAAAAGAAAATACATGTGATATATTTGTTTTGACTTTTCCGGAAACTATGTCACCGACGATCGTTCTTAAAGCAATTGCCAACAGGTAATACAATAATGCCGTAATCGTAACCGTGTTAACTGTTCCGGCAAATGTCGGCATTCCTGTCACGGATGAAGTCTGTGCAACACCCGCCAGCAAATAGGCCGTAGCCTTTCCAAAAACAGCTCTTATATTAATGTTAAATGTATCATTCAGGTAACATAATGCATAAAGATTCCATATAAGTGTAAGAACAGACATCAATACACATAAGCCGACTCTTTTCAGTATATTTTTCCAGTTGGTAAAGCTCTTGAAAAAATTGACAAACATCATTTTTATGAAACCGAACAATCCTTTGGGAAATGTTTCATTTCTTGTCAATTTCAAAAAGCTCAGTCGCGTGTAGTATTCTGGATCCTCTATTTTTCCATCTTTTGTTTCCGGCTTATTGTCATGCTCTTTATTGGCACGACAATGACTATCGATATATCTTACGATTACTTCCTTCAGTTGATCATTGCTATATTTTTCAATATGAATTACACTGTGATGATCATCTAAGGATATCTCTTCAAGCTGTTTTTTTCCAATATGGATCAACTCATCTGCTTCATATTTTTTGCCGCTTATATTCTCAATGCACTGCAGAAAAACCTGGTTCACAGGTTCCACTTCCAAATGAATACTACGCCCTTGTTCTGAAAAAATCTTGTTGGCATTCTTCAATTTAAATTGCTTATTTGTATCTTTTTTCTCTATTTCGCTGCTAAAGTAATCATAAACAATTCCGATATCCGAATCTGCCACTAAAACAGCCCTGTCTTTTACCGCATCCTGCTGCATAGCAAGATACATTCCATCCAATTTGGTAACAAATATTCCCTTCTGATCCGAATAAGACGCCTTTTTTATCGTAACAATATTTGAACTTTGTGACCATGCATTTATAAATGTATATACAACCCCATTGATAGTGGTTTCGTTGCCATTTCGAACCAGTGTCCCATGCTTTATAGCCAGATTGATAAGTTGTTCCAGCTCTGTCTCATTCGGTTTTGCATAAAGTAACGGTGCATTCACAAAGCCCGTGACATGTGCACAATTGGTTTTTCTCATAAAATACTTAAATACTAAAATAAATTCGTTTAAAGATAATTCATTTATTACTGCCGGTTTTTCCTTTTTCATAATGTTTACCTACTCCACAATATTTTGGGGTACGATCGTAAGACCGTACTTTCCTCCAAGCCAATAACTATCTTTCACCTTTATCAGACACTTTATTTCATTATCCGACAAACCATTCTCTTCTTTTAAATACAATCCCTGAAGTTCTGACTGCAGACCATCCTCTGCATAGTTAAGGATGAGTACCCCATCATATTCCGTCGTGATCCACAGATAACCATCCTCATCCAGAAAAAGCTGCCTTACTTTTTCTCCCGGGACCCCGTTCTCACTGAAAAATGTAGCTGTGATCTTGTATTCTCCGTTTATCTTTTGGACAAGTGCCAGTCCACCATCATCCATGTATCCGGTTCCAACTAACATTTTCTCATCTCCGAGATATTGCAGTGAGGTAACATATGCATGGGGAAGTCCGTCTGCGACAGTAATAAAATGAGTACCGTCATTATCCCAAATACTAATTCCTCCGTTTTTATGATCCAGATAGGATGCGAACCACAGGCTGTGCCCCGTGCTCTTTATTACATTGACAGAATCACTGCATAATCCGTTAGAGGAGTTATATATACTTTCTACCTTCCATCCCGACGGACTTCGTATTAAGCTTGCAGCGCCATGATAAGTTCCGATCCAGAGTCTTTCTCCATCCCATTCCACAGTATTCACGCGGCCTTTGGGAATATCCGGATAACTAAATTCCAGTCTGTCACCGTCTCCATTCTCCTGAATCCCTGTCAATCCATCTTCCTGTCCGATCCACACGGTTCCGTCAGAACTTTTTGTTATTCCGGCGGAATAGATAAGATTCAGCCCTCCATAATATTTTATTTCTTCTCTTGTATCTGCATTATATACATATACCCCATCGTTGCACCCTACCCATACATTCTCACCATCATAATAAAGTGCTGAAATTTCTTCGCCGGATCTCAGGATCGTAAAATCTTCCTTCCAGGGAACATTCTCATCCTGCTTTTCCACAATTTTCCGGGAAATAATAAATGCCATGAGGATAAATAAAACAAACAGGAAATATAAACTATATGTAAGGAAACGTCTTCGCCGCATTTTACTCCCTCACATCCATTCTGATCTGCCGACACCCCAGAAAATCTGCTTCCATCTTACTGTGTGTTACATACAATATCGTTTTCCTGTCCTTATAGTTTTGGACCAGATACTCCAGATTTTTCAGTTTTGTCTTTTCATCGATATTGGACAAGGGCTCGTCTAATAGCAAGATTCCCTTATCTGCTGCTAATGCTCTGGCCAGGGCAACTCTTTTGGCCTGTCCACCGGAGATTTCTTCCGGAAATCTCTTTTCCAATCCACCGATTTCCAAAGCATCCATCAGTTCATATATAACTTTTTTATCTTTTTTTGCCATTCCATACGCAATATTTTTCCACACCGGCATATGATTCCACAATACCGGCTCCTGATATACCAATGCTATATTTCTTTTATTGGGAGGAATCCGTTCATCCATGGAAATACCGTTGAGGCAGACACTTCCGCTATCCGCATTCTCCAGTCCTGCCAGAATTCTGATAAAGGTACTTTTCCCGCATCCGCTTTCTCCCAATAGCACCACCATTTCTCCTTCGTTTACAGAAAGAGAAAAATTCTTAAGCACTTCCTGTGAATACCGCTTACATAAATTCGTCACTTCAATCGCTTTTTGCATGGTGTCCCCCATATCTTTTTCTTATAAAACATACCGGAATCACTTCCAGCAAAAACAGAAACAGCGTTACCCACAGGCAAAATCCCGACACATATTCCGATGCGCCATAATGCAGATAATTATATATCTTTACCGAAACAGTCTCTGCTCCGGGCGGCATCAACACAAGCATGATTCCCTCTTCACCAAAGGACAAAAAGAAAACTAATAGGAATGAGCTCAATATTCCCGGCAAAAGCATCCCCAGTTCCAAAAGCGTTTTTTCATACCGGTTTTGTTCATATAAAACCGCTAATTCAATACTTTTTCTATCTATGCGCTTCATCGTACTCACTAAAATGATAAGAGCAATCGGCATATAATGTATTGCACACCCCAGTGCCGGCATAAGTAATGATGTGCTCAGCCAATGAGTCCAGGAACCGTTGACAACATTTAATAGTCCCATCGCCTGCAGCGATCCCGGTATCGCCATACTTCCCAACATGATCATCCAGATCAGTCCATTTTCGCAGTTTGCCAGAAAAACGGCTGCAGGTATCACACAAACGACTGCTATAAGAGCTGCCAGAGAAGCTATGATCAATGTCACACCTGCCTGCTCATAAATCATATCAAATGATTTCCAAATATTCTGCATTCCTTCGGATGTAATTGTAAAAGTTATTACCGGAAGCAGTACCTGACAGACCAGAAGTCCAAACGAAACATTCATAATTCCTTGTAACCACACAGGATATTTACATTTCACAAAGCTTTCACTTCTCTGCGGTTTATTCAATTTTCTGATTGCCTGTTGCACAAATGCTAATGGCAAAAGTAGCAGGATCAACAGGGGAAATGACATTGCATACGCATTTGCACTGCTGCCTGTCCTTCCATATGTAGAATATAAATCCAGTACATAGGTATTATATTGAAACATGGACGGCACGGAGAAATCTGTTACCGATAGTATAAATACTGCTGCAAATGCCGCTACAATATATGGCAGAATTTCAGGGAGTATATTTTTCCACAATACCTTAGAAGACTTCTGATATACCATTGCCATTTCTTCAGACTGCCTGTTGCACATCTCAAGAGCAGAAAGAATCAATAATGTGGTAATAGGAAGGTATGTCATGGTTTCCACGAAAAGGCAGGCTCCAAAGCCTTGTGCTGAATATTTTAAAATGCCGGGACGGATGAAAGATAACACTCTGATCAGATACATCCACGATAATGCATAGATATAATATGGCACAGGCATCAGCAAAACGAAAAAATATCTGTACCATCTGTCTGACAACCATCCCTTATGAATGTAATTGGCAGCCAGACCTCCTAATACACAGGTCAGGAGTGCAGCAAGTCCTCCGAGTTTTACGCTGTTTAGCAAAAGACCTATCTGTCTGGCATCCGGCAGCCTGATCTGTTCAACAGTCTCCCTCCATGAAAAAAAGAGAGGGAGCCATACCATGATGATGTATGGAAGTATACTCATTCCCTTAAAAAAACTTTTACAATCTCTCATGCGTTGCTCCCTCGTGAAGCTCTTATTTATTGCGCTCTGCTAAAAATAGTCTCCATATCTTTGCTTGCGATATCCAGATACTCGTAAATATCTTCGAGATTAAGATTCATTCCTTTAATGCCACTATCTGACACAGCATCTCTGCAGCTTACATCAAAGAATCCCATGTCTACCAGCTTTCTCTCTACTTTCTCAGATAGAACAAAGTCCATAAATGCTTCTGCGTTTTTTTGATCCGGTGCTCCCTTAATAATAGCGGCAGTGCTGGGTGTCATCAATGTGCCCATTCCTTCTTCATCCTGATCCGGGAATACCATTACCACCGGTGCTCCGTCTTCTATTGCTTCTTTGGCATCATCCGTATCTGTGAACCCGATTGCCACCTGTCCTGTGGCTGCCATATCTTTGGTCACAGAGTTTCCATCCACTACCTGTACCCCTTTGTCAGCAATACTTTGAAAATATTCTCTCGCCTGTGCTTCTCCTAATTGTGCATAGATTGCCGCCGCCATAGTTCTGGTCGTTCCAAACATAGGGTATGCTATTGCTAATTGGCTTCCTTCATATTTATCATTCGCAAAATCATAAATACTATCGGGATATTCCTGTTCTGTCAATAAGTCAGTATTGACCAGAAATACTCTTGCCCGTCCTCCCATAGCCGTCCAGGTTCCGTCTGCAGCTTTATAATATTCCGGAATCGTATCTGCCTCTGCCGGAACATAGGCTTGCAGCATTCCTTTTTTCTCCAGATCAATCGTTTGAATAAACTCATTATTCCAGAATACGTCACACACCGGTTTCTCCGCTTCTGCAATGATCCGGTTGGTCAATCCTGTGGTTTTATTGGATTCCGTATCATAAACCGCCTTTACTGTAATACCGGTCTCTTCTTCAAACATTTCGAATATCTCATCTGCATATACCTGGTCAACTGCTGTATACACTACTACTTCATCCTGTTTTTTACCGCAGCCGGCCATACTTAACATAAGTATCATACCTATATTAAGTAAGAGCCATTTTTTCATTTGTTTCATTTTCAATTTTCACTCTCCCGGATATACATATAGACCAGCCAGAGGCCGGTCTATATCCATTTTGACTGTATCTTAAATGTACTTATCTATTAACTTATCAATTACAGGCAGCTTTACAGTTCCCTGGTTTAACGCTTTATAGATAAGTGCAGCAAATACTAAATCTTTCAGAAAGCTGATTATCTGAGAAATCACACTAAAAATGGTATTAATTACTGAAGGATAAATACTTTTGCCAAAGAAATTAAAGAATACATTGAAAACGCCGGTAACCACCTCCACAGCATCCGGAATCAGACCAATTAAAAGAGACAGGAAGCTGAAACATGCCAGTGTTGCAACTGCTTTCACTGCGGTCTTCTTAAGCCATTCATTGGATTCCATGAGAAGCACATATCCTGCCAACAGGGTAATTGCTATATATCCTCCGAATAATGCTGCCACATATAAAAATGCACCAAAAATCCCAACGGAAACTCCTAATTTTGTCTTCTCCATTTTACTTTTCCCCCTCTATTTTGGTACCGCACTTTGCACAGAAAGCTGCGCCGTCGTTGATTACTTCTCCACAATTGGGGCATTTCTTCTCCACCACATTCTGTTCCGTGACTTCCACAGGCTCCGCCACAGGTACCGGCATCGCAGTGCCACAGGTGGCACAGAAAGCAGCAGTCTTGGAATTCTCTGCGCCACAGTTAGGGCACTTAACTATACCCTTAATTTCAACGATCTGCTGTTCATAAGCCTTGATCTTCTCCATTGCCTCTTTAATAACTGCAATCTGCGCTTCGTAATCTTCTTCCGAATCTTCAGAATGATTCTCGAAATACTTTTTTCCAATTTCAGAATAAGCTGTTTTTATCTTATTTTCCTCATCTGAAATATTGGAATTGATTTTAGCCACATCCGCCAGTTCCTTTGTCTTGGCAATAGCCTCCTGCCCTGCTGAAGAAATCTTTTTTCCAAAATCATCAAAAAAACCCATTTTGTACCTCCTCATATTTTGTTAATAACTGAAACTATATTAACTCTTTTGTATAAAAAAAGCAATGGAATAAGATTTTAACCTCTTTCGTATTCTTCGCCCCCTCCCCGGTCCACTTCGGTATTGGCATCTCTCATGTACCCAGTGTAGCGTATTGGAGGTTCTCCTGTTTCAGTCAAACTTTACATAACCGTATTGGTACCCATCTCATCTTATACGCAAAATGCCACAGATCTTGATCCATGGCATTTTGTGTGTTTCCTATTCTGTTTTATCATCCGTATCGAGACCTTCCATCAGAATACGATTCCACTCTGCATTATTACTTTCCAGTTCTTTCTTCTGCATAATACGATTGCGGTCACTTAGGATCGCCAGCATTTCGTCCGCGATCTCCTCCGGCGGCAGATCAGAATAATGACACAGATAACCGATCATACGGCTCGCCGTAAAATCCGTATTCAGATTCTTCGTCACCAGATCACAGAAAGATTCCGGATAACCGCGGAATATGAGCATTTTATATAATTGCATACTTTGGGGAGATCTTGGTTTCATTCTGCCTTTACCCTTTCCATCCTATACTTAATATCAATTTCATAACAATTCATTAATCATTTTTTCAACTGCTTCGATATAATCGTCCATTTGTTTTCTCTTATAGACACATATATATGATGGATGATGAATTGGAACATAATAGGTTCCATTACATTCTGTATAATGATATTCGAAATCATTCCACTTTTCAAAATCTAAATGTAAATGCCTTGCGACAGAAGAATAAACTTTTTCTCCCAACAAAAATACAATTTTAGGTGACATCGCATTAATTTCACTTACTAAATTGTCAAAACATTTATCCATTTCTTTTTTGCTGGGATAACGCAATTTCTGTTGTTCCGTAAGCGGAAGACACTTTACCAGATTGGTTTTATAAGTACTCACTTCATTACACATCTCTTCTATCTTTTGTATCAGTTTTCCAGTATTTGTCTGCTCTGATAAAGGTGTTTCCTCTTCAGATGTAATTTTTTTAGCAGACAGTCCAACCCAAAAAACCTGACACGTTCTTTCCGAATCCAACAATGGTCTTTGATTATTGCATAATCCGCATTTACTACACATCCGTATATCTTCAAGCATTTCCTTCCCCTATCTCTTGTGTTTTGATAATATATTGGTTCAAAATTTCATCTGAAACTTCGCTATAGTTACCAAAATCAAAGTTAAATTGGTTTCTTCCCTTGAATTTACTTATTATGTCATTAAATTCACATTCATGGACAATTCCCTTCTCAGACACAATGTCATTATACAACTTTGTTCCATGATATGGTCTGAATTGAAAAACACTCGTCCTAAAATTGCCCTCTGTTGTCTGTGAAATATTGCTAATTTTTCTTGCCAGTTCGTATGTTTGTTGGAAATCATATTCTGTCTCTTGTGGAAAACCATAAATGAAATATCCTTTTAAGTCAATACCCTCCTGCAAAATTTTTTGAGCCACTTCTATAACATCTCCTGTACTTCCTACTTTATTGATCTTTTTTCTCATAGATTCTGATCCGGATTCTATGCCCATAAATAGTTCTCTGCAATTAGCCCCTTTCAATTTATCTATATCATCTAAATTTGGCTTTAAAGAAAGCACATGCGCCATTCCTCTCCAACTCAATTGCGGATATTCTGAAAATACATGTATTGCCTGTTTTATACGCTGTTTATTGCTCAGAAATAAATCATCCAAAACCCTGATACTTTTCACCTCCGGATACATCTTTAATATATCGTTGATTTCATTGACAATGCTTTGTTCTGATCTAATTCTGACAGGAATCCCTCCGTTCACACTTCTTGCCCCTCCGCAAAAAGCACAGTTGTAAATGCATCCTCTCGATGTTACCATTGCTATTTCTCTTTCGCCATAATGATTTTTTATTATTTCATCGTGGAAAAATTTTCTATTCAATACAATATCTGAAATATCTCTTGGAAAAAATTCTGATTCTGCATTTACTCTAAAAACTTTTATATTTTCAATTTTTTTAATTGGTTCTACCTTTTTGTTATCTAAAATAATTGTTGGAATAATATATTCGCCATCACCTATAATAATATTCATTCTGTTCTTAAGATTCCATTTTACAATTTCCTCATAAATGCTGCCCACTACCAGTCCACCAATAAACCACTCACATTTCACCTTGGTCTGCTCGCAAATAGCCTTTACCAATTTATAGTTTTGGGTAAAAATATTTATTCCGACATAATCCGGCTGTTTCTCCTCTATATATTTAACAATATCTTCTACCGACTTTCTTTGTTTCACAGCATCCAGTATTTCAACCTGAATCCCGGCCTTCTCTACATATGTAGCTATATATCCAAGTCCAAGCGGTGAAAGATAGTTTTCTCCTTCTGCGGCAGCATCCCAAAATATAGGAGAATTAATAAGAATACATTTTTTCATTTCCTTTTCACCTCTTTTACAATATATTCAACGATAGTATCTACATTTTTATCCAATTCGGTACAGTTATTTATTTCCAAAACCGATATTCCATTTTTCTTCAATATTTCTATTCCTTTTTCCATATAATACAATTCTTCATCCGATCGATTATTCTTTTCAAACCTTGTTAGTTCAGCACGATCAGATAATCTTTTCTGAAGAGTCCCCACATCAGCCATAATCGTAACTTGAAGATCCGGACGTATTATCAGTGCGTTTAAATCCATTATATAATCAGCATTCACTCCATCCATTCTTTGCAATATCAATGATGATAAAATATAACGGTCTGTAATGACAATGTTGCCATCATAAAGCATAGGTTCAATTTCATTTTTAATATGTTCATATCGATCTGCCGTTATCATACATGCAATGCTTAGTCCCTTGTGTCCTTCTGCATATTTTCGCACAAATTCTCCCAATATAGAATTTGTCGGCTCCCTGGTCACTTTCACTTTATAGCCCATCAAACCCAGTTTTTCTGCTATTGCATTAATGACTGTAGTCTTTCCACTGCCATTAGGTCCATCTACCGCCACAAAATAACCAGTATTGTTCGTTCTGCTTTGCATTCAATTTTCCTCCTTCGTTAATGTACTTATATAATATTTATGGCTGAATATCTGTAATTCTTACAAATATTGCTTCCGGTCAAATAAAGTCATTTTTTAATAAAAGTTGGGATTAAAAACTCGAATCATACATATATAAGAATTAATTAGATGCATAAAAAAACTTCTATGCTTTATATCCACAATAGCATAGAAGTTCTTTGATTGCAATTACATTTATTGGAAAATTACGCCTTCTTAATATGGAAGATCACGCCGCTCTTGGGGTAGATCCACTCGTCCTTGATCGCAATGTCATAGAGTCCGGCTCTCTGGATGCAGGCTCCGACATTGGCAGTGCTTTCCTTATTGAGATAGGAATACATAGTGACATCCATTCCGTTCTTGTATTTCAGCTTGATATGGGGCTCCTTGGTCGGATCCACCAGAGTCACCTCGAAAATAGAGTTCCATACCCGGGGCATCTTGAAATAGATGCTGACCAGATGCTCCCCGCTTGCCTCGTTCCGGTCAAAATCCAGCTTGAATTTCAGGATAAATCCGTTGCTCTTTCGCTCTACTTCGAACTGCGCTTCGTCGTCATTATCTCCGCTGTTGTCAATTCGCAAGATCGGCATGAACAGGTCATTGATCACATCCCGTATCTTATCCGCGGGAATACTGTTGATGAAGTCCACGGCTTCCGGTTCCACCACCAGATCCTCATTGAAAATGCTCTTGGTGAAATCCGCATCCTGCCCGGTCTCCAACAATCCACCGTCCAGACTCTTTTTATCATAGGCGAAACCGAGTCTGATCACATCGCCCGCGTAGTTCTCGTCTGTTCCTCCCAGACACTTTACGCTGAACTTCAATTCCTCATCGATCAGGTAATACTTTCCGTCTGTGGCTCCGGGGAAACCGGCTTTTACATATTCCTCAGTCAGATTCGGCTCCAGATTGATCGTGTAATCGAACATTTTCCGGATCCTGGCGCCTCTTGCCCTGTCAAAATATTTCTCCATATTGGTAGAAAGCATATCCACCGCATCTTCATCCTTTATCATGGAGGTAATGGTGGATTTCAGGAAAGTCTTTTTATCTTCATCGCTGAAAGAATCCAGGATCTCCGGCTCTCCCATCAGCGTCTTGGTGATCTGCTGGGAGGTCTCTCTGGCGTAGGCATCCTGGGTCAGCTTGTTGTTCAGTATATCGAATAACAGAAATGCTGCCAGCACACCGATGAGATTCCCCACGATATTGTCGATCAAGTCATCCAAGGTGTAACCGTTCTTCAGTGCCAGATACGTATATCCCACAAATACCAGCAATAGTGCGATTAGCACCAGTACCATAGTAGCGGACAAGGTGTCCATCACACTTTTTTTCTTCTTTTGTTTCTGATTATCCATGAATTTCCTCCCTCGTAAATACGCCCTCATAGATTGCGGGCTTCCGCATGTAATAGGCCCAGAATCGGTCACCGTAGTCATAATGCCACCACTCCGATGGCAGATTGGTAAATCCCGCATCGATCATAGCATAATAAAGCAAACGGCGGTTTTCACGGACCTGTTCGTCCTCTGCCCCCTGTACATGCTCCGCGGTCTCATAATACGCTGCGTAGGTCTTATCCGTAAAGGCATCAAAACCGCACCCCATCGGGAGTTCTCTGCCCTCCGGATCCAGAAGCGTCAGATCAATGGCTCCTCCGGTGGTATGGGCGGGAGGCACCTTTGTATCCGGTACCGGATCCGAGACAAATTTGCAGATCGCAGCCCTCCTTTTTGCCTCCGGCAGCTCTTCTAAATGAAAATCCCGGATGATGTCCACAGAATACTTTTCAAACAATTCATGCTGCAGTGCAAAGGGGCGCCAGGCATCCCAGATGCGGAACCGGTAACCGTCCGGCAGATTCCCCGCCGCCTTCACCAGCCTCTCATACATCTCCTTACGGACAAAGCAGTTCTCTTCCGCATGGTCCATATGTAGGATCGGATACAGCATTTTTACATCCCACAGATCACAGCTTTTCAATTCTATAAACGCAGAATCCACAAACGCACTGTCTATATAGCGCTCCGGATCTTCAATCGTCGGTATCGGCCTCATAGGATCAGCCTCCTTATTATTTATATTTATCATGCATTATTTTTAATTCAATTCTAACTCGTATTTAACTCATTTCCTTTTGAGTTAAAATGAATTAAGAATTAACAACTTTATACTTAGAGTATTTTCCCCCACATAGCAATTCCAACCGACCCTCTGCTTGAAGTTTTTTTATAACTGTATATGCCTGTGAAGGAGTTACTTTCAACAATTCAATCACATCATGCTTTGTGATAATTCCATTCTGAGTATTTGCCAGCTTCATTACTAATTCAGGATACCTAATACTGTCTATGTCTGTCTGTCGAACATACTGTATTGCTTTTTTATTCTCACGATAAATCCTTTTTCCAAGCATGCAAGTGCGATTTTTTCCTTTTCCGGATGCTTCAACCAGTCCTGACTCAATCATAAACTCAATTGCCGATCTGATCTTATTTTCTCCAAGATTTGTCAACTCAACAATCCGTTCAACAGTACATCTTCTTTCATTATTAAGAACCGACAAAATCATTAACACATATATTGATAACGGTTTTCCCTGTCGATTTTGTTCATCTGCAACAAATTTTGCAAATGGTAAATCTGCTTTTGCTCTTTGAATAAATAATTTAACAGATCTGCTTGTAGATTCTGAATAGTCTGGCCAAGGTCTTCCAAAGAGGATAGATCCTTCATAAATTCTATCAATTCCTCTTCCCGTTTTCTCAGCTAAACCAATTCGCTTCATTACATCTGCAAGTGCTGGATTACGTCCATGTGGTTCTACTGTAAGAAGATTTTTTAAATTAACTCCATCTATAAATCCACCAGGATTACTAATAGTCATTCCTTCATCATCTATCAAAACCCTTACCGCACCAAGCATAGTATAATCCCTATGACAAAATGCATTTACCAAACCTTCTCGAAAAGCAGACCAGTCAAACTCTGGAATTGGAATTCTGAACAAACCATACTCTGTCTCTCTTTCCGGGTTCCATGCTTTGACATATGTCTCATAGCTTTCGAACAATTCCAGAAGTGGTTTATTACTATCCTCATTTACGCGGACAGCTGTCCCCTCTAAAACCTGAAATGCAGCTTTCGCTGTTGGTATCAACTCTGCAATGCGTTCTTCTTTACCAATTAACAGCATACCTGTAACTGTTGGAACATATTTACCAGCAACATTTGTGATAAGACGCAATGCAATATCCAATTCTTCATCCGGTAAAGAAAGTAAAGATTTTTCTCCTCCAGATCTATTCTGGATTATTCGCCGAAGTCTTACCCTCTGATTGGGATCCAGATCATCTAAAGTAGATCCTGCCAAAGGCTGAGCTGAATAATCAAGCATTCCAAGTTCTGCAAGTCGAGATGGTATCTCATATGAATACATCGGTATTACTTCCGGACTTCCATCCAGCTTATTACGCCTTCTTAATATTTTCCCCGATGCAGTAGATACAACCCCTCGACTTCTAGGTACTTCAATTTTCAAAACATCCTTATCCTCTTCCGTAATTATCTCTGCCCTGACAGCTATAGGCGGAACAGTACTATTAGCGATCAGAGCGGTTACCCCTATAGGATCATTATGCTTTTTATGAACACCAGTAATTGTTCCATCATCTTCAACGCCAAGGAATAGACATCCACCAGACGTATTTGTCATTCCAACAATTTCTTCAATAAGATCATGATCCGGGTAACACTTTAAGTCACTCTTGAACTCGACATCTAAACTTTCCTCTTTAGGGATTGTGCGCATTGCAATCACTCCTATCATTTAATTCAACTATAGTCTAACTCGTTTTAACTCGTTTGTCGAGTTAATTTTTCTATTTAACTCATTTTTACGAATTAATATACTATGTGCAATCCTGATATTTATATGTTTACTGTCTTCTCATGAAAATAGCGAAGCCCCCGCAGGTTCTCCTCCCGATCGTAGGTCTCACAGATTGCTGCAAATTCCTGTTTGCCATTTCCCGCAAGGCTTGTTAAAATAAGGATATGAAAAAGAAAAATTTATGTAAAACGTTATTAAAAACCATGTGTATCGTGCTGGGGATCCTCATCCTCGCACTGTTGGCTTACATTGTCTACCTCTATGCCAGTTATTACAGGATTGAGGACAATCAGGAACTGGTGGTGGAGGCACCGGTCGACGATACTACCACGGGTGCAGCTGCGGTGCTGGCTACGGATACGGAATATTCTGCAGTAACCTACAACATCGGCTTTGGTGCTTATCTGCCGGATTACAGCTTCTTCATGGATGGTGGTACCTCCTCCTGGGCGGAGAGCCCGGAGACCGTACAGTATGCCATAAACGGTGCGGGAGAGCTGGTGAAGTCATTAGACCCGGATTTTGCGCTGATCCAGGAGATCGATCTGGATGCCACCAGAAGCTATCATACGGATGAGTACGAGATGCTGCGCAACCTTCTGCCGGAATATACTACCGTATTTGCGCAGAATTATGATTCTGCCTTCCTGTTCTATCCGTTTACACAGCCCCACGGCAGCAGCAGAGCAGGACTCGGACTGTTCTCGAAATATCCGGTGTCTTCCGCCCTGCGCAGAAGCTTCCCCATCTCCACTTCCTTCAGCAAGTTCTTCGATCTGGACCGCTGCTACAGCGTCTCCCGGATCCCGGTGGACAACGCAAAAGAGCTGGTGATCTTCAATCTGCATATGTCTGCCTACGGCAACAGCGACGCCATCCGCAAGGGACAGATTGAGATGCTGTGCAATGATATGGCAAAAGAATACGAAGCCGGCAATTACGTGCTCTGCGGCGGCGACTTTAACCACGACCTGAAGGCTTCCGAAGAGGATGCGGAGAATTGTGAGTCCTGGGCATTTCCTTTTCCGAGAACGGAGTTGCCGGAGCATTTTGCCTTCTGTCTGGATCTGTTGAGTTCTGAGGAGAAGGAAGCTCTTTGGAACAGCGCCAGAAATGCGGATATGGAATATGTCCCCGGTGTAACTTATACCGTAACCTTGGACGGATTCATTATCTCCGACAATATCGAGTGCCTGTCCTATGAGAATGTAAACACCGGCTATTCCTACTCCGACCATGATCCCGTGAAGATGGACTTCGTGTTAAAATAGTGTCAAGATTTACAAAGTCTGTTGACAGTGTTTGTCCTTTTTTTGTAGAATGAGAGCACAGTTAAGAGGGAGTAGTTCCCGGATGGTTTCTGATAGAATGGTAACCCGGAATGGTAACCGAAGGATACACGAAGCTGTCCGGAATGATAATCGTCATCACGTCCGTCGGACCGGTTATTATTGTAAGCAACGAGACTTTTATCGATCATTTTTGATGCGGTAAGAGTCTCTATTTTTATACTTTTTTATAAGGATATGTGAGTCACCGCAGGAAAGGACAGCTTATGGAATACATATTGTTACTCGTAGGATTTATACTTCTGATCAAAGGTGCGGACTTTTTCGTGGAGGGAAGTTCCTCCCTGGCGGGGATCCTGAAGGTCCCCAGCGTCATCATCGGTCTGACCATCGTCGCCATGGGCACCAGTGCTCCGGAGGCCTCCGTCAGCATCAATGCCGCACTGGCTGGCAGTAATGATATCGCCATCAGTAACGTCGTCGGCTCGAATATCTTCAATGGTCTGGTGGTCGTGGGTATCTGTGCATTTCTGCACAGCTTTATGCCCCACGGAGAGATCCTGAAGCGGGATATGCCGTTAAATATCCTGGTGACCTTCGTATTATGTCTGATGTTTTTAGATGGCAGCTTAAGCCGCATGGAAGGCGCTGTCCTGTTGTTGGGCATGATCGTATATCTGGGATTTATGATCTATTCTGCCCGGAAAAACAGAGAAGAGGGAGAACCCGGCAAGATCCTCTCCCTGCCCCGCAGCCTTCTGTATATTGCCGGAGGTCTGGCTGCCGTTATCTTCGGTGGTGATCTCGTCGTGGATAAAGCGTGCATCATCGCTACGAATTTTGGTGTCAGCCAGAATTTCATCGGACTGACTATTATCGCCATCGGCACCTCCCTGCCGGAGCTGGTGACCTCCATCGTCGCCACGAAAAAGGGAGACAGCGGACTGGCGCTGGGCAATGCCATCGGCTCCAACCTGTTCAACATCCTGTTTATCCTCGGAATGTCCGCGGTGATCAGCCCTCTGCATGTCCTCGGAGAGTCCGTCATCGACACTGTACTGCTCCTTGGCAGTGCCATTCTGCTCTTCGTATTCGCCCGTACCGGCAGACGCATGACCCGCAGTGAGGGGGCTGCGTGCGTGCTTCTGTATGTTGCATATACGGCTTACCTCTTCGTGAGGTAACAGTGCGGCTATAGCCGCACAAAAAAGCGCACCTAAGGGGAGGTGCGCTTTTTTGTGCTAATATCCTCTTCCGCCTTGGGAAGAATTTGCACTTTATACATTATTTTCCGTTATACCTGCTTTCCAACTCTGCGAAAAAAACTTTGTAATCTCTACCTTTTCCGCTCAACATATCTTGATAGCTATCCATTACTTTCTGGCGAACTACATTATTATCTACTTTGCTATCCGAATCGACAATATGTCTGTTCCCTTGAGCCATTACTTCCATAGCCTACATCCTCCTTACCTTAAAGTCAAATCCGGTCTAATATGTTCAACGGTATTCTCACGCATTCCGATTTTATTATATCCGACTCTTCACGTTTAATCAACATATAATCACTGAATTCAGATCTCATGTAATACAAAAGAGCACTCCCACATAGGAATGCTCTTCATTATTTGTGGCAGATATCTCTCCACTGGCAATCGCCGCAGATGACCTTGCCATATCCCGGCTGCAGAATTTTCTCTTCCACGATCCGTTCAAATTCCGCAAAGGTCATTTCCTGCCCTAGCTTTAATCCGGTGTATTTCAATACACCCGCATCATACCGGTCTACCTTCTCCGCAGACTCGCAACTGCCACCCTTATTATGCGGGCAGGCGCTGCAGATCTCATCCGTCGCTCCGACCAGCTGCAGGAATGACGGTCCATTTTTTCCCAGAAGCCATTCCTTCACCTCCGCCATATGCTCAGTGAACCCTTCACTGTATCCCTTCCCTTCGAAAAAATACAGGCACATGCCGTGGTGCGGACGGATCCGGTAAGTTGTTGTCACTTCCATATCCGGCGTATCCTTTATTCCTGTCCGTTCAGCTTCAGAGCCTTAGACAGTCTCTTGCTCAGAGTCAGTGCCAGTGCGATCTTCACCAGATCCGGGATAATGAAAGGAATTACACACCAGCCCAGTACGGTAGCCAGACCGACAGCTCCGGAATTCTGCGCATACACAACCATGAACCATACCGTTCCGATAGCATAGCACACGATCAGGCCCAGTACCATGGAGATACCCAGCACCCATGTCTTACGTCCGAACAGCTTCTCAATCAGCCACATTACTAATGCAGAGAATAAAAATCCGATAATATAACCACCGGTATTGCCCAGCAGAACACCGATACCACCGGAGAATCCGGCGAATACAGGAATGCCTACCGCACCCAGTAAAATATAGATCAATACCGCAAGGCTTCCTCTCTTACCGCCCAGTACGCCGACTGCCAGGAATACTGCGAAGGTCTGTAACGTAAAAGGAACCGTCATCGGGATGGAGATCCAGGAGCAGATCGCGATCAGAACTGCAAATACTGCAATGTACACCATGTCATAAGTCTTGCTACGAGTTGTTGTCTGTGTTGTCATAATAAAAAACCATGCCTTTCTGTCAGATGTTTTTTTGTAAAAACCTCTGTCAGAATAGCATGGTGGCTTTCAATTGTCAACCATTTTGTAACATGGTTGACAATTGAATAGATTCTCTTGTCAGGACTGCTTCATCGTCTTCTTATTCCGGTACATATCCTTATCTGCACGCTCACGCACCTTCTCCGGATCCGTATCATCCGCCGTGAATACAGCATACCCATAGGCAATTCCCACGGGAACGGGAATGATGTTCTTATGATTCAAGATCTCTACATCCTGATCGATCTTATGCATCACACGTTCTATCTTAAAATATCTTCCCTTCGGAATGATACAGCAGAATTCATCCCCGCCAATGCGGTAACATTTCCCATAGCGTTCAAAATTGTCCTCTATGATATGTGCTGCATTGATAATATACTCATCCCCTGCCCTGTGACCATATTGATCGTTGCACTGCTTAAGATTGTTCAGGTCAAAGGTCACTATGACATACCCTTCAAAATCCCCCTCGTTTTTCACAAAATAATCATAAGCATTTCGATTATATAAGCCGGTCATGGAATCATTCAGGGCAAACTGTTCCAGTTCCTCCATCCTGCGACCTTTTTTCAGCCGGGCAACCGTCTGTCTGGCGGATTCTATTCCCAGCACCACAATAAAGAGCAAGAAAGAGCTTCTGCCAAATACACCTACGGCGTTACCGGCTTTATAATAGCCGCCCACATCTATAATAGCAGCAAAAAATACAAGCAGCAGTGCCCCTACACATGCCTTCAGCCTCTGATCCAGCTGCCTTCTGACAATTTTGCTGCAGATGACCACCAGTAGGTATAGAATCGTCAGAATGATCAACACATGCGTCATCCACAGGCTTCTCCGGAACTCATATATCTCTGTTGCATTCAGTATATGCGTCAGGACGATCAATGCCAGATTAGCATTACAGATAATTCTACAAAACCAGTCATCCCTGATCTCCAGAAAGCTCTTCACAAACAGGATACAGGACATCGGCAACAGCATGAGCGTAGCAAATGCCAGATAAGAGCATCCCTGCCTGTTGGCCAGGAGCAGCGTTGCCACATCCGTCTCATTGGCCGACCATGTTCCCAGCAGGATGGAAAAAATACCCAGATACAATAAGGTTCCGTCGATCCGGCTTCCGCAGCGGATAACGATCCAATAAATACTAATATACAATCCTATCAGTATCACCATCATGCTGATGAGAAAGGCAGGCATTGCCCGGCGCATCACCCCACGATAAATATTATAGCCGCCACCGATATAAAACGTCTTCTGCTGACCTGCCGCTTCCGGATAACAGGGGGTGAACTGTACCTGCAAGCTGCTCACATTACTTGAAAACCTGACAATATTCCAGGTCCAGCCCGGGGTATTTCCCCATATGCCGGGCACAGCATCCAGCCGATAGATCAGCTTCCCGTCTGCATACACCGCAATCTCCTGGTGTGCCGAATAGAACACGATCGAGTTCGTCTCATCATCGTCCTGATCCAATATAAAATCGTACAGCTCCCTGCCGTCATCCAGGACGCTGACTGCGTCCGGCGTACATGCCTGTAATGACTTTACCTCCGGCACACTGCCTGAGGTGCAGATCATGCACAGAAGCACCATAGCAAATACGACTGATACGATTATAATAAGCTTTCCCTGTTCCTTCTCCATTACTTACCTCGATATCCAACCGTTTAGTACTATGGTACTAGCTTTCTTACCATTTGTCAACACAGGGTCGTATCAATCTCATGTTTGAAAATATTATAATTCCGCTCATCCCGGGGGGAACAATAAATGGCCAGCTCTATCGTCTTGAAACACCTTCTGTATCGAGCGATCACATGGGAAAACGCAGCTGCCACAGCCTCCGGATCATTCTCAAAAGCTCCACAGCCGAACGCTCCCAGAATAACCACTTCATTGCCGCCCGCCACAGCCACATCCAGGATCCTGGTCAGGCGTTTCTCATGCAATGCCTGCTGCTGTGCTCTCGTCATCTTAACAGCATTATTACCGTCTCCGGGATTCATCCCATTGGCCGGAAGCAGACGCAGATTCGGTGCTGCACAGGTGATCACATTCACAGAGTACCAATCTTTTTCCGGAAGCGGTGCCGGTGCCGCGGTATCGGATTTGAATACAATGACTCCCGGCGTATAGATGCAGTCATCATTGTGGATCGGATCCTGCATATATCTGTGCGGAGAATAAAATCCAGCCCACATTTCCTTCGTATTCAGGCAGAAATACAGCGTAGAACAACGGCACAGACATTCCTCCTGGGCAGAGCTTCCCTTGGTCACACCACCTCCGGGATTCGTCGCTGAGGCAAAATTGTGCACACACACCCGTTCTCCCGGATATCCCGCAGCCGCTTCATAGCTTCGCTTTTTCGACACGATAATTTCCGCATCCTGCTCATATCTGTCAAGATTCTGTACAGCCTCCGGCATCAGATCTATGACTTCCATCATCTCCGGAATCAGCACCTGTTCTGCCACAGAGCGCTCCACTGCCTCCTGCAGTCCCGGATCTTCCTTTACTCTTTTTTCTGTATCCTGAAAAATTCTGACATTCTCATCCCTTGCCATGATCCTTTTCTCCTTCCGTCTGGTCCGGTACCGACACCGCAGATGCACTTTCCTTCTGTTCCAAAATCTCCAGATAATCTGTCAGCAGATCCGGTGCGCCGGAGCGCCCCGTCCCGGCATTGATCCGGTCCTGCAGCGAGCTGCCACAACAGTGAGTGACCACATAATCTACCTCATAGTGATACCGTTCCAGATTGCGCAGCCCCTCCTGTAATTCTCCTTCTGTCGGCAGCTCCTGGGGCCACCAGCTTTCCCGCCATGCCATTCCTCCAGCGGATATTCCCCGATCATATCATAGTTTTCATGGTTTCCCTGTACCCACAGAATGGTGTAAGGTTTCTCCGCAAAATTTTTACAATGATACTCAAAAGTTTTATCCTTCGCCCAGCACAGTCCAAAATCTCCGCAGATAATGATGTAATCTTCTTTTGTCAGTTCCATGCCGGTTCTCCGTAATCTTTTCGCGGAAAATCTTGTGAAATCCCCGTGGGTATCTCCCGTTATGTAAATCATACTGCTCTCCCTGTGCACTTTCTCTTCCATTCCGCACTATGCGGCATTTCCCCAGATATGACTAGAAGAGGGCACCAGGTCCTCTTCTACCAAAAGCTCCATCGGGCTTACACGATACAAAATAGCTAAAGCAATCAAATTGTCGGCCTGGGGAAAGCACTTTCCGGCTTCCCATTTATACACGGCCTGCGTGGATTCAAAGCCCATGTATTCCATGACCTGCTTCACGGAGATCTTCCGCTCCTGACGGATTGCTCTCATCCGTGCGCCGCTGGCCACAATGTCAAAATGCGGTCTTTCCATCATACGCCTCCTTCCGATGCCGTACAGCATTCAGTTGCATATCAGTCTTTCCGTAGACTTTTACTATAATACAAAGAATCTCTTTTGCATATTAACCGTTGGTTAAATTATCACAAAATTTCCTACCAGTACTGTTCTCCCCAGTATCTGGCCAGAATCCTCTCCATGTTGACTCTCCCCACCGGGTTGGCCGTATGGAATGTCTCTCCGGTCTCTACAGACCGGTATTTTTTGATCGTCGGTCCCTCTTCGACATCCATCCACATGAAACGATGGCTGCAGGAAGGACAAATCACTTCACGTACCTGCATTTTTGTTCCTCATCCTATGGGCTCTCTTGCTCTCTCCTTGCTGTAGGATAATATTAGCATACTGCATGGAAAGAAATACTGTTTCAGGTAAAGTTTACAGGAGTTATTCCAATCATTGTGTGTGATAAACTTCCATACCTGACTTGCCAATGTTATATCACCACACCACAACAATGATCTACTTCATGCTGGATGATCTGGGCTGTCCAGCCGGTGTATTTGCCATGCTGTTTCCTGAAATTGCTATCCAGGTAATCCACTTCAATCTCTTCGTATCTCGTGCAGGGTCTCACACCTTCCAGTGACAAACATCCTTCCTCTGTCTGGTACGGACGCAGCTTTTTCGTGATCACCGGATTGATCATGGCAAACTGAAACGGGCCTGCTGCCACTGCAATAATATTTTTCCGAACCCCTATCATATTTGCCGCCATTCCAACACAATGATCCAGATTCGCTCTCAGAGTATCCAGCAGATCTGTCACTACCTGTGCGTCCACCTCCGTGGCATTCTCGGATTTTTGTGCTAAAAACATCGGATCTCTCATAATTGTTTTAATCATTGTCCCATTCCTTCACGTTTCCTCAGTTCCAGCCCTTCCATACCTCCGGCTGATAACCGATGGTAGACTGTTTCCCGTTTCTGACAATCGGTGTGCGGATCACCGATGGATTCTCCAACACCTTTGCCAGCTTGTCCTCTTCCGCAATGTACTTAATAAGCGCCAAGGTGTCCTGATCCTTCCCCTCCCAGTTGACCATGTTCTCCAGGCCGCCGTTCGCCTGCGCAACGGAAGTAAACTCTCCCTTGCTCATGCCTTTTTCTTTCATATCTATAAACTGATATTTGATGCCGCGCTCCTTGAAAAAACGCTCGGCCTTCTTGGTGTCGTTACATTTTTTCGTGCCAAAAATCTGGATGTTCATTTGAATCTCCTGCTATCTTATTCCATACTTCTCCTGCATTGCATTCATTACTTCCGGATCATACAGCGTTGCAATCTGGTCCGCATCTCCTCCGGCACTCATTTTTGCAATCAATGCCAGCTAAAGTGTACCCCTTGTCAAGGACAAATTAAGAAGAAGGGATTTGTTCTTTCTAACCAGTAGATGGCTATATCAGTTTGTTTTATTACCTTCTTCATCATACATATCCATAGAAGGGATTTTTCCCTTAATCGGATATATGCCTGTTGTTATATATTTATAGTATTCATTGGGAGAAAGCTTCGCTAATTCCCACTGATATCTATCATTGTTATAATAATCCATCCAATCGTCAATAATGGCACGAACCTCGCTATATGTTCCACATTCTTTTAGCCTGTCTCCTATATGATCCTTCATACGTCCAAAGAAACTTTCCTGAGGTGCATTGTCCCAACAATTTCCTCTTCTGGACATAGACTGTCTTAAGCCTTTATCTTTGACAAGTTGTATAAAACTGCAACTCGTATAATGGCACCCTTGATCACTATGTAAGATTGTTTTAGTTGTAAGGGAAACTCCATGCTTTTCTATCATCAGGTTGACTGTTTCCAAAACAAAATCCACTTCTAAAGATTCGCTTAACACATACGATAAAATTTGTTTTGTAAAGGCATCTATAATTGTTGATAGATAGCAGAATCGACCATCAAATGGAACATAGGTTATATCCGTAAGCAATATCCTTCTCGGACCATATTTTTCAAACTCCCGTTTCACAAGATTATCAGCAACACTATTCGTCTTTATCGCCTTTGCCATCCTTCTGTAAGGGTTTGCCTTTCTTATGTTACATATAAGACCATATTTCTTCATCAACCGTCTTATTTTCTTGACATTCATAACGATTGGCGGATTCATATGTAACAATCTCATATAGATTCCTTGAGCCCCTTTATCATAACCTCTGAAGCTATATGCAGCTAATACCAATTCAAAATCGGCTCTATCCTGTGCTTCTTTTTCTGCTCTTTTATCCGCTGAATGTACCCAGTTGTAATAACCGGATCTTGATACTCCTGCTATTTCACAGAGCATCTTAACTGACAATGTATTATTTGCTTTATTTATCGTCTCATGGATGATTTCAAATTTGCTTTCTGAAGTCTCCATGACTAATCTCTCTTCCTCGAATTGTCCGCAATAATAATTTTTTTTAAAAACTCTACTTCTTGTCTTAGATACAAAAGCTCGTTCTGCATACGTTCTATGGATTGCGGTGATGACAAGTCCTCTTCATTTGTTGCTTTCATAGGAATTCTTTTTTGTCTGTTTTCGCCCTCGGTAAAGCCATTGCCCGATAGAGCCTGACGCTTTATTCTTTGCACAATGTCATCTATCTGTTTTTGTCCAAAGTACTCTAGATTATATCCAAAATCCAGAAGAATTTTTCTTGGAGCGTTACCAGCCTGATAGCTGATCCAAAAATCTTCTTTAAATTTAGCTGTAAAATAAAGCTTGTTCTTTGTCACATTAAGTGTGTACGGGTTAGCTTTGAGTTCCCTAATTTGTTTCGGTGTGTATTCTTTCATATTTCCTCCGATAGATACTTTTATTATACATCATCTACCAGAAGAAATCCCTTCTTTTATTGTCCACTAACCAGGATTTTATCCTTTCTTCTTGTGTCCATTTTTAAGGAGCCCTTCTTCTTATCGTGTCCACTTTATGGGGTATATTTTATCTGACCGGATATATTCAGCCCTCTCTTTTTCCTTCTTCTTGATAACAAATGTTTCTTTTCCATAATTATCAATGTAGAACTGAATCGCATCTATGATGAACTGATTCTTAGATTTGAAAATCTTCGGATCAAGGTTCTGAATCACATCATTGATTTTCACATGCTGAGGATTGCTCATGTTGAGGCGGACAGAAGTTTTTACTTCATATTCAAGTCTTCTTCCCATCATCTGCCTCCTTATGATAATCGCTTAGTGCTTTTAAGTCCCATTGTGGCAAGCTGCTCATATCCTCTTGCATTTGCCTTTACATCAAGGTTATAGGAAATGTTCTTGGCATCGTGACTACCAAAATTCTTCATCACAACTGCCCCGCCACCGACAAATACAATCGGTGTAGTCTTTAAGTTATACCCAAACTCACGGATTGAGTTATATACCTTATCAACAAAATCCTCTATCTCTGCCTTGATAATGGCAAAGTATTCATCATCAATATCTGACCTGCCATATCGCATGATGTTCTGTATCTCTGACTCGTCTACCTCTCCGTTAAGTTGTCTTACACACTGTTCATTGATAGAACGCATACAGGTAATAAGACCTTTTGGTATCGTCACGCACTTTGATTCATCCGGTGACTTGTTGATTACCGGCATAATGTCGATTGTCCAGCTACCGATATCTACTATCAGCGTTTTCTTTGCCATTGTAGGAATCTTATCCACTACTGCTGCATAACACTGAGGGAATACTGCCACATCATCAATTTCAATATGATATGACTCATTCTCATATTTGAAGTTTACACGCTTATTCTTTGTCAGGTACTTGATAAAGTCATTCTTCTCAGCTCCAAATCTTGTAAGTGGAAGTCCTACAGCAAGAAATACCTTTGCCTCTGCAAGACCTCTTCTTTTAAGTTCCTTAGCAACTGCTGCAAGAGTGAGAAGATAAAAGCTGTCATCTTCGACCTTGGTATCCTTTACTTCCTGCCTCACAGTTCCAACCTTATAGAACTTTCCTTCATACTCAAGTACATCACCGAAAAGTGCCGGAGTTGTTGTAATCTCCTTAACACCTGTGACAAATACCTGAGAGATTGTTTTCATCATTGACCAGCCATGATCAATGCCGATTACTTCTAACTTGTTATTCATGTTCCTTTCACTCCTTTTCTGTATTGTCTGCATTATTGTTTTGCAAAATTTCATATAATTACCCACACCCTTTCAAGTGCTCGGTTTTGTCAGATGCAAGAATATCTTCTGACCTGCCATAAAAATGCTTTCTCATTAATTCCTCATACAGTTCATCACTCTCTGCCTTAACTTTCATAAGACAGTAAAGAACCACTATACTAATAATGATTACGAACCAAATTAACACCTTGCCCATTCGACCACTCCTCTCAAATAAAAAGAGGACCAAACCAGCTGATGGAGTATTCCATCTCAAGTGCTAATTTAGTCCTCACTAAATGTTTTTGATATAAAAATTGTACCTAATCTAAGCGCACAGATTCACTCTCAGACTGATTGTGGACATCTGTGATGCTGACTTGAATTTTCGGTTTAATATTGCAGCGCTGCCCTATCTTTACCGCTAAAATGGTATAAAAATAAGGACTAAATTAGTGCTAACCCCTTGATTTTACTGGGTTTCTCTAACTTTGTCCTTATTATAACGCGCTCATCATCCACTACAAAATAGGAATAATAATCCCTTGTTTTTTCATGGTAATGTCTTACCGCATAGCTGTAGGTCTTAATATCGATCCGGTCCTGCAACGGCTGCAGGTCTTTATCGATTCTCTCTTTCCAGTCCGCAATGATATTCGTATTCGGTGCCAGGATCAATGCCCGGAACTGCTCTTTTCCGGCTGCAAATTTCTGAATATCTTCTTCCACAATCCGGGATTTTCCCGCTGCGGTAGGTAATACAATGAGGAATGCACGAATTCCTTTTTCCCGCCGTTCCTCTATCTGTGCAAGGCTGATCTCCTGGTGTTCATACAGTTCCGTTTTACGTTCCAACAGCAATCCCGCTTCCCGGAATCCGCTGGTATCTTTTCCCAGGTAAGACCGGATATCATCCTCGATACGATCCTTGAATCGGCAATCTTCCGTGGAAAAACGGTATAGCTTTAATCCCCACAATGCGCAGGTATTCTGCTTGCGCAATTGTTTCCGATATCCCTCTATTCCGATCAGCTGCGGGTGGTGGTAATGAATTCCGTTTTCCTCGATTGCCACTCTGCTGTCTGCGGTATCTACGAGATAATCGAGGAAATAATTGTTGCCGTCTTCATCGGATATCCGGAATTCTTTTTGCAGGTATTTCAATGCCCGCATACCGTAGACATCCGTGAAATTCTGTTCAAACAGTAGCTCCAGCGGTGAAGAATCCGCATGCTCTCCTCTTTCTGAGATTTTTTTGGTAGAGTACAACACTTCCTGTCGATTTTTCTGCAGGCATTTTTCTATCGTTTCCGGAATAAATCCCAGAAATCGGAACACTCTCCGGTATATTTTCATATAGTGGTTTTGTTTATCTGTGATCAGTGTATAAGGAAAAATCTGCTCGCCATCGCGGCAGGAGCAGATTTCATCATCGATAATGACCATGTCCACTCCATCATCATAAAAGCGACTCACACCGCCATTCGGATAAGTCACTGTCTCCCGGAGGACATAGTTCGGATATGCAATTAAGAATTGATCTTTTTCAGGAATAGATTCAGCCATCTTTCTTCCCTGTCCGGTCGTACATCTTCTGTCAGAAAGTTCCGCAGCTGCTGTAAACTTGTATGTTTTTTCAGCAGCTGCTCCAGTTTCTCTTCTGTAAAATCCAGAAAATATCTGCCGTTCCTTTCCCCCTCAAATACACCATACTTAAATGACATGTACAAAATGCCCTGCGGCTTCAGCGCCTTCTCGATGCGATATAACACTTCATCCAGTTCCCCATAGGATAAGTGCAGCAGCGATGAGCACGCCCAGATACCGTCATACACTTCCGATGCATCCAGCTCTTGGAACAGCTGGCATTTCACCGGAATCCCCGTGTACTCTGATGCCAACGCGCACAGTTCCGTGGAGCCGTCTATCGCGTCTACCCGATATCCATGCTCCAGGAAATATTTCGTATCCCTTCCGGAGCCGCAGCCCAGATCCAGGATCTTCGCCCCTGCAGGAAGCCCTTCTATAAATTCATCCTGCATTACATGAAAATCTACATTCCGCGTGTTCTCCACAAAATCGGCGGCATTTTGATCATAATATTGAATTGTCTGATTCTTTTTACTTTTTTCGCTCATTTAAAAGTATCATAGCATATTTTCAGGAATACTGCAATCTATGTAAAATTGCTCCCTCTATTATATATATGACAATATGCGACAGAATCTTACAAACTTTTTTAATCTTTCAAGCAGCCAATTGGAACGATCTTGACTCCCATATCCGTTGTATATGCCATAGGTGCATTCGCACATATCACAATCAGTGCAGATGGCTCCCTATAGACAGCTCGTGGATGATCCACATTTTTGATGGCACTTTGATTATATTTTTGAATCACTTCTTTAAATTTTAAGAGAGATTTTTCAGCATCAGGTATCTTGTTGGCACCTGTCTTAATCTCAATAAGCGCATATCTTCCATCTTCCATTTGATATACAGCGTCAGCTTCCATCCCTGTATCATCTGTATAATGGAGTACTCGTGCATTATGATTTTCTGCATATACCAGCAGATCTCTTAAAACCAAATTCTCAAAAACATGACCAAATAAATCTAAATCATTGTAAAAATACTCCGGATTAATACCAAGAGCCGCTAATCCGATAGACGGATCAATAAAAATATGCTTTTTCGCTGTCCTTATTGCCGTTTTTGAACGAATCTGCGGTGTCCAGGCATCAATATCTTTTATAACAAATAAGCTTTCCAGCGCATCAATATATGATGCAAGTGTTATATCCGTTACATTTTGGGTTGCCTTAATATCGGCATAAATACTTGTTCTCTTTGCGGTAGTTGCCATATTTCTTGCATATGACCATAATAGTGCTCTTGTCCATTCGGGATTTCTCTTCACCCCATCAATAGCTGTAATATCCTTATGGATAATTTGCCTATAATAATCTTTTGCAATTTCCAATTTAGCGCTATCTTTTGATAATGCCAGACACCTCGGCCATCCACCTCGGCACACTGCAAAAAATAACTGTTCCAGATTTGTCTCCGACATAATTCCATCTATATCATAGTTTGGATCTTCCAGAATTTTTGCCAAAGATATTTTCCCATTTGACTCACCTGTTTCCCATAATGTCATGGGATACATTGTAATTTCCGTTATTCTTCCCGTTCCCGTATGGGGGGTATCTATCTTTTTGCTCGCCGAACCTGTCAGAAAATATTGTCCAACATTTTCCGGATGGTCGTCGCAATCTTTTCGGATAGTTCCCCATATTTTTACAGCATCCTGCCACTCGTCAAACAAAATCGGTTTCTCATTTTTTAAAAAAAGCTTGGGCGCCGTCTCTGCCACAGCAATGTATCCATCTCTTTTATCCTCATCCTGGAACTCAATAACCGTTTTGCAACGTTCCTTGGCAGTTCTCGTTTTACCACACCCTTTCGGACCAATAATGCTTACCGCATTAAACGCTTCTGTTTTTCTATCTATTTCATCGTCTACAACTCGCCTGATATATTCCATATGCTATACACTCCTTTTACTGCTAGTATAACATTTTTTAAATAATTTATTCAAGTTTGTTTTGTATTTTTCGGCAGTTTTATTTTGTATTTTTCGGCTATTTTGTTTTGTATTTTTCGGCAGTTTTATTTTGCTTTTTTCGAGTATTGTGTTTTACCAGTACTCCTCTCCCCAGTACCTCGCCAGCACGCTCTCCATATTCGCTCTGCCCACGGGGTTCGCGGTATGGATCTCCACGGGGTAGAAGACCGATCTCGATGCCGTTTCTCACATTTCATGAGCCATATTTTTGCATTTTATCACATTTTATGATCTTTTCTATTCAAACACCTTCGTCTCGCTGGGTGCATTCTCTTTCCCATTAAAATACGATGCCTGCTTCTAGTTTGACGCTTACTTCCCATCCATGTCTTCCACCAGATCTGTTAATATATTCTCCTGATACCCCGCCTTTTTCTTCTTCCTTACCTCTTCTGCCGTCTCACGGAGAATCGGATTCTCAACGGTCTCCAGCTTTTTCATAGAAATATTTCCAATCACTTCTTCTGAAAGACTTCTCTCATAATCTCTACGCGCCATTCTCCACACACGGATCCGGTCACCGTATTTTCTCCAGAGTCTGTCGGCGATCCGGATTCCGTCCGGATCGATGTCTCCGCTATAATAGATTTCTGCCCCACTATCCAGTAGAAAAGGAATCAGCTTCACTGCAGCGCTCCGCAGCTGTCCTGAAGTACATAGTAATGTCACATTCTTTTGTTCCAGGTGCTTCAGCAGGTAGCTGAACACCATCTCATTTTCTACAATATAAACCCTATCTCCTGTCGGTTGTACCGCTGTCAGCTCCTGCAGATTTTCCATGGTAACCGCACAGGGCTCCTGTCTTCTGCAAAAGGCATCGTACGCCGGGTGCCAGTCACCGCCAATCTGTAATCGCAATCCATAGATATGCACGATAGAGGAAATATTATCCGGTACAATACCGTTGGATAGTAGTAATTCCCTCCACTGATGAGCGTTTTCCGGATAATCTGTCCTCGCAGCGTAGCACACTCCATGGACTAATAATTGCCCCGCAGTCGTTCCCTGATCAAAATAGTGAGGATTGCCGGATATCTCCGCGGAAAATACTGCCAGAGGATATTCCTCTTGCGTCTCTCGAATATCTTCCAGCAGAACAAGTGCTCTTCCTACGGTTTTCAACAGTTTTTCCGTCCGTTCTCTGTCTCTTCCGTATTCTCTGATCACTGTCTGATAGCCATACTTCTTTTTGGAATACATTTCCCGCAGCCAGGAGACAACAATTGAATCCGGACCGGCACCCTCTGCCAGACAGCCTTCCACCGTTTCAAATAATTCCGCCCTGATACGCTCTTCCTCCATCCGCATCTTCTGCGTGGTTATCATTTTTCTGCCAAAATATGCTTCCAGAACCTCTTCGAAATTTACAGGAGCAAATTTTGTGGATTGCAGTCCTTTTTCAAATTCCGTAAAAGGAAAACGTATGGCATCTTCATAAAACGTCTTTCCGAGTATCCCGCCGATGGCTCTCCGTTCTTCTTCGGAAGTATGCTTCAGTGTAATGATTCCTTTTGCTCTTCCATAAGAATTCCATTTCTTTTCAAATTCCGAAAAGCACCTTCTGTACGCCGGATTTCCCTTAAAATATGCCGCACATGCTTCATTATTGTTCATCCAGAATCCTCTCATGTCCGTTCCATGTATACCGGATCACCGATACCACCTGGGAGTTCTCCGGGCGGTGCAGTTCCGCGATCCGAAGACCTTTGACCGTCTCAAAGCATCCCCACAGAGCCTGGGAATTCATGATATAATCAAAATCCAGCTTATGGACCAGTTCAAACATACTTTTGATATTCTTGTCATCGACACCGGCAAATGCCTCATCCAGTGCGATAATTCTGGGGTGATCTTTATTATCCGCCTTTTTATACTGTGCGTTTACTGCTCCGAACAGCGGCACATACATTGCCATTGCTTTTTCACCTCCACTGAACCGGTTAAACGCAGCATTGGTCAGTGGCTTCTTCGTCTCATCCCCGCGCCGGTAAAACATCTGGAATTCAAACCATTTCCGGTAATCCAGGGCATCTCTTACCAGCTCCATGTAATTGATGATCGTTCCCATCTCTTCCAGTTTTGCCTTTTCTGCACGGATTTTGCTGCGGAAATGACCTGCTACCTTTTCAATATCATCCAGGGTAAGCAGCTCTCTGTCGCGCAAAAGGATCTGCTCCAGATCCGCCGTATCCAGTTCTTTGTCATTGTCAGCTTTGCAGGGCTTCCATTCCAGCGAAAAGCGAAGGCCCATAGAGGTATCGATCTCCTGCATGAGCTTCGACATGTCTTTTGCCCATTTTCTGCTCTCTGCTATGCGGTCCGTAAGCTGCTGGCTGATCGTCTGGGACAGGATATCTTCGAAAAGCTCCCGGTCCTTTTTCTGTATCAGCAGTTCCGTCTCTTCGATGGCGGTCTTCAGGATATTGTAAAATTCCTCCAGATATACTTTCTTGCCATTCCAGACAGAGAGAATACGATATCGCTTACGTATAGCTCCCACAATTTCTGTATCACCAAAGCACTCTTCTATGGACGTTCCATAGCTTGCAAGGCTTCCATTATGTTTATGATATTTATCATGCAAAGACTGAAGCATATCAACAGACTCTCTATTCTTATCACTGTCACTTACTAATTTCACTGCCTCTTCGGCACATTCACAGACCGTGCGGCCTTCCCGGTTCAAAATCAGTCTCAGATCCAGTTCCTCTTCAAAATAGCTTCTGAGTGCCGTTTCCTCCATAATCAATCCCTGCAGTTTTGCTTTTTGTTCCGGAAGGTCTTTCAGCAAGCCCTGCAACATTCCTTCACGTTTCGCCATCTCTTTTTCCAAATCATTTATTTTTTTACTGATCTGTTCCAGTTCTTCCTTCACCTGTTTCAGCCGGTTTGCCTTTTCCAGCAGTTCCGGACTCCTCAGATACTCTTCCAGCTGGCGGATCTGAATCTCGCAGGCCTTTGCACGGGTACTGTAAGTTCTTTTTTCCGTATAGGCTTCCTCCAGATCATCGTTGTATTGGTCTATCCGTTCTTTTTTATCCAGACAACTGATCTGCTCCGTCTGCATATGGAGTAGTTCACGTCTTATACTTTGCCATATCCTTCCGTATTCTTCCGCTGCGCCGCAGGCTTCCTCATAAGCCTCTGCCGTTCTTCCATAGGGCAGCATTTTACAAAGCTTCAATACCTCCTGATATTGCCGGTTCTTTTGTTCGGAAAGCCTATGCTCCTGAGCCTGCTGTTTCAGATATTCATTCTCCAATGTCTCCAGAATACGTTCCAGCTCTCTTTTCTCCGACAATGCGATCTGAATCTCCGAAAAATCGGGGATCTCCTGGTATTCCGCCTGTAACCTGTCCATCCGTTCCTGTAATTGCGTAATTTCAGCATCCCATTCTGCTATGGTTTTGCTGATGCTTTCTATCTGTTCCTGCAGTTCCCGGATTTTTTGTTCTTTTCTCCGTTTTCTTGCGAGATATCCTACATATTCTGCTGCCTGCTTATGCGCTTTACCGGCTAAGATTCCCTGCCGGAAGCTGCCGTCTGCACCGAAACAGATTCCCTGTGTCGTCCCTTCTTCGTCATAAATGTTACTGAGGATTTCCAATACCGGAGTTCTCAATTCCTGCGGCAGATCATCACTTACTGTCAATCCAAAAAAGCGGCTGTTGCCCTGTCCGTCTGTCTGCAGAACCGCATCCAGAAATTCCGTATGCTCCGCTCTTATTTTCGCAAAATCTTCCCTCGTCACCACCAGCGCATCCAGCATTCCGGACATCTGTAATTGTGCCTCCAGCCTTGCACAGGCTGCCTCATCCAGCTCCTTTGCGAACTCTACCGTTCTGTAAAACGGAATGGCTGTGATTCCCGCCTGTGCCAGGGATGCCCTGGATTTTTCGACTGCCTCATCCCGTTCCGGCTCCAGTTCCCGCTGCTCCTGCACCTTCTTCAGCTGTTCCCGGACATCTTTTAGAAGTTCTACCTGAATCTCCCTCTGATACTGTTTCTCATTCTTTTCGTCTGTAAGCTGCTGACGCTGTCTTTCATAATCTGCACGGAAATCCCTCTGTATCTCCACGCCATCCGCTACGGTCTCGTATTGTCTTGCTTTCTGTTCCGCCTGTAGGAGGATTTCACGTTCCGGATGCCATTCCCCGGAGGTCTCCGCTCTGCGAAAGACTTCCGTGATCCATGCATCGATTCTGTCCGACACCTGTTCTTCTGCCATCTCCATCCGTTGTTCTTCCTCCGCTTTTTTCTTCTTCGTCTCTTCCAGAAGACTGGCAGCTTCCTCGTACTGTCCTAAGATCAGCTCATATTGTCCGAGAGCTGTCCTTCCTGATGTCAGTTGATTTTTCCATATTTGCAGCTGCTCTGCAATCTCATCTCCTTCTTCGTATTCTTCCAGGCTGATTTTCTCTTTCGCCTTCTCATGATGTTCCCATTGCAGGATTTCCTGCTGTTCCTCCAGTTCTTCCCGCTTTTCCTTCAAGGTATCCCGGCGGAGTTCCATCTGTTCCTCCAGCTTTTTCAGAGTCATCTCTTCATCCCGGATCCGTTCCCTGCCATCCTCGATCTTTTTCTCCCAGCGTTGTTCTCCATCCGCAGCCTCCTGATACTCTGCCCTGAATTTCTCCAGCTTGCGGTCTGCATCCTCGAGTTCCGGATCCAGAAGCGCATTGTGCTCCGTTTCTTTCAGCTTTTTCTCTGCCGTAAGTCTCTCCGTATCCTGTGCTGCCCGGCTCTGTTTTTCCTGTGCCTCACGCTGCAGCTGTTCCTTCCCCTCCAGTATTCCCTGTTCTCTCTCCACTTCCTGCTTCTTGTTCAGGTAACCCTGAGCCTTTTTTGCCAGCATATACTGGTTGTAACGGGTATATTCATTGCGGATGATCTTCACATCATCGAAAGCACGGTTGAGCATCTCCAGACTATCCTGGATCTCATCCATCTTTTCCATCGCATCTACCATAGGGCGCAGATCCTCATCCGTCAAAGTCTGGAGGGAATCATTCAGAATATCATATACTTTGGTGGGTTTAAACTCTTTGGAAAGTTTGGGGGCCCGCACCTTCACCAACAGTTTGATGAATTGTTCATACTGTTCTTCCTTACGGAAACCGAAAATATACTGGTTGACATGCTTCTTGTATTCCGACGGACTGTCTGTGAAAAAATTGTCTTCGCCCAGTTCTGCCTTCATCTCCCTCTTGTCCCGGGGAATTTTGTTGGATCCCACTTCCTTATACAGCCACAGATCATATCCCACTCTGCGCCCGTCCAGGAGCACAAAGCCCCAAAAATCCATCGGTTTCCCGCGTTTAGCTTTTTGTCCGATTCCAATGGTGCGATACGCTCCGGAGTCCTCTTTCCAAAATTCCAGGAACAGATAACCGGTAGACTCCTCCTTGCCCTCTTCTCCCAGAAAATAGTATTCCATCCGGCGGTCACTGGAACCAAACGGATCCAGTCGGCTGGGAGTACGGTCTCCGTCCAGTACAAACGGAATAAAGCTCTGTGTCGTGATGGATTTTCCGGAGCCGTTCTGTCCGCGCAGAAGCAGTTTCCCATCCTCGAATTCAAAGTCCTCTTCGTCATATAACCAGAAATTCACAAACCCGATCCGGTTCATTTTCCAACGTTCGTTCATTCTTCTCCGTCTCCTTTGTAATCGGAAGGATACTGTCCTGCCAGCCTGCCCACCGCAGGCAATACAATGATCTGTTCTTCCTTGCTGCGCACCATCATCCAGTCCGTCATATACTTTAAAATGGTTTCCACAAGCCTGTCCTCGTCCATTTCGCAATATTCCTTGCTCCATGCATTCTTCCACTTGTTTCTACAGCTTGTGATAATCCGGGAAAATTCCTGCTTTGTCATGGCAATGCATTCATCCTCCTGTAATTCCAGTTGTCCCTCTGCCAGCTGCCTCTGTATCTCTGCACATACGATCAGGACGCTTTCCGAAATCTGGGCATCCCTCGGGTGCACGTTTCCGTAGCAGTCATCTGTATCCAGTGTAAGAAATGCCGCATTACGATAGATATCCAGATTACCACCCAAATTTTCCCGCAAATATCTGCCGACCCATTGTCTCTGATTTTTCAAATATAAGGCATCAGCGTCCTCTGTGCTGTCCCAGTAAAGTGCCGGACAGACTGCCAGCTGCCTGTATACCCGGTTAATACGCCGCGATCCTCTGTTTTCTTCAAATTCCTCAAAATCTGTCTTTTCAAAATCCTTCCAGGATTCATATCCGGAAATATCCATCGTAAAGCTGCTGGTAAAATATTTCGAATAGCCTGTATTTTCATACAGTACTTCCTGCCCGGCTTCCTGGCTGAAGGATTCACTTTTTCCTTCATACACCCTGAGCATCTGCAGCCGTTCCATATACTGCAATACCCGAACCAGTGATTTTCTCTGTGTAAAGGAAATCCAGTCTACCGGCATGTAATTTTTCAGCTGTGTCTCCACATAGTCGATCAGTTCCGACAGCAAAAACTGCCTGCCCTCCTCGGCATCCTCCAGATACATCAACACCACACATAGTATGCAGTAATCCCGAATGTCCGTAAATTCGCTGATTCCCATAAATGCTTCTGCATGCGCCGGTCTCTTCTCCAGCTTTAACAGCTTCTCTGTATGTATCAGCTTCCATCCCAGTTGTTCTCTGATAAAACGTTGAAAGTTCGGAATATCCCGTTTTACTTTATAGAAAGTCTCCTTGTCACTGTCCCGGCAGATCCAAAATTTTTCCATTAAGGTTCTGATTTCATTCATATTTATTTAAACTCCAATGTATAATCCGGCATTTTCAGATCGCCGTCTTCGCATTTCAGTACACAGCTGCCTTCCTTTTTCCTCAGTTGATACTCCTGTCCGTATTCCGTCCGTCCCATCTTCTCCGAGCTCATATTGGCCTGTGCGATCCACTGCAGGAAAATAGCCCGTGTGTCTTCGGAAACCACTTCGTCAATCTCCGCAAACCGGATCTTCTGCTCCCTGATATACCGGAGTACCACTTCCTTCTGCTTCTGCGCCTGTCGCAGGTAGCTTTCCCGCTGTGCCATTTTTTCCAACGATTTATCAGCAAAACCTGTTCTGTCCTTTCTCTCACGATACCCTCTCGTGTGAGGCTTCAGCAAAAACAATGCCGGCTCTTCCTGATAAACACTGTTATTAATACCATCCTCGTCTCTCGGAATATTAGTCTTATAATGCTCGATCTGCTGCACTCCGAAGACATGGGCTGACAGTTTATGGGCTTCCTCCAGATCCTCACATTTCAAGAACAATTCCAGAAATTTTTTATAATCATCCTTTCGGCTGATGCCCCAGTTCTGGACCTGTACGATCAGGGCTGCATTTTGAATAATATTGCGTATAATATCACTGGTGATCTTCAATACTTTTTTAGCTTCGCATTCCTGTCCCTGTCCGTCCACGAACCAGTTTTTCAGGGAATACCATTTTCCGTATACATTTTCCCGGATGCTTGGCTCGGCATTTCCATGTATTTCCAACAGTGCATGGGGAATATCCAGTTCACTCGCCACAACCCGATCCAGAATCGTATTCTCCATGCGCTCCGTATTCTTTTCCAGCAGCTGTTCCATCCGTTTGGAGTGCCGCTGCAATTCCTGCACAAATTCATTCAGGTATTTGATAAATTTGTCCTTATGAACCATGAATTCCACTGATTTCATCAGTTTTTCCGTTTTCCCGGAGTAAAAGTCCCGCAGATAATCCTGATAGTTCTGGTTGAGCCGTTTAAAATCCTCCTGCAGCGTCTGCCACCATTCGTTCACCATCCGAAGCTCTGCATTCTCCATGTTCTCCGCCTCATCCAGACTTCTCTCCAGACGGACAAAAAAGTTGGTCGACAGATTTCCCGATTCCAAAAATAAATTTTCCAAACGTACCGTCAGACGCTCGATCTCCACAGCATATTCCGACATCGTATAGCGGTATTGCTTATTTTTATAATCGGCTATTGTGTACACTTTGCCCGGATCCTGTATCGGTGTAAGATTTTTCCACTTAACAAGCGCTTCCAGATCCTGAACCAGCTGCTCCATGGAATACGCTTCGAATGCTTCATCCTCTTTTAAGAGCCTGTAAATATCTTCTTTATACAGCTGAAAATGCATCTTTTCGTATTCCCGGTAAAAGCATCTCATAATTTTCCGGTATACCGGTGCATTCTGTACCGACAAGTAGGAAGTTTCGTTGATCTGTTCAAAATGTTCCATCCGTTTTTCCTCTCTCAGGCATCTTATTAAATATGATTATCTATATTTTGTGTCCAATTTTCAGTACTTAATTTATCCACTTCCATTCCTGCAGGCTGTCGATCGCGGTCCCGCAATATTCACACACGCCTTTGGTCACATCGATATTGGCGTCGCATTTGGGGCATTTGATCACGTGGATCCCGCTGTCCAGGGTCATGACTCTGTCGTTGTGGCTGAGGGAGAAGGTATCCTTCTGATATGCGGATGTGATCCGGCCACCTCGCAGATACACCAGTCTGACCTTCAACTCCACATCCACGCACAGTATGCCGTTCTCCACATGCTCCTGCAGCCCGGTATAGTCCATAATGTCGTAATCAATGATATTCGGCCGGGAATAGTAGCGTCTGCCGGCTTCGTAGTTCAGGTTATTATAGAACCGCTTTTTATCGATGCCGGTGGCGGTCCAGAATTCCTGCTGCCGACGGTTCTGTTTTTCTTTGTATCGTCTGACAGGCCCCAGTACCGCATAAGCATCGCACAGGTAGAAAAAGTAATAGAGGATCATAGCCAGGATTGTGCTGTAGATAAAAATCTTGCCCACATCATAGCCATTGAAGGTTCTGGAGGTATTTATGATCCACAGGCTGCATAGCAGGAATGATACGATGTAATCTACCACTCCTGTGATGATCCGGTAGACCGGGCTTTGCAATACCAGGTCATAATGGTGCTTGCCGCCCAGCTCCTTGTCTGCATAGTCGATATTGGAGGCCGCATCACAGCAGGGACAGCCGTTCACAAATTCCTTTACTTTGCCGGTAAAGCCACAGTTCTCACAGGTATGCTGTGCCTCTTCATCCATTCCGGATACATAGGTATACTCCATGCGGGAATCGAAGATTTTCTCTGTATGGAGCAGTTTCCCCTGCCGGAAATACTCCTTGCGGCAGCGGATACCTCTGTGCACATCCTCCTGTAGGTTTGCGTCTGTGGACCGGTACCTCAGGGTGCCATCGACGATGTAAGTAGTCTTGATATTGACGCCGCTTTCTGTAAGCCTGCGCATTTGAAGTGTTTCGGATATGAATGCCATTGCTTTCGTGTCCTATCTGTTATTGTTGTTATTATTGTTGTTATTGTTATTATTGTTGTTGGAAGAGGAACCACCGCTGCTGCCGGAGCCTGAGGATGGTGTGTAATGGGGGAACACTTTGAATCCCGTCCGTGACAGCAGGATTCCGTCAATGCTGCTGTCGGTGCAGTTCGCCATAATCACCTTCTGGGTTTTTGCGGTATTCTGCCCGATGATGAGGGACAGATTCTGTCTGCCTCCCTTGATGAAAGCCTCCGGCTCCTGCTCCAGGAAATGATAGATCTCCCAAAGCTCCTCCTCTGTCACCTCATAATATTTTGTCAGTTCCACGCAACGCTTCATGCGGATCAGTTCTTCATAGGTCTGCGGTTCAAAATTCATGGAAAGCCTCCTTGTCATTTTTTTGATCCAGTGTCAGATAGTAAAATTCAATGTTCTGAAAGGGGAGATTGATGGCCTGTATATGGTAATAGGCATTGTTTTCCTGCTTCCGGTAATGGCAGTCTCTCAGCTCCGTAGTGGTGCACAACAGATTGTTCGGGCTGTCCATGGCATATTCCTGTGCATATTCGCGCAGGAGCCCGGAAATATCATATACATACCATTCTTCTTCGTTGTCCCCGGAATGGTCCAGCACCCCTTTATAAATCTGATGCGTGGCAATGTGCCGCTGTTTTGTTCTCCCTTCATCCCCGTAAGTCACGGGATCTCCGGACAACAGCATCAGGTACAATGCGTTGTTCTCCGGATAATCGCATTCTTCCTCCAGCATATGCTTTTTCATGCGCAGCTTTACCGTACTGATGGGCGTCAGATATAGGATCTCCCTGGACTTCCTAAGGATCTGGGAGATCAGCGGATATCTGGTTCCATCCACGTCCAGCTCGAACACACCGCTGTCATAGATATATTGTAACTTCGCATCTTGTGCAATGATCTGTTCCAGCGCAGGATATTCTGTGGATGCTTTTGCAGGCAGATACTTTTCCGGTTCCTCCAGACGCATTTTCGTCACATATTCATATGCCGTCTCGTCAGCAGAAGCATCCGGGGCATAGCCGCGGTCCCGGTACATCTGCTGTTGCAGCAGGCAGGTGTAGCTTTTGCCGGATCCATAAACATTTTTCACAAAAGGGCAGCCCGTTTTGCACAGATACAGGTAAGCGCACCTCGCACATTCCTCGGGAAACGGTTGTCTGTTATGGTTTTGGAAGATCTTCCGTGCAGCGGTTTTCAAAATGGTATCCACCGTGTCACGGTAGATATTGCCATAGTAAAAATCTTCGTTCTTCTGACCTCTGACACAGGAATAGATGTCTCCGTTACGCTCCAACAGGAAAAATTTCTCTCCGCAATTATCGCAGTTGGTGCAGTATTCCGGTCCGAACTCATCGAACCATGCACCGTTGACCCCGGCATCCAGATTGGTCCCGTCAAAAGCCTCGTGCATCCGCCGGTAAAAGATCAGCTGTTCCTCTTCACTCATGTGATGCAGCAGGCCACAGGAATTGTAGTCAAACCCTATCATAAAATTAAAATCATTCATATCCAGGCACGTGTTCCGGTCCAGAAATCTGATATCCTCGATGATCTGATCCAGCTGTTCGAAATGCTCCCGAAAGATCGTGGCAGATACTTTTTTCTTGTCAGGGATCTCCTCCAGCAGTCGGATATTATCCAGTATCCGTTCCAGTGTGCCCTCTCCGCCCTTGGTCACCCTGTACTTTTCATGCAGGGAAAGAGGCAGATCCAGGCTGCCCGATATGGACACGTTGAACTCACGGATGGTCTCGATATGTCTGTCCAGTCCGTACAGATTCGTCTTGATGTGGGGATGCCCCACCCGGAAGCCGGCATCCGTGATGAGTTCACGCATGTCCTGATAGTAACTGCTGATATACTGGACCAGGTCATGGAATTCCCGCTCCTGCAAAGTGGTCACCTCGCCGCCATGCAGGGAAATATTAAAGGGTACCACATCCGCTTCACGGAATTTCGCGATGGCATATTGCAGGGTCTCCAGGCAATCTCCGCCCCGCAGGGTATCTACGGTGTGGTCCTCCAGATAACAGTACCGGCACTGCATGTTACATGCCATGGTCGGCACATATAACAAATGAATAAATTTAGTATTCATAGTAATCGATCCTTACAGGTGTCTCCTTGAAAGCACGCTCATTGACAGATACGCCCCGGGGCAGTGTGATCTCCCGCAGAGAATCACAGCACCGGAAAGCGGAAGACCCGATCTGCTGCAGCCTGCTGTCCGGGGAGATCACCACCTCTTCCAGACTGGTATTTCCATAAAACGCGTGTCCGCCGATCCTGGTCACGTTATCCGGGATCTCTATGCGCAGCAGGCTGCTGCATTCTTCAAAGGTGTTGCCGCGGATCTCCGTCAGACCCGCCGGAAGATTTACCTCCTCCAGACTGCTGCAATGGTAAAATGCTTCCCCGCCCAGATACGTCAGATGCTCCGGCAATGTGACACGTTCCAGGCTTCTGCAGTTTTTAAATGCCTGCCCTCGGATCTCTGTAATGCTGTCCGGCAGCGTTACCTCTGATAAAAAGGGCATATTGGAAAAGGTGTTGCCGCGCAGGCCCACTACCTTCTCCCCCTGATAAGTATCGGGGATGGTCGCCGTAGTCATATTCGTCAGACCATAGACATAAAACCGCACATAATATCCGTCATCTGCCTGCTCATAGAAGATCCTGGGCTTACTGAACAACAGCAGTGAGCCTGCCACAGCCACCGCCATGAGCGCCCATTTTAACTTTTTGCTGTAATCCGGCACCATGGATGCCTTCACATTCATGACAATATTCGAGATTTTCTCCTGGGATCTGGATCTGATCTCCTTTTTCAAATATTTTATCAGCTGATAACGGCTGGTCAAAAATGCATATACCACCAGGATGATAAGTCCGATCACATAGGTTTTCATCGGAAAATGAAAGAAAAACAGAGATATGTATACGAATAACAGAACCGCCAAAATGGCATTCAGTATGTTTTTTCTGCGCAACATATCCTCCGGGATCAGATTCTGTTCTTCCGTGATCCCGGCGCGCTGCATTTCACGCTTGATAAACCCTTCGACACAATCCTCCTCGGACATGGCAAACAGCGGATCAAAATCCTCTGCATGCACTATCCTGCCCGTTACCGTTTCGTCAGCTACCGGTGCATGGATCACCGTCTCAGCTGCTGTCTGCACCTTTTCCTCCATAGATAAAGTCATTCCCATACCGTTATTTTCCCTTCTTTTATACTGTGCATCGCACCTTTTTCGTCTCCAAAACGATGCTTAATCTTATTTTGTTTTGACACTTACCTTCTTTCCAGAAAATGCAATTCCAAATTTCAAAATATCCTGAATGCCATCTTCTTTCATTTCAGCGTCATATCTCTTCTCATCAATCTGAATTAACGCTTCATCTGCAAGCCCTGAAAGCTCATCTGCACTCAAGTCCTTTTTCCACTTAAGCTCCATAATGATTCCAGGATATCTACCTTCTCTTGGGAATAGACTAATATCATATCGTCCATCCCCGGACTCTCTGTTTGACTTAATCTTATACTGATTATCCATCAAAGCGATCAAACCAAGAACTAATCCATGATAAAATCCTTCTGCGCCAGCATCATAGAAGCTGATGGATTTATCCATATATTCAGCAATTGCTTTCTGCAGTTTCTTATAATCATTTGCATAAAGACTTTCTGCAATCTTATTGGCGGTCGTTCTTGTGATAGCTCCAATCTGTAACAGGTGCGATAATATTTCACTCTTATATACGGCTGCAATCTCTCTGTTCGGAATGGATACCTCGCACAGATAAGAACCATCTGCCTGCAATTCTTTCTTTGGTGTTTTCAAATAGCCAGCTACTAACAGTAAACTGTAAATATTTGCCGGATCCTCTGAAAGAGATCTATAAACAACATTCTGATCAATTTGGGCAATAACTCTTTCGCCTTGTAGCAAAGAATAAAGTCTTTCAGTAATATCATCCGTTGCCACCTTAAGGACATCTTCCAGAATTTCATTTTTTCCGGTATTTACCCAATAGGCCTGCGGAATGCAGCCTTTAGAAATATAATTGATTACTGACCACGGATTATAGATCTCTGTAGATCCAAATAAATATCCGTCATACCAATCCTTCAGCTCTGCTTCTTTATCCAGGGCACCATAATACTCCAGCATATCTCTGACTTCTGAAGCAGTAAATCCAAAGAACTGATCATACTTTTCATCCATCACAGAATTCACTGTTAAATTATTCAGGCCACTAAAGATGCTCTCCTGAGCAATCCGAAGAATACCAGTTAGAAATCCATAAGTTAGATTCTTATTATCCTTAAATGCTTCAGAGAAGAAATTTCTCATGAATCCAATTATTTCATCATAAAAATCCTTGGAATAACCTTCTTGAATCGGTGTGTCATATTCATCAATAATAATGATTGGCGCTTTACCATAATGTTTTGTAAGCATCTGAGATAACTTTGCTAATGATACAGTCAAGTCAACTTCTGAGGCCTCGCCATTTATGATTTTCGCAAAATAGGTCTTTTCATACTCTGCAAGTCTATCACTATCCGCAATCTCCTGATGTCTTCCAAACTCCTCCTGCAAAAGATCTTTAATCTTATCAAGAGTTGCTTTCCAGGAATCAAACTTAACATCTTTGAAAGTAAGGAATACAACTGGATACTGTCCCTGCTGTCTGCGATATTCTTCACCGCATCTCCAGATTGCTTTATTCTCGAAATATTTACTTGTATCCTCCTCTGAAATCTCAAAAAAAACTCTGAGCATATCCATGTTCAATGTCTTTCCGAAACGTCTCGGCCTTGTAAACAAAGAAACCAGTGGCTTCTGATCAAGGAATTCCTTTATAAGCAAAGTCTTATCTACATAGTAATAATCTGCCTGTGCTCTGACATAATCAGAAATACCAATCGGTAATGACTTATTATTCGCAGCCTTCTTCTTTGCGTACTTCCCTGAAGAAACTCTCTTATCAACAGGTCTTACTGCGTCATCCGGAATAAGCCACTTTCTTCCTTCTTTTATAGCACCTGGGATTTTTCCTTTATTGCACAAATCATTGATTGCACGTTTTGAACGATTCCATTCAATTGCAAATTGTTCACTAGATTTCATAACCCCCACATCTCCTTTGAAACTAGAATTTCCTATTCTGCTCAAAGTATACATTATTTCGAGCAAAATATCAATTCCGTTTTGGCTTTTTGCTCGAAATTACACTATTGTGCTTGAACCAGTGACAATACCCCCTACCCTGGCTCTCAAAACTTATATCTCTTCATGATTATTCGCTCCTTTCGTTAATCCTAAAATGTATGAACAACACTAAACTTCGCAAAAAATCGGCATCAAATCCATTTCTGAATTCAACACCGATTCTCTGCTTTTCCTTTTTTCTGTTGTAAGCCTTTCCACTCGGAACTGATGAACCGAGCATTTTAGCCTTGAAAGGGCTATCTGTTTATTCACTTTTCATGCGCTAATCTGCTTTGTTCTATTTACATCGATTACGATAATCTCATCCATCGGAACATCCAGCACTGCTGCCAGTACAACCAGATTATCGATTGTAGGCATGGCAGTTCCGTGCTGCCACTTGTAGATGGCCTGAGGAGTCGCAAATCCAAAGATATCCTGCAGGTCTCTTACAGTCAGACCTGCTACCTCTCTCAGTCTCATGATATTCCTTCCGGTAGCTACCATATCGATGGTAGGCATAGTAAACATTTCTTCCTCCGTTTCTGCTTCTGCAGGTGGAGGAAGAATGCCATCCACCTTAATCAGAAGCCTTAAAATTGTATATAGGTTTCATCACATCGATTACATCTACAGACTCTCGGATCACATCAATGATGTCCTCCAGACTCTTGTATGCCATCGGTGCCTCGTCCAATGTATTTTCATTAATCGAAGTGGTATAAATACCCTTCATTGTCTCTCTGTATTCATCCATGCTAAGATTTGCTTTCGCCTTTGTTCTGGACATAAGTCGTCCTGCTCCGTGAGGCGCAGAATAATTCCACTCCGGATTTCCTTTTCCAACAGCAAGCACACTTCCATCTCTCATATTTATTGGAATCAGCACTTTCTCTCCACTATGGGCTGCTATTGCGCCCTTTCTCAAAATCATTTCATCTGTATCAATATAATTATGAATTGTATGGAAGGCTTCTCTGCCAGCCATCCCGGTTCTCTCCAGAATAATCTCAGCCATTTTCTCTCTGCTTCGTCTTGCAAAAGCCTGGCAGATTTCAACATCGTGAAGGTAGTCCTCAAGATATTTTCCTGATAAGTAGCACAGATCTTCAGGCATACTTGTCTCAGACTCATATACCTGCCAGTGAAGCTGTTTTAACGCATCCTGAATCTCACTTCTACGTCCCTGCTCCTTATAGGTTCTGATAATCTCATCACGCTTCTCAAGATAGTCCCCATATCCTCTGTCTAGGTTAATCGCCAGCTTCTGATAAAGCTCTGCAACCTGCTTACCCAGATTACGTGAGCCTGAATGAATCACAAGATATTTGGTTCCATCACCCGCTTCATCTATCTCTATAAAGTGGTTACCACCACCAAGGGTTCCAAGTGAACGCTCTAATCTCTTTGTGTCCTTCAGTTCTCTGTAGCAAGCAAGTTCTGTCAAATCAAATCTCTCCTGGCGACCTTCCCACACGTTCATTCCCGATGGAATAAAATGTGCAGCCTCATCAACCTTTACAAAATCAATATCAACCTTGCCTAAGTTCACGGTATACATACCGCATCCGATATCAACACCCACTACATTTGGAACAGCCTTATCAGTAATTGTCATTGTGGTTCCAATAGTGCAGCCTTTACCGGAATGAACATCAGGCATGATTCTTATTCTTGATCCTTCCGTCATCGGATAATCACACATACGTCTGATTTGTTCTATCGCTTCATCCTCTACTACTCTTGCATAGCAGATGGCTGTATTTATTTTTCCTTTGATTTCAATTAAATCCATGCTTCTCTTACCTCATTTCTGTGATATTTACATTGGACAGTGCCCCGCGGGGGACTCGAACCCCTAACCACCTGATTAAAAGTCAGGTGCTCTACCATTGAGCTAACGGAGCATAACGCAGAACTGCCTTACCAATTAGGCTTATATCTGCAAAAAAATACCGCCTACCATGTGCATCCACACAAGATAAGCGGTTCAAAATCTATGTATCCGGTTGTCCTCTCCTGTCCCTACGACAGGTCTACATCCATCACCACAGTATTCCCTTCAAGCTTATTCTTATCTGAATACACAAAGCTAAAGCCCCACTCTTTTTCATAATCGAGTGCTGCATTTTTCAAACTTTCCAAATATAAATAACTTGATCGAATAGCTGTGAACATTCTTTTTTCCTTTCCCAGACCCATCGCTTCGGATCCGCTTTTCTTTCTTTGTTATCGACAGAATACCACAACAACATTAGTTTGTCATTATACTTGTGGTATAACTTCGACGCATACCTTTTTAAAAATACATTTAAGAAGCATTTTAATATTACTCCTTTGGGTTATCGTGAACAAACATTTCACTGACCGGATAGAAATAAACTATTGCACACTCAGTCTTCCTTCTCCCCGTCTTCCTCCCCCCATTGTAAACAAAGTTTTCCCATTATAGCAGTCCGGACTGAACAGTTCCTGCTTATGGGTGACCGGGGTAAATACCTTCGTCTCCCCGGGAGCGATTTCTTCATGGTTGAAGATTAGGCTGTATCCCTTTTGATTTTTGATCACGACCTGCTTAATATTATCGGACCAGCTGTAGGTCTCCATGACATTGCCGAATCCCTTCGGAAAATACCGGAAGCCCTGTCTTTAAGGTGTGAACATGTTAATCTCACTGAAGGAGTCATCAGCGTTGTAGGCACAAAAGGATACAATGAGCACTATATTGTACTGCATGATTCCATGCTGGAACTTGTGCAGCAATTCAATCAGAAAATGGATTGTATTTTTCCAGACAGAGAATATTTTTTCGTGTCAAGAGATAACGTCCGTTTTAACAGTAGCTGGTTAAGTGATAACTTTCGTATCATATGGGATTCTGTTAACACTTCCCATGCAACCGCCTATGATTTGAGGCATAATTATGCAATAGAAAATATCAACAGATGGACCAATGAAGGGTTCTATTTCTATGATAAAATCGCATTTTTGAGTAAGAGCATGGGGCATGTCACATTAGAAAGCACAAAATACTATTACTCAATTGTTCCTAATCTAAGCAGCATTATGATGAATCAGACAAACGAAACTTTTGACTGGATTGTCCCGGAGGTAAATGCAGATGAAGAAATCTACTAATCAAGGTGTATGCATCGCCCGTCACATCACCGGCATGGTGTGCAGGTACTTGATGATGCCGCTTGTCAGGGAATGCATGATATCCGGGACAACGGATGCGATGATCACTGCGTCGATCTGCTTCGAATCGATCCCCCGGTGTTCCAGTATGCCGCAGATCGTCATTCCGTATTCATCCGAAGTGCGCTGACGTTTTGTCGTCATGCGGAACATGCCGGGAAGGAACTCCCTGTCAAACACCCCCATTGTGATATTCGTATTTCCCACATCGACCATAAGCAGCATAGCTTTCCTACTCTGACATTTCTTCCCACCTGGGTCCTGCATATTTTTCTCCATGTTTGTATATCATAGCAGTCAAAAAAGGGCGGAGTCAACGCTTTTGCAAGGATTTCGATACAGCACATGTACCGCGGTTACCGGTCACAATAACATGCCACGCGGCAGTGGACCCGAACAGAACTGTCTTTTCCGCCGCTCAGCAAAACAGCGGGCAGAAATCCTCCCTGCCCGCTGTCCACCCAGCCACTGGTTTTCTCTTCTTTACTTTATTTTATATCTGTGCAAGTCAGTCTTACAGATGGATTTCAGAAATATCCAGCTTTTCTATGCTGATATCACCTTTTCCTGTCTGAAGCCATAATTTCTGTTCTTCTAACGCAGGAAATACAGTGCACGTCATTCCGGTTTCTCCTTTATTTACAAAAAATTCCACTGTACATTTATCGACCAAAACCATGATCTCAAAGGTTTCTTTCAGTCCGTTAAACAAACAGGTCGTTTTTCCTTTCGGGATAAACACCTCATCCCCATTTCTCCTGTCAAGCGATACCGAGCACTTTTCAAAATCTATACTGATAATCGTGGCTTTATCTCCATATGCTTTTGTTCCGATCTTCAATACGTCAGCCCGGTTTTCAGACAGATCAATATGGATTTTCAGACAGTACGCTCCGGATGCAGGTGAGGCGATCTCAGTCCTTTCAGACGTTATCTTCAAATCTCTATATGTATGCTCTGGGTATAAAATCGTCTGAAGCTCTTCTACAGGATATACCCGAAGCTTCCCATCATCTCCCAGGCTGATTTCCCGCGGATAGCTCAGGGAGCCGCGCCAGTTTTCCTGCTCAGTCCTTCCAAAGTCATTAAACCACGGCAACCATTCCCAGCTGTTTTGCCATGCAATTACAAGACGCCTTCCCTTTGGATCGAGCATTGTCTGTGCTGCATAATAGTCCATACCATAGTCAAGTTCTCCAGTTGTTTCAATCGTAAATCTGCAATTTTCAAAATCCATATGTCCTACCGCATAAACCGTCTTTTCCGCATTTACCGCATGCATCAGCGAAAAGAGGAGAACCCACTTATTCCCAAGAGGAAAAAGATCCGGGCATTCACACATGGACGTCCACTCCCCGTTGCATTTCAGGAGAATTCCTTTGTACTGCCAGTGCATCAGATCATCTGATACATACAGAAAAATCCTACCGTCCCCTATCTTTAGCCCTCCTGTTGTAGAGCCTACTACCATATAATATTTATCTCCTGCCTGTATCACTTTCGGATCCCGAAAGTTAGAGACCTCCCCTTCATGAGCCGGCGGATGGGGCACGACCGGATTTCCGCTGTATTTTTCAAACTTAATCCCATCATCTGAATACGCCATACACTGCGACTGTACCAACATGTTTCCATGTCTTGATGTCCCGGTATAAAAAACATACAACCGATCGCCGCGCACGATCGCACTGCCGGAAAAACATCCCCCAACTTCATCCGTATCATATTCCTGATCCGGATACAAAGCAATCGGCAGATCTTCCCAGTGAGTAAGATCTTTGCTGACTGCATGCCCCCAATACATTTTGCTCCATTCACATCCATGCGGATTGTACTGATAAAACAGATGATACATTCCCTTAAAATAGCAAAAGCCATTCGGGTCATTTATCCAGCCATACGGGGCAGTGAAGTGAAAAACCGGGCGTAGTGGCGTCATTTTTCTCGTATTCATTTCGTATATTCTCCTTTCAGTTATCGGGGCAGCCGATCCCAGCTGCCCCTTTTCACGATCCTGTTATTCCCATCGGCGTTACTGCTGCGACTTCGCCTCCAACTCCGCTATTTTTAAGTCAAACTGATCGAGCATTTCCTGTTTATCTATCGAGCCTGAAATATAAGACTGCATGATAGCACCGAACTGCAGATCTGCTGTCAGGTCTGGGAACGCGTACCAATACCATCCAAAATATTCTCCGTTTTTGAAATACTGGTCAGCTTCCTCAAGTATCTGTCCAAGTTCAGAAGCGTCATATTTACAGTTTGACATAGCAGGTATCATCTGATATTCTTTAAAAATATTCACCCCGGAATCAGACAGCGCCCAGTAAGCCACGAGTTCCTTAGACAGCTCGGTATTCTCATTTTCCGCGATTGAAAATCCGTCTGCCGCATCTCCGGCTATAAAATTTTCATCCTCATTATTATTGATAGACATAGGTATAATACCGATATCCAAATCCGGATTTATCTCTTTCAGTGCGCTTTCACACCAGCTCCCTGCCTGGATCATAGCCACCTGTTCAGTTGCAAATAATGTATAAATCGCATCATCATCACATGTCAGGACATCATCTGTACTGTGCTGGATCGTATATTCAAAGAAATCCGCCCATTGATTAAATGCCTCGTCATCAGCACAGGTGGCTTCGCCGGACCTCAACTGCTGAATAAAAGCGGTCGGATCGTCATGATGTCCCAGCGCGACATTAAACGAATGCGCAAGCCGGGCTGTAAGCCCCCCCGGTATACCAAACGGAGTAACACCGATTGCTTCAAGCTTTTCGCATGCATCCTGCAGTTCCTCAAAGGTGTCCGGCAGTTCACTGATCCCCGCCTTTTCAAACATATCCTTATTATAGACGTAACTGATACTTTGAAGGTTTATCGGAAATCCATAATACTCCCCGTCCGCCCCCCATCGCTGTTTTGAGGCCTCCGGAAGATATTGCGCCCACTCTTCATCCGTGATTGGGGACATATACTGCTGAAATGTGTCAAGCCAGCTATAACCGGCATTCATAAAGATATCCGGACCGTCGCCGGACGCAAAGCGGGTCTGGAGCACTGTTCTGTAATCATCACCCGTTACAGCTTCATATTCAATCGTCACGCCCGGGTGCTCTTCCATAAATTCCTGATTCATCTTTTCGATCCCGCTCTGTACCGGATCCGCAAGCCAGCTCATAATTTTAATTGTAACCTCTGTACTGTCTCCGCCAGGATTCGGATTTTTTGCTTCCTGATTTCCCGCACATCCTGCCAGAGAAATACACATTATACCTGTAAGCACAATTGAAACCAGTTTTTTCATGTCTTTTTTCATGTCATTAATACCTCCTGAATCTTATTTGTAGCATCAGGTTCCCGGGCGCCTGACGTGCAGCTGCTTTACGTCAGACACTTATGGTCCTGTGCCTACTCCCGTTACATGGGCACTATCCCTTGACAGCGCCGGATACAATTCCTCCTGTGATCTGTTTTTGTAAAATTACAAACATGATAATTGCCGGTGTAAGAACCATCGTAAGCGACGCCATTGCAAGGTCCCAGGGTCTTTCATACGCAGTAAAAAACGTATACATGACCAAAGGCAGCGTTCGCAGTTCATTATCTGATATCAGCACAAATGGAAGCAGAAAATCATTATATATCCACAGCACATCAAGTACGGCAACCGTCACGCAGATAGGTTTCAGCAGCGGAAGGATAATACAGCGGTACACCTGAAACAGCGAGCCACCGTCTATCAGCGCAGCCTCCTCTATCTCCCTGGGAATACTGCTCAGGAACCCATAAAAGAGAAAGACCGCAAACGGGATCCCATATCCGTAATATGCAAGTAGAACTCCAATCCTCGTATTATACAGCCCTATTGAAGCTATTATCTTTATAAGCGGTATCATGACGGTCTGAAAAGGAACAAGGATCGATGAAACAAGCAAAAGATAAACGAATTTATTCACCCTGGTCCTGTGTCTGGCAAGTCTGTATGCAGCCATTGAACATATGACTAGCAGCCCCGCAACACCAAACACAACAAAAAACAGAGAGTTCTTTAATGCCTGTCCGAAATCGATCTTCTCCATCACACGCCCGAAATTATTCCAGCTAATCTCAACAGGGAGCCCCAACGGGGACAGATATATCTCTCTTACCGTTTTAACAGAATTGACAAAAACCAGGTACAGAGGAGATACAAACACTATGCCAACAGCTAAAGCTGCGATACTCAGAATCCAGGTTTTTATTATATGTTTTTTATGTTTCCTTCTCACATCTGCACCTCCCTGCTCTGTGTAAATTTAAGCTGGACAAATGTAAGAGCTGCAACAACGAGGAAAAATATCGTCGATTTCGCACAGCCAAGACCATGGTTTGATCTTGCAAACGCCTCATTATAAATATCCATCGCTACTGAAACCGTAGAATTTGCAGGTCCGCCGTTTGTCAGCGCAAAATTGACATCAAAAACTTTAAATGCTGTATTTGCCGCATAAAATAATCCAATCGTAACTGCCGGCATGATCAGTGGGAATTTCACTTTTCTGAATATCTGAAATCCCCCTGCCCCGTCAAGCTGCGCTGATTCGACCAGTTCAGACGGTATATTCAGCAAAGCGGCGATATAAATAAACATTACATACCCTGCCATCTGCCAGACGCTCACCATGACCAGTGCATAAAACGCCATTTTCGGCGTAGCCAGCCAGGACGTCTCCAGCAGATCACTGTTCATTGCCGTCCCTATCTGAGGAAAGACCTTATTATATATGAATTGCCAGATAAACCCCAGCACAAGTCCGCTTACCATATACGGAAGGATTATCATCGTTCTGGAAAGATTTCTGAATTTTACAAATTTATTTGTCAGAAGCACTGCAAATACAAGCCCAAGAATGTTCACAGCCGCCACATACATAAATGCATATTTCGCAGTAAACCACAAGTTCCGGCCAAACGAGTCCGTCCCGCTGAATATCAGCTTATAATTCGAAAGGCCCGTCCATTCCGGCGCCGTCTGCCCATTCCATGACGTAAATGAAAGAATTACGCTCATCAAGAAGGGCAGAAGCACAAAAATAAGAAATATTATAAGAGCAGGTCCGACAAACACACAGTCATACATTATTTCCCTTTGTTTGCGCTTTCGTCCCTTCACCCCCATCATCTGATCGCAGCCCCTTTCCACACATACGTCTTTGTCTTCGTAAATTCATCCAGCGTAGCATACAATCCCTCTGTACCGAGCCCACTTTTTCTGTGTCCGCCAAACGGCATATCATGTGTGCGATACAGACCTGTTCCATTGATCGTACAGTTTCCTGCATCTAACTGCCGCGCAACCCGAATCGCCCGCTGTATCTCTCCTGAAATAACACCGCTTGAAAGCCCATACGTGCAGTTGTCGGCAATGGCAACCGCCTGTTCCTCTGTTTTAAATTTGATCAAAGGAAATACCGGTCCGAACACTTCAAGATTCTGAGCGATATCCATAGCCGGGGTAACCCCTGTAAGCACTGTCGGTTCGAAAAAGTTTCCGTCAAATCTTCTGCCTCCGCACAGGCAGTACGCCCCGGCTTTTACTGTTCGATCCACGATCTCCTCAACTCTTTGCGCCGCCCTTTCATCGATCAGCGGTCCGATCCTGCTGCCCTGATCCAGAGGATCCCCAATCTTCATCCCTTTCAGGCGTTCCGCAAGACGTCCGGCAAATTCATCATAAATATTTTCCTGTACGATAAACCTTTTCGAAGAACAGCACGCCTGTCCGGCATGGACAATCCTTCCATTTATTGCCTCCGTTACTGCCGTATCCAGATCCACATCGTCAAAAATGATCAAAGGGTCATTCCCCCCGAGCTCAAGAAAACACCGCGACAGATTCTTTGCCGCCGAAACATATATGGAAATCCCAGCCTCTGTACTTCCCGTCATGCTCACTGCGTCTATTTTATCTGATGATGCAAGCGCGCTGCCGACTACAGAACCGTGTCCTGTAATTACCTGGAGCGCTTTTGGCTCTACCCCACACTCTATTATCAATTCCGAGAGATAGATTGATGAAAGCGGTGTCTCGACAGATGGTTTTATTATAATGGCATTCCCTGCCGCCAAAGCAGGGGCAACTTTCTGGGCATAGAGTTCAACAGGAAAATTGAACGGCAAAATACATGCCACAACCCCCAGCGGTTCCCGGGTAACGAGGATCATATCTTCATTTGACGGCAGCACAGAATCATAATCATATCTCAGTCTGTTTGCGTACTCTTTAAACAATCCGATCGCATGATCAACTTCCTCCTCGGCCTGCGTATAGATTTTCCCTGCCTCTTTTGAAAGGAGAAGCGCAATATCCTTTTTTTTCTCCGCAATCTTAGAAGAAACTTTCTCCAGGATCCTGACCCGTTCCAGCACAGGCACTCTTCCCCACTTCTCCGCGCCTTCCCGGGCGCATTCCAGAGCTGTATCGATATCGTTCAGGTCTGCGCACGGCACACTGTCGATTTCTTCATGAGTGTATGGATTTATGACAATGATTTCTTCTCTTCCCTCTGTCCCGACTTTTTTCCCATTCAACAACATTTTCATTCAGCGCAACCTCCTTATTGAACCTGAAACTCTTTAACAACATCCCAGTCCAGATCTACTCCTATACCTGGAAGATCCGGCACTTTTACAACTCCATCTTTCATTAATACTGGTGCTTTTGATAATCGGTCTCTCAGGGGATTTTCATCCAGAGTATACTCGATATATTTCGAACTGTTCATGCTCAGCGCCAACTGAAGATTTGCCGCGAGAGATACCATGGAAGCAGAAAAATGCATAACTGTCATCTTTCCCCAGGCCTCTGCCAGCATAGCGATCCTTCTCGCTTCACTTATCCCTCCCGTCCATATCACATCTGTCTGCACGATATCTACGCCATTATGTACGATAAACGGTTTGAGCCCATGCAGAGTAAGTTCTGTCTCGTATCCTGCAATCGGGATATCTACTTCCGCTGCTAACTTTGCGCTCTCTTCCCAAAAATCGGACGAGAGAGGTTCCTCCAGAAAATATACGTCCTGAGTTTCAAAAAAACGCGCCATTTTCAGAGCTGTCTCATAATCCCATGAATTATTTGCATCAACAGCAAGCTTAACATCCGTTCCAAGAACTTCTCTAACTGCTGCGACTCTCTCCATGTCTTCGCCCGGCTGCGCTCCTCCCACCTTCATTTTCATCATCTGGAATCCCTGGGCTTTGTATCCCGCCGCTTCTTTCCTGAGATCCTCTATTGTTTTTCCCGGCGCATAGTATCCCGCACTTGCATAGGGATAAATACAGTCATGGGCTTTTCCCAAAAGAGAGCATACGGGAAGCCCGGCTTTCTTCCCAAGGATATCCCACAATGCAATATCCACCGCACTCAAAGCTGCGATCCCAATGCCTCGTTTTCCAAAACGGAACGTCTGCTGATAAATACGGTTCCACAAACGCGTGATTTCCAGCGGGTTACTGCCTATAAGAAGAGGCGCAAGACACTCCAAGGTATACGCCGCGACCGAATCCAGACATCCGAGCGCAAAACCTTCTCCTATGCCATAGATTTCTTCATCTGTTTCTATCTTCAGAAGAAACACATCCCGGCTTGGGATTCGCGCTAGTCCGTCTCTCAGGGGCTTCTGAGGGTAATAACGGAGTTTAACGGGTTCAATTTTTGTAATAATCATTTCTTCTCCTTTCTGCCATCTCAGACCTATCCCCTGTAATCTCCCGAAGTTCCGTCTGTATGGCAGTTATATCATTTTTACAGAATCTCTTACCTTAAGGCTCGGATCGATCATAAAAGAAGAGGGGATCCATTCATCCGAAGATGATTTTGTAAGCTGATCCACAATCAGTCTTGATATGATCGAGCTGACTTTGCTAAACGGATGCGAGACCGCTGTGATCCCAAACGCCTCCATCCACGGATAATCATCATATGAAATAAGACTGACGTCGCCCGGTATCGACAAATGCAGCTCTCTAAGCGCTAATATAACCGTTGCACACATTGCCTCGCTGACAGCGATGATCGCAGTGGGTTTTTCCTTAAGTATTTTTTCTTTCACCATCTGTTTCACGCTGTTTACATAATTAAGCGTATATAAATACCTCTTATCCACCACAAGCCCCATTTCTTCAAATGCCCGATAATAGCCGGGTTTCCGGATCAGTTCACTTCTGTCTGTGCGGGATGCAAGCATAATCTTTCTGTGGCCGTTTTTCAAAAGATAACTGGTTGCCAGATATGTCCCCAGTTCATCGTTAAACTGAATGGTATCTATATTTGAATATGCTGTCTGGAAAAGCTGTATCATGGGAAATTTTTTTTCCGCAAGCTCAAGTATCGCCTCTTGTTTTTCATCTGATACAGGCGTAAAAATAAGTGCGTCAGCCCCCATGGCCTGAATCTGTTTTACATTTTTATCATCCTGCGCAATAATCTCATCGTCATGGAGCACGACCAGCCGGTAACCATACCGCTCCAGTTCATTTGACACTCCTCGGGTTATATAGTTATTAAATGAATTTATAAATTCATTATAAATAATTGCAATCGTTTTACTGTCCCTGTAGGTTTTCCGATTTTTTCTTGGTCTGTAATCCAACTCCTTTGACGCTTTTAATACTCTTTTTCTGATTTCATCCGTTGTTGTATAATTTTCATCAAACACCTTATACACTGTCGGCACAGATACATTTGCCAGTTCTGCTACTTCCTTAATCGTTGCCATATTATTTTCTCCTTAATCAAATATTATATGATAGAACATGCTATATTATTTGATTTTATCAGAAAAACAGAGTCGACGCAATTCAAGATTTACCAGAATTAATTATGTGTTTTCTACAACCCAATTGATTTATTGTCAATTTTCTCTTTCTATATGTTGTATTTATCATACATCTTATCAAATAATTTGTCAATAATTATTTGATTTTTATTTGTTTTTAAATATAATTATTTTACATCTTGGATGATATCTAAAAACTCATATTAAAACAGCGGGCAGAAATCCTCTCTGCCCGCTGTCTTTTCTCATATTATCTTTTCTATATTATGCCCTGTACATCACAGCAATATCCTAGAACCTCTTGATCTTCCTCGTTGTCGTCTTCTCAAAGCGCATAACCTTTCCATCATTATTCCGGGTGGTGAACGTGGTAAAAAATACAAAGAATGGCAGTCTGATCAGAATGGCTCTACTTGGAAAACCCAGCTTAGAAGGGACATCAATGTTTGTATCAAGTCAGCTTCCACATACGAAGATTTTTTACTTTTAATGAGAGCCAAAGGATATGAAATTAAAGGGGAATCTTTTGAAGAAGATGCTGCCAAATACATCTCTTTCCGTCCTTTGGATAAAGAACATTTTGTCCGTGGCAGTACGAAATTGCTTGGTAAGGAATACACAAAGGAACGTATCCTGGAACGCATCAAAATGAAGTGTGAGCGAAAATCTGTTATTCCGAAAAAAGACTACTCTGCCCGCAGGCTCATTGATAGCTCGGATGAAAAATTCCAAAACAGTCCCGGACTCCAGCAATGGGCAGCTATCGAAAATTTGAAGATTGCTGCACAAAGCTATAATGAAGTTGGTTCTCTCTCCGATTTGAAGCATCAGATTACTGTAAAAACCGAAGCTGGAAAATCTGCCAAGCAGAGCGTTGTGAAACTGGAACACCGCATATAAGACCTTGCAGAAATCATCAAATATGCCAAGATATAAATATATGTACGCTCTGGAATGCTGCTTTGATACGCTGTGCATATTCGGGTTCCGCTTCGTTTGGTTTCATCGGCAACTTAATGAGTTTGATTCCACGTTGTTTACAGAGATGTTCCTTTAGTATGTCTATCTTCTCCGAGTCCGTATTCACTTGAATGGCAACCTGCTCCAGTGGAATATATACATCAAGTGCAATGCCGAATAACCTATCAGAGCCAAGTTCAACTTTCAATCCTTTCAAATTGGCATAATAACTGATTGCAAGAGCCGGGAACAACGACAGATACTCCTGCTCACATATTCTGCACCCTTTTCCGAGAACAGTTACTATTACTAAGAACTGCACAAATAATAAAGCGTATGTTGAAGGCATGGTTGACATCATTACCTCTTATGACGCTGCTATTTTTGCCATAATTATGGGCAAGTCAGATGAACCAATAGTTCATTACTGTTACATCCGATAAATATTTCTTCTCTTTTACAGAAAAAGTGCCTTACCTTTTGCCCCAGCTTACTCCGCATCCTGAGCAATAAATCCGATTACCTGCGTCTGATTTCTGATATTCTATTTTATCCGCAAATGCATTGCAGGCCAGGCAGCATGCCTGTATTTCTTGAAAATTGTTTGCATTTTCCTTTTCCTTGGAATTTTTTACCATACTCTGCGCTCTCAGTCTTCCTTCTCCATTGTAAACAAAGATTTCCCATTATAGCAGTCCGGACTGAACAGTCCCTGCTTATGGGTGACCGGGGTAAATACCTTCGTCTCCCCGGGAGCGATTTCTTCATGGTTGAAGATCAGGCTGTATCCCTTTTGATTTTTGATCACGGCCTGCTTAATATTATCGGACCAGCTGTAGGTCTCCATGACATTGCCGAATCCCTTCGGAAAATACCGGAAATCCAATGCGCAGGGATCTTCTTCGGTGGCATATTTCATGTATAATACGCTGTCCTGAAACATTCCGATGTGAACTCCCGGATTCACAATTCCCACAGCATCCCCGAGATGATATGCCAATTTGCTTCCGCTGTGAACGCTGGACACTTCAATGTAGACACAGTCCTCATATTTCCCTGCAATTTCGATCAGGCGCTGCTTCTCCTGTTCTTCCATCTGCGCAATCTCCTGCTGTCCTGTCTCCTGCAGAGCGCGGATCTTTCTCACCATTTCATCCGCCGTATCCTCCGGCTCTCCAAGTGACATTTTCGCTGCTGCGGCAATGATCCGGTCCAGTGCATTTTCCGAAGTATCAAGACGGGCCAGTTCCTCCCGGTATTCCTGTACTACATTCCCATACGGTGATACCATCATATATTTCAGCGGGCAGTGATAGACCGTATTTCTGGTCTCATAGATCAGAACATCCTCTTCCAGAGAAGCCTTGACCAACGTGGATGTCGTGGCTACATAGACATTTCTTCCCAGCCGTGGATGTACATCCGCAGTCCCCGACAGATTGTACTCTCCGTCATATACATAGGGCTCCCAGTTTCTCATTGTTACTTTTGCCTTTTCCATCCCGGATACCTCCTGTTTTTACTGAAAGTATACCAGATTCGGAGAATAATGTCATTCTACCGATGGTTGATTTTTGTATACAGAGCAATTTATTAAAAAATGCGCCAGAAGACTTATCTGCCTTCTGGCGCATTCATTATTTTTCTCTTAGTACAGCTTCGCGCCTGCCGGAATATGGTTGTCCACCATGAGCAGGTTCAGCTTCTCTTCGCCGTTCTCCTCGCATACTGCGGACAGCAGCATACCACAGGACTCAATGCCCATCATGGCTCTGGGGGGCAGGTTGGTGATGGCGATCAGTGTCTTCCCAACCAGTTCTTCCGGCTCATAGTAAGCGTGGATACCGGAGAGGATGGTGCGGTCGGTGCCGGTGCCGTCATCCAGAGTGAACTGTAACAGCTTCTTGGACTTGGGTACTGCCACGCACTCTTTTACCTTAACAGCTCTGAAATCGGACTTGCTGAAAGTCTCGAAGTCTACGGCTTCCTCGAACAGGGGCTCAATCTTCACGTTGGAGAAATCGATCTTGCTGTTCGGAGTGAAGAATCCGTTGTTATCACCGGCGGTCTGAGCACCTTCTGCCTTGCCGTCAGCTTTCTTGGAAGCGCTACTGTCTAAGCTCTTCATTGTCGGGATTGGATTGGTCAGTTCTTACGTCCTATTCCGTCTTTGTCCCCTTGGCTCCGTCCAAATGCATTTCAGGGTCTTTGAGGATTGCCGTCCTGTTCCGTGCTAATGTCTTAGCGTGTGGTACTGGATGCATCACTTTTCATTTTTCGGTCAGTCGGTGGATTAAGACGTAAACTGTAATTTGTGAGAAAAGGCACTGCTTTAACAGGCACTTTTAAATCACAAAAATCTTATCTTCCATCTTCTTGATCACTTCCTGCTTCTTCTCCTCGGTGCAATCTGCGTAGATATCCATCGTCGTCTGGATGTCCTTGTGTCCCATCACCGTCTGAATGACCTTGAGATTCGTTTCGTTCTCGCAAAGCCTGGTACAGAAAGTATTCACTCCTTATAATGTTTCCCTGAAATAAGGGACTGTTCTGCTTTCCAATAACTTCTTGATATCACCGATCAGATTCTTCACTGTCTGATAAGCTGCTTATCTACATCTCTTCCGGAATACATAACCCGAATCACTGTAACCAATTTCTTTGTCTTATCGGGGATATAGAAAATAACATAATTATCAACAGGCACAACTGGTGTATTTCGACTCTTCCAGGGCTCTCTTTCATATTGCCGGAACTTCTCCGGATACTCTCCCAAGGAAAGGATTTTTTCTTCGATCCGGTCAAGCTGTCCGGCTGCATTCTCAGGCGAAAGAAGATCAAATGCTATATACTCAAAGATACCGCGAAGATCGTTCTCAGCCTGCTCCGTAAAGGTAACATCATATTTCATACATTATAATCCCTTCGGATATCCGCAAAAACCTGAGTTGCAGATTTGGTATGCCCTGCCTGCATATCCGCATATCCTTTCTCAAGTTCCATGTCCAAAGTCTCTGCGTTCATTCTCGAAATATCAACAGGTCTCGCAGTTGGAATCTTTACCTCAAACGGAAGCCCCCTATTTAGAATGATCTGCTTATAAAACATATTGATAGCATTAGATGCCGGGATCCCCAAAGTAGCCAGAATTTCCTCAGCCTGTTCTTTAACATCCGGCTCTATTCTTGCATAAAGATTTGCTGATTTAGCTGCCATATCATCACGCCCCTTTCTTTTACCCATATTGTAAGTCAATGTACGGACAAAAGCAATACATTTTCCAAATCAGTGCCATGATCTGCTTCAAAAGAATCTCTCTTACAGACTGATCCTTCACATCTCGCAACAAACCAAGCGCTTCGTCCGCAAATCCATCATTATTATCTGCAAAACCCAGCAGATAATTCGGCGTAGTCTGAAGTACTTTGGCTATCTCTGCCAGACCGCTGGCTCTCATGTAAAATTTCTTTTACATAGCTTAATTGCGGTCTATTTAGCTTGTTTCCTGACTACTCAGGAAAAATATTTCTACCCTCGCCCCACCTGTATTTTCAGAATTTGAAAGTTTAATACCTCCACCATATTTTTCAGCCACAGTTTTTGCAAAAAATAGTCCCATCCCATAATGGGCTTCGCCATTTCTACTTGTGTCATCCATAAAAAACTGCTCTGTGCCATGCAATAATGCTTCTTTTGTAAATCCTGATCCGCTATCCTCCACAATGAATGTCAGCCGGCCATCCTGCTCCTTTGCGTCAATATAAATGATTCCATTTTCTTTTGTATGCTCCACTGCATTCTGAATCACATTCATTACGGCCCGGAACATTGGATCATAAGCAATCGTTACCTTTTTATCACTTTGTTCCGCCTTCCAATCTATCTTCTGGTGATAGATTTCTACCAGTCCGAGTGCCTGTTCCTTTATATCTGCGAAAAAATCTTCTAACCTCACCGTTGTATAGCTAACATCACTGCAATTCCATGATTTTGTGACATCTATCAACTGTTTTACATAACTTTGTATCTGTGTTGTGCCGTTCAAAACATAAGTGATATTTTTCTTCTGTTCTGTGGTCAGTTCAGTCTCTGAAAGTAGTTCTGCATTTCCCCGTACAATCGTAAGAGGTGTTTTAATATCATGCGCCAAAGCAGACATCTGCTGTTTCTTTTCCTGCTCTGTTCTCCACTGCTTTTCTAAAGATTCTCGCAATGCATCTCGCATATCATCGATTGCCGATAAACAGTCATCAAACTCTTTGATACCGGAACAGGATGTCTCATATTCCAGATTTTGATCCTTTATTTGTCCGATTGCGTCTAATACAGGCTGCATCTGCTTTTTGATTCTTTTTCCAAAACGTATGGACGGAATGATGATAATCGCTACCGCTCCAATCACAGACATAATACTCATCACATTCTGTGGTCCTATAAAATGCTCCCTCAAAAAAGCTGAATGATATTGAGGTGTCAGGCGATATTGCAATACAACATATTCATTTTCCCTTACAATTACTTTATAAAAATATTTCCCGGATGCGTTTCCGTACTTTGCAACATTCCATGCTATCTGTTCGTATTGTTCTGACAGATCTCCACCTATTTTCTCTCCATTCTCTGAAAAGATTACATAATCACAAAGTGCGGGAATCATCTCAGCAGTCACTTTATCTGCACGTAGAATCGTATCATATGCTTCATTAATCTTTTGCTCTGCATAATTTGCCGGATAAATACAGCCCACACTAATCAAAAGGCACAGCAGCAGCCAAGCAACAATCACCAAACCAACTAATGATCCAAGCATGACCAGTACATATCTCATAAAAATCCTGCTGAGTGCATTGCTTCTCTTTACTCTTCCCATTTATATCCAATCCCCCAGACTGTTTTTATCGGCATATAATCATAATCCGCAAATTTTGCTCTTATATTTTTGATATGCGTGATTATAGTACTGTCATTACTCTCATTGTCAAAGCCAAAGACCGCTTCCAATATCTGTTCCTTCGAGAAAACCTGTCCTCTGTTTTTAGCCAGAAATTCACAGATTTCGTACTCTGCTTTCGTAAACGGAAGTTCTTTATCATCCATCAACAGTTTCTTTTGAGACATCTGAATGCAGACTCTCCCTAAAACCATCCGGACAGAATGTTCCCTGTGCTCTCTTCTAAGATGTGCATTGATCCTTGCCCGAAGTTCCATCACTCCAAATGGTTTTGAAATATAATCATCTGCTCCTAAAGAAAGTCCGTTTACCAGACTGTTTTCCTCCGTTTTTGCCGTAAGAAACAAAATCGGACAATCCACAAGTGCCCTGATTCTTTTGCATAATTCGAAGCCGTCAATTCCAGGCATCATAATGTCCAGTAAAATCAGGTCATAACGATGTAATTCTTCCATATTAATTTTCAGTGGATTACTTACTTTGGTAACCAGATGTCCATCCTTATTCAAAATGCTTTCTATCATTTCCAGAATTGCCGGTTCATCATCAACTGCCAGTATTTTTGCCATAGTTTCCCTCGATTCTATTCCGATATTCTGTTTCCTTCCCAGTGGTTTACCCACCAAAAATAGTATACCATACTAATCCCTGTAAATATTAAGCAACCTGGTATGAATGACAACCATTCACCTACACTAGTTTCTCCCAATACAGATTGCAGATAAGTATATGGTACTCTACCCGTCCAGCAGACAAATACATATTTCCACACATAATCTCCAAGTCCGGTAAGCATCAATGCACTAATTAGTCCTGATATAATCCCTGCTCCAATGGATACCCCTTTTCCAAACTGAAAAGCCAGAATCAGCTGCCACAGATAAAGTGGAACACTGCTTCCCCACAGCAGCAATGCTGCAAATATACATCCTTTCATGATTTCGATATCGCTTGATGCGATTCTTCCAAATCCAATTCCGAATATGATTGCTGTCAATAGGATAGAGCACAGACACAAAACCAGTAGCATCAACAGTTTCGATAAAAATGCTGCAGGTTTATCCGGTAAAGACAACAGATTTTGAAAATCACCTGCATTTTGTTCCTGTTCCATCACACTTGCTGTAAAAATTCCAATAAGTACCGGAAGTCCTGCTCCTATTGCCTGATAAAATGCAATCACTTTCATATTTTCATTCCATGGTGAAAAAAAGTAATATATTAAAAATATAACGCTGGTTATAATCGGAATCAGTAAGTGTGCCAGAATCACAGATGTTCCTTTCATCTTTCGCAAGTCTGCATTAAGAGATCTTCCAATCATCTTATTTCACCTCTCTTCTCTCAAACCATTTCAAAAACAGAACCGTTACAAAAACAAACCAGATGATTGAGAGACACATTCCCGGAACAATGACTCCCGTATCCAAAAGAGGATTCCCTGCTTCTGCGGCAAGTCCATTTGGTAAAACATGAAGCAACGGGCACATCATTCGCATAGGGATTGCAGAAACAAGTACATACCAGATTCTGGTTTGTGATATTACCACACCGCTGACGGTAATAAACAGGCAGACGAACAGGTTTACAATCATTCCAAATCGTTCACTTAAAAATAAAGCTACCGGAATCTCCCATAACTCAGAAACCGTCAGAAACAATACTGCAATCAACGCTCCTCCAACTGGAACATGTGTCGTTAGAAGAAAGCCTCCAAGCGTTGCTCCTGCAAACACAATCACATTAGAAAACAAAATCATGTACCCAATATAAATAATTTTCCCCAGCAACAATTTTCTTCTGTCTGTGGGAATAGTCATTAAATGATAGTATTTTATCTTTTTCTCCTGCGCCACAGAAAGATAACAAAATAGAGCAATCATCCCCGGCAGCAAAAGTGTATACCACCAGTTCCAAACACTTTCTGCATAAGCATTTGTCATCCCAAGAGTAAATATAAATGCCATGACAAATGTAAGAAGAGGAAATCCCCAGATAAACTTTTTTCGCATGGTTCTTTTGGCTTTTTGATGTTCTGCTTTTATAATATTAACCATGGATTTCACCTGCTCTCCGGTTTTTTCTTACCACATTCATAAACAAATCTTCAAGATTATCTCCCTGCTTTAATGCTCCTTCGTATCCTAAGATTCCACCTGAAATAATCCCGACTTTATCTGCAAGTAACTGTACCTCTGAGAGAATATGACTGGAGAGAATTACAGTGATTCCCTGTTCCGGAAAAGACCGGATCAGCTCTCGTAATTCCTCGATGCCTATTGGATCTAATCCATTCGTAGGTTCATCCAATATCAAAAGTTCCGGTTCTCCAAGCAATGCCATTGCAATGCCTAGTCTTTGCTTCATCCCCAAAGAAAACTGTCCTGCTTTCTTCTTTCCGGTGTTTGTAAGTGATACAATCTGCAAGACCTCATCAATTCTGTTTTCATCTGTACCAAGCAATAATTGTCTTACCTTCAAATTCTCTCTGGCGGAAAGATTTTCATAAATAGGCGGATTTTCAATTAACGCTCCTATTTTTGATAAATCTTTCCTATCCAAAAGTTTTCCATCAAAGTAAATCTTTCCTGCAGTTGGTTTCATCATACCGGTCAGCATTTTCAATGTGGTAGATTTACCAGCGCCATTCGGTCCAAGCAGTCCATAAATCTGTCCCTTTTCGATATTAAGTGAAACATTATTTACCGCTTTCTGTTTTCTAAAATATTTACATAGATTTTGTGTCTGTAACATCATTTCCATCTTTACTATCCTTCCTTCTATATTTCATTTCTTACTGAAATATAACCTAACAGAAAAAAATAAAGATTTGATGAAGATTTATTCCCGTATGGAATAAACCATCAATTGAATATCATTATCAGGACTCGGCTTTCCACTGAAGTCAGCAAAGCTGTTACAAATACGAAGTCCTAATTTACAGAATATCTCCGTGATTTCATCCAAACTATATATCATCCTTATACTTCCATACCTGACTGTATGGCTTCTTTTTCAGCTTTCCAATCCGGTAAAGCTTTGCATAATATCTTTTCTGCAATATCCACTCTCTTCATGCTCCTCATTCATCATTTCTTCAATGACAAAATCATTTTTATCAATTTTCCCATCATGATCATAATCTATCATAAGCACAATACCTCTGATACTCACTTGCGATTTTTGTATTCCGGCTTCATTTTCTCTATGTAATGCTGTTTTTCAATTCTGTCGCTATCTGGCACATCTTCATCCAATTCCAATAATTTATTCACTCTCATGTGCCTGTTATTGTGGCTATGAGATTCAGTTCCTGCTCGTTCAGGCAGATTTCCTTGCGGATGGGTCGCGTGCGATCCGGCATATTGAAACACTCCTTTCACAATACAACGGACATTTTTCTGCCGTTTTTTAAGTATCGGAGAAGAAAAAATGTCCCCGCTTTCGAAAAAGCGGGGACATCACGATCTGCGGATATTGAGATTTGAGAGAACAGCAAGCACAGCCGCTGTCCATACACGCGGCGATTTTTGGAATATCCCAAGCTCTTTGCATTTGGCATACAGCCCAATGCTCAGAAGTTATCCGATTATGAATCATTCAGTGCCGAGCACTTGCTTTCTTCATGAACTCCAGATAAAGACTGTACAGCACGGCGCAGACGGGAACGCTGAACAGCATCCCTAAGATGCCGAATGCTTCGCCGCCGATTGTGACAGCCATCAACACCAACAGTCCGGGAAGCCCAACGGACTTACCGACCACCTTGGGATAAATCAGGTTGCCCTCCACCTGCTGTAAAACGAGCAAAAAGAGAATGAACCACAGCGCCTTGCCGGGTTCTGCCAGCAGGATCAAAAACGCACCAAGACCGCCGCCGATCCATGCGCCGAAAATCGGCACCAGCGCAGTAACAGCCACAAACGCCGAGACCGCACCGGCATACGGGATCCCAAGAATCAGCATTCCAAAGAAGCACAGAACGCCGATGATAACCGCTTCGGTAAGCTGACCGCTGACAAAATTTGTAAATGTCTGGTTGGTCAGAGAAGCGATACTCAGCAGCCGCTGCGCCTTCTTTTGCGGCAGGACTGTCACAACGAGCTTTTTCAAATGTGCCGCGACGACTTCCTTCTTTGCAAGCAGATACAGCGCAAAGACAAGTCCCAAGAGAACGTCCACCAAAACCGACAGGACAGAGATTGCCGCGCCCCACGTCACGGTAAGGATGCCGCTTCCCTCGTCGCTGATCAAGGCGGTGAGCTTCTCGATCAACAGGTCAGAGTCTATGGTGTATTCGGGCAGGACAATATTATATTTTGCGGCAAACTGGACAACGCCTGTCCACCACCGCCCGATTTCCTCCACATAGAGCGGAATGTTTTGGACAAACTCTTCGCCGGATTCCCGCAGGCTGGGGATCATCATAAACACCACGGCAAACAGAATTCCAAGGACAAGTACGGTGCTTGCTGTCAGGCACACAGGGCGGACCAGCTTTGCAGGAGCTTTGCGGCACACCTTGTTCCAGCAGCATTCCAACGGTCGAAGGACTACGTTGATCAAAAAAGCAATCGCGCCGCCGATCAAAAACGGAGTGAACAGCGCAAGCACCTTGCCGAGAAACCGCAAAACAACGTCAAGGTTTACCAGTGCCCATGCGAATATGATCAGCAGCACCAGTGCGCGGGTAATATAGCGAATGATCGTCTTGTCCGGCCACTTGCTTCCCTGCGGCGCGGGATTCTTGTTTCTGTCACCGGCTGTGTTTTGTGGTTTTTTCTCCATGTATTTCCTTTCTGTCAGTATGGGAGACCCTTTCAAATCCGAAAGCACTTTTGCAGGGCTTTATACTCACCCAACGCCAAAATCGTAGTGTCATCGGACAATATGGTGTCCGGCGTAACGGAAACATCCGTTTTTCCTGCGCGTTTGATGCCAAGAATGGTGATGCCAAACTTTCTGCGGACGTTCAGCTCACCAACGCTTTTCCCGATCCACGCCTCCGGCACCTGCACTTCAAAGATGGCGTGCTGCTCGTCGATCTCTATGTAGTCGAAAATATGGTCGGCAGTGAATCGGATCGCCGCCCATTTTGCCATCTGCTTTTCAGGGTAGACCACGTTATCTGCGCCGTTGCGGAGCAGAAACTTCTCCTGCACATCGCGTTCGGCGCGGGATACCACGCATTTGGCACCCAGCTCTTTCAGCAGCGAGGTGGTCTCCAGCGAGTTCTGGAAGCTGCCGCTGATGGTCACAAAACAAACATCAAAATTTCCGATACCGAGCGAACGCAGAAACTCCGCATTGGTGCTGTCGCCGATCTGTGCGTTGGTGACAAACGGAAGCACATCGTTGATCCGTTCCTCATTGGTATCGACTGCCATGACCTGATGCCCCAGTTGAGAGAGCTGCATGGCGATATGCCGCCCGAAGCGGCCTGCTCCGATCAATAAAACATTTTTCATGGGATAGATGCTCCTTTGCTTATCCAATCGTGATGCTTTCCCGCGGCAGCTTTGCGCTGCCGGTTTTCTTGCTGGACACCGCCGCATAAATGAGTGTAAGCCCGCCGACCCTGCCCAGATACATCAGCGCGATCAATACCATTTGCGAGGGAATATGCAGCTGCGGCGTAATACCCAATGTCAGTCCAACCGTGCCTACCGCCGACGCTGCTTCATACAGACAGGAGGACAGCGGGAGATCCTCGTATACGCTGATAAAAACGCCTCCGCCAAAGAACAGCGCAAGGTACATCGTCAGGATGGTCGCGGCGGTTTTGACGGTGCTGCAATCGACTCTGCGCCCAAAGAACTGGGCGCTGTCTCGCTGGCGGAAGGTCGCGGCAGCATTGGAAAGCAGAACTGCCAGCGTGGTGGTTTTCATGCCGCCTGCCGTAGACCCCGGAGAGCCGCCAATGAGCATCAGAAGGATCATCACGCCCAGCGATGCGCCGGACATGGCGGGTAGATCGACTGTGTTGAAGCCCGCCGTTCTCGGCGTGACCGATTGGAACAGGGCTGCCTGAACCCGCGCTCCGAGGGGAAGGGCATCAAAGTCCACAAAGAAGAAAAACAGCGCTGGAAGGACGATCAGCGTGAGTGTCGTAACGAGAATGACCTTACTTTGCATTCGATAACGGTGGAAATGCAGCTTGTTTTCGCAAATGTCATCCCACGTTAAGAATCCGATGCCGCCGGTTATGATCAGCAGCATAACCGTGATATTGATCACCGGATTTTGGACATAACCGGTAAGGGACGGATACAAATTATTGTTCGTTCCCAGAATGTCAAACCCTGCGTTGCAAAAGGCGGAGATGGAGTGAAATACCGCCATCCAGATCCCGTGCCATCCGTAGTCGCGGCAAAACACCGGCAGCATGGCGAGCGCACCGATCAGTTCGATCAGAAATGTCCCTCGTAGGATGAACCGTGTCAGCCGGACGATCCCTCCGACCTTCGGCGCTGAGATGGCGTCCTGCATGGTGCTGCGCTGCATCAGAGAGATCCTTCGCCCGGACAGTAGCGCAAACGATGCCGCCACAGTGACAACACCGAGCCCGCCTATCTGAATCAGCGTCAGGATCACCGCCTTGCCAAAAACTGACCAATAGCTGCCGGTATCCTGCACCACAAGACCCGTCACACAAACAGCGGAGGTCGCGGTGAAAAGTGCTTCATGAAATGGCGTTACGCACCTGGCTGTTGTGGAAAGCGGCAGCATCAGCAGCAACGCACCCAACAGAATGACCCCGGCAAAACCCAATATGATAATTTGAAAAGACGAAAGGCGGTGCTTTCTACAAACCATTTCTTCCGACATCATCCTCACCCCTTATGAATCGCGTGATTGCTTTATTGTTCACAGGTCAGACACACGTCGCATTGCCTGACTGTGATGAAGGATACCCTGTACGCGCTCAGATCGGAGACCGTGATCTCCAAATTCTGAGCGGTAAAGGAATCGCCCTTGACGGGGACTCTATTCAGCTGCTCCATGACCCAGCCGCCGACAGAAACACTGTCCGATTCCAGCTTGATGTCAAAGAATTCCGTAAAATCCTCCAGGCTGACGGAGCAGTCCACGCGATAGGTATTCTCGTCCAGCTTTTCAAAATCTTCCTCCACCTCGTCGTGTTCGTCCCAAATTTCACCAACCAGTTCTTCCAGAATATCCTCCATCGTAACAATACCAAGCGTTCCGCCGAAATCATCTACGACCACGGCGATATGGGACTTCTGATGCTGGAACATTTTCAAAATATCCCGGATTTTTGTGTACTGATAGACAAACAACGGTTTCGTCATGATCTCCGCAATGGGCTGATCCGTCATCTTGCCGTTGATATAGAAATCCTTCTGATGAAGAACGCCGACGATCTGATCAATGGTATCCCGGTAGACCAGCAGACGGGAAAAGCGGGACTGGGTAAAGGCTCTGGAAATTTCCTCATGACTCTTGTCGATGTCCACGGCTTCCAGGTCAATTCGATGGGTCAAAATTTCTGCCGCCGTCAGGTCACGGAATTCAAGGGCATTGCGCAGCAGCTCGCCTTCGTTTTCGTCAATTCCGCCGTCCTGCTCCACGTCCTCCATAAAAAGGAGCAGTTCCTCGTGGGACATTTTTTCATCGTCATCCGTCTTGAAGAAGCGGGAAACCAGCTTCTTCCACTGGGAAAAGAGGAAATTCAGCGGCGTCAGAATCAAAATCCAAAGGCGGATAAACGGAGCACTGAACAAAGCGAAACGTTCCGGGGTATCCTTTGTAACACTTTTAGGGGTGATCTCACCAAAAATCAAAACAACGATCGTTACGACGACCGTAGAAACTGTCGCGCCAATATCGCCATAAAGCCCTACGAACAAAAGTGTGCCGATGGATGCCACCATGATATTCACGATATTGTTGCCGATCAGGATGGTGGAGATCAGCTTGTCATAGTCTTCAGATAGCTTGAGCGCCAGCGTTGCCCGCTTGTTTCCATTGTCCGCCAACACCTTGAGGCGGGTCTTATTCAGGGATGAGAACGCCGTTTCTGTGGCGCTGAAATAGGCGGACATGGCAATGCAGACCACCATTACGAAAATACTTCCCAAATAATTCATTTCAAACTCCTTTATGTTCTGTTCCTACGATTATTTCATACAAAAAAGACACGTCTATACCCGATATCGCAGCAAAGGGCGTAGATATGTCACATACGAACAGACCATATAAGAGCGGCTGCCGTTATCGTCGCTACTGTCGTTTTCCACGGATTTCTTCCTCCTTTTTATTTAGTGTTTCCATCATAGCATTTTCGTGGTGTAGATTCAGTAAAGAAACAGATGCGGTACAACATCCTCCTGCGAGAAATCTTGAAACGCTTCCTCTTATGCGATATAATAACTGCTGGCTGTTATTTATACCACTGGATTTAAGCCGTTTTTCTCCCGGGCTTCGCCCGAAACCGAAAAACATGGCGTATTATACCGCAATAAATTTCAGGAGAAGCATGATGAAGAATCGACAGCGACAAAAAGATACTCTATTTTCGATCCTTATTTTTTGCAGTGCCTTTGCCGTCAATTTGCTGATTCAGAAGCTCTTTACCACGCAGACGCTGGTACCCATGATCTTTGTGTTCGGCGTGTTTTTGATCTCGCTGAGAACCCACGGGTATTGCTATGGCATCACTTCGGCAATTGTCAGCGTATTTGCGGTGAATTTTGCCTTTACCTATCCCTATTATGTCTTCGACTTTTTCGTGGAGGAAAGCATCCTATCTGCCGTCATTATGCTGGCAGTTGCCGTTTCCACCAGTACGCTGAACAGCCGCATTCGGGATCAGGAAAAGCTGCGGGCAGAAAGTGAAAAAGAGAGAATGCGGAGCAATCTGCTGCGGGCGATTTCCCATGATCTGCGCACACCACTCACCTCCATATACGGGTCCTCCTCCACGCTGATCTCCAAGTATGACGCGCTGCCAAAGGAGCAACAGCTCAAGCTGTTGGGAGAAATTCAGGAGGACAGCGAATGGCTCATCCGCATGGTTGAAAATCTTCTGTCGGTTACAAGAATCGACGGTGCGAAAGTGGAAGTCGTGAAGACACCCACGGTTCTGGATGAGCTGATTGACTCGGTTCTCATGAAGTTTTCCAAAAAGCATCCGAATCAGAAGGTCATCACACATATACCGGAGGAATTTGTGGACATTCCCATGGATTCGCTCCTTATTGAACAGGTACTGCTGAATCTTCTGGAAAATGCCGTATTCCACGCAAAAGGCATGACGGAGCTGACTCTTTCCGTTTCTCTTGTGGGGGATAAGGCGGTATTTGAGGTTGCCGACAACGGCTGCGGCATCCCGGATGATGCACTTCAAAAGATTTTCACCGGAAGTTATGAAAAGTCCGCCGCGCCGGTGGACGGAACCCGCAGCAATATGGGAATCGGACTATCCGTGTGCGCCGCCATCGTCAAGGCGCACGGCAGCGAGATTACTGCGGAAAATAGGAAGGGCGGCGGCGCGGTATTCCGCTTTGCTCTGGAAAAAGGGGGTGAGGACGATGGGCAATAACAAGTACAAACTTCTGATTGTAGAGGACGAGGCCAACATCAGAAGTTTTATCAAAGCCAATCTGGAAACCAGCGACTATCAGGTGCTCTGCGCGGAAACCTGCGAGCTTGGCATGATGATGTATGCCTCCCATCATCCGGACCTCATCCTTTTGGATCTTGGTCTGCCGGATCGAGACGGTATGAGCTTGATTCAAGAAGTTCGGGAGACAGACACCGTGCCCATCATTGTGCTTTCCGCCCGTTCCAACGAGAGGGATAAGGTGGAGGCGTTGGATCTGGGCGCGAATGACTATATCACCAAGCCTTTTGGCACGGAGGAACTACTGGCTCGCATCCGCGCCGTTCTCCGCAGCCATCGGCACAGTGAAGAGGATGAAAGCAGTCCCGACGGGAAATTCCGCCTGCAGGATTTGCTGATTGATTACGATACACGGCAGGTTTTTGTAGGGAAAGAGGAGATCGACCTGACCCAGACGGAATACAACATCATGGCGTTTCTCTCCGTTCACGCCGGAAAGGTGCTGACGTATGCCGCCATCATTCAGGCGGTCTGGGGGTATTCGGACTATGGCAGCGTCAAAAAGCTGCAAGTCAATATGAAGAACATCCGCAAGAAAATGGGCGTGACGCCCGGTGAAAAGCGCTACATCATCAACGAGCTTGGCGTCGGATACCGTATGCTGGCGGAGGATGAGGCATAGCGCTGCCAAAGTTCTACGCCGCTTGACAGGCGTGTACAATGCAAATGAGCTTTTTCCGTTTCTATACCAAACGGAGAAGGCTCATTTTTGTTTGGAGGATCAAAGGAGTGAAACGCCTTGTATCTCTCTGCGCCGGTGCGCAGATAAAAAAGCTACCCTGCTTTTGCGCAGGGCAGCTTAAATATTGTTGGTAATGTTGCAGCAGGCGATTTTCGCAACTGCATACCGCCGGTTCCTCTACGCCATTTTTACGTCATTTCTGCGTGGGGATGCGTAGGGAAATAGGAACTTTTATGTTTTGACTTCATCCGAAAATGCCTGTCCTATCAAGCTTTATCGACATTTGTGCGTTTGCGGAGACTTACAGAAACAGGCTCGCTTGATTGAGTGCGCAGTTGTATCTATAACATTTAATTCATAGATTCCTAAATTAGAAAATTGTTTCCACATTGTTTCAACTAATTCAATATTTGTTTCTCTATCTAACTTTGAGCGTTGATAGCTCGCTTCATAGTTTCTTCTTTTTATACTTCTTCATAATAAACTATCTCCTACACAAATTCCGATTTCTCAGTTTCAAAAACTGAAAGTTTCTTTTTCTTGATAAATGGGGATTAGTTTTCCTTTTTTCCAATCAGCAATAACCACCTATGGTCAAAGCATATTTGTCCCTCCTTGATATAGGGATTAAAACCTGTTTTATCTCCACCATTCAAATCGTATTCCATTTTATCAATAATATCTTTTTGAATATCCTCTGGTGTACTTGTCAAATCCATCCAACTTTGTAGATTTACAGGAACAAGTGTTGTTTCTTCAAGCTGAAGCTCAAAAGCATCCTCAAACAATGCTTCAAATTCTTCTCTGCTAAGTATTCTTGTATGTGAGTTATCACGCATCGTTTCAATAGCGTCATTAGTTTCACGCAATTCTTCTGTAGTCGCTACCATATCCCAAATAACAAGTTTTCCACCTTTTTTCAAAACTCGTTGCATCTCCCGAAAAGGCTTTTCAGGCTCAACAAAATGGTGCAATGAAAGTCTTGTAATCACAAGGTCAAATGTTTCATCTTCAAAAGGTAAGCATTCCGCATTCCCCGATACAAATGATATGTTCTGAATACCTTCTTGCTTTGCCAGTTTTTTTCCCTGCTCCAACATTGCTTCTGTCAAATCCAAACAAGTAATGTCCTTAACATAAGGAGCCACTGCTCTTCCACATATACAGGTTCCAGCAGCAACCTCCAATGCATGTTCATTGCCCTTTGCCTGAATACTACGAATCAAATAATCGGTATATTCTGCCTTAGACATATGATATGAAGCAAATTTCTCTGCTTGTGTACCAAATGATTTTTTCACTTCATTATAGTTATTCATAAACTTTTACCTCGCTGTAAACTTCAAAGTTTCTGTTCCTTACAAACTTCGATTTATCTTTTTCTTTCTGAAAATGGGCAATTCCGCAATGGAACTGCCCATATATCTTTAAAATATGCGATTTTTAAGGCTCTGCACCGTTTCAAGCACCATTTGGTGTAAATTTGGTGTATTTGTGTATTTTCAGAGCTTTTTCACAAATGAAGTACATCCCGTTTTGTAAGGTAAAACGGTACTTCTTAATAGAGCTTTGCACCTGCCGGAATATGGTCATCAACCATCAGAAGATGGAGCTTTTCTTCGCCTTCTTCTTCGTGGATAGCACTGAGGAGCATACCGCAAGAGTCAATGCCCATCATCGCTCTCGGTGGAAGATTTGTGATAGCGATAAGCGTCTTTCCAACCAGTTCCTCCGGCTCATAAAAGCTATGAATACCGCTTAAAATGGTTCTGTCTGTGCCTGTTCCGTCATCAAGCGTAAACTGTAACAGTTTCTTTGACTTCGGTACTGCAACACACTCTTTAACCTTTACTGCACGGAAATCTGACTTACTGAATGTATCAAAATCAACAAATTCCTCAAATAAAGGCTCTACCTTTACCTTAGAAAAATCAATCTTTTCAGACTCAGTTTTTACATTTTTTTCAGGTGCTTCAGAAGCTGTATTATTTACATCATTTTTCTTATTTACACCATCTAAGGACTTCATTGTCGGGATTTCACATCAATTTAATTTACATTGACGCATTTTCCTTTAATAAAGCCTTTTTCGGTGTTCCAACATTATTATAATAACATATTTATGCTGATTACACCACTCGAATTTGTCGTACTCTTGTCGTATGGCACACATTTTGTCGTACTCTCGTCAGTCCATGCCGGACTCTTTCCTAAAATACATCTAAATTGTGTGCTAAATTTTGAATTGCTTCCTGCTTTTTAGTATCGGTAACTTCCGCATAAATATCCATGGTTGTTTCGATATTTGCGTGTCCCATAATAGACTGAATTACCTTTAAGTTTGTTTCATTTTCGCAAAACCTTGAACAAAAGGTATGTCGCAAATGATGACATGAAAAATGTGGTATTATCACAGGCTCTCTGTGCTGTTTTGCAGCTTTTACCACTTCTTCTGCATTGTGTGCTTCATATATACGCTTGATTGCTCTGTTTACAGCTTGCGGATTATGGATATTGCCAAAACGATTCATAAAGATAAATCCTTTCATCCCATCAATCACTGTTTCATTAAATCCATGTTCCTTCTGGTCATCCAATTCCATCTGGAGTGCATCATAAACCGTATCCATCATCGGAATCGTGCGTATACCAGCTTCTGTCTTTGGAAGAGATACAGCAAATGAACATATCGGATGTTCTTTGAACTCTCTACTGTAATAAACCACGCTATGATTGATACTGATCGTCCTTTTTTCAAAATCAATGTCTTCCCATCGGATACCGATTGCTTCTCCTATTCGACAACCTGTTCCAAGCAGAAACTTAAAAAATGATGCCCAGTGGTAAAATGTAGGACTTTCATCAATATAGCGTATAAAGGCTCTCTGTTGTTCCACTGTCAAAGCGTGTCTCACACCATGATTTTTCCCCGGTTGCTTTTTAATCTGTGCCATTACTCCATCGCTTGGATTAACACGAATGATGTTATCACGCACAGCAAGCTGAAATGTCGGGTGTAAAACAGTATGAATTGTTTCTAGCGTATTTATCTGCATTTCCTTCTCTTTCAACAAATGCTGATAGAACTGCAATACATCAGAATACTTCACAGCGGCAATTTTCTTCTTGCCAAATCCACCTCGTATAAAGCGATCATACATATATTTATAGTTCCGCATTGTTGTTTCCCTCAACTCTGCCTTTGTCGATATATATCTGTCAAAAACAAAATTGATTGTAGATGTTCCGGCTGCATACGCATCCAACCCATCAAGCTGATCTTTCATCAGTTTAACTTCTCTCTCCCGCAATTCCATGATGTCCTTAGAATAGATGCTCCGGCGCTTTCCTTCCGGATCAACATAAGTATATACATACTTACCATCGCAACTGCGTTGAGTTTCGCCTTTTCTTAATACTCTCCCTTTGTTATCCTTTCTTGATTTCGCCATCTCGTCTCCTCTCTCAAGGAAAGAGATTTTGTACTAGCTACTCAGCCGGTTTATCCATTGCATACTGCATATCAATACCTCTTTGTAGCACCTGTGTTATGGTCATGTCATGTTTGGACGCATATCCTTTCAGTCTTGCAGCTTCTTCCTCCGTCAGTTTTAATCCGATAAGAGTTTTTTTAGGATTATCAGACTTCGGTCTACCTGTTCTAGCCACAATATACACCTCCATCCATTTCATAATCATTATACTTTCTGTTTAACCAAAAGTCAAGTGAATTTTGGTTAAACCAAAATCTTTTTCCTTGTCTGCAAAATTTATTTCACCCGAAATGACTCAAGATATTTGTCAAACACATCAAGGTCTACTAACACCATTCTGTCTATCTTCAGAATTGCTCCCGCATCTTTGGCAAGAGTCTGAAATTTATTCATACCCATGCTGTACATTTCTGCCCCTTCCTTATATCTGACCAGTCTTTTCTTATTTATTGTCTTTGGCTTCCTCTGCATTACTCAAATCCTCCTTAAATTTAACACGCATTTTATCTGCCAATGACAACCCACAATTCTCTTGCTGGCTCTCATAGGCAGATAAAAATGCAATACAGGTGACAGATCATTACTCTGCCCACATCGGTCTTGCACCGTCATTCAAATTGACCGGACTGCAAATTTCCTTACAATCCGGAAGTATCATTATCACGGATATGCTTCATCGCCCTGTGTTACTGCCACACATTTTGTCAGATCTTCTCGCTCCATACCTTTGCTTCAATGTAATGTTTCAACATTTCCTCACATTCACTCCTATCAAAGAGCAGGTACATCTTGGCGAATCTACCTAGTGTACTGACATATTGATATTTAGTTAAATATTTCTGGCTGTTATTGCCGTTTTATGGTACAATAAAAGAAACGGCGGTGATATCCTATGGCAAGACCAAAAAAGTACAAAATCAAACTTACGGATGATGAATTAAAAGAATTTAAATCTGTCATCCGAAAAAATAAAACATCCAAAACAATCCGATGCAGATGCCAGATTATTATTGACCTGGATGAGTCCCACGGAAAAGTATTGACTCATGAGCAGTCTGCAAAATCAAATGGTGTATGTCTGGCAACAGTAACCAATACTGTGAAAAAATATTTTGAGGGTGGTATTGATGCAGTAACTGAGTTTAAGCGTAATGTTAATTCTGATAATGCAAGGCGTGTGCTCGATGGACGTGCTGAAGCCCGTATCATTGAACTTGCCTGTGGTCCGGTGCCGGAAGGACATTCAAGGTGGACCATCCGGCTGCTGGAAGAGAAATCAAAAATTGTTCTTGATACTCCGGTCAGCCGTGAGGCAATCCGAAGAGCCTTAAAAAAAACAAACTTCGACCTCACAAAAACGACTACTGGTGCATCCCCAAAAAAGATGATGCCGAATTTATAGCATGTATGGAAGATGTCCTTGATGTATATGAACTCCCATACAATCCTGAAAGACCAGTTGTATGCATGGACGAAAAGCCTTACCAGTTACTGGGCGATGCAAGGAAACCACTGCCCATGCGTCCGGGTGACAATCAGAAAACAGATTCGGAATATGTCAGGAATGGTACCTGCAGCATATTTGCTTTTGTCGAACCGCTTGGAGGCACTCATCATGTCAGCGTGCGAGAACAACGTACTGCCTTTGACTGGGCAGAAGAGATAAAATATCTCGTTGATGTCATGTATCCTGATGCAGAAAAAGTAATTCTTGTTATGGATAACCTTAACACCCATAAAACGGCGTCCTTGTATAAAAGGTATCCAGCAGATGAGGCAAGACGAATTATCAAGCGTTTGGAAATTCACTATACACCCAAACATGGAAGCTGGCTTGACATTGCAGAAATAGAACTGAATGTAATGACCAGACAGTGTTTGTCACGAAGGATTGAAAACATTGCAAAACTTCGTGGAGAGCTAGCTGCGTGGGAAGTCGAGCGTAATACAGTCGCAGCAAAAGTTAATTGGCAGTTCCGAACTGCCGATGCAAGAGTGAAGTTGAGTTCATTGTATCCTAGGTTTACAACAGCTTCCGAATAGGAAGTTGTTGTAATGCTAAAAATCAATGTGCCAATACACTAGTGGCTCCACATATCCTCACGTCCTGTATGCAAAAAATATTCAGTTGTCAAGGTACAGGGTGCATACGCAGCAATCAGCGAATGGAAAGGGACAATGCTAACCGCCTGTTATGCAACTTCAAAAGCCAATATCTTTGTGATCAGCTTTGTTTCTAATCTGCGACGCAGAGTTTCATCAATGCAGTAATGCACCTGTCCGCTTTCGTCATATAACTTTCTGGTAGACAATTTGATTATGTATCCCTCATAGTGTTTTAACACTGTATTGATGGCACTTACATCGCCCTCTGATGCTGCCTTTATAATATGGAAAGGCAACAAATTTTCCTCATTTCTGCTTTTATACATCTTTTTCATCTGCTATTCCTTCCATGATCTTCTTCAAAATTTCAAGTGAGCGTGTCCTGTGTTCATGAATGGTACTGCGAACCAGATTCATTTCTCTTGCAATATCCGCATCGCTCATTTCCATAAAATATGAAAGTAAAATAACATTCCTTTTTCTTTCTGTAAGTTCCTTCAAAGCTTCAGCAATCAGGGTATTTTTTACTTCAATGTCATAGCCATGCACTTCAAAATGATGATATTCTGTTCCATACTCATCCATAGTAAATAATTTGCTCAACTCCTTTTCCGACAGTTCAGAGAATGTAACTTCGTGTTTCCTGCGATAGTCCATGTGTTTGTAATAATTTACAGCTTCGCCTTTTAATGCCATCTGGCATAACCGGTCAAACTGGTGCCGGATAGTCATTTCATCCTTAGAAGAAGGTTGCCCCATACGAGTTCACCTCCTCCCGTTCCGAATGCCAAGGCTTTTGCCCTTTTTCCCTTCCGGTGTATCTCCCAAATGAAACTGGGAAGATGTTCGGGTGGATTGAAAAATTTTTAGGAAAATTTTTCTGTATATAAAAAACGCCCTTATGGGCATATACCCACAGGACACCGTTTATAGCTGATATTAAATTTTCTCCACATTCTACGAGTGTATATAATACACTTTCAATTGTAGAATTTGCCGCATTACTTAAAATGCGACCTATTTAGCTGTCCTTCCACGCAATGGGCAGGATAATATTTCCCAAATACAAAAATATCCTTTCAACGGTTCAGAATCCATAACTCTCCCAAACACATTCAAAGGATAAAAACATGAGAAAAAACCTTTGAATACTGCGTTTTTTTATATGCAATATCCAAAGTTACTTATTTTATTCAAGTGCATTATATCCCTCTGATATAGTGCGTTATTAGTTCATTTTCTTTTTAAATGGTGAACTATACACTATATACGGAGGTGCATGACATGGCTAAATCTAAGAAAATTGATAAAGACATGGGTTTTCGCCTGAAGAAAGCCAGATTAGACCAAAAGCTGACTTATGATGAATTATCCGAAAAATCCGGTGTTTCATCAAGATATATCAAAGAGATCGAAAATCATGGTAATGTTCCAAGCCTTGAAAAACTCGGTCAGCTCATTCGAGCTTTACACATCTCTGCTGATCCGTTCTTTTATCCGGCAGCTCCAACTGATAATCTGGATTACCAAAGACTGTTGGTTTATCTTTCAGAATGTACAAACGATCAGATAACCACCATTCTTGCACTGGTAGAAGCCTATCTTCGTACATATAAGACCCATGAAACAGAATAGCAGAAAGATTTGGATTTTCTCTTGATTATTTCTGCATTTTTCTGGATAAAAACAGGGCGGTCAGCTCTCCATAGCCTTCCACCCTGTCATCTTATCTTTACTTGTATCATTTACATTGTTTGAAGCAAGAGTTCCAATGTGAAGGGTACTATCACTCATATATTATCTCCTAAATAATTTTATATATGTCTCATCGTTGTCATTTTCCGTTTCTGTTCCAGTCAATTATAACTTTTCTAATCTTTCCAGAAACGCAACATAGAATTCTCTCTCTTTCATACAAGCCCTCTGAACTTCTATGCTTTTAGGAACATATTCCAGTGGATGGTCTAAATTATATAAAGCCTCCCGAACCAATACGCATTTAATTACCTCCTTCTGATGTTGTATCATAATACTTTCCTGAAACTGTACTCATACATATCCGAATACATGTTATCATGCGGTTGTGGCGTCAGCCTTCTATCCAATGCCGCCATATCCACCGTAAAACCACTGTCTGCCACAGAAAAAGCACCATTACTGAATTGAAACTCCGAAGTAAAGTCTGGAATCCCCAGATCACCGCTTGTCCTGTTATGTCCTATAATATTTATCAATGCATCCTTTATCCGCTCTATCTTGGCATTGTCTTTTGTTTTGTTGATCAGATTAGCGGCTTTTTCCGGCAGCCCGCCAATCTTTCCGTCTGGTGTCAGGTAAAGGTTCTCCAGAGAAATATCTTCTCCCGTAACTCCTTTTAAGTAACGCCTGACTTCCTGCACATCCGTGGCATACTGCCAGGTATTGGACGTCAGATTTCCCACACTGTCAGCAATTCCTGTGTAATACTGATACATCCGGTCACTGTACTTTTCCTCTACCAGTTTCTGAACCTGCTCCCGGACCTCTTTGTCTTCAATGCCGCTCACCGTTACATTCCCATTGCTTTCAATTTTTATCTGCATTCCCTCCAGCTCATCACGGGAGATACCTTTGCTTTCCAGATCCTTTACAAAATCCTCGGAAAAATCATTTTTCAGTTCCGCCTTCTGCTGTGCTTTCTCAAAATCTTTCATGTTTGCAAAAATCTTCACATACTCCGTTTCCGCATCATCCAGTGTCTTTCCTTCTGCCATGTCCTGCAACAATTCATCCACTGTGCGCCCGCCTTTGTATTGTTTTTCTTCCGGCAGACTTTCAAACTGCTTCTGGTGGAGTTTCTCCATTTCTTTTGTATAATTTTTCTCTGTATCCATCAGGACTTCATTATATTTGTCGAGGTATTCCCTCCAATTTTCATCTTTCCGGCTGTATGCACCGTGAAGGTTCCCGAATGCCGCCCTTATGGCATCGGTCTTTTCCTGTTCTTTATTTTCAGAAACCTTGAAACTGATTTTATAATAATCATCCGGGGAAACTTCTTCCCCATTTTTGTTTTCTATCTTGATACAATATTTATTGGTATTTGTATCCCAGTTCGGGATGGTCAGTGTTTTACGTCCTTCCCCGTCCCATTCTGCCTTTCCGACCTGATTGCCATATTCATCATATAAGGTGAGGTCATAATCACAGCCTTCCGGCATGTCCATGTATATTTGAACCCCAAAATAATTCTGTATGGTTCGATTAAATGGAATGGAAAAGTTATAGAAATCCACATCCTTTTTATCACTGAGATTTCCTTTCAGACTGCTGGTTTCGTCCTTAATCAGAAAATCCAGATCCAGAAACGTACTTCCCTTCTTCTTGTCCGAAACCTCATAAGTGGTATGCTGTCTGCGATAAGTGTCATTGCTGCCAAGTGTACAGGAATCTTCCTGAAGTGTCATATTTTTCTTCAGTTTTCCTTCAAAAAATGCCACTGTTTCCTTTCCAGACATGAAAAAAATCGGTTTTTGACGAAATGCCGCCCCATATGTAGAATGATTACTGTTTATTTCCATTTCTTATCCTTCCTCCCGAAAAATATCTTACCTGTATTCTCATGCTTTCCTGTCAAAAGATGAGCCTACAGTATAACAGGATTATCCGGTAAAATAATACTGCTTTTCTTATATGCTGCCGCCGCCAACTGGCTATTTAGATATTCGTTTTGTACAGCTTTTCGTCTTGCCATCTCATCGTTGTCATTTTCCGTTTCTGTTCCAGTCAATTATAACTTTTCCAATCTTTCCAGAAACGCAACATAGAATTCTCTTTCTTTCATACAAGCCCTCTGAACTTCTATGCTTTTAGGGACATATTCCAGTGGATGGTCTAAATTATATAAAGCCTGTTTCGTTGCCTGAATTGCAGATTCTGTTGTGTTTCCCAAAATGTCGATGTTATCCACATCGCCCTCGCCCTTCATCTGCTTATTCAGCCTTTGTATCATCATCTGTGATATATGGCTCAACATTCCGTTTTTCTTTATTCCCATACCATTCGCATTTACTTCCTTCGCTGCTTCCATCCATGCATCTTTTACATCCTGCGGAGCATTCGGACCAATCATATCAAATGCTTTTTCGTTAAAATCCGTATCTGCCATATATGGATTTATACTCTCATTTTCCTGTTTGGCACGTTCTGTACTAAATTGAGGAATATCATTCTGTCTGCGTCTGTTTTCGTATGACACACCATTCATAGAATAGTTGGAACTAATCTGCATATATCAATACTCCTTTTTATTTGAATTGCATTATTATCATTAGGCTTTCGCTTCAAAAACTGGTCTTTTCTCCAGATAATCCGGTAGTTCTTTCAATTCAGAATTCATACCATTCTTTACGGCATTATATTCCTTCCAGTAAATGGAATAGAATTCATCTTTTTTTGTAAGTTCTGCCGGAGTCATTTCATACCCCCAGCCGGCACCGGTATTCAACAATACATTCACACCCTGACTCTGAATTTGAACCCCATAACCACCTGATGTTAAAATAGTGAAATTTAATGTTCCGCCTCCTGCCAGTGCAATCTGCTTATCTGCAAGATTCTGATTTTTTCCCTCTGCCTGTTCCAAAAAATCCAGTAAGGTTAATTCTCCGATCCCTTTACATTTTGGATTGGCATTTTGATTTTTCATTGCACTTTTTGCCTGTTGGTATAACTGCTTTCTATCCGGTGCAACCTCTGACAAATATTCTGCCCTTAACTGCAATAGCTGCCTTGAAATAGCATCTTGTTCTGTCTTATCAGTAGCATTGGCAGCCTTTTGTGCCAGTTTCTTAATCTCACTCACAAATTCAGTCTGCGTTCTTGTACTTTTTCCTTTCGATGGAATATAAGACCAGTTTGGTTCTCCATTACTACCAGAAGTAATTAACTGTTCCCTTCCAACTGTTCCTATATTTGAAAAAGAGATTCCCATAAATCCACCTCACGGTTCATAAATAAATCTATCTATAACTTTATATCTACTGACTTTCTGCCACTCTACTCTCTGGTGATGCCATACTATGCACCAATTAGATATTTTTCTTTTATCAAATCCTCTTATGCCTTAATATCAAAACTTGATCTATCAGGTGCAGAAATACTCACAGATTCTGCTACAAGGCTCTGTGTCATACTTTTTACATCATTACCAGTTATGGATAAGGTATAATCACCCGTTTCTTTTCTTTCTGCCGATTTTTCTGCACGTTTCTTTGCAGTTTTTTCTTCCTCTGCTTTTTTAGCAGCTCTTTTCTCTTTTACTTTTTCCTCTTTTTCTCTGTTCTCTTTTGCTTTTCGTTCAGCATTCTCTTTCGCTATTTTCCCATCTGGATCATTTGTACCAGATATTGCCACCGAAATATTTCCGTTTGCATCAATCATATAACTCAGATTTCCAGCATATTACTCACCTTCTTCCTATCTTCCTACTATATCGGTAATTTTTATTTTTCCATTAAATAAATATAAAGTACTCTGCATATTATCTAAATAGGCTCTAAATAAATATCATATATATAGAAAATGTGCCATCATCTTGACGGCACATTTCCTATATTTTCCCCCCAAATTATATTGCTACAGTATAGAATACCATTGTCTGTCCATACTATCAGCTTCATACTGATATGTAATCAACTGATTCATGTCTTTTAAACCCGCCATTTCTATTAGGTTCTATCATTATATTATAGTTTTCATATTTTTATAGTATCCTGCATTATCCATAACACTATTATTGCCAGATGTACCCACAGTACTTACCTCAGAGTCCGAAATATTATACCCTGCCTTAAATGCAAGAATATCCTCCAATCCATATTGATTTTTATAATCCGTCAGCATATAGATATTATCTCGTATTTCCTCATATTTCGCATTGGCTTCCTGGGAGTTCATTATTTTACACATTTTCTCTGGAAGTCCGGTAATCTTCCCATTGTCATCTACGTTTATATCGTCAAATGAATACTGTCCATTTGTTGCTTTCTGAATGAACTGTTCCACTTCATAGTAAGCATTTACTAATCTATATTGTGTGTTAGAAATATCTGCTGTCTGAATATATTTTTCCCACATATCATCAGCAAAATTTTCCGATATCATATTTTTTATCTGTTCTTTGTTTTCTTCTGTAATGTCCCCGTTAATCGTAATAGTTCCAGATACATCTATTTCAATTTTCCATGATGTATCTGGCAGTTCAATTCCTTTTTCATTTGCTATTCTTTCTATTTCTGCATAAAAATCGTTTTTTATATAATTCGACTTCTCTGCTCTCTCATAATCAGATAAATTGGCAAATATTTTCACATATGCCATTTCCGACACACTTAACTGCTCCCCCTTTTTCATCTTATTTAATAATTCTTCTACACTATCCGTTCCCGAATATTTTTCATCTTCCGGCAACGCTTCAAATTGCATCTGATGTAATTTGTCAATTTCGCTTTGATATGTTTTTTCATATTTCTGCTTTATTGCATTTTTTTCTTCTGAATTATCTGCATTTGCTATTTCTTGTGAGTGCTGCACATTACTACTTGAAGTATCCCTGTTTTTCGTTTCCGTAATTTTTATTCTATAGGAACCTTCCCCGGAATCCGATGTCATATTGGAATTTTCTACTCTGATCACATAATCTGATGTAACGCAGTCCCAATTAGGTACCGTAAGCTGTTTATTACCATGTCCATCATCTGTCGCTATTCCAATCTGATTGCCATATAAATCGTACAATACTAAATTATATGCCTGACTATTCTTGCTTTCCAATGAAATCGTTATCTCTGAAGATATACCCATTTTAGAGTAAAAACTTTTTTGCGGATAAGAAAAAGAATAGTAATCTACATCATATTTTGAATCGATTGTTCCCTCTAAATAACTTTCATTATTATGCAACAATGTTCCTATATCATATGTACTGTAATAGCGATCTACCTGATCATCGTATTTCGTATGCTGATGATAACTATCATTCTTATTTGTTTTGGCATTTTCTATTAACACCGTTTGCTCATTTAATTCTTTCATCGGCGATTTAAAACTTTTTGCTGCATTTCCTGTCTCATATATTTTACTATCTACTATTCCGCCACCTATATAATGTACATAGTGTCCCATCTTATCGTCACCTCTTGGAATCCACGGATGGTATAAAAATACCATCCGTAATTTATTTATCTTTCTAAATATTTAGCCCACTATTATTCCGAAAGGAACTAAATAATCCAATGTCATCTGTGTCATTGTAGTGCAACTAGCATTTACATAAGAAATACCACTTACCCAATGTACTGTAACAGATGTTGCATAGTTTCCATCAATTGATCCTGATGGTGGATTATTGTCAACCAAGTCACTCCACCAAACTGCTGGTTGTTGATTTTCCTCCATTAATAGCATTCAGCTTAGTAGTTGTCTTACTATAAAAACTTGAAGCTGCAAATACTGGTGTTACAAAAAGCAAACAAACCATCATACTTACAACAACTGCCATAAACGTTTTTCTTGAAACCGTCTTTTTAGCTTTTTCTGATATTCTCATATTAGCAACCTCCTTCAAAAATGAAATATATTCCACATAAAAAACATACTATATTTTTATATCTACTGATTTCTTGCCACTCTCAACAGACTCTCTGGTAATGCCATCCAATGCACCAGCCGGTATTGGTTTCCCAGCTTTCCATGTAGGATCAGCGGCTTTTGCTGCTTCTGCAAATGCCTGTCTGTATTGATGTTCATATTGTTCCATTGTCCAGCCTGCTGATAAGCGGTCATCTTTATCCATTTTTCTATATAAATTGTTATATACGCTCTCCCTTTTGGTAGTATCACCATTTAAAGTACCGTTTTCATTTAAGAATTCTTTCTTTGCCAGTTCAAACATTTCTTCCTGGCTGCTCTCTGGAATAGAAATGATATGTTTATAACTGTTTCTGTTCTCATCCGTTACAGCAAGTCCTGTTAATCCGGTATTCGGATCAATCCAGTCTCCGTTTTTGTCATACTGGCTCATCAGGTTCTTAATTGCCTGAACATTTGTAAACATTGCACCGTTTCCATTCTTCATCATCTCACTCAGTGCTGCTTTATACTTTTTACTGTTTGTGTCAATCCCTGCTGCTTTTAATTGTTTTTGTACAGAACTGCTGTTCATTTTGGACAACTGAATATTGTTGACCAAATTTGTTTTTGATGTTCCAAATGTTGTTTGAAATAAAAAACCGTAGTCCGTAATTCTTGACATAAGCGAAACCTCCCATCATTAAATTTTTTATATGTATCATCCACTTTATTTTTTTCTATCGACACACCCCTTCTGATATTTTACCTTTTCTGCACCAAGTACGATTTTTTTTGCACGAAGTAAGACTTTTTACAAAAAAATAGCCAAAAATGCTCTTTTATGAATTAAGGAATAACTCAGCAGCAAATTTATTTCCATCATTCTTCAATGTTAAATCTCCATCATATTTTTTTATACTGCTCTGAACATTCAGCAGTCCTATTCCACCATTTTTTCCTTTATTTGATACTGGAAAACCATTTTTCCACTTTACTTCATTACAATTATTTTCAATGCTGACAACTATCATCTTATGATATGAGCCAATCTTAATGCAAATATATTTCTCGCCTTTCAGCTTTTCTGTTGCTTCAATCGCATTATCTAATAAATTTCCAAAAATAGTTGTAATGTCGATTGGTTCAATGAAATTCAAATTCACATTATCTATCTTTATTGTTACTGAAATCCCCTTTTCTCTCATAACAGATTCTTTATCAGTAAGAAGTATATTCAAGATCGGATTTTCTGTGTATTGAACCGGAATGAGCAGCTTCAACAACTCTCTGATCTTTGTTGCATATTCTCCTGCCGTTTTTTCCTGCTCTGCACCATATAACCCTTCGATTGCTTTAATATGCTTATTTACATCATGTAATATCTGAATGGTTTGATCATACTTTTTTGCCTGGGTCAAATAGTATTCGTATTGTACCTTTGCCTGCTGCTCTAATGCGATCAACTGCTTTTCGTAATAGTTCTTTTCATCTGCCATTTTTACAAAATATAAAAGGTATAAATCTGCCAGAACAATACATCCCATGTTGACTGCACACAAATAATTTTCTTCTCCATTTTTAAAATTCTCTACAATTACACTCATGTTAATCAGACTGTATAGAAGTATAATTCCATACATGATGTACCGTGTCTTTGAATAAGGGACATCACTTTTTTTCACAAACCTGTTTATGAATGTGTAATACAAAAAAATAAGTATCACCTTTGAAAATGTTACCTCAAGGCAATAAAGCATCGTTTCATTCACATTTTTTATATCTGCGGCTTGCAAAATGCATTGTAAAAGAATCACTCCCAATGATTCACAGACAGACATACAAAATACTAATGCTTCACATTCAATAATACGTCTTAAGGGTTTATCTATATCCTCATAATACAGAACATATACTATAATCCCCGTCAAAACGCCCCAGACTACTAGATTTAATATGGAATGATTGAGCATATTTATACAGAATGTAAATATTACTGTGGTAGTCTCAATCACAATATATACATATCTATTTCGACTACTCTTTTTATACTTTCCATTCATAAACTGAAATAATATCGTACTTATTATAAAACATGAAAGTGCATTACATAATACCAGTAAAATCGTATTCATTTTTCCTCCTATGAATTTCTCTGCAAAAATTTATTTACTTCTTCTCTAAAATCGTTGCTTCTCCTTTGTGCAATCTGAAGTTCTTTTCCATTATCCATATAAATAATAAAGCCCTTTATTTTTTCAATATGCCTTAAATTAACCAGATTTCCTCTACAATTCACAACAAAATCATAGGGCTGCAGTTCTTCAACCAGTTTTTCAAAAATGCAGTCATACTCATATGTGATATCAGACAACGCTATCTGTACTTTTCTTGATCTTTTTATGTATTCAAAATATAAAATGTCCCTGAGTTTCAATTTGATTGACAGATACTCTTTCCCATTGCTGTCCGTCACTTTATAAAAATCCTTTTCTGCTCCGGTATCCGGCAGTTGATCCAGTAGTTCCAACATCTGCATTTCCAATTTATCATATTCCAGTGGTTTACATAGAAATGAAAATGCATGAACTTCGTTAATGACCTGCATACAATATTCTTCATAACTCGTAATATACACTAATTTCACATCCGGGAATTTTTCCTTTAATTTTCTCCCCAGTTTAATACCATTCAGTTCTTCCATCGAAATATCTAAAATTCCGATATCAATGTTGCTGATATTTTCAAGCATTTGATTTGCAGACGCAAATTGCTCTATATGATAAGCAATCTTTTGACTTGTAAAAATCTTATGCAGCATAGTCACTGCACACTCAAGATCTGCTATATCGTCATCACAGACAACAATTTCCAGCATAGCACTCACCTTCTTTCTCATTTATATATCGGCTCAATCTTTATTCTGTTTCAAATCTCACCTATAAAAGATATCACATGAAACAAAATATTATGGTATTTCTTCACCAAATACGATTTTTTAACACGAAATACGATTAAAAAGAAAAGCAGTAAACCATTTGCTCCTGTTAATACACAAAAGCACTGTATCTCAAACTCTTTGAAATACAATGCTTCCTCGTATTTTCTATATCGTCATATTGATATTATTACTTTACTATCCACATTTACTATCCGCCACACCCTTTGGGAGTGGCAAAAAACAACCTTAGCAAGCACTGCCTGTGTCATGACACAGGCGAAATCCCCCACACTTTCCTATCGTCTGTGTGGTCGAATTTCCATAGGGAAGTATCCCTAACCCTCTCTCGATTTTTCTTCGGTTATTCTTCATTTTACCGTCGAAATGCATTGACCTTTCCTGCCGTTTTTGCTACAATTTGCTATGGGTAATTACACCCAAAATTGAATAAAACATGAAACAGACTGTTGTAAAAATCGAACATTTTACAGCAGTTTTTTTGTACCCAAATTTAGAAAGGACGTGGCACAATGGCAAACCGAAACCGCACCCATCCGGTGCAATTTTATCTCAGCGATGATGAGCAGTACATCCTCAACACCAAATTCAAAGCATCCGGCATGAAGAGTATGTCTGCGTTCCTGCGCAAGCTGATCTTATATGGATATGTGTATGATGTTGATTACAGTTACCTGCGAAATTATAATACGGAGTTGGGACGTATCAGCTCCAATTTAAACCAGATCGCAAAGAGGGTAAACAGCACCGGAAACATTTATCAAGAGGATATAAACGAAGTAAAGGAGTTGATGAATAAAGTATGGCGTACACAAAAATCCATGCTATCAAAGCAACCGTTGATAAAGCGATAGACTACATCTGCAACCCCGAAAAGACCGATGAAAAAATGTTCGTTTCCTCTTATGCCTGTTCTCCGGAAACCGCAGCTTATGACTTCAAATATACCCTCGACCACTGCCGGGAAAACAGTCCAAACAAAGCCTATCATCTGATACAGGCTTTTGCTCCGGGAGAGGTCGGTTTTGAAGAAGCGCACCACATTGGAAAGGAGCTTGCAGATAAACTTTTAGAGGGAAAATATTCGTATGTTGTTACCACCCATATTGACAAAGAACACGTTCATAATCACATCATTTTTTGTGCCGCTGACAACATCGAACACAACAAATATCACGACTGCAAACAGTCCTATTACCACATCCGTAAACTGAGTGATGAACTGTGCAGGGAACACAATCTTTCCGTCATCATTCCGGGTGCCCAGCGTGGCAGAAAATACGAAGAATGGCAGTCCGACCAGAATGGTTCTGCGTGGAAAACGCAGATCAGAAAGGACATCAATTTCTGCTTCAAGTCGGCTTCCACTTACGAAGAATTTCTGCTTCTGATGAGAGCCAAAGGGTATGAAATCAAAGGGGAAACTTTTGAAGAAGGAGCTGCCAAATACATCTCATTCCGCCCTCTGGATAAAGAGCGTTTTGTGCGTGGCAGTACAAGGTCTTTGGGTAAGGAATACACAAAAGAACGTATCAAGGAACGCATCGAAAGGAAACGGGAGCGAAAGGCAGTAATCCCCAAAAGGGACTACTCTGCCCGCAGGCTCATTGACACCTCGGACGAGAAATTTAGAAGCAGTCCGGGACTGCAAAGGTGGGCTGCCATTGAGAATTTAAAAATCGCCGCACAGAGCTATAATGAAGTCGGCTCCCTTGCAGAACTGGAACACAAAATTGCGGTGAAAACCGAAGCCGGAAAGTCTGCAAAGCAGAGCGTGGTGGAACTGGAACACCGCATCAAAGACCTTGCAGAAATCATCAAATATGCACAGCAGTACAAAGACAACCGCTCCTATCATATCGGCTACAAAAAAGCCAAGAACCCGGACGCATATTTCCGCAGATACGAAAGCCAAATTATCCTTTATGGTGGCGCAAGACGCATGCTTGAACAAGCGGGCATAAACTTAAAGGGCTTGAATGTCGATAAGCTAAAAGCAGAGTATCAGGAACTGATGAAGCAGAAAAGCGAGCTGACTTCCACCTACAAGAAATGTGAAAAAGAGGTTCAATCATTAAACCGAAAACTGGAAAATCTGAATCAATACCTCGGTCAGACGCAGCCCGATCCGGTGCAGGCACAACAGACAAAAAACAGAAATCACAGCTTATAAAAATGGGGGAGAATCCTATCCCATAGATAGCACTCTCCCCTCTGAATCAATTTTGTTCTTCATCTAACCATTCTTTTAATTTTTTCTGTAACAGTTTCTTATCCGGCAAATATAATTTATACTCTTTTGCATAAATATTAGCATTTTCCGGAAGTGTCAAATCTACCAGAGCCTCATCACTTTGCTTGCAGAGTAAAATACCTATTGTTGGATTTTCTCCCTCAATTTTTTCATAGCGATCATAATAATTTACATACATCTGCATCTGTCCTAAATCCTGATGTGCAAGCTCATCAATCTTAAAATCAATCAAAACATAACACCTTACCCCATGATTTTTCTCAATCAATTTTATATGTCAAAAATTTGCCAAATTAAAAAAGCAGGTAGCCAGCCATTGCAACTGACTACCCACTCGATACCGCTATTCTTCTACCGCTTCTAATGAATTTTCCGCAAATTCCTTATCTGTCATGCCATCCAACTTTCTCAACACCTGCCTAGAAAGATCTTCCATATCGCTGTCCTTTATGTACGGCATTATCCGTCTGATTTTTTCCATCATCTTCATTCTGTTCTGTGTCTCAAAAACACACATGAAATTGATTTCTTCTACTGTGAATTTATTCATCATCCTACATCTCCCTATGTGAATTTTTTGATTTTTCCAGTTCCTTCGTATCCTTATTGTTTCCCTGTGTTGCTTCCTTCTGTTTGGCTGCAAGTCGCTCTTTTAGGGAAGAACGTGCCTGCGGTTTTTCCCGCTGTTCTTTCTTTTCTTCCTCACGATTGAATTTCTCCACCCCATTATTAAGCCTGTCATCAATCATGTTATAATTCTGTTCCTCCAGTTCCTCGATCTTAGCAAGCGGCTTGTATTCTGCCAATTTCACAAGCAGTTCCTTTGCCTGTCTCTCACTGTCCTCGTCTATCCCCTCGTCAATAGATGCCTGTAAGAAAATACTTAGAGGTTTCACATTTCCAGTTCTTATATCATCAGCAATCATTTGTATCTGTGATTCTCTGTCTGATACCGAATCTCTATATCCATATGTATCAATCTCATAAGATAACTGGTCAAGTTCTGCCGCAAGTGTCTGTATCTTCTGCTCTTTTGTCTCCATATCAATCACATCTTTCTCCGGATATGCCGCAATCAGCTTTTTAATTGCGTCCTGCACCTTTGGTGTATCACGAAGCTCCGGTGTATAATTCAGGAAATCCACATCAATTCTCTTGCCGCTTACAATGTCTGCCTGCTCATCTTCCCATTCTTCAGTCCCCTCGATGTGCATATTTACACCAATAGAAGGAATCCCATGCATACGGGAAGGATCAATGGCATTGTAAAGTTTCATAGCTTCCTCTATCGTTTCAATGCCCTCATGGTATTCACCCATATTATGAAATTCCCCACACTCCGCAACGGTAAATGTGATATGGACTGTCTCTGGTTCAATTACAGGCTCTTTTTCCAGTTCAGAAAGCACTTTTTCTTCTGATACAAGTGCGTTTTGTTCCTGCACCAATTCTCTCCCCTGCGTGACAAGCTGATTGTTGATCTGCTCCTGCTGTGCCTTCTCCTGCAGGTAAGTTTCCACCTCCGGAAGATAAGTCTCCAATGTTCCGGTTCTGCTCTCTGTAATCGGGTTAATATCCACCTGAATACCAGCGATATAAATGCTGTCCTCATGTAGCATATTGAAAAGGTCATCTTCTCTGGTTGAGCCTGTGTATTCCACAACTACATCCAAATCCGAATTTTCCTGCTCAATACCTCTGCATCGGCTTCCGGCTACAACCACATCCACAATCTCTGCATCCAGACCGTACTCATCTATCTGTGACTGCACATAGGCATATACCATCTTTTCTATGTCATCTGCACTCTGTCCGTCCAGACTATGAAACAATTCCTCTGTCTTTGCCCGAAAATCTGCAACCACATCCGGATTGTTCTCTCTAAATTCTGCCTGCTTTGCTTCCAAGTCTGCCTGTTCCACTTCCTCTGCTTTTTCAGATAGTTCCTCAAAATCAACAATCTCCGCTTCGGAACCTGCATACACCTCGCCCTGCAAAAATTCATCACGATAATACTGCTCTGTAACCGCTGAAAAGCGTGGTTCTTTCAGGTCTGCAATCACCATATCCATTGCACGCTGAATGGTAATATCCGGGTTGTCATAAACACCGCCATCCAGTAAATGATACTGCTCATTCAGAATGGAATAATCATATCCCTCCTCACATTCGTGCATCAGGATATAACGGTCTGCGATATGAACCGCAAGCTCCGTCTCTATCTCATTTTCCTTGCCCTCCAGTGTCAGCATGAACTTCGGCAGTTCTGTAAATCCAAAAGAATCTACAAAGTGTGCGCTGTTTTCCCCGTTCTCATGTAATACCACAATATCGCTGACCGACAGTGAATGTGCCTTGTAGTCTGCCGGATGGTCAATATTGAACTTTGTATAGATTGCTTCCAGTGTTTCCGATTGCGTCCGTCCCTGCAATTCTGACAATTCGCCCAAATACACCAGTTTATAATTTTCCGGCAATACCGCATCAAAATTGTCTTTGGTTATTCCCATACGCTTCAGGCTTTCCGTTCCCTCAAAGCGGAACTTGTCCAGTTCGGGATTATCCTTTAACTGGTAAATACCGTATTTATCGGTATTTCCATATAAAAGCAGTGCTTCCCTGTTGGAATTACTCTCTGTAAGTTCTTCCTGCATCATGAGAAGTTTCCGTTCATTCTGCCAGTCCCCTTTTTCTATTCCGCACATTCCATCATGCTCTAAAATCTGTTTTCTATCAGCTACAGTACTCTCGGAACCATCCGTATGCAAAAGATACACAGGCAAGTCATGGTCAAATAGTTCCAATGCCCTTTCCTGTGTTAGTGGAAGCATTTCAATCCATGTATAGCCATACTCCTGCATTTCAGATATTCCGACCATGCTATCCGGCAGTGCGTCGATTTCTGCCTGTGCATCAAACATTGCTAATGCAACATCCTGATTTCCATCCACTTCCTGTGCATAGATATGTTCTGCAAGCTCCCTGGTTTTTTCAATGTTCCCCAGCTTGTAGGCATAATTTACAATCAAATTTCTTTCAGCCTCGGAAAAGGCAGGCTGTCCATGTTCCAATCGGTTAATGATATGCTCTGCATGTTGCATGACAGACAGTTCCTCCACATCCGTCAGACCTGCATCAAAATCGTATTCATAATCCCAAAAATCCGGCATATTTCCATTTAATCCCTTACTACTGGACGCAAGTAACGTGATTTTCGCTCCCTGCTTTTCCATATATGAAAGGTAATTGCCATCCCATTCATTTTCATAAAGAGAAGCCATATCTTTAAGAATTTTCCCGACATCTTCCCTCGATATATTTGTGATTTTCAAGACCTCCCATTCGCTTTCAAAGACGGAAGCGAACTTAACAACCACATCATCGGCATTGATCGGCTCCATTGCCTTATCATAGATCGCCTTTCTCTCCTTCATATCAATCAGCTCATCTGTATCTGTGTTATAACGCACATCCAGATGATACTCTCCGTACTCTCTGGAATCCTGATTGCCGATTTCCGTTGTCCATGCACCCCTGCTTTCCAAATATGCCTGTATGCTCAACTTGTCATCGTCTGTCATTTCTGACAATGCCTGCATCAGTTCCGGTCTGTCCATGCCATATACATCAAGCAGACTGAACTCTGAAAGGTCAGTATTCTGTATGAGGAGAATACTTTCCTTTGTCTGTTCCTGTGATACTTCCCTGTTCCTTTGTAATTCCTGTAATTGTTCCTCTATCCCGGTAATCAACTCCGAAGCTGTCCTCCGTATCGTATCCATGGAAGCTCTCAGTTCCTTGGTATCTCTGCCACTGCTCCATCCGGCAATATATCCAAAGGAATAATCGGAAGTGTCCACTCCAAAATGCTGACATACTGTATAAGCTATGCTCTCAGCTTCCACTTCTTTGGTATTGCGGTCTTTTTTCATCTGCTCATCTTGCTCCACTTCCTTGCTGTGCAGCTTGGAGTGAGCCACCTCATGGATCATGGTCTTTAAGGTCTGGCCCTCGCTCATGTTTTCCTGCACCGCAATCCGCTTTGCTTCCCTGTCATAGTAGCCTTTGGAATCTCCGGCTATCTCCTCCAGTTCAATCGGTACTGGTGAAATGGCTTCTACTGCACGAATCATATCCTGATACCCTTCCACATCTGAAAGAAGCTCCTTTGCCGCAAGTTCCGGTATCGGCTTTCCGTCTGTCTGCGCCACATCAAAAACGGATACTGCCCGGAATGCCGGAATTGTTATCTCGACTTCTTCTTTCTGCGGATTTCCGTCCTTATCAAGTAAAAGTTCTTGTGTGACCGGATCAATCTTGTCCCTCTCCTCTTTGATTTTATAGGGTGCCGGGGCAAGGATACGAATACCCTTTTCCCCCTTCTTAACGTGCCTGTCAAAATTCTTCTGCCAAGCCTTGAATCCGGCCACTAACGTAGCGTCTGGCTTTTGCATCGCAATTAACATAGTATTGTTAAAGCTGTAATTATGGAATTTTGACATGGTATTCAGATAAGTCTTGTACTTCTCGCTTTCAAAAAGCTCCTTGATACCCTGCTCTAGCTTCTCCGTTATTTCCTGTACTTTCTGTTTTTCTGTTTTAGATTCTGCCATAGTATTTCCTCCATCTGCTTATTTTTTGCATGACAAAAGGCAGCCATTATTGACTGCCTTTGCATAACTACGATATTCACTTATAAACCTTTATCATTACTGCCCGTATTCGTTTTGATTTCTGCAATGTACTCCTGTCTCCTTTCTGCACCTGTCACTGTAAATGTTTTTACAAATAAAAAAGACAACCAAGATTTTGTTTCTTAATTGCCTGTTTCTATGCTATTAAATTTTTATTGAACCGATAACCAACTCCCCAAACAGTCTGTATATAGCTTGGCTTGCTAGGATTATCCTCTATCTTCTCCCGAATATTCCGGATATGGCTCATGACGATGTTGTAATCGCCGGAATAGGATTCTTTCCACACAATGTCATAAATCTGTTCCTTACTGAACACTATTCCCGGATGCTTTGCAAAAAGCTTCAAGATTTCAAACTCGGTATATGTAAGCTCTATCTCCTGATTTTCCCGAATGATTACCCGTTGAACCTCATCTATCATAAGACCTTTGAAATTCAACAGATGCTCGTTCATACCTGACATCTGAATGACTTCTTCCTGTTCCTGAAAAATATCTGTTCTGCAATGAACTGTTGGATAAATTAACCCGCATTATTCCACCCTCTCCTGTAAATTACCTAATCTGTTCAGCACTTCATACATCCGGCCATTGCCAAATATATAATTTTGCAAAACAAGCGGCTTCCCCACCTGCCTGCTTTCCCGGTACAGCTTCATATAAGCATCCTTCGCTTGATAAAAGCTGTCTTCCAATTCTTCCATCTCTTTTGTTGGCATTTCAAAAATTTTCCCCTGAATGACCTGCCCCTGGGCTGCTATTCTTGCACAGGATTTCTGCCATGCCGCTTCCTGCTCAAATTGTATATCCAGCCACTCTATCTCATCTTCTTTTGTCAGCGGCGTCCCATCTACCTTATAATACTGTTCATTTTCATAGCGCTGTTCAATTTCAGAATACAGCCTTGCATAACTCAATCCGCAGGCATTTACAACATCAGTATAGTCATACTGCCCTTTTTCTTCCCTAATTTCTTTTAATATTCCGGCTCTCATATCGCTGAACGATGTAACCGAATGCACAACTGTATGCTTAATTTTATCCATTAAATTTTCCCTGTTTTTCGATAATTGAGAAACCTCTAAAATATCCTTATGAAACACTTTCTGGTCTTCATTTTGGCTTTCCTGTTTTCCCAAATATTCCCTATCAAACTTGAAAAAATCCGGCAGATGAATAGGATGACTTAAAAATGTAATTGACATATCTCTTTCTCCTTACTTAAAAGCACTATCCGTAACCGCTTCCGTCATAGCATTTGCTTCATAAGCATTAGACGCTTTTGACAACAGCCTTTCATTGTTCCACGACCGTAATAATCGGCTTCTTTCCTGTTCCTGCTTTGCAATCTTTTCATTCAACATTTCCTGCTGCTGTTTTTTAACCTGCGCCCGTTTTTCCAGATATTCTTCCAAAAGCTCTTTTTGTCTATCTTTCTTGTTGCTTGTCTTTTTATAAAAACTGTTTTGTGAACGAGCATAAAATTCCGATTGATTATTAACACCAGACCATGAATCGCCCCTATAATCTTTAGCAGTAGCTCCTACAGTGAGCACCATAGAAGCTTCCAACGGTGCAAAGGACGAAGTTAAGTCACGTTTAAGTGCTGATAATATCTTTTCCCTGTACTCCGGATCATCTTTCATATTCTTAAATGCTTCCTCTGATATGTTGATAGCCACATTGGTTATAGTTCTATTTCTGGGTATCTTATCAATTTCAGCATAAAATTCCTTTTTGAAAATCGCCATTTCTTCCGCTTCTGATAATTCCTTTGTATTGCCCGTTTCTCCCGTGCTGTTTACGCTCTTTGTACTTTTCGTTGTTGCAACATTGTTCTGATAATAACTCTGTCCTACTCCACTAATAGCCATTTTTAATCCTCCTTTATCAGCACTTTTTCATAATATCCGATAGTATGCTTGTTGCTGTTCCTTGTTTGTAATTTATACTTTTAAAGGCTACCAAAAACTTCTCTTTAGCCTGCTCCATTATTGATACTGCGGTTTTCTGATATTTTGTATCAAACATTTGAGCCTTATCTTGTGTTTTTACTTCATTTTGAGGGCTATTTCTATGGAAATACCATGAACTGCCTGCGTTTTCAAATGCTTTATTGGTTTGTTGACAGGTAATATATCCTTCTAAATTTGCCAGACGCATTTTAAAGGCTTCGTCCAATCCGGCTAAATCTTCGTCAAGTGTCAATGACCTTTTCCCCGTAAGTTCGTAGGAAACTTCACGATCTCCATTTTCATGTTCTTTTACGATTTCATTATAACGGGTTTCATATGTATCCATTATAGATTTCATCACATCTTCAACATTATAATTCCCGTCTTTTAATGTTAGGCTGCTAATATCCCGCATTGCGGTATAGTGTTCCCAAGCAACCTCATTTGTATTTTGTATTGTCAGTTCCCTGACATTGGTATAATCCGAATCGGGTTCAAATTTGCTTGCCATTTCCCGCTGCATATTTCTTCCTGCATCAGAAATAGAAAGATTTGCCTACTGCTTCACCATCTTTGAGATTGCTTCCCTAACAGTTGCTTTTCCCCGTATATAATTTGTAGTCGTTCCCAAATAATCATAATTATGTCCGACTCCATTAATAGCCATTTCCTAATCCTCCATTGTCATCAATTTTTTATATTGCCGCCCCTGCCCCCTTGCAATAAGTCCGGGCAGTCCGCAAAAGCAAAGGTTTATGCGCCTTGCGGAATATGAACAATTTCTCCTTATGCCTTTATATCAAAACTTGCCCCTGTCGGCGCAGATGTACCAGAAACCGCAGCTAAGAGGTTCTGCGTAACACTTTTTACATCAGTGCCAGTAGCTGATATTGTAAACGTTTCATCTTCTGTCAGCTTCTCCAACTGCGCCTTTTTCTCTGCCCGTCTCTTAGCTGCCTTTTCTTCTGAGATTTTTCTTTCCTCACGCTTTTTCTATAATCTTTCTTTTTGTTTCTTTTCCGCATTCAATGTAGTTGAATTTTGTTTTGAACCACTGGTTCTTGTCATACCTCCGCAAGTAACAGAAGCATTCCCATCGGCATCTATTACAGTTGTAACACCATGTATCACTGCATTATCAGCTTTGGCTTGTGCAAACATTCTATTCTGTCCCGGTACTGCACCAGTTAAATTAAACTCTACTTTCTTGGCAAATTCCGGATCATTTGCCATTTTCTTTAGACATTCGCTAGAAAGATTTATTACCACTTTATTTTCATTTCCACTCATAAGACTGCTACCCGTATTAAAAGTAATCTCCGGGAACTTTTTACACAGTTTCTCATAGTATTCCTGCACTTTGTCCTTGCTGTTTGTCTTTACCTCCGTTGCTACATTAGTGTTTCACACTCTTCTACTTCGAGAATTAATTGCTTTTTCATATCCTGTCATAAAACTCGCTATGTTAAACAATTCCACCGTGCTTATATTGCTGTTCCCGAAGCTTATCCAACGATTTTGCTCCATCCGGGCTATACAAATCCAATAATTCCAAAAAATTACCAGACTCCTTACACCCATTCAATATCATACGCATACTATCCGCATCTTTACCGAATAACATACCCAACAGACTCATATCATACTGATTTTGACTATCACTTAATACTCCCTGCTGATGTAAATCCTCCATAAAACCATAAGAACGAACCTCGGAACCTATTCGCATCGCCACATTATATAAATCCGGATCAACAGTATGAAGATAATTTAGGTAGCGTGTCTCAATATTTCTATTGGGCGTGCCGCTCATCATCCAATTTGCTATATCTTCCAAAGATGCACCTATGGCAGCATCATCAATCAAATGCATCTGCCATCTTCCGCTTTCAGTCTTTGTAAAGGTATATTTTCCATCCTCCGAATACAATGTATTTGACCATGAGTTTTTTGGAGCCGCCTGGTCTCTGACAAGCACTTCAAATGCATCCATTGCAACTCTGTCTGGGATACACTTTTTCTCATCTGTTGGTAATTCCATTTTCCCCAATGCTACTGCAGTTTGCACTAGTTCATAATCCGATATGTTTTCTCCATGATAAAAATAAGAATTTTGTTCTTTCAATTTATCAAATGATGCCGGTAGTTTTACTTCTGCCAACTGTTCTTTGGAAACCTCAGTCCAATCTTCTTTTTTCTTACTACCTGCGGTCTGCATCTGCACTCTCGAACCGTTTGTAATCTTTGTACCATATTTTGCATTTACCATATGTTCTGTTATTGTCACATGTGCAAACTGAAATAAACTCCTTTGGTTTCTTGTATTTCCGTAACCTTCAACTTTCACAGCATATGGAAATGATGACTTCGTATTCAAAACAGAGTAAGTACCTGTATAAAATGTATTTGCCGCTTGTATTCTCATAATATAACCTCCAATCCAAACAGAAACAGCGTCTATTTTCACATTCAATCCCTTGAAAACAGACGCCATCCTTAGCTCATAATATTTATCGACATTTATTCATTTTTCTTTACAGAATGGAACGAAACCTGAAATTTGGGCGTGCCTCTTACTATATCTGTAACCCTATAAGTTTTCGATACTCCTTTGCATTTTCACAATCTGATACAATTCCTGATTGCGCATCCAAGCAAAACGGTAACATCTGCCAATCCTCATTGCCACATGCTCCTACCAATAACAATTTTCTGCCATAAATGACCTCCATTTTGTACGATAAAAGGCAGCCACTACTGACTGCCCTTACATCAACTGCTATAACATTTTTAATAATCCTGCTTTTATTCCCAACCCGAATAGTGCTGACAGGTTGGGAATAAAGTTGGGAATAAAACTTTTTTTATAAAATCTGATCTTTCCCCTTTGCCTTATCCACTGCATCCCTTCCTGCAGGTGTCCCAGACACTCTTGCCTTCATTGCTGCGAGTTTTTCTTGCAATGAAGTCCGTTCTGCAGGTCGGTCTGCAAGTCTGCGTTCTCCTTCTGGTGCTGCTTTTTCCAAATTGCTCTGCTTGATTGGCATATCCGCAACCACTTCCTCCCGGTTATCCACTTTTTTCACATCTTCATGTGGTTTTTCTGGTTCCGTGGCTTCGTCATCCATGCCAATCGCATCATCGCCCTTTTCATCCATGTTAAGCAAGGCATTAAGTTCTGCAAGACGTTCCAGTTTCTCGGAAAGCTCCGCTTCCTGCGGAAACGGCTTGTCTACTTCTGCTTTTGCTGTTTCAAGCTGATGTTCCACATTGGAAAGTTTCGTCTGTGCTTCCTCAAGCTGTATTGGCATGGCTTCCAGTGCATTGTTGATACGGGTGATATTGCCGAGCGGATCAGTGCCGACTTCCATCGGATGGCTCATGGCTCCTTTGACATTCATCACAAACTTATTGTTAAAAGAATCAAAAGTTACATTCAGCTTAAATCCAAGATATTCCCCTACATCCGCACTAGCATTGATGCCTTTGATTTCCTTACACATGGCTATGATCGCAGTTCCAGCTTCCTTCTTATCGGTGTATGGCTTTCCGCCCACCTGCATAAAGAACTGCTCCTTATCCTCCGGCTTATTTTTCGCATATTTTTCCATATCAGCAGTAAAGCCTTCGATACGCTCCTTGAAAATGGCGATCTGATGCGGATAATGTTGTGTGATGTTATCCTCCAGCCTGTACTTCTGACTGGTATGGTTTGCCTTCATCAGTTTCAGCTTTGATACCTGAATATCGAGATCCATTTTTTCTTTTATGTAGGGATTACCTGTGGCAAGTGCCTTGACTTCTGCATAGGAAAGTGCCGCTTCGTCCACATCCTCACAGCTTCGCACCGGGGATTTGCTGGTCATGATCTGTCCGATGAATTTCTGTTTATTCTCGATGAGCTGCCACGAATAACTGTCAAACGTACCTTCCGTAACATAACGAAATATCTTGACCTTATCATTCTGGTTGCCCTGTCGTAAAATACGACCTTCCTGCTGTTCAATATCAGTCGGTCATTTTTTGCGGACAGTTCATACATGCTATCCTTTTCTGTTCTCTGCTCCTGCGTTTGCTCTCGTTTGATTTCTCCCTCCGTATCTTCTTGGCACAAGCAGGACAATACCTTGATGCACCAGAGCCCGGGACATATTCAACGCCGCACACCGTACAATTTTTAGCGGGCATTGCTGCCCACCGTTTTGTAGGTATGATATGTAATTCATCGACAAAGCCGATGAATTTATAGTAAATCTTGATTTCCTGCTTCACTGTTCCGTCTGCCATCTTCTCACGCTCCGAAACAAGTATCTTGTCTATGAGTGCGTTTATAACTGTTGCATCCAGTTCTTTTAAGCCTTGATAATTTCGGATAAGGGCGAGGAAGTCACGGATTCCCCGTGATTTCTCGTAGCTTTCATTAAGAGTTTCCGTCACCTCTTTCAGCCTTGCTTCAATTTCAAGCTGCTCTTTCTGGTATTTCCCCGACATCATCTCAAAATTCCGCTCGGTAATACGCTCCATGACCTTATCCTCGTAGAGAGAGGAAAACAGCCTGTCCAGTTCCGCAAGGCGTTTGTTCAGCTTCTTACGTTCTTTCTCTAATGCTTTCGCCCTGCTCTGGTCTGTTTCCGTGAGCCGCTTTTCTATGGCCCTGACCGCCTTTTCATCATTCACTGCCATATCCGCAAAACAGTTGATGTCGGCAAGAACGGCATTGAATAAATCCCTTGCTTCTATATTGTGGGCACTACACTCGCTTCTTCCGTTTCTTGCATAATTATTACATGAATACTGTACACAGTCGATAATCTCTGGGCGTTTCCTCCTGTGTACGTTCATTGCCCGCAGAGCACATCCGCAGTCCACACACTTGATAACGCCTGCAAAAATATTTACAAATCCTCCCTTGTTCTGTGGAAGCCTACGACTTGTAATAAGCTGTTGGACAATATCAAATTCCTCCTGCGTGACTATTCCCTCATGGGTATTGGGTATCACTTCCCATTCTTCGGGCAGCTTAGAGGGGCGTTTCTTGCTTTTCATATTGGCGGCAATCCGTTTGTAGCCTACAAGATTTCCCGCATATATCGGGCTTCTTAAAATGCTCCTCACGCTGTTCCCACTCCAAATATAGCGTTTGTCCTCGTTCCCCTCAAAATGACGTTCAAAGCCTGTTTCGCCACGCTCCGCCGCATAAGCGGCAGGGCGTAGGATATGCTGTTTATTAAGATGTCTGCAAATTTTGGCAACTCCATTCCCTTTTAATGCAAGGTCGAATATCTCTTTTACAACATGTGCCACTTTATCATCTATCAGCAGATGGTTGTGGTCGGCAGGGTCTTTGATATAGCCATAAGGGGCGGTAGTTCCCATGAATTTCCCCTGTTGAAACCTCGCCCGATATGCCGATTTTATCTTAACAGATATGTCAGCGGCATACATTTCGTTTAAAATGTTGCGGAAAGGCGTGATGTCCATAGCAGATTTATTCAAGGTATCTACGCCGTCATTGACCGCTATATACCTCACGTTATGCTCTGGGAAGAAAACTTCCAGATATAACCCACAATCAAGATAGTTTCTCCCCAGACGGGATAAATCTTTCGTAATCACGCAGTTTATCAGACCGCTTTCAATGTCTTTTATCATATTCTGGAAACTTGGTCTTTGGAAATTTGTACCAGAATAACCATCGTCCACATACGTTTTTGCTATGTGCCATCCCTGCTTTTTCACATAATCCGTGAGGATGGATTTCTGTGTCGCAATGCTCGCACTCTCGTTATCCGTACCATCGTCTTTAGATAAGCGGCAATAAATGCCGACTAAATAGATTTTCTTTTCTTCTTTGATTCCTGCCATACTGTAAAACCTCCGTATCTGTCCTATCTGTTTTCATGTCCCATTGCGTACATTCTAAGCGGACAGCCCCTCATTGTCGAAGGTGTCGCCCTCGGCAATCTTCTTCCGAATATCCTCGGAGATAATCGGGACAAACGCTTCTGTAACGGTCTGTGTGCCGACATATTCACGGCTGATTATCATCTGCACTGGTGCTTTTGGCACGATACGCTTTCTCTTTTTATCTGCTTTCTTATCCTCGCCCATACTTAAATCTTCCTTTCCAGACAGGGCAGGGAAGAGTTTGGAAATGTCCCCGCCCTGCCAATCAGATACCATTAATCCTCGCTGTTTAATTCTTTCTGTAATGCTTTAAGGAGTGCCGCCGCTTCATCAGCGTTCAGCGTGATTCCCTTGCCGCACTTTTCACGGTTCGGGGAAAAGCTGCGGATGTCATACTTCGGCTCTTTCCCATTCCATGAAATGAGATTGATTTCCTTTGTGTAGCCACTGTCGCCCGTAGACAATACTGCGATTTCCTTTACGATTTCATACTGGATTTCTCTCATTCTCCATACCTCAACTCTCTGTATTTACTTCCCGAAAAAAGAAGATTAGCGGCTGTCACGGTTGCGTTTCCTCTGCAACTCACGCTCCAAAAGTTTGATGATGGTTTCCTCCATCTGCTTCGGCGTTGTGTTCTTCGGAAAGTATTTTTTCAGCTTGCTTGTGTTGATTTTCAAGGTTTCTTTCTGGTTGCCCTTTTCCTCCGTCATAATCGCAAATATCGTATCCATGTCAAGCCGCCCGCTCTGGCTTAACTGTTTCATCCGCTGTGCCTGTGAGAGTGAGGGCGTTGCTTCTTCGCTCTCCATCGTGGCAAAGAGGTTTTCCTGCTCGTCTTTCTTCAAGAAGGACAGTTCCACCGCAGGCGTGAGGGCGATTTTCCCCTCGTCCACCATCTGCAAAATCGGCGGTATCAGTTCCGTCAGGCGGATAAAACGCTGCACGGTCATCCTGCCCACGCCGAAGCCCTGTGCCACCTTGTCGTCCGTCCGCAACTTCGTCACAACTTGTGACGAGGTTAAGTCTGTGCGGAAACCCTGCCGCTTCATGGCTTCGGATTTCATCTTGTAAGCAAACGCCCGCTCCGATGGCAGGATATTCTCACGCTGCAAATTGCTGTCTACAAGGGTGATGATGGCTCGGTCACGGTCTAAGGGCAGGACAAACGCAGGCACGGTATTTATCCCTGCAAGTTCAGAAGCACGGACACGCCGCTGTCCTGCAATCACTTCATAACCGTCCCCGTCCTCTTTCGGGCGTGTGATTATCGGCGTGACAATGCCAAATTCCTTGATGCTTTCCGCTAACTCTGACAGTGTTTCATCTTCTGCCACATGAAACGGATTGTCGGGGAACGGGTACAAGTCTTTGGTCTTTAACACCTTAAAATCCTGTTTCTTCATTCACATATCTACCTTTCTTTCGCTCTGCTTCTATGATTTTTCTGCAATTCTTCCAACACTTCGGGCGGTATTTTTGACAGCAGCCGCCCCATCTGCTCGTTGGTTCTCTGCAATTCAAATATCTTCTGATTCGCTTTCTGCACCTTTAGTTCCTGCTCGTACTTTTCATCACGCATACGCCCCGCATAGTCTGATTCCTGCCCAATTCTCTCTTTCAAACTGTCGATATACGCCTGCTGTTTCCCGATTTCCTTAGAGAATTTCTCCACGTCTGGCAGCCATGCAGAGAGTAAATCTAACGCTTTATCCCTTTTCTTCCCTGCGTTAAAGGCGTTGATGTCGGATAGGGCAGACACGATTTCTTCATACTGTTTATCAAGCCTGCCGCCTAATTTATAGAGCCATGTGGGGACGTGTTTCCGCTTGGTTTCCATTGAGGACTGCCCCCGTTCAAGCTGATTCCACCGTGAGGACATCCGCTCATGGTAGGCGGTCTGCCACTCGGATAATGATTTCTGGTTGCCTAAGATAGCTTTCGCTGACAGCTTATTGTCTGGCGTAATCGGCACAAAGCAGAGGTGCATATGGGGCGTTCTCTCGTCCATATGGACGACAGCGGAGAGGATATTCTGCTTTCCAACACGCTCCGAAATGAAGTCAAGAGCCGTCTGGAAATACGCTTTTTGTTCTTCGGGCGGTAACTGGTTCATAAATTCTGGTGAAGCTGTGATGAGCGTTTCCACCATCATCACGCTGTCTTTCCTTGTCCTGCACCCCGCTTCGGCTACCATGCGGTTAATCTCTTTCTTGTAGGTGTACTTTGGTGGTGCTATGAGATGGTAATTGTTTTTAGAGCGTTCCATATCTATATCTGGGTTGCTTTTGTAGGCTTCTTTCTTCCGCTCGTTGTGGCGTTCACAAGCCGCAACGCCGCCCGCTTTTCGTTTCTGGAAACGCAGGATTGCATAAGGCATAGGCGGATTCCTCCTTTCTTTCGACGGGTGACCGTCCTTTGGGGTGACAGCGGTGACGGTGGTGACAGCAGTTTTGGGATACCCCCTGCCGACTGCCGCAACTGTCACCCTCACCCCCTGCATGACGGTCATGTCGATGATGACGGTGTTTTTGGGATACCCCCCTCGCAAGAGCCGTCACCGTCATGCCGCCATTCTTTTATCCGAAGCCGTAAGGCGTAGGATAGCAGGGCACAGCCCTGCCTTAAGGGAGTCCAGAGGGAACGTCTGGCACACGACTTTGCAGGGCAAAGTGTAGTGTGTTACACCCTGTAAACGCAGTCGGAAAAATCGGAATGATTTTTCTGACCGCAGGGGTGGTTTTACACGACCGAAAAGGGCGAGTAAATCTCACGCCTGCATTTTGCGTTTACGGGGTGTTCTCCCGTAGGGATGACAGCGGCAGGGTATCCTAAAATCACTGTCACCACCGTCACTGCTGTCACCCGCAGGGCAGAGCCGCCAGCTTTACATGGCTTTAAGCGTCAATGACAGTAACAGGGGGGTATCCTAATATCGCTGTCACCACCATCACCGCTGTCACCCGCCCTCCTTGCAAGGGCAATCCGCCTGCCGTCTTTCCTGCGGCTGTACTGGTAGCAGATACGGTTCTCGCTTAAAAATGTGGTGCGGTATTCATTCAGCCATTTCGTAATCACCGTGGGTATGGTTTCCGTTTCCCCCATAGCGGCTAACAGTTCCGTTGCCGTGCCTATCCATTCTTCCTTATCCCTCATAAAATCCACCAACCGAAAAAGGACATCTGGTATCGTTTCTTTCGCAAGCTGCTCCTGCGTTTTCCGCTCCACAAGCTCCCAACGGCAATCACGGAAACGCAGCGTGTATTCCTGATAAGGCGTGTCCCTGCCCGTCACATACAGCTTGGCGGTGTCAGACGCACGTTTCTCCTTTTCCAGAACAAAGGTAGCGTCCGCACTCCCCGTTAATCCTGTCGTCCCAGACACCTTGTTGAACACGTCGCTGTCATTCTGCTTTCGGATGTGGTGTACGACAATGACCGCCAGAGAGTGCCTGTCGGCAAAGTCTTTGATGAGGGAGATGTCCCCATAGTCGCTTGCATAGGCATTGTCTTTTGAAGCTGTACGGACTTTCTGCAAGGTATCAATGACAATGAGCCTGCTGTCTGGGTAATCTTTCAGATAATCTTCAAGCTGCACGATAAGACCGTCTGACAGCTTGCAGCTTGCCACGGCAAAGTGGAGCCGCCCGCTTGCTTCGTCCGTCAAACGAAATAACCTGTCCTGTATGCGGCAGAACGTGTCCTCAAGGCAGAGGTAAAGCACATCGCCCTCCATTGTCGGCATATCCCATAAAGGGATTCCCTGCGACACGCATAAGCATAGCTTCAGCATGAGCCAGCTTTTGCCTATCTTCTGTGAGCCGCAGAACAGCGATAAGCCTGTCGGGATAAGGCTGTCCACCACAAAGGATGGTTTCTCAAGCGGTTCATAAAGGAGCGTTTCGGCGTTGACTGTCTGTAACTTCTGCATGGCTTTCCTCCTTTCGGGCGGTGTCTTTGTTTTCGTTGCACATAGGCGTTGACCTCCTTAAAAATAGATTTACTCCCACGGAAAAAAGTGAGAGTATGTAATGCCGCCAATCCCACACAAATAAAAAACAGATTTCTTTTTCGGGCGGTGTCGGTCACGGTTGGAGATATTTCTTCAATTTCCGCCTTTACTTTCTCCTTTGCAATCGCAACAGATTTCTGTATTGCCGAAGCGGTGCAATGCTCCATAGCGGCGATTTGGTAAAAATTGAACTCATACTCGTAGTAGAGCAGGAAACGCCGCCTTTGTATCTCTGGAAGGCTCCCAACCGCCTTATAGAGCGTTTCATTCCGTTCTTCCTCAACCATGCGTTCATCAAGGCTCTTAGGCACACGCAACGCCCGTCTGTAAAGGGTTTCGTCCCATACCTCGTTAAACTCCCTGTGCCGCTCGTCCCATTAGAAAAGATTCCTGTTCCTGCGCTCCATCTGCCGAAACTCCATAAAGAACTGTTCCGACACTTCCAACTCGTGGGATTTGCCCTGCCCGTCCTTAAAGCTGATAAAATACCTTGTGCCGCTTTCCGTGGATTCCTCCCGAAGCGTGTATGCCTTAACCCTGTATGCCATCCTGTTGTCCTCCTGCAAAAAATGAGTGAGGGGATTTCCATCCCTCACCCAGTAGCCCGCAGGATGGCAGGCTGTTTTAGAAGCTATAAAATTTTCCGCAGCTTCTTCCGCAGATGGTCTAACCTCGCATAGATGGCACCAGTCGTCAAATGCACAAGCGGGGCAATCTCCTTTGTGGAATACCCCTGCATTTTCAGCAGGACGATTTTCAAGGTACGCCCGTCCACCGTGACTAATACTTGATAGAGATTTTCGCTCTCAATCTCTTCCAGTAACTCCGCAACCGTACCCACTTCCGCCTGCCGCTCCCTGCCTGCCATGTCCTCAAGATATTCCGCAACGTCATTCGTCCATCGGTAAAACCGCCTGTTGGAATTGAAGTCTGCCCTGTCCGCCATGCGTATCTGCTCAATGGTCGCTTCATCAACGCCGCACTCACGCAGCAGCTTTTCCTCCGCTTCTTTCCAGATACGCCATTTCCTGTCCTCCCGTCCGTGGTTGTATGCCATTCTTACTTCCTCCAATCAGAATTGATTGAGAGGGCAGAGAAAAGCCCCCTCATCTTCCCAAAGGAAAAAACAAGGGGGCTGAACGCCTTAAATTTTAATTTTCTATTATCTTTCTTAGTTTTATTAGGATTCTGGCTTTGCGTTTGTTTACAACGCTCTGGGTTATGCCCAACCTCGCCCCGACTTCACGCTCGGAAAGTCCGTCAAAAAAGATTGCCTGTATCAGCTCCTGTTCACTATCCGACAGCAAAGGCAGGGCGGCTTTCAGCCTGTCCACCATGACCGCATTGACAACGGTTTCTGCAATGTCCACCGCTTCATCAGTGATAAAGTCCAGAGGATTCCCCTCGCTGTCCGTAAATCCGTCGAGAGATAGCAGTCTATTCTTTGTATCTAATTTTTGCAGATAACGCCACCGTTCCTTGTCACGGTAGAAGTCTGTGTATTGCTCCCTCACGACTTCAAGCAGACAGCCTTGAATGGGGATAAACAGCTTGTCCATATAGGTCTGGTCGGATTCCCTGCAACGGCAGAACTCCGTGTAGGATAATTCCACATAGCCGCCACTTTCTCTGATATATACCTTTCTTGGTGCATATTTCACCATAAATACCTCCCATCTGAATTTTTGAAATGTAAAAAATCCAGATGGAGAGGCGGAGAACGACACCGCATATCAGAAACAGCCCTACGGCACTTTCCAACAAAAATCGACAAAAGAAAAACCGCAAAGGCTCTGTGACCTTTACGGTTATAGGAAATAGTAATTCTATTGTATGGAGATTGTACTTCTACTTTCAAGGTGAGAAGTACCGTTGCACTGGCAGAAATTTTTTTAACTGGTTTCCTGCCGTTCTCTGATATGCTATGTATTGATAAATTTTGCTTCGTATGAGCAGATAGATAACTGCCCGAAAAAAGGACATAAAAAAATCCCTCCAAATTTAAAAACAAATTCAGAGGGTAATTTAGGGTATAACAAAATAACCCACCCGAATATCGTTTTTTTTATTTGGTGAGTTTGTTCTTTCAAATACGAAACAAATGCTCATGTACGGTAAAGTATCACAAGAAAATTATGTCGAATTGACAGCCGCCTCCGCTATACCGAATAAGGAAATAAAGAGTCCTCAAATTTTGCGCTACTAAATGAAGACGAGCGGAAGTAATCTCCCGCTCGTCAGTAAACTTAACTATGCCATATCAATCCCGCTTCTTTCCCGCCACCGGCACTAAGAACAGCGCGGGCAACAGCAGGAAAGCGGTACAGACCAGCCCCCAGGGTATGGACACCTGCTGGGCTACCAGCCCCACAATAGGCCCGCCGATGATCTGCCCGAAAGAGTCCAGCTGTCCGCTGGTGGAAAAGACTGTGGCGCGCATTTTCTCATCCACATGGTCGTTCATCCAGGCGGCCAGCACAGGCTCCTTGATGGTGCGCATAAGCCCCGCCAGCAGGAACACCAACAACATGAACCAAAAGCTCCGCCCCACCGCGAAGAGAACCAGGAACAGGATATACCCGGCGCTGGTGGACATGACCACACTGGTTCGGCTGACAGTCCCTTTTTTCTCCATGCGGGCGATGAGCAACTGAGAAGCCAGAATACCTAAGCCGTTGCCGATAAGACTGATAACACCGAACCAAGTGACGCTGTTCAGCGGCCCGATAACGGGTATTACCGTGTCATCCAGAAAATGAGCGGTGGAGAGCCGGTCAAAGCCTTCACTGGCAAGTCCCCCGCATAGTGTGATTGCTAAGAGCGCCAGCAACACAGGTGCGCCTTTCACAAAGCCCAGGTTGAGCTTGAACAGGCAGACAAAGTCTTTAAGCAAGCCCTGCCGTTCCTCAATAGCAGGGGAGAAGTTGGTTTCTGGCATGATGCGAACCATCACCAGCCCCAACAACAAGCACAAACTGCCCCCCAAGATGACAGGCATTTGCAGGTTTATGTTTCCCAGCAGTGTGCCCAGCACCACGCCCAGAACGCCGCCGATTTGCCCCATTTGACTGCCCCGCAGGAACACCTTGTCTATGGGTTTGTCCTCTTCCTCCGAGGCAATCCACGCCTCCAGAGCGCCGGTGATGAAGGTATCACCGCAACCCCAGACAACCTGGGCCAGCAGAACCGGCGCGAACCACGGTAGCGCACCCTCCATCAGAAAGCCCAGGCCGTAGAGGAACATTCCAATCAGCACCGAGCGCCGACGGCTATACAAATCCGCCACCACACCGGTGGGCATCTCGAACAGAAAGCAGGAGGTCTCCTGAACCGTCCCTACCAGGACAAGCTGGAAAGCATCCAGCTGCACCACCTCCAGGTGGTACACGATGGAAAGCACTGTGGACATAGAAACCGCCAGGGAACAGACAAATCGGAACAGCAGGTAGACAGAATATGCCTTTGAATTTTTAGCAAACATGAAGTTACATTTCATCATAATTAGTCTCTAATCCTTTCAAATCTCATTTTATATGACTTTTGCAAGCTGTTAAGCTAACTTGTGGAACATATGCCGAACCTTATCTATACGGCTATTCGGGCGGCGGGGTTGGCAAATAAATTTACCAATAGCTGGCTGGTATCCTTTTAACTCTGTCAAGCAGACTCCCTGCCCATTTGTGAAATAAGTTAAATCGTTCCTGTATTCTTGAATACATCTAGCAGGGATTTCTCCTTTCAGAATGACCTCGTCATTCTTTATCTGAGTACTTACAATATCTGCACAATACCTTGGAGCATCATGATACGCCCGTGAGAGATATTCCTGCGGTGCATAAATTTCAAAGTGGAGATATGGCTCTAATAGTTCTGTCCCTGCTTTTTTTAAAGCCTGCTCCAATACGATAGGGGAAAGCAGCCGAAAGTCTGCGGGGGTACTTACAGGACTATAATACAATCCATATTCAAAACAGATTTTACAGTCTGTCACTTTCCATCCATACAGCCCCTGCTCGCAGCCATAAAGAACCCCCTCCATAACCGCATTTTGGAACGATTGATTTAAATATCCAAGTGAAACTCTGCTTTCATACTGCACTCCGCTTCCAATAGGGAGCGGCTCTATGGACAACCCGACAGAAGCCCAGAAAGGATTTGGCGGGACTTCTATGTGGATGGTATATTCTGCTTTTCTAAGCGGTCTTTCCATATATATAACAGTAGGCTCTTTTATTTCTGCCTCCACATGATATTTTTCCTCAAGGATGGCACAAATGACTTCCATCTGCACTTTCCCCAAAAAAGAAAGTATAATCTCATGCGTTGTAGTATCCACATAATATTTTAAAAGAGGGTCGCCATCTGAAATTTCTGTAAGTGCCCCAAGCAATATTTCCCGCTGTTCAGATTTCTTTGCTGCAATCGTTGTTTGGAGCATAGGGAGAGGATTTTCAATAAATGTTCTCTGCGGCAACAGCATTTCGTTCCCCAAAATACTGTTTAGCTGCAAAACATCATTTGGTAAAATTACAATATCACCAGAGCAGGCTATATCGGATGAACATAATTCCCCGTTTATCGGAACACACATCTCTGTGATTTTTATTTTCTCTTTTTCAGATATTCTAATAACATCCCTCAAATGCAATGTTCCGCTATATATACGCACATAAACAAAACGCCGCCTTTTCTCTGAATATTCAATCTTAAAAACCTGCCCGCATAGTTCAGATTGACCTTCAGGCGTTGATGAATAAAACTTACTGGCAATCACTTCTATAAGCTTCCGAATCCCCAGATTGTTTTTAGCGCTTCCGTGATAAACGGGAAATAACGTTCCGTTTTGGAATCTCCTGTTTTCTTCCTGTTCCAGTTCTGACATTTTAAACGGTTTCCCTGACATATATTTCTCTAATAGTTCATCGTTTCCCATAATTACCGCATCCCACTGTTCCATATCGTCATTGTCCGTTACATTTATATGGGGATGCTGCCCAACCTTTTGCTTCACTATAATTTCCGAAGAAAGCTTTGCTTTCATTTCTTGATATACCATTGGCAAATCAATCCCCTCTTGGTCAATTTTATTGATGAAAAAAATTGTCGGAATCTTCATTGTCTGTAGTGCATGAAACAGTATACGGGTCTGTGCCTGTATGCCATCCTTTGCAGAAACTAATAATACTGCTCCGTCTAATACGGATAAAGAACGGTATACTTCCGCCAAAAAATCCATATGGCCTGGCGTATCTATAATGTTGACTTTTACATCCTCCCACTGAAAAGATGTCACTGCTGTCTGGATAGTGATTCCCCTTTGACGCTCCAAATTCATTGTATCTGTCCTTGTTGTGCCTTCATCTACGCTCCCTAGTTCTGCAATTGCACCACTGGTATACAATAAACTTTCCGTTAATGTTGTCTTTCCTGCGTCAACGTGAGCCAGAATGCCTAAGTTAATTATTTTCATGTGATTTTCCTCCTATCAACACCCAAAAAAGGGCATAAAAATACCCAGTGATAAATACTCCTATCACTGGGTAAATAACTCCAATAGCCCCAAAACACTTATATGTTTTCGGGCATATAAAATTACATGATAAAAGTATTCTTAAACTGGGTACAAAAAACTAAGCCCCATATTAAAAGTGAAACGGGACTGCTACTTTTTGTTCCCACTATCAAATTGACAGTTTATTTAAGAATACCTTGCCGCATATTTATTAACTCCTTGTATAAAACTGAATCTAATTATATTCCTTAACCCTTTATTTGTCAAGCCCTTTTTAGCATTATTGACAAGAGTATCTTCCTGCATTTCTTTGATCTGGTTCTGCATATTGGTGAGTTCTTCCGTCATGGAATCAATCTTTTTCTCCAGTCCATCCACATAGCTGCATATCTCAAATACATCGTTTGCCTGCTCTTTCATGGCATTTTTCTTTAATAAGTCGAGAAGTTCTCTTATGACCTCCTCATTGGTAAGTGTTTTTCCTGCTTCCATATCCATTCTGTTTCCTCCATTCTGTAAATGGGGCAGCCTTGGCCGCCCCTGTACTCTGATTACTGATTATCGAAAGGGCGTCGCCTCTTTGTCCTTCTCTTTATCGGGATTGCCATGATGTTTCTCTGCACTCTCTCTTGCATTTTCGTTGCTCTTATCCTTTGCTTTCTCATATTCAGAGATAATCTCATTATAGAGTTTTTCCCTGAAATCCTTTGTGACCGGATAGCAGACATCCTGGTAGATTGGCTTGCCCTGCTCGTCCACCTGCTTTGTCTTATAAGAAGGCATTGATACAAAGATTTTCTCTTTGCCCTGCACGATATTGATGTTATTTACGATGAAACTGTTTTCAAAATAAATGCGTGCAAGTCCCTTGATGTTACTACCTTCCCTCTCATAAGGTGTTACAGTTACGGAAAACTCCGGCATTTCCTGTGTACGCTCCTGCTTCTGTGTCTCCTCTTTCTCCGGTTCCTTAATTCTTGCATAGGCATCAAGGATATTGGTATAGAGTTCCTCTCGAAACTCTGCTGTGATAGGATTGCACACATCCTTATAGATCACACCGTTGCTTTCATCACGCTCATTGGAGCGGTATCTTGGCATTGATACAAAAAGCTCTCCCTTATCCTTATTCTCAAGGATTGCAATATTGGTAATCTTAAATGAATCACCAAATACTACTGTTGCAAATCCTTTGATGTTGCTGCCCTCTTTTGCTCTTACTTCGTTTACTTTAATTGAATACTTCATATGCTATTCCTCGCTTTCTTTTTGTTCTTTGTTTTGCTCCGGTATGATAAGCTCACACCAAAGCTGTTCTATCTGTTCACAAGACAATCTGCCATTAAGCCAGTTGCCAAGTGTAACGACCATTCCATCCTGCTCGTAATAGAGCCACTCCTGTGTTTCAATGTTCCCCTCATACACGATAGTCACATCAAAATCAGGCATAAATAATCCTTCCTCTGCATCCCATACACAGGCTATTCCCTGTCTGAGTGTCAGATTCAGGCTTTCGACATACACAGACCAGCCGCTTACGACTATCTGAAAGTCATCATCAATCTCAGCAATATCATCCTCGATGTCAATTAGCTCTTCCATTTCTGCTACTGCCTCTTCTATCTCACCTAATCGGTATCTCTTATTCATCCATCACCGCCTCCTTATAAATGCACCTGACCACAAAACGCATGGTTCCTTTCTGGGAACAGGTAAAAAGAGTTAATTCTTTTTCTGTACCCTGTGTCTTGATGCTGTTATCATACGGATTTACTACCTCTGTCTCTATTACCTCATAGATATGCTTCAGCCCATTTTTGTCGGTTATCATTACTTCATCACCTATGGATATCTGACTTAGTGGTGTAAAAAATGTGCCATATCTGCTGCCATTATGACCGCACAATACACAGTTGCCACTTTCTCCGATTCCTGCAGTCTCTTCTATATGACCAATCCCTGCATTAAGCACTTTACTTGTGGTTCCTTCCATTACCGGATACCTGATATCTAAGCCCGGTATCTCAATGATGCCGATAACACCGCCTTCTTTAAGAATGGCTTCATCCTCTTTACTAATGGAGGTTTGCTCTTCCTCCACATCTGTTTCTTCATCGTAATCATCCTCCAATGTCTGCTCAAATTCACTTATGAGCTGTTCTGTCTGTTTTTCTCCGGTTGTCCGCCAGAAAAAAGGGACTGCCATAATGGCAATCCCTGCTGCAATCAGTAGTCCTGCGACCACTTTTCTTATGCTCATATTATTCACTCTCCTATCGTGTTCTGCCCTCTCTGTCGGCTGGATAAGCACCTTTATCCTCTGCTACAATTGCTGCAGATTCCATTCTGTCATCAGCTTCTCTTTCTTCCTCCGGTCCGCTCAGGTCTGCATCCACAGCCTTTGCGTTCTCAAGGTCAAGCTGGGCATTCAGTTTACACTGCCTAGCCAGCTTTTCTTCCAGTTCCTTGCTGTACGCAAATGGCTTGTCATACTCTGCCTTTGATGCTTCAAGGTCATTCTGGTACTGCTCAATCTTCTTTTCAAAGAAATCAATGTTCTCATGGAGTCCATTGAACAGGTTTTCCAGCTTCACCATGCTGCCGACAGGACTTGTGGAAAGCTCTGCTTTATACTCTGTCTTTCCACGAAGCACCATATAATTGATGCCAAGGAAGTTCTTTTCCACAAGCAGCTCAAATCCGTGGAATTTACCGATTACAGTTGTCTCTCCGGTCTTACATTTACTGATTGCTTCAAGCATCATCGTTCCGCCATCCACACGCTCTGTGTAAGTTACTTTGCCTATGGTAATGGCAAATTCCGGATTATCAATCAGCTCTTTATCCCTTGCCTTTACATCCTCTCTTACATTGGCAAGCTTTTCTGTTGCTGTCTTAATCAGCTTCGGATACTTAATCATAAAGTTATCCTGCAAGCCATATCTCTGATTGTCATAGGATGCCTTTAAGAGCTTTAATCTCTGGACATCATTGTCAATCTCCATCTTTTCCTTGATTAAAGGATTGCCTGTGGCAACCGCTTTAATCTCTGCATAGGAAAGTGTTGCCTCGTCGATATCCTCACAGCTTCGGCTTACAGCCTTGCTTGTCATGACCTGACTGATGAATCGCTGCTTATTTTCAACAAGCGACCAGTTGTATGCATCAAATGTCCCTTTGGTGACATATCTGTAGATTGCCACCTCTTCATTTTCATTACCCTGTCGTATGCCTCGTCCTTCCCTCTGTTCAATAGAAGAAGGCTTCCAAGGGCAATCCACATGATGCATTGCAACAAGGTGTGTCTGCACATTGACACCTGTTCCACACTTGTCCGTTGAACCGATAAGAACCTTCTTTTTACCTGTCCTCATCTCCTTAAAAAGTGCGTCCCTTTGTGCATCCGTCTTGGCATCATGAATAAAAGCTATCTCATCTGCCGGAATACCATACTGGATCAGTGTTTCTTTCAGATAATCGTAGATGGTAAAGTCCTTATCTGGTCCCGGTGTGCCGATGTCCGAAAAAATAAGCTGGCAGCCTATATGACCATCAGCATTTCCTTTCTCATATTCTTTCCATACATTCTCCGCTACCTTATTGAGTTTTCCATCCGGATTGTTCGGCGCATCCTTATCAATCAGTCTGGCATCCGTTCCAAGAAGTCTTGCCTCATGGGTAATCTTTAGAAAGTTATCCACGCTTGGATCAACTCCACCGCCTCTGATACGCTCTGCCCTCACAACAAAGTCTTCCATGACCTGCTTTACATACCAGTCAGGCTCCGACTCCACTATAATAGGCTTGCCGCCACGGAGAGCTGGCACATCAAGGTCAAGCATGTCTGCGGTCTGCACATCTGCTACCTCACGGAAGATATTCATAAGCTCCGGCAGATTCGTAAACTTATTAAATCTGCTCTTAAAACGAAATCCGCTTCCCTCTACAGTAAGCTCAAGTGCTGTTGTCACTTCACCAAAGTTTGCTGCCCAAGAATCAAAGTGATAAATCCCCATCTCTTCAAGTGCCGCTTTCTGTAAGTAAAGCTGCATGACATACATCTCACACATGGTATTGGATATTGGTGTACCTGTTGCAAACACAATACCCCTGCCATCATTTATCTCAGACAAATACTGGCATTTAAGCTGCATATCCGTTGACTTCTTAGCTCCGCTACTGCTGATACCTGACACATTATTCATCTTGGAAAAAATCGCAAGGTTCTTAAAATTATGTGCTTCGTCTACCATAATAGAATCTACACCCAGTTCCTCAAAGGTAATAAGGTCATCCTTCCTGCTCTCATCTGACAAGGATTTCAGCTGTTCCTCCAGTTTTTTCTTCTGGCTTTCCATCTGCTTTACAGTCCATCGCTCTCCGTTACGCTCCTTCATCTCATCAATCGCATAGCTGATTTCATCAATCTGCTCGTTAAGCATTCGCTCCTTTCTCTCTGCGGAGATTGGGATTTTCTCAAACTGTGAGTGTGACATGATGATACAGTCATAGTCACCAGTTGCAATCCTTGATACGAACTGCTTTCTGCGGCTTTTTTCAAAATCACGCTCCGTGGCAACTAAGATATTTGCTGACGGATAAAGCCTTAAAAACTCTGATGCCGTCTGACCGATAAGCGGCTTTGGTACAACCATGATTGTCTTATTGGCAAGTCCAAGTCTCTTCTGCTCCATGCAGGCAGCCATCATCTCAAATGACTTTCCGGCACCGACACAGTGTGCCAGCAGAGTATTTCCCCCAAGAAGAATTCTTGCCACCGCATTTTTCTGGTGTGGCTTTAACTCAATCGCCGGATTCATTCCCGGAAACTGTAAGTGACTTCCGTCATACTCACGCAGGCGGATGTTATTAAATGTCTCGTTGTAATACTCCACATATTTCTGTCTTCGCTCCGGCTCTGCAAACAGCCACTCCTTGAACTTCTCCTTGATCATGTTCTGCTTTTCCCTTGCAAGCATTGTCTCATTCTTATTGACTTCGTAATGATACCTGCCATCACCGTCATCAATCCTGTCCCTGACTGTTACTGTCTTTAGATTCAGCGTATCCTCAAAAATAGAATAAGCATCCATGCGGCTTGTACCATAGGTCTTAGTAGCCGCCACTGAATGCTTATCCATGCTTTTATTCTCGATGAACCATTCCATGCTCATCTTATTTAAGTGTACCTGAATGCCTGTATTGTAAAACTGGCTTCTGACTGCCCTTGCCCGTCTTGGTGTATTGAGAAGCTCATAGATAAACTGCTCATAATCAAGCGGCTCAATCCATGTCGTGCCAATCTTTACATCAATATCCGAGGCTTCAATCCACTCCGGCTGTACCTTTTCAAGTGCTGCCACATTGCCTGCAAATTTTTCTGCCTGCGGATTGCCTGTATCCGCTGCCATAGCCTTTGCTACACGAAGCTTGTCTCTCACATTGCCGGAAAGATACTCGTCTGCCGTCTCCCAGCCGATGTCGGGATTGTTCTCGTTGTAGCGGTCGGGATTTAGGAAAATCAATCCATCCAGCTCTTCCACAAGAACTGCCCTTCTAAGCTCTGCCAAAGCATCATCACTAAATGTTATCTCATCAGCTGTCTGCCCGGACTTTTCTGCAAGTTCTTCCTTTACATTAGTAATATCCGGCTCATAGATAGAGAGCATATAGGCAAGATTTACATATCCAAATTCATTGACGGATACATTCAATGCTTCCACAGCAGTCTCAACCCTGTCTATGACAGTCTTTGCCTTAATCGTCTGCTTATAAAACATATCCGCTTTTTTCACCTCCCCGTCTTCATTTACTTCTTCAAGACTGCAAAGAAGTGGGTAATCGCTGTCATCTCTGAAAGCTATTCTGTTTGCTTTTGAAGTAATGGCTCCATACTGCTTTACGAAGGCATCATATTTTACATTAAGAAGTCTCTGCTTATCAGAAAGCTCCTCCTCGCTGCAGCCATCCATCTGGATATCAATCAGATCTCTTGTTATCTGTCTGATTTCATCAAGGCTTCTGATTCGCTCCTCGGCAGTCTGTGATACTTCTTTTCTTACCATCTCGGAATTTTCCCTGTAATAGAGTTTTCCTTCAAAAAATGTGTAAGTGTAGTTTCTCACATCCGGATCAGCCGGGATAACTTCCTCCGTCTGCTCCGCCTCATCTGCCACTCTCTCAAAATCTGTCATCTGGGCTTTGATATTACCGATAGCTTTGTTTAATACTTCATACATATTGAAGTTCTCATCATCATTCACACAGACTGTATATCTGCTGTCCTGTCCGTAAATCCTTGTATCATATTTCATAGATCCAAGCATCATTTCCGGATGCTCTGCAAAATAAGAGTTGACTGCAATGCCATTCTCAGTCACACCAAGGTGTACCCAGTCCGGCTCAATATCAATCTTTCTCTCCCTCTTCTGCAGAAACAGGATATCTGCTGTCACTTCGGTTCCTGCATTATCTTTAAATGCAGTATTCGGAAGTCTTATCGCTCCCACAAGTTCTGCTCTTTCAGCCAGATACTTTCGGATAGTAGGATTTGCCTTATCAAGTGTTCCCTTTGTGGTAATCACCGCAACCATGCCTCCCGGTCTTACCTGGTCAAGTGCTTTTGCCAGAAAATAATCGTGGATACGGAAGTTATACTTGTTGTACTTTGGATCAAATACCTTGTAATCACCAAATGGCACATTTCCGACAACCACATCAAAGAAGTTATCCGGATATGTGGTATTCTCAAATCCTGTGATACTGATATTGGCATTCTGATAAAGCTGCTTTGCAATTCTTCCTGAAATGCTGTCAAGCTCCACCCCATACAGCTTACTTCTCTGCATAGGTGCCGGCATACTTCCAAAAAAGTTACCGATACCCATAGATGGCTCTAATACATTGCCGCCTCTGAAACCAAACTGGACAAGTGCCGAGTTCATGCACATGGCAATCTCCGGTGAAGTATAAAAGGCATTGTTTACTGTTGCCCTTGCAGCACTGTATTCCTCATCGGATAAAAGTTCTTTCAGCTCTGCATATTCTTTGCTCCAGCCTGCGTTTTCCTCGTCAAATGCCTGTGACAGTCCGCCCCATCCGACAAACTTCGACAGAACTTTCTGCTCCTCCGGTGTGGCAAGCCTGTTTTCTGATTCTATCTGCTTTAAAGTGCGGATTGCATCCATATTCCACTGATATCTGGTCTTGGCACCGCCTTTTTCCATTTCCCAGAGATTGTAGTGGAAGTTGTGTTTTTTCTGTACTGCATCATCTGAAACCACATGTCCATTCTCATCAATCTTGGTTTCCCAGCCATTCGCTATTGCTCTTTCCCTGGTTTCAAGACGGTTGGCTTTTACACTATCCTCGATATCAAAGAATCTCTTATAGACCGGATTCATCTTATCCCTGTCAGCCTTCTGTTTTGTCTCCTGATAATACTTCTTCTGGTCTTCTCCACAGTAAAATGGCTGTTTTACCATATAGGATAAAATCTCGTATAACTCACGCCAGTCGAGTGCACCTTCCTTACGCACACCATTCCTGTTCTTATAGCTGATCTTCACATAACCGCTTCTGATTGAGTACTCCACAAGACCATACTTATTGTTGGAATATGCCTTTCTTTCTGCATTATCTGTCCCTAATGCAATATCCCTGATAAGGTCAAGTTTATTGGGCATAAATGCAAAATCAGACTGCACCACATCCATAAGGAATGCCCTAAACGGAGTGTAGCAGCTGCAATCTGTTACAAGAATCTCCGCCACATCACGCAGGTCTTCATCAAGCTCTGCAATACGCTTGGCATAATCAATCGGTGTAATATACTGAAGCTCTGATGGATCTTTTTCAGTTGTTTCAGCTTCTATCTCTGCACCATATTCTGCCTGTGTTACCATGCGGTCTTCATCGGCAGTTTCCTGTGGTGTCATGCCTTTTGCACTTACATAATCTCTGTTAGAAGCATAGCTCTCCGGCTCATCCGGTATTGCATAATCATCAATCTCTGATTCTGCCTCCTCCGGTTCCACTTCCCGGTATTCGGCATCAATGACCTCATCATCCTCACGGAGTCCGTCCATCGCAAGCTCATCAATACGAGGTGTCTCAGGCTGGTATTCCCCTGTAAGAATAAGGACACCAAGCTCTTTTTCGATATCTTTCCACGAAACATATCCTTCAACCTCTCCATCCTCATCTCGCCACTGAAAACGCAGTCCATTCCCATGAAATGTGTCATATCCGTGCAGTCCCAGTCCGTCAACCGGCCAGCCTGCACCTCCCTGACCATATTCTGCTTTGATACGCTTTGCCCTGGTTCCTGCATCAATCTCAGTTTCAAAAATCTTGCATACCCTGCCCTTGCCACCGATAAAACCTGTACCTCTCATAAGCACCTGTTTGATATACTCACTTGGTACTGTTGCAGACTTTTTGGGATTCAGGTAATTGTATTTACCTGCTAATGCAGCTTTTCTGTCCTGCTCGAACTGACGCATAAACTGATTATTGTTTTCGTCCTCAGTATGAATAGTGCCAATGCTTGCCTGCCCATTCTGGTCGAAAAAAAAGGAAGCCTGTGTATATTCGGCTTCCTTACTAACACCCAATGAATTGATTTCATCAAGTTCCCTATTCAGTTCTGTATCATCTGATTCTAGTGGAATCGCATCACTATCTGATTCAGTACCACTTCCTCTGCCTGCATCTTCGCCTGCTCTCTTATCTTCCACATCTCCATTGTCGATGACGGATTCTGTGGCTTGTGCTTCGCCAGATACTGCATCTCTAACTGGTCGTACAGCTGGTTCGCTTCCTCCTCTACCGCTGACATCTTCTCGTACATCTTCCCGAATCTCATCAGCGTCTTGTATCTTGCCGGCTCGTTCTCCTTTAGATAGTTCATCGCCATCCTTCCGTATTTGCCCAGCTTCGTGAGATCCTCCGTCTCGTCCGGCATCTCTATCTGCGGATAAAGCAGTCCGTCCACTTCCTTGTAAGTCATTTCTTCTAACATATCCAATTCTCCTTTCGCTCTCGATTGCCTTTAAGTTACGACTAAATTCTCTAAGAACACTACAGGAGACATCGCATACAATGGAACCAAGACGGTAAATGATCTCTTCGTCTTTGATATTTACGATCTGACTAAAATCCTGTTCTTGCACAGATAAGTCAAATCCGCATCTCGTCCCTACAGCATACATGACACTTGCATATACAAGCTGCTCCATGTCCATTTCCTGCTGTAAGCCATTGCGTTTCTTACTTTCTTCCTTTATCACACTACCTGATAGCTGCATAAGTTCGGTCATTCGGTCTCCGAACTCTTCTTTTATTATAAGCCAAACATCTGTTCCTGTAAACTGTTTTAATATATTTTTTAGAGACTCCCTGTCGCTGTTATCGTACTGCTCAATCTGACCTTCTGACACAAGAAAATCCACATAATCCTTAAGATTTTCTCCCTCAAGGTCCCATGTCAGCTTAACATTCTTCCCTCCGGTATCACTGATATCAAAGATATATCTCATACGGGGATTCAGTGCCCTTGACGGGAAAATGGCACAGCCTTTCGCACCACGCTTTACATATCTTCCCACCTTTTTCCAGGTATCATAATCTGCCATAAGTGTGCTTCTCTCCGGAGATCTCTGAGCTGTTACCATAACGATATTGTCAAATTCATAGCGGTACAACTGACCTGCAACCTTTAAAACATCTTTCCAGTTCTTATCTGTTCTGGTGATGTTACCAATTTCAGAATCGTATATCGCTTTGACCTTCATATCAACGCCCATACCTTTGTCCTCCTCTACTTAAACATCTCTGCAAACAATCCCTTAAAGAGCTTTAACTCATCCTTATCCAGCTCGATTGCAAATTCATTGTCGATTGCCTGTTTTTCGCATTTATCCTTTTCCTTTGCAATCTTACGCACCACACGAAGAAGCACATAGCACTCCTTGGACTTTGCAATGCTCTGTTTAAAGGTCAGCTCATCCTCATCGACTGACTTCTGTGTCTGATAGATAATCTCTTTTAACTTATCATTGATACCATCTACTTCCTCAAGGGAAATAATAACGGATGCCTTAGAAGCACCCGATCTGTCCCACTCCTTATGAAGTTCCTTTACTAAAAACTCCATGTTCTTAATTACTGTTGTTGAATCACTTTTCATCTTGCTCTTCCTCCGTTTTCTTTTAATGAAGAAGGGAGCTGACTTTCGCTGATAGGTGCAAAATCAACTCCCTTCATGTCCTCTGCTCCAAGGACTATCTGCTCTGCATAATACATATCCATTGCCTTATTGATGGCATCGTCAAGCGACTCTGCCTTTACTTTCTGTACTCGTGAAAGCACTTCTTTTATCTCAACATCAAATTCCTGTTCCATATGATATCGCCTCCTGTAAAAATCTCATCACCGGCTCTTTTCTTCCTTTACCTGTCTTTCCTTAAAGCCTTCATCGTACTTTCCATCTTCCAGCCTGTCGTAAAAACAGTCCTCTTCAATCGTTCCAAAATCCTCATACATCTGGTGAAGGAAGTCATTCTGCAGCTTCTTTGGTACATCATCATCCTTTGACATATCCTGATAAAAATAGAACTTCTGCTTTAGCTTTGCCCTGTAATCATAGATATCCTCTATCTTTTCCGGTGTGCCATACTCCCTCTTGTATGCCTTGAAATTTGTAGTTGAAAGTGTGGAACCTAGATAAATGCCATGCTCCCACGATACCCCGATTGTGGTATTGTCCTTTGTAGGCTTCTCATCCTTCGGATAACGCTTATACTCTGTCGCACCAAGGGCGATTGTAAGGGAACCTGACTTCATATCCATCACCACAAGATTCCTTGGTGATAATGCTTCAAGCACCATGTAATCATGGTCATTGAAGTTATGAAATGTCTGTCCCCTTTCAAATGAGCGGTTCTCCATTTCATAATGCAGGTTAAAATCATCCACCCAGCCCTTATCGGTCATTCCAATCTCCTTAAGCTTTGCAACACATTCAGAAGAACTGGCTTCTTTATCAAACCGGAATTCTTTGGAATCGTTATAAAATCCCTGAAGAAAATGTCCGAGCTGAATATCATCCAGACAGAATCTCGCAGATACCGTTACATTTGCTGCCCTGTAATACTCTGTGAAGTTATCTGCTTCACCAAGTGTCCTTCCAAGCTGCAACAAATTTTCTGCAAGCTCTGACATATCATCAATTGCTATAAAACTCTTATAATCATCCAGAGTCATCAGCATATTTGTCTCTGTTCCCCTGTCGTTTTCTGTTACCAGTATCATATCTTTTAAATCCATTCTTACCTCCAGTCTCAGAGAGGGACTATGCCCTCTCTGCAAATTTCCTGTTATGGTCTTCCTATCACAACAATCTTTCCTGTGCTTGCCACATCCCTGTAGACCACACCAAGACTTTCATTAAGTGCCTCTACCACCTTGCCATTTCCGACATATACTGCCACATGGCTGATGTTCTTATATCTTCCATTGCTTGTAAAACTGTAAAAGATAAGGTCTCCCGGCTGTAACTCATCAAAGGAGACAGTCTTTCCGGCTTCATCAAGTCCCTGTGCCTCCGCTGCCGCTGTGGTTGCACCGCCATAACTAATATCCACGCCTGCATCTTTCCATGAATAATAGGCTAAGGAACTGCAGTCATAATAGTTACCGCTGTCTCTTAAATCCTGACTATAAGGAAAACCAACTCTGTGTAGTGCATAGGAGCAGACTGTTTTCTGCCTGCTGTCTGTAATTTCGTTTAGGATGGCATTGATTTCATCCTCAGTCATGGAGCTTACTCCCGGACTGCCGCCTCCACCTCCACTTCCGCTTCCGGCATATCCAAGCTGTCCCATAAACTCAGGACTCATGATCTGCTCAAGCATTTCCACCTGATCAGAATTAAATCCATAGACCGAAATCATATCCCTGTACGATTTTAGTGTGACATTCACATACAGAACCGACTTCGTGACAGTAGTTACATTACCGTCTGCATCTGTTTCTTCCACATCTTTTGTTCCTGTGCTTGTGGTGTATGAACACATATCATTTACAACTGCCTGCAGCCAGCCTTTTGAAGTCTCATTCATGACTGTTGCAGTATCTCCGACACCATGCTTGACCATATAGACAGCCATGATGTCATAGTAATTGCTTGGGTTTTCTTCCATACCTTCATAGTCCACATATACAAGCTCTCCAAGGTCATATCCGGTATGCTCATTCACTTTCGTATTCACATCCCGGTTAAATTCCTGCACATAAGCACTCGTTACTGTCTGCACGGTATCTCCTGATTCAAGTGGTGGCAGAAATAAAGCAAATGGAGAATTGTAAAGGATTGCTATCGCCGCAATAACCGGAACCGCAATCATGGCAACTACAAGAACAAGTAATAAAAGCACCAGTCCGACAATCGGTGCCGCTGCCTTTACCCAGGTAATCGCTTTTCGCACAATCAGATCCTTTACCAGCTTTGCCACGCTGTCTGTCTGATTCTCCTGTGCTTTCATCTTATCCAGAAAGAATTTTATCTTCCTGCTCCGGTTGGTCATCTTTTCATCCTTGACCTCTATGGACACACCTGCTGCATATCCAGCTGCTATGCCAATTGCAGTACCAACTCCCGGTGCAACCGCTGTTCCTGCCGCTGTAGCAGCTGTCTTTGAAGCAGTTTTCGCTGCAACCTTGGCAGTAGTCTTGGCTGTTTCTTTTGCCGTCTCTTTAGCTACGGTTTTGGCAGTATCTTTGGCAGCTTTCTTTGCTGTCTTTTTTGCCAGCTTCTTTCCTGCATCTACCTTCTTGATTCGCTTCTTTGCCTCGGCTGCCGCCTTTTTCCTGAAAAGTGCTGCACCCTTGGAAGCAGTTCCGGTAACAGGTCGGCTTGCTTCATATGCAAGATATGCTGCCTGCGATACCTCCTGACCACCTTCCACATGCTCCGTTACTGCCCCGGCTGCAAGTGCACCTGTTCTTCCTGCAATGTGAAGATTCGTGTTCTTGGTCTTGATGGAAGTGTTAGATTCTCTATAGTTTCGCTTAAATCTTGATAATCCTTTATTCTTCGACTCTGACTGATGAATGGTACTCTTGCGATATGACTTCTTTCTATCCGTATTAGTTACCTTTGCACCAGCTGTCTTAGGACCTCTCTCTACTGTATAGATGTTACTCCCCTTAATCTTGGCTCCCTTCGGTTCGTGGGCATGAATCTTGGCTTTCTCCTTGGTGTGAATGACCATCGGTTTGTCATCAACCTTTCTAATTTTCAATTTTCTCACCTCCTACTTTGAAAAATAAAATAAGCCGCTAGGGAGCAAAAATTACTCCTTAACGGCTATGTAAAATCATTCAATATTCAATTATTAAAAGCAACATGAAACTGAAATTTTACTTTTCCTTATATTCATCTGGTATTGCTATTTGAAATGTTTCACACAACAGCATCACATCATGCACATCATTTTTATCGTGTTCATATCCCAAATGAAGCATTACCTGACTCAATGGTTCAATACAAGAAACAGTTATATCTCCAACTTTTCCAATACCGGAAAAAGTTTTTGATGGAAATATATCTCCCTCATAAACAATTCCGTCATCTGTAAATTCAAAACAATGTAAATCAATGATTCTTTGTTTATCATCTTTCCAGACAGTATGACCATCCGTTGTATAATCAGTATTTACTTCCTCAAATCCATGCTGCTTAATCACATAAATATAATCATGATAATGTTTCAGTTCAACAAACAAATCAATATCATTGTGTATTCTTGATTCTCTTTTAAGAAGTGCATCAACACCCCATCCGCCATCTAAATATACTTTAATTTCGTTTTGCAAAGCATATTTTATAATTTCACATGCATCTTCTGTACGTACCATAATCTATCCTCCAAATTCAAATCTTTGTATGCTTTCCAACTCACTAAAAGCCTGAAATTTGTCAGTCTTTCATCCTTTTTGTTATCAATCACCAATTAGCTGTAATCCATTAGGATTTAGCTGATATATTTTATCGCACACCTCTTCAATATACTTTCTATCGTGAGAAATGCTAATGACAGCCCCCGGAAATTCTCGGAGCATTTTTCTTATTACCGGACCGGACAATGGTGAAAAATTTCTTGTCGGTTCATCCAGAATAAGAACATTTGCACCACTTAAGCTCATCCTCAAGAGAAGCACTTTCGCCTTTTGTCCGCCTGATAACTCCCGAATCGGATGCTCCATTTCATCTGGTGTGTATTTAAGTGAACCAAGGTATGTTCTAATTCTTGTACGCTCTTCTTTATCTCCTGTTTTATCAAGGTAATCAACCGGTGTAACATCCAAATCCAGCAGGTCTTCATAAGTTTGAGGCATATATTCTGCTTTAATGTCATTCCGATTTAGGAGTTCTTCCGCTATCTTTTTTAGAAGAGTCGTTTTTCCTGCCCCGTTGGCTCCTATCATACAGATTTTTTCTGAACCTTTTATTTTTAAATGAATTCCTTCTGCTAAAATTCTTTTGCCATCCGGAGTCACAAGCTTTGAAAGTTCATATTCTATGACCGTTTTTCCTGCGGGAATGTGTGAGTTTTCATCCCCTAATTTGACAAAGATTGCTTCTTCCTGTTCCGGCATCTGAGTCATATTTTCATCTTCTTTTTCAAATCTTCGTTCCATTGCCTTAACCGTATGCATTTTGTCCTTTAAGTTTTTGGCAACAGACGGTGCTTGTCTGGTACAACTTCTTAATGCACCTTGTACACTCTGCATAACTCTTTGATATTTTTCATCGCGAATCTTTTTCTCCCTACGGTCACTCAGTGCCCGCTGTTTTTGGATTTCAAATTTATGAAGCCGTTCTTCCACATAGCGTCTATAGGGAAGCTTTGCCACGGTATATCTCGCCTTTGTTTTTCGTATAATCTGCTCGATATGTATCACCATGTTGGCAGTACGCTCTATCAGCGTTTCATCGTGTGAAATAAAAAGCACAATGTGCTTCCAGTCATTTATGATTTTTTCCAGTAATGTAAGCGTCGCAATGTCGATGTCATTGGAAGGTTCGTCCAACAACAGCACAGAAACATCGCGAATGAAAAGCCTCATAAGTTGTGTCTTGACTTTTTCGCCTCCTGAAAGACTACCCATTGTCTGGTTACTGTAGAAAAAATCATTTTTCATTCCAAATTTTCCCGCAATAACAGACAATTCTTTAGGCGTTTTCTCCCAGAATATTTCCTCTTCAGAAAAATATTCGTATATTGTTTTTTCCTTATCTTCATCGAGCATCTCCTGCGGAAGATAACCAAGACGTTCGTGTCCCATTATCCTTTCCCCATCTGCTTCTATATAGTTTTCTACAAGCGACGGATTGTATATCCACTTCATTAATGTCGATTTCCCATTTCCCTCTTCTCCAATAATAACTGCCTTATCTCCATCATTTAGCACAAGGTTGAAATCATTAAGAATTATTCTCAGGTCTTTTTTATGTGTTAAATTTAATTTTTTTATCTGCAACATTAAAGTTTCTCCTTTTCGAAGTCTGAGCCAATTATTATTTTGAACACACAAAAACGAGTCTTTTTTGCATACGCAAAAATAGACTCGCTAAATAGACCCTTATTTCTTTTCCAAAAGGAAAACAAAGGAAATGCCTCTTGCGATAATCCAACTTAAGCGTACACAAAACAAACCTATTCTCTACAGGCTCAATAACTATATGTGTCTTACTTAAATCAAATTATCTATTAATCATTTCCTCACCTTACACAAAATGTGCCTTTCTTTCTTCTAATGGCAATACTATCATACTGTATTTTTTGTGTCAATACATTTCACCTTATGGAAGTGCAAATTCAAATTTTCTTTTCCCTAATAATTACAAATATTCCTTGGAAATTGCTTCCACACCATACATTTCCATAAATGCATCCAGGTCCGCTGCATCCCCAATCAACATATTCTCGTCAAAGTGTACGATAAGCATATCTTAAAATCCAGCCACATGTTCTCCGGTACAAATGATACATTTTAGAACTGCTTCCTTATTTATTTTTCATATCGAATCTTATATGCTTTCTTCTTAAAAATAGGGAATATCTAATTTATTATCATCAAGGTCGGACATTCATCCGACCTCTTGATTATACTATAGATTCTATAAAAATTCATCTGTTATCACTGCAGCATTGCTTCTTTTTTCTTCTGTTCCGCAATCTTCTCATGAATGTTGGTATTATACAGCCTGTACAAATCCGTATCCTTGCTGATCTGATTATCAAAGGGAATTACTACCGAACCACACTTAATAAGTCCCATTCCCGATGCAGTATTGGTTACGAATCTTAGCTGTGCCTCTGATACCCCGATAACTTCCGCCATCTTGGAACTGTCCGTATTTGCCTGCTTCAAAAGTGCCACAAACTCAGAGTTTGCAAGCATTGTGGTTGCTGTGTAATTCTGCAACAGATCGACGACATTCTGCGTGATACCTGTACAAAGACCTCCCTGCTTTCTTACTTTCTTCCAGAGCTGCTGCAGATATTTTGCAGAATACTCAGAATTAAGTAAGACGTGGAACTCATCAATATAGAGCCATGTTGCCTTGCCTCTCTTGCCATTCTCAACAATCCTGTTCTGAATAGACTCCATCATGACAAGCATTGTGATAGGACTAAGCTCTGTACCTAAGTCCCTGATGCCATATACTGTGAATCTGTTATCCACATCCACATTTGTCTGGTGATTGAAGATGTTAAGTGAACCATTTACGAAAAGCTCTAGTGACAATGCAATGTCCTTTGCCTCGTCCTCCGGCTGCGCCATAAGGATATCGTAAAAATCACTCATCACCGGGATATACTTCTCTTTGCTTCTTGCAATGTCGATATACAGCTTTCTCACGCAGCGGTCAATGATTGACTTCTGTCTTGAATTTAAGCTGTCTCCGATACACTGCTCACAAAGACCAAGCATAAACTCGCCTTTTTCTCTTACCATTCCCTTGGAATCATTCGGATCAAGGCTCCATACATCCATCTCCAGCGGATTCACATAGTTATCCGTGTAAGTGGACATATTTACCACTGTTCCACCATAAGTCTCAGCAATATCAAAGTATTCGTTCATTGGATCTATGACGATTATCTCATCATCTCCCGACAAGAATACGCTGCCCATTTCCATCTTACAGAAGAAGGATTTACCGGAACCCGGCACTCCGAAAACGAAGCCATTTCCGTTTATCAGCTTCTTTCTGTTACCGATATTCACATTCTTGCTGATCTGATTGATACCATAATAGTTCCCTGTGCTGTCATTTAATTCCTGCACATTGAATGGCATAAGCACCGCAAGTGACTGGGTAAGAAGGGTACGCATTGTCTCCACCTGTCTTACACCAATCGGAAGCGCTGTGTTGAGTGCCTCCCTCTGCTTTAAGTAGTGTGTATCAATCGTACAGCTGTTACGCTTTCCGATAGTCTCCACTGTCTCACAGACGCTATCAAGCTCTTTTTTGCTCTCTGCCATAAGAATAATAGTAACTCCCACGAAGAAAAGGCACTGGTCATTCTCACGAACATCATCCATGATTTCCTCAATCTCCTTTTTCTCCGTTCTCTTGGCATATGAAATTTCCGTAGAAAAGTCGTTATTCTTATTACGGACTCTCTGCTGCTTAATGATATCCGACTCAATACCAAGGTATTTCTTCTGAAGCACCTTTGTAGTCAAATCCTTAGGAACAGGCACCACATCAATGCTCGTGATGGAATGAACCGGAAGGGAAGTAATCTCATTGATAAATCTGTCTGACAAACTGCTCGGATACTTTTTGATAAAAAGTGCCTTGCAGAATTTACTCTCATCCTCAAAATGGTCCGGGAAATATTTCACCATCCCATTGCACAGATCATTTCTAAAATCTGCTCCGACCTTCTTTGCCTTTTTGATATCAAAATCAAAGCTGCCCTCATCTCCAAGATGATAATAATCATAGAGCACTTTCAGTCTCTCATTGCCATTAAGCGGAACAATCTCTGCCCCAAGCTCAATGAAAGCCTTGTGTATCGTTGCCTCAAGGGTAGCAAACTGTGCCTTTGCCTCCTCGAAGTTCTTTCTCTCAATCGTGATTGTCAGGTATCTCTCCTGCTCAATCCCCTGTCTGCCCTCAATAATCTTCTCCTCAATGATGTCATTGTAGATTCTTCTATAATTATTGAAGCCATCGTTTTTCTCAGCAATCAGAACCTTGTCACGGAGTTCATCCATGTTTTTGTTCTTATTGTTGATCGTAATCTTATAATTACAGTCCAGCGAATTTAGGAACTTGCAATACCTCTCGAAAATACCGATCTGCTCATCCTCCGTTGCTGTCGTGTAATTGATGTCCTGAAAGCGGTAGCATTTGGAATACTTATTTTTGCTCACTTCAAAAATGCCGTTTTCAGCCACCGCCATAATCTCTATGGTTTCCTGAATGGATTTAGGTGTCTTATACAAAGGCTCACTCGCCTTCTTTAATAACTTAAATCCGTCTGTAAATAAACCCATGTCTCTAACCTCGCTTTCTTATAATGAAAGCCCGCCGGGAACTTCACCCTGCGGGCTGTGTTCCCGACCTTGCGGTCAGATACTTTTTATCTAATGCATCGCCTTATATGCTGCAATACCAGCTGTTATCGCAACAATGACTGCGACAAGTCCAAGCAGCATGTTTCTCGTCTTTTTCTTCATCGCTTCAAACTCCTCCTGCTTCTTTACAACCGAATCAGCTGTTACAGTCTCCGGTTCAGCCTTTCTGCCTTTCTTCTTTATCTGTTCATTCTGCTCTGCTTCTAACTGCTTTATTGCAGGCTCTCCCTCTGTTGATACATAGGTAAATGCCCTGTTTCCAAACATAAAATGCAGTTTCTTTCCCATATACTCGTAGAAATTCATCCCATTAAAGGAATAGAATCCGCCAAGTGCAATCGGTGCCACACAGGGAATTGCCACATAAGCAGAACCCGTAAGACCGATATACTTGTAAAGAAGAAGGACGATACCGCCACCGACCACTACGCTTGCAATGGAAAATATAAGCTGCCTTGCAGTAAGTCCCATCGCAACCGATTCCTGATAGCGGTCTATATCCTTGTTTACTTCGATTACCATTGTCGCTGCCTCCTATCTTGATAAATCCTTTGTTTCCGGCTTTCTTGTCATTCCAATATTCGCCTCATACTTATCCATTCCATCCGGACACAGTTCCCTAAGCTTATCTACATTGAACAGATAAAGTGGATATTCGCAGAAACCGCTCCTCTGCGTGAATCCTGTAAACTCTCCAATGTCATTGTCTGTAATAAACTTTTCAATATCCGGCATGTCATTCACATTCAGATATCCGCAGTAATTTGGTGCTGCAACAGATAAATTCACTGTCACATCCCCAAAAGGCTCCTCATATCCATCTTCATTACACATAAGACCAATAAACATTGCCCTGTTATTCATATACTGCTGGATATCAAATGTCACCTGCGTTTCTCCGGTTATACTTGAATTATAAGTAACCTGTTTCTTTTCATTATCCATTTCTGCCTCCTTCTATAATCCAAATGCCTTGCTTGTAAGTGTCTGTGCACCCTTCACGCTTCCAACAGTCATTGCTATCGTAAATGTCATTTCACACAGATATATAAGTGTCTGTGCCCAGTCAGCGTAACTTCCTGTAAATGCCGGAAGTCCTGCATTGATAAATGCATTACATACCACAATTGCAAGTGCCATCGTTACTGCCTCGAATACACACGAAAGAAAATATTTGCAGTAGGTAGCCATTGTATGACTGACCATTCTGTTTCCTGCCATTGTGGAGCATGCAATCGCACCAAGCGGCACAATAATCAGTATCTTTAAGAACCTGAAATACACTGTGTAAATGATAAAGAATCCACAGATAATAATGATGATTGCAAGCAAAGCTGTAAGTATCAGCATTACCAGACTCTCACCAAATCCGAGTCCCTTAATGATGTCTGCCTGTGTACTGTCAATGGCAAGCTGCGTCGTTGTCCCGGCAGATATAAGTCCCACCAGATTTCCTATGGAAGTAAAAAACGCTTTCATAATCGTGACATTATTTGCAACAAACCATTCTGCAAGTCCCAGTCGGATAAGCATACGCAGGATTGATTCAAACCTCATCTCATCTTTTACATCTATGCTTTCCGAGCAGAAACCGATAACAAAGAACAGCACAACGAGGGAAGAGCCGACCGCTACAAAGACCGGCTCTATCCCCTCAATGACTGCCCAGGGACCTCCGCCCTTGAAACTGACCGGTGACTGTCCAAGCATTGCAAAGACCAGGGATATCTGATTGTTCCAAAACCCAAACACTGCCTCAAGAAGTGCAAGGATCTTGTCTCCAAGCTTAAAAATATCCATACTTGTTATTCACCTCTTTCCTTTTACTAAAAGGGGAAATGCATTTCCCCAATCTTAGAAGCCTAAGAATGTCAGTACTGTTGAAATACCAGCCATCATGACACCTGCTACAATTCCTTTCAGTGCAGAGTTCATGGTAGATGAATCCTGCTGCTGGTAGGCTTGTGCGAACTCCATAACATTCTTTGCAAGAATGATGACACCAACCGCACCAATGACTGCAATGATAAGTGTCTTTAAATTCTCAAGCGGCTGTGTTACTGCGGAAGTACCTGTACCTGCTGCAAAACAGGTAGTGCTCATAAGCATCACTCCCATAAGTGCTCCGGATAATGCCGGAACGAATCTCTTTTTTAAGTGAATGAATCTACTCTTCATGCCTTTCTCCTCCATCTGATTGTTGTTTGTTGTTGAAATAACCTGTTCTTTTCTCATGTTGTTTAATCTCCTTTTTTGAAGTGACAGAAGCGGAAAAAGCCAGAAAGGAATACACATATTCCAATCCGGCTAGCTTTCCGAACGGAATATATGCATTCCTTTCTGTCCTGTTGATAGTTACTCTATGATAATCAGGCAATGCCTGTTGTACTGGTTAATCGGGCTTTCCCCGATGCGTTTTTGCTGTGACCATCTCCTTTCAAGGTATGAAAAAAAGCACCTTAACCATATGGCTAAAGTGCTAATTTACTCTCAAATTTGCTTTATTCTAAAAGCATTCCATCAATTATTGCAAACTTTGTCTTAAATATAGATCTATTCTGGCAATATCGTAATATGACATCCTGTACATAAGGTCTTGTACAATAACTGTCTACCACAATCTGTTTATCTTCCTCTTTCTCTATCCTCTTAAATATGCCTTTTGCATTCCAATCCGTCTTTACAGCATCTACTAAATCATTACTCATCTCAAGATGTGATAAAATCGTGGAATTCAACTCGGTTTCTTTAATTTCAGATATTTGTCCATAGTCATTAAGTTGCTTTAATTCTCTCTTAATTGCCTCCGTGTAACTTGTCATATTATTATCTCCTATCAATAAGTATTCAGGTGTTACATCTAGTGCCTTTGCTAGTTGTAAAAGATTATACGCACTTGGCTCTTCATTGAGTCTACCTTGTTCATAACGTCGTATACTCTGAACAGATATATTTGTTATCTTACCCAGCTCTTCCTGTGTATAGTTTCGTATATTACGCAACTCTTTTAATCTATCTGCAAAAGTCTTTTCCGTATTCATCCTGTACCTCCAATATAAAATAATTTCTGTCTTTTGTAACTGCTCACATGTTAGTAGTCCAATAAGCTGAAGCATACCATGTGAGCAAATTATATCATATACTCTGTAATATATCTAAAAAAATTACTGCTTCTTTCGATATGAACTCATCTTCTCCACAGTAACCTCCGGATAAAAGTAAGTAAGAATCGTTGCCTTCGGAACTCCTGCCGCAAGTGCCTTCTTCACTTCCTCTTTCTGCTCCGGTGTATATGACCAGTGCAGCATTCGGTTTGTGATTGTATCCTCCCACTTAGGCTTTTCCCTCTCAGGATTCCTTACAGGCTTAGTACCAGCACTTCCATTAGAAGAGTTAGCACATTCTGTAGTATCAGACTTCTGTGACTCATCGACATACTCAAGCTCATTTGCCTGCTCCCTGTCAATCTTTGCTTTCTGCTCTGCCTCATCCTGCATGGAGAATCTTCTGCTTAACTCCGCATCACCAAGCATCATAAACTGCTCATAGGTAAGAGAATCTATATACACATTCTCGCCCTTATCCCTCAGCTTTTCATAATACTTAACTGCCTTGTCTGAAAGAATCTCAAATGGCGGACCGATAAGATTATCTGCTCCTCTTATCTGATGAACATAAGGCTCTCCCTTGCCATCTGCTGTCTGGTTAAACATCGAATGATTGAACGGTATGAACTTATTGTCCATGATAGGATCAAAACCACGGATAAAGATAATACATTTCTTATTATCCAGCTTTCTGACTTCATCGGGTGTAAACAATTCTCTGCCTAATACATCATAGTTTCTTGAAGAGCTTCCCTGTCTGCCCTTTGTTTCTCCACTTGACTTCTTATCAATCGTACCTTTTCCAAGCAGCTCTGACACATACTTATGCGTACTCTGCTCGTTTCCACCGAGATAGATGAACGTATCGCAGTTGCCGGGAATTGTCTCCCAGGTATCTTTAAAAAGTGCTTTTAACTGGGCAAAGTTCTGAATAATGATAATACTTGAAATCTCACGGCTTCGCATTGTCGATAACAGTGAACAGAAGTCATCTGGCAATGCGACATTCGCAAATTCATCTAACATAAATGTCACATGGATTGGCAGCCTTCCACCACAATTAAAGTCTGCCTGATAGTACAATTCCTGAAATATCTGCGTGTATAACATACCGATAATAAAGTTATAGGATTTGTCACTATCCGGGATTACACAAAAGAGTGCTGTCTTTGTCTCCCCATCTCCGTTTACACCAATACCGATATCGGACAGATTAAGCTCATCTTTGGAGAGTAATCGTAAAACCTGCTTATTTTCAAGAAATGCAAGTCTTGAGTTGGCACTGATGATAATGGAACGGACGGTATCTCCTGCACCTCTCATACATTTGTTGTACTGCTTGACTGCCGGATGATTGGCTCCGAGTGGGGAACTTTCCTCTAAAAACTTCATACGCACATCCAGCTTTGATGCCTTCCCCTGCTCTGTAACCTCTGCCTCTCCAAGAAGTTTAAGTACTGTCTCAAAGTTTCTCTTTGCCGGCTGTACCTCCAGCCACACATAATAAAAGATAGCCTGTAAGAACAATCCTTCCGCTTTTTCCCAGAACGGATCACTTGGTGTCGCTCCCTTTGGTGTCGTATTGCTGATAAGGTTTGTAATCAGCTTGACCACATCTGTTTCCTCTCTGATATAGGAAAATGGATTGTAACAGTCTGATTTATCCATCTCTAACAGATTAATGACTTTCAGGTTATATCCGTTATTTTTTAACATCTGCCCGCAGCTTCTAAGGATTTCTCCCTTTGGATCGGTACAGATAAAGGAACAGTTATGCGGCATCTGCATCAGATTCGGCTTTACTTCATAAAATGTTTTTCCTGCTCCGGAACCACCACAGATAAGGATATTTCCATTGAGCTTGAGTCTCCTGAAATCCAGCGACATCTTCACATTCTGGCTGAGTATCCGGTTGAAATTTTCATCCTTATCTGCAAGTATCTTGTTGACCTGCTTCGGATTTTCAAATCTTGCCGTACCAAATTCTTTGCCAGGCATATAGTTTCTCTGACTGGTGTAATACATGACAATAGCCATCGCATAGATACCTAATGCAATGGCTACTGCTTTTACTGTATTGGAATTGTAATAATTGGCAAAAGGAACAGCACATACCTCATTGAATCTGTCCATAAATTCATTAAAGGCAATCCCTTCCGTCCACGCACCATTTATCAGATAACCAAGATACCCTGCTAACACTGCACCCACAAGGATGAATATCAGTGACGGCATTTTCTTTGTTGTCTGCATAGGCTGCTACCTCGCTTTCTTTGTGGTAACAGTTTTCTTCTGTGTGGTCTTTTTCTGCTGCTTCTGCACTTTCTCGTAACGCTCCCTGACAGATGACTCCACCTTGTCGTAGTGAGTATAAAGCTCGGTTCCTTTCTGGGTTGTCACCACACGATTCTGCTCATCGTAGAGCTTATAATCCTTGGTTGAATCAAGGAAGGTAAGCATTGTCTTTCCACCATGAATCTCCATGATGTTTTCCTTACGGAGCCATACATATCTTGCCTCTTCTCCCCATGTGCCGGGAACTCTGGTCTTAACAGCATGGTCATTTTCTTCGATAATCAGCTTCTTGCTGATTGTCACATCTGACAGGTTCGCATTTTTTGATGCTGCAACTGCCCTCATTCTCTCAGCAAGGTCCTGATAGCCTCTGACACGGTTGATAAATGCATCCTTGTCCATCATGACTGTATGGGTGCCATCCTCATTCTTGCTGCCAAGCACACCGATTGTCTCAAGCTGTTTGATAACACTTTCAGCCTGCTCACCATTGATACTGAAATTCTCCTTGACCTGATCCACACTGATAGCTTTCTTTTCCATTGCAAACATTCCGACCTTTTCGATCAGTCCGTCAATAGCGGTATTAACCCTATCCCCTTCTATCGTGTGGCTTTTCTCGTTTCCCTGCTGTTTCTTCAAAAAATCCATCAGCTTGCCAAGGGATTTTTCATCTCCATTCTTCAGATAATCGTCAAATGTGGCAATCTTACCAAACTTGAGCTTCTGTATCATCATATTCACACGGGGAACTGCCTCAGTATGGAAGATAACCTCACTCAGTCCATCTTTCCTGTTACAGTCTGGAAGTACCGAATACAGGATTCCATACTTCTTTGCCATCTTTTCAACCTTTTTCATATCTTCGGTATTAAACTGCAACACCTGTAAATCGCCACCTTTTAAGATCAGCTTTCTCATGGATGTCTTGCCAAGTGACTTTTCATAATCAAGCATCCCTTTTAAGAAATCTATTGCCTTCTGCATGGCAGCAATGCCGCCGCTTCCTACCTTCATGGCAATCTCAATGCCATCATAAGCTACACGGATGATCTGCACCGCTTCCTGAATCTCTTCTGCCATTATCGCACCTCCACTTTCTCTCTGACTGTTGTTTTAAGTGTTTCTGTCTCTGTAGTACGGATTTCCTCGGCTGATACATCAATACCATAAGCAGTCAAAATATCTGCCAGATGATTGATTGCTTTCTCCTCCTCGATACGATACATTTCAAGTGCCACAAGCAGGTTTTCCACCTGTTCCACCCATGCAGGCTTCATATCATATTTAGACCTGTATGTGACCATAATCTCGTCCGACTCAGCCTTATCCGCTGAATGTGCCAAAGCTTCAATAAGAGAAATCGTGTCTTCCTTGCTGCCACTTCTGAATGCGAACTGGACAACAAAGTTTTTCTCTTCCTCTGTAAACTGATGCTCCACACCATTCATTTCTGTTACTGCTTCATTTACTACTGCTAAATTCATAAGTTCCTCCTAATCTGCCATGCTGTTTTCAAGCACAGCAATCTCAATGATCTCCTTCATCTTTTCCGCTGAAATGTTGTTGTTTATAAGCTCTACAAGCTGTGACTCAGTAAGTCCCTTTTCTATTGCACTCTTAATCTGCACAAGCTGCGCCGGAACAAGGTCTCCCGATGCAACCAGCTTTACAATGTCTGCTCTTGACTTTTTCTTAAATGACAGTCTTGCAAAAAGACTTGCCACTCCGCTGTTGCTGCTCTTTCTCACACTTCGCTCAATCGGAAGTCTCTGCACCACATTTCCAGTACCATCAACTACCGGAATCTGATAATAGACCGGAATCCCGTTTGCCACAGCCTGCATATTCTGAGGAACTGCAACTGTATCAACCATCTTTTTATCTGCCTGTGATACGGACTGGCTTTCCTGCGGCTCTGCCTTACTTTCTGCCTCTTTCTTATTCTCTGTGGCAACACTTATGATCTTATCTTCCAATGACTCTATTCTGTCTCCCATACGCTTCATCTCCTTATCCTTTTTCTCAATATCATCCCTGAGTCTTGCAATCGTACTGCTTGCCTTATTCAGTTCATTCTGCTGACTGTTGATAAGAGCGTCCTTATCCTGGTTCTCCTTGACCAGACGCTCCCTGACTTCCTCGTCATCTTTGGAAGTTTCTATTTCAGAAAGCTTCTTATTCAGGGCATCATACCTTTCATTCTGATGATTGATCTTTGCAACCACTTCATCCATCTGAGCTACAAGACTTTTCACATACTCTAAATCCTGTGGCATCTGCTCTTTGGCTTTATTAAGCTTTTCTAATACCACATCAAACATCCTGCGCATGTTTACTGCTGTATCATCTTTTTGGACTACCTCTCTGATTGCATCAATCGGCACACCTTTTTCATAGTAATCCAATACTGTCTGCATCTTAGGTGCTGCCATCCTGCTATCTTTCAGCAGCGTTAACAACTCTTCTGATACACCCTTATGCAGGCATTTTGATAACACCTTCATCTGTTCAATGTCATAACTTTTGTTAAGATACAGACCGATTTCATCATCAGTCAGTCCATATTCATAATCGCTTTTGACAAGAGCAATGACCTCACTGTCCATATGCTTATTACGAAGAATCTGTATCTTTCTCTCAATCGCCATTTCACTTAATGGCGCTCTTTTTTCTTCCATATATGCCTCCTAACCACTAAAAAAACAGCCTAACGTACCGGCTGTTCTTTTCTGTCTCTTATTGTTTCTTTGTCATACTGCTTCTCTTCTGCCGAAGCTGATACAGTAAGTTCCTTCCATATTGATCTTCCAAGGCTAAGTTCCTTTGATACCGCCCGTTCTGCCTTACAGTCCTGTGCATACTTGCTCTCATATTTCTTTCTAAGACTCTCGACCTCTTCCACACTGTATCCCTGTGCTAAAAGTTCAGTGTTAAGCCTTTCCCATGCATTGTGCTCATCTTCAAAGAAGGTATCCCCACTCTGATAACACGATTCCGCATCATCAAGCTCCCGAATCTGTTCAGCCTTGTCAAAAATATCTTTAAATCTTTCCTTTGCCTTATAGGTCTTACTCTTTTCCTTTGATGCTTCTTTTTTCTTATCCGTCAGATTATCAAGTACCGATACAAGTTCTTCCGCACTCTCAATCTTATGCCTTACCAGAAATAGATACTGCTCCTGCAGCTTATGCATCTTTCGGATATCATCCCTATACTTCCATACCTGACTATATGGCTTCTTTTTCAGCTTCCCAATCCGGTAAAGCTTTGCATAATATCTTTTCTGCAAGCCTGACATCTTCGCCCTGCGGTATCTTTTGACATAGCACTTTACTATCGCTGCCTGTTTTTCCTCATTCTGTGACTGGTAAAAAGATAAATCTTCCTTAGCAATACGCTCCACAATAGCTTCCTGTGAATAATTCTCGCCAAGAGTCTTACATCTTCTGAATCTTGTCATCCCCTGTGGTCTGACTGCCAGATACTTTCCCTGCTTGACCTCATATCCTTTTTCCGACAGCAGTTCCAGAAATCCTCTGAAATCATTTGCCTGTAAAATGCAGGCATCCAAATCTCTTTTTATCATATCTGCCCACACAAAGCTGCCTTCACGATATTCGCTCCAATCCTTATAATTCTCGTGCTGTTTCTCTTTGCTGCCATCCTCCACATCTATAATGGAAAGACCATACTCCTGACACAGCTTATTGGTAATCGGCTGGATATACTTTGCCCAGTCACCTTTCTCGTAGCGATACTTTTTCCCATCCACAAAGCTTACACTGTTAAATACAATGTGTGAATGAACATGGTCTGTATTATCATGAACCACAAATACCGCTTCATAGGCATCGCCAAGATATTCTGCTACAAACTTCTGTGTTATCTCAAAAGCCCTGTCCGGTTCCACCTCATCCTCTTTGAAGGAAAGAATGATGTGATACCCCTGTCGCTTGTCTGTTTTTCCAAACTGCTTCTTTGTATCCATCATCTGTTCAAAAGCCATATCTGCCTGACAGTTAACAGCTCCCACAAGTCTTCCTCTCTGCGTTTTCTCAGGATTCATCACATAATCCAGTGCCCGTTTCAAATGCCTTGCATGAAAAGAATTCCCGCTGTCCTTCATGTGAAGTATCTTACTGATTGCCAATCTTTACCACCGCCTCGCTGACAGACTGATTCAGCTTTTTCATATATGCCACAAGCTGTTCCTTATCTTTCTTGGAATACAGCTGTGCATTGCTGTTAAATACAATCTGATTGATGTTAATGCCGATTCGGTTTATCTCATTGATAAGCTCTTTAAAAAGTTTCCTTACTTCCGGATAATCATTTGGTTTCTGACTGATTAGAAGCCTGATATATTCGGCTTCATTCATTCCATTTGCCTTTGCCTTATCAGAAAGTACCTTCGCTTCCTGTGGCATAAGTCTTAGTGTTTTCCTTATACAATGAACTTTATCCGCCATAGAATCACCTTCCTCTCTTACCCGTACTGTATTCTCTTACTCCTTCTGCTACTGTTACAGCAACTTTTTCCAGTTCTTTATTACCCAGCTGGGCAATAACCCTGTCTGCAAGCTCTGTGGCAACTTCTATAAGTTCCTTACCATAACAGGTTTTATCAAACAATCTGTCCAGTCTCTTTTCATCTGCTTTCAGACTTTCATACTTGCTCTGATACTCGTTATAGTCGTTAAAATCCTTTGGATCACTCCTGTGTGCTTCCGCATCAAGTATCAGTTCATAGTTCCATTCACAGACAATATCTATAACATCATCTATCGGGTATGGTTCAATTTCACCATTCTCCTCAGCTACATCCTGCCTGTACATCTTCCCATCTGAATCTATGCCAATGGCATAATCATGTCCTTCCATATAGTTAAGCAGAATTGCAGCATCTTCTATCGAAGGGTTTAGTAAGATATCAAATGTGTCTGCCCAGGCAATAAGTTCCTCTGGTTCTGCGATTATTGTAAGTTCTTTATCCATTGCTTTCCTGCACCTCCCTTATCCGTGTTTTGTATATCTCTTCCACCCACACGCCTGTCTGAATCTCTTAGGTTTACGGCTAGATACGCATTAGAGACATCTCTGTCCTAATGCCATCTAGTTAGGGAGAAAATCTCCCTAAAACCCTCTGTTTATGAAAGTGGGGGCGCTTTTTGCCCCCACTTTGCTACTTTGGGGGCGCTTTCTGCCCCCATTTTGTTATTTTGGGGGCGCTTTCTGCCCCCACTTTTATTTTTACTTCAGTCCGGATTTTGTCGTGTCCAAATTGTGGGGGCACTTTTTGCCCCCACTTTGACATTTTGGGGGCGCTTTCTGCCCCCACTTTGCTGTTTTGGGGGCACTTTCTGCCCCCACACATCAAAATCCGGTTTCTCATGCCCTGACTGGTTCATCTGCTCGCTTATTCATCCTGTTCAGATTAAGCTTTGCCGCTACAAGCCACTCGTTGTAATCCTTATATCCGGCTGGAGGCGGGCAGTCTTCTACCTCATATCCAAGCTCATAATACTTTCTCATAAGTTCAGCTGCCGCCTTCCGTCCCGGCTCATCTCCATCAAGGCAGAACCGGATGGAAGTAATCTGCGGATGTTCCCGAAGAAATGTCTCAAGCGGGGCATCTGCAAGCATTCCAAGTGCCAGCTTATTTGATTCATAATCCGTGAAGATATCAACATAACTCATAAGGTCGATTGCTGCCTCAAATACTACAAGCTCTGTACTGTTAACATTTACTACATTAAATCCATAGTTTTTATCATTGCCTGTGACATCACACTTGAATGGCTTGCCCTGCTTATCAAACACGCCCCTCATACTTGCAAATCTTGTCACTCCATTTTTATCATTTCCCTTGAAAACAACATTGTGGTAATGCCTGCTCTCATAAATCAGTCCGTCTTTTAAAAAAAGATCTATGACTGCTCTGCTGATTCCTCTCTCCTGATTCAGATATGAAATAAGATAGGAATTATCTCCTGCCGGTTCCGGTAGGACAAACGGCTTTCTCTCCTCTGCCTGCTTCTGTGATACCTGATGAACAAGTGGTTGCTTTACAGGATTCTCGATTCTTCTGTATCCTGCAAAGTCCAGAAGCCAGAACACAGCCTCTTTTACACTCATTCCACAAAATACCCGTAAGAAATCTATCTGTGAGCCGCCATTGTTGCCTTTGTCAAACTGCCTTGACCATCTGTACCAATGGCTTCTGTTATAGATACGGATGGAATCCATCTCCTTTAAAGTGTGGTATTTGCCAATCCTCTTTACTGTATACCCAAGGCTTTCTGCAACTGCACACAGGTCAACACTCTTTGCTATGACAAGCTCTTCATCCGTAAATCTTCCATCCATGCTTTCACCTTGCCTTTCCCTGCTCTGCTACAAGCGGTGACTTGATATCAAGTGTCCGGTAATCTGTGCTCAAGGTAATCTTAGGATTATCAATCATGCCTTTTTCCCTGAAACTGAAAAATTCACGATTGTCTCCACCGACTATGATATGATCAATGAGCGGTATTCCCATCAGTTCACACAGCTTGTTCATGCGGTCTGTCATCATCGTGTCTGCCTTGCTTGGGAATACATTTCCGGATGGATGACAATGGATTAACATCATGCTTGCAGCATTGCTTAAGATACTTGATTTAAACAGCTCTCTCGGATGTGCCATTGCCTCATTTAAAGAACCAACACTTGCAAAATGCACATTGATAGGTTTTAAATCTGACCTTAGATTGACCACACACACTACTTCCCTGTCAAACTGGCACATACAGTCTCCCATGACAGCAGCTATATCCGCCGGATTATTAAAGGTGTGCTCCGAATAAATCGGAGCATCCTTTACAAGTCTTACCGAAACCACATCAAGCTTGAAGTCATTCTTCTTTGGCATCAGACACCGCCTCCTCTCCAAACTCGACACGGATAACAAAGTCACCTTTCTGGCTGTTTATGAGAGCAATGAGTTCTTCCATTGTAAGTTCCTGCTCCATAACTGCCTCCTATCTGGACTTTTCCTTCGCATCATATACAAGGGGAGGTTCTGCAACGATACCATCAAGTCTCTTGTTAGGTGTATCAGTTGCAAGTGTGAGTTTTCTTAAATCCTTATCATAGTGATATACCTGATTGGAAAGTCTCTCGTCCAAAGACACCTCCTGCATATTTACCTCGACTACCATCTGTGCAAGCATCTCAGGGCTTCCCATATCTGAAGATACTGCAATAACCTCATGCACGCTCGAAGGGAGAATATAAAGGTCACTCTCTAAACTCTCTGCCAGCTCATGAAGCTCATTCTCATAAAGCATGGATGCTGCGCCATTGATACCCTTTTCATTGGAAATCACCCACATTGTCTGTTCCGGTGGAATCTCGGCTATCATCATATCTGCAATCTCCTGTGGCATCCCATCCCTTGCGAACATTTCTTTCATAATGTCATTCATGCTTCGTACTACAGGTGGAAAGAGCCTTCTTGTGTTTTCAGCAGCACACTTAAAGAGCTGTTCCTCGCTCATCCCAAGTCTTTTTGCAAATTCATTTGTAATTTTTGAACTCTGCACCGCATCCTTATCGGCACTGATAATTACCTTGTACACAATAGAAAGATCCTGGAACTCCCTGTGAGGTACCTGTTCCAAAAAGGTCTTATTCTGCTCTGTATTGATGAGCTGGAATACAATCTTCTCGTTAGCATCTCTCATAATGCTGTCCACATCAACAACCGGAGCCTGCTCATATGCCCTTTCCATAAAGTCACATGCAGCCATAAGTGTTTCCTCAAGATCACCACAGTCCTGATACTTCTTATACATGTCATTGATATAAATCGTAGGCGAAATGTTCCTGCCTTCTTCTCTTAAGATGATGCCATCAAGAGTCACATTCACCTTTTCCACTGGCTCTGCCACAAGCTCCATTCCTTTGAACTTCTCAGGCATATAATCCATAAACTTTTCTTTTACTACTTCCTTAAAAATCTCATAATTCATCATATTACGGTTCCTCCTTAATCTAAATTGTCATACAAAATCCCTTCATCCTCGGGATTTTTGTGTTCTCTGTAACTGTTGTCTTCTTCGATTCCCATATCAAAAGTGGTATGAGATTTTCTTTTCTTTCTGTAATAATTCTTGAGAAACATGCACTTTCTACAGTCCTCACAGAATAATTCTTCCGGCGGAATGCCAAGTGCCTTTGCAATCCTGTTCAACGTTCCCGTCCTTGGAACTCTTGAACCATTTTCGTATTGGGCAATTCTTACATCACCTCTATTTTCAAAACCACTTTTCTCGCCCAGTTCCCTGAGTGTCATTTTTTGTCGTTTTCTGTAATATCTGATTCTTTCTCCTACCACTGTTTGTCCTCCAAATCAAAAAAGCGGAGAACATAAGTCACTGGCTTACATTCCCCGCAAGGTTAATTGTTACTGTTTATTCTTTTTCTTTCTTCCACGAAGTCCGACTCCAACACCTGTAATAAGTGCAAGTGCACCAATTCCAAGATAAAGAAGCGGATTTGCATTGTCGCCTGTCTGTGGAAGCTTAGGCTCTGTCGGTACATTGACAAGCTTAAGAGTTGTTACAACAACATCCGGTGCATTGTCATCATATCGAAGAGTTACATCATGAGCTGTTTCATCAAGGATATATCCGTCAGCTGCTTTAGTCTCAACAACTGTATAATGGATATCTTCTTTGAATGATCCATCCTCGTTGTAAGTACAGATAGGAAGCTCCTTGCTCTCTGCATGACCATTCTTGTCAGTAGTGAGTGTATCAAGCACCTTTCCGTCCTTATCCCTTACTTCAAATACAACACCCTCAATCGGCTTTCCGGTTACTTTGTCAGTTTTCTCAATGACAATCTTACCTACTGCCTGCTCATCCTTCATGGATACCTTCTGAATCTCGGCAGTCTCCTTTACCTCAAAGGTCACATCCTTCGCCACCTTGTATCCATAAGGAGCTGATTCTTCACGAAGTGTGTACTTTCCAACAGGAAGTCTTTCGATCATATAAGTCTTTCCAGCCTCAGATGTCCAGCTTTCTACAAGCTTTCCATCAGCATCAATTACTGAAAGCTTTGCTCCAGGCAACTCTTTCTCTCCTGTGATATCAGTCTTTGAAATTTCTACCTTAATAGGTGCATTTTCAAATGCTGCCTCAAACTCGATAACCTTTACCTTATCTCCCTGATATGAAGCATCCACATCAAAAATCTTATCAGACTTCACATAGCCCTTTGGGGCCTCAATCTCTTTGACATAATACTGTCCAAGCGGAAGGTCAGAGGTAAATGCAGCCTTTCCATCCTTGCCTGTTACTGTTCTCTCAATCTGTGTATCAGCTTTTACGATTACCTTGCCATCTTTGTTCACGATATCTTCTTTCGCAAATAAACCGAATACTGCTCCTTCAAGTGCTTCCTTAGTCTCTAAATCCGTCTTGGTTACAGTAATCTGCACTTTCTGACGCTCATTTGTCACATCCATTCCTGCAAATACAACCTTTGTATTCTGGTCGATATAGGAAAGGTCTGCCTCAATCGGTGTATCATCTAATACAAATCCATCAATGGTTTTTGTCTCAACAAGATAATACTTGCCAAGTGGAAGGTCATCAATTCTTGCGATACCCTTATCATTTGTCACGATGGTTGCCACCTTGTCTCCTGCCCTGTGATATACAGTGTCAAGTCCGTCAGCACTTACGATATCCTCTTTTGCATATACATCAAAAGTTACTCCTGCAAGGCTGTCCTTGAAGAAATTGAAGATAAAGTCATACCAGTAACCCTTCATAAGAGTAGTGTCTGTTACAAATTCGCCGTCCTTATTGATAACGATGGAACCTGTAGGAACTTCATCCTTCATCTCTACATGCTGCACTTTGCCAGTGTCCTCTACTGTAAACTTAATATCTGTTGCTTTAAGATATCCGTAAGGAGCAAATTCCTCACGAAGTGTATAAGTCTCGCCTACGACAAGTCTCTTGATCACATGTGCTTCCTTAGCATCAGATGTCCATGTGTCTACCACATTTCCATCCTTATCAAGTACAGTAAGTGTTGCACCTGTAAGCTCTGCACCGCTTGTGATATCTGTCTTTGTAAACTCAAAGGTTGTAGGTGTGTTTTTATACTCGCTGTTATATACAGCAGTCTTAACATCCTGTCCCTGATATTTTGTATCAAAGTTTACTGCTTCCTCATTTGTCACATATCCGGCAGGCTTTACAAGCTCTCTTGCAACATATTTTGCAAATGGATAATCCTTAACAAAAGCAATCTTTCCATTCTCATCAGATGTTGTCTTCTCAAGAAGTGTGCCTTTCTCGATAATTACCTTGCCATCTACATTCTTGATATCCTCGTCTGCATAAAGACCAAATACTGCACCTACAATCGGTGTATTATCTTCTGAATCAAGCTTAGTCACTGACATATCAAGCTTCTGTCTGTCATCTGAGAAAGTAAGGCTTTCCTTGATAACAGGTGTCTTATCATCCACATATGTGAATGTCACTTTCTGCTCATTCGGATTTAATACATATCCGTATGGAGCTTCCACTTCCACAACCCTGTACTGTCCAAGAGGAAGATTCTTAGCTGTTGCCTTTCCATCCTTGCCAGTTGTAAGAGTTGTCACAAGGTCTCCCTTGCTGTAATACTTAATGCGGTTTCCGTCTGCATCCTTCTGGTTGTCTGCTGTGTAAATATCCTCGGCAGCATAAACTTTGAATTTTGCTCCGGCAAGTGAGCCTTCCTTATAAACAAACTCTTTCTCATATGAGCTTGCCAGGAGTCCACCCTTAAATCCGTCAAGTACCTCTCCCTTCTTTTCTACAGTCAGCTCTCCGACTGCAGGGGCATCGGAATATTCCACAGTAATGATTGCATCATTTGTATCACCATCTGTCTCAAATGCTGTGTCAGTATCAACAGAGATGTTGACATACTTATCATTTACAACATATCCAAATGGTGCAGACACTTCCTCAATGCGGTAGTTACCGATTTTCAGTGCCTCCGGTAAGATTAAATCTCCGTCCTCATCAGTAAAGAATGAAGTATGCTCTACCTTTGACGGATAAGTTGTGTACTGCTTTACATATTCGTTCTTATCAAGGTTGAAAATCTTAAACTCTGCATTTGGTACAAGTACTGTCTGCTTTGTATCAGAATCCTTCTTGATTACACGAAGCTTTGCTGTAAACTCTCTGTCCAAGAAAACTCTCCATGTCTGAGGCTCTGTTGGATGATTCTCCTTTATCTTTACCTCAAATGGCTTGATTGTTTTCATATTATGCGGAGTCTTTGACTCAACTACCACATAGGTTCCATAAGGAATTGCAATAGAAACTGCATGTCCCTTGTCATCGGATGTGATTGTTGTTGCTCCGTTTTCCCCGATTACTACCGGAGCTGCCTTGTCAAAGTCATAACTTCCATCTGCCTTTACAGGTAAAGATGATTTCAAATAAGCTGTGAACTCTGCACCTGCCAATAAGCCTGCTTCAGTATCATCGCCATTGTCAGATACCTTGATAAGCTGGAATGGCTGCTTGATGACCTGCTCTGCTGAGGTTGTGCTTCTTGATACCTCTGCTACAAGGTCTCCCTCATAGTCGCATACTACATCGTGCTCCTCTTCGTCTAAGAGATACCCCTCTGATGGAGTGATTTCTTTCACATAATAGTTGCCAAGATAAAAGTTATTGACCTCTGCTTCGCCATTCTTATCTGTTGTAAGTGTTGCTACAAGGTCTCCTGCTTTGAATACGACTCCTGTTGCTCCGTCCGGATGCACGATATCGTTTCTCGCATAAAGACCATAAACTGCACCTTCAAGGCTTGCATCTCCCTGGGCTGCTGCCTTGCCTGATTCCTTGTCTACCTTGTAGATATGAATCTTTGCTGTGGTTCTGTCATTTACAAATGTGTGACTGAATGATGCCTTTGCCTGTGTTTCAGGTAATACATTGAAATTGAAGCTGTAAACATCTTTACTGTTTCTGATATACGCATATGGTGCCTGTGTCTCTGAGACATAATATCCGTTAGAGATTGGCAGATCCACGCTATAGCTTGCCTTTCCGTCCTCACCTGTAGATACTGTCTCAAGAGCTGTACCCTTTGTCACAATAACCTGTCCGGCATAGTTTTTGATGTCATTTCCGGCATAAAGTGTGTACTTGCCACCATCAAGAGGATTCTCTGTGTCAGAGTCCTTCTTTACGACAGATACATCCGCTTTCTGTCTTGTATTCTCAATCGTAGTTGATTCATACTGTACTGTCACAGTCTGATCCTTATACTCAACTGCTACTGTCTGAGGTGTGGTATTGATTGTATACCCGTCAATGCTCTTAATCTCAGTTACCACATAAGTTCCAAGATGAAGGTCAGATAATACCACCTGTCCGTCAGTTCCTGTTGTAAGGCTTTCTGCCACAACATCGCCAGCACTATACACCTTTGTACCATCTGCCTTATAGATATCTGCTCCAGCAGTTACCTTAAAAGTTGCTCCAGAAAGCTTCTTTTTCTCATAAGTGAAATTGCTTCCATTCCATGAGCTAAGCACCTCACCCTCTTTATAGATTGTGATTGCTCCAAGCTGCTCTTTATCTGTTGCAGAGATTCCCGTTGTCTGTCCTGCTTTTACAGTAAGTGTATGAACTTTACCGGAAAGGACATATCCCTTTGGTGCGGTAATCTCTTTTACATAATAAGTGCCTGCAACAAGTGCAGCTGACTTTGCATATCCGTTTCCATCTGTTGTCATGGTCTGTACTCTGTTTGTGCATCCGCTGTCAGAATAGATTCCATAGACTGCACCGGAAAGCTTCACTCCGCTTGACTCGTCTGTCTTTGTAAGCTCACCATATCCGATGTTCTCTGTCTTGACCTTGATATAGGCTTTGATAGGATCTGCTGTCGGTCTTTCAGAAATAAACTCCTGATATCCGCTCTTTCCTGTAAGCCAGAATACACAGCTTGATGTTGTCTCAACCTTGCCAGCATTGGATGTGAATGTTCCTGTTGTAGCTGTAGTATTCACGCTCGTTGAAGAGATTGTAATACTGTTGCCATTCTTATCAACAGAATATCCGCTGATGCCAAAATCAAAATCCGATAAAACACCATTGCTGTCAGATAGTGTTGTTTCAAATCTCTGACTTCCCTCATTCCACTTTAATTCATAAGTTGGTGCCTCACTAATTCTGCGTGATGCAAAACTTGGAAGTGTTGCATTGTAGGAGCTGCTGATATTGTCCCTGAGTCTCTCATAATAGCTGTATGAAGAATCAGGACTTGGTGCTGTGTTACAGAGCTTTCTTGCTGCCGAATCACCACTTCCGGTTCCAAAGATATCTGCTACAATAACCCATACCATTGCCTGAGTTGCGATATACTCATCGCACTGACTGTTGCTTGGTGCCGCCTTTTGTGTACTGTTAAACCCATAATAAAGGCAGTAACTTAAAAGTTTTCTCTGCTGTGCTGACATTGATGTGCTCGCATCATCGTAGCTGTTCATAAGCTGACCGCCATCTGCTCTTAATCCGAAATTCATACAATATGCAGAATTTCCGTCAAGAATTGAATACAGAATCTTGCCATGATTATATCCGGGCTTCAGCTCACTTACTTCTCCGGAATTTTTGACTGACGCATTCCAGAACGCAATATTTGCCTGCGGACTGGCTGCAAATGCTGTTGTTCCATTCGTAAAGAGTGTTCCAACCAGTGTGAGCATAGCCATAAATCCTGCCATAAAACGCTTTAGTTTCTGTTTCATATGCTCTTTCCTCCTTAATTTACGCATAAAAAAAGAAAGACATAAGTTTATGGCTTACATCTTTCTTCCTTCTGCTTCTATTCGTTTTTATTTATCTGTGACATCGAAACTCGTAATAGTCTGTGCCGCCTGTCGTGTAAACTCCATCATAACTGATGTAGAATACCGGATCTGTTTCCAAAAGTAACATACTTGCAATATATTCTGCAATTGCATCCTCAGATGATAACCGCTGTCCATCAATGGTACTTGCTTTGTTGAGGTCTGTCTCTACAAACACACTATAATAAGAGCCTTCCATACCATCGTAAGGATAATACTCATTGTACTCTTCCTGCGTGATACTACCGTCATTCAAATGATTCTGTAAATTCTGCTGTGTGGTAATCATCCCTCCTGCCTGACACTTTGCTGTTGCAAGTGACACAACATTCTGTGGACTGTATGCCACGGATGCAGGCTGTGGATTGCTCACATTGTCTTTCGGTCTGTCTGTAGTCTGACCACCATTACCTGCATTACTCTGATTTCCTCCAGCTTCCTTATTACCACTTGCAGGAGCTTTCTGTTCCGGCTCGTCATTCTGCTCCGGCTTTTCTTCCTGCTTTGAAGCAGTTTCATTATCAGCTGACCGGTTATCTTCCTTATCAGTCTTCTCTTCTGAATCTTTAGCCTCGGCAATATCTTTCTCTGTCTCTTCAATTTCAACTTCGGTTGCGACCTCTGTGACAGCTTCCGTTGCCATTTCTGCTTCTTCAGTTGGCTTTACACTTTCCGTCTGTTTCTCTGTCTTATTATCAGCCTTTTCCTTACTACCATTACAGGCAGCCATTGAAAAGACCAGTACTGCGGATAATAAGATAATCCTTATCTTCTTCATAGTAATCACCCATCCCTTCTCCGCAAGAGGGACGGGCTTTGTGTTCCGTGCCATCCACCCTTGCGGTGAACTATTTATCTGTAATGCACGGGACACATAGGACTGTCCCGTATTCTGTGCATCTTAAACTCCTTTCATTATACCAGCTCTCTTATTTTAAAGAAATACTGCATAAGTCTTCTGTTTTTCTTATAATTTAAGAATAAACCCTTTACCTGCATACGCTCACCTCCTCTCAGAATGTGCCCATTCTTACGAATGAAAGAAATATCCTTGCCACCATAGCGAATAGAAGAAGAATTATTCTGGCAAGTCCTAAGACCAGCTTCAACGCTCCAAGAATTATCCTTAATATCCACTTGAGTATCTCTAAAATTACTGTTCCTACGGCTCCCATAACTCTTCTCATAATAATCAGTCTCCTTTCGACATCCATCCCATTGCAAGTCCTGCAACATCTGCATCGTCCATAACATCTTCTGTAGGTTCTTGTGCTTCACTATTGGCTACCTGCATTATTACCGGCTGACCAACATTCATTCCGGATATCACTCCGCCTAACAGCCTTATGACCTCTTTCCTAGCCTCATTGGTTGCTGCTTCAATGACTTCTTCCTTAATGTCATCAATATCTTCTGACCGGATATATTCAGCCCTCTCTTTTTCCTTCTTCTTGATAACAAAAGTTTCTTTTCCATAATTATCAATGTAGAACTGAATCGCATCTATAATGAACTGGTTCTTAGATTTGAAAATCTTCGGATCAAGGTTCTGAATCACATCATTGATTTTCACATGCTGAGGATTGCTCATGTTGAGGCGGACAGAAGTTTTTACTTCATATTCAAGTCTTCTTCCCATCATCTGCCTCCTTATGATAATCGCTTAGTGCTTTTAAGTCCCATTGTGGCAAGCTGCTCATATCCTCTTGCATTTGCCTTTACATCAAGGTTATAGGAAATGTTCTTAGCATCATGACTACCAAAATTCTTCATCACAACTGCCCCGCCACCGACAAATACAATCGGTGTAGTCTTTAAGTTATACCCAAACTCACGGATTGAGTTATATACCTTATCAACAAAATCCTCTATCTCTGCCTTGATAATGGCAAAGTATTCATCATCAATATCTGACCTGCCATATCGCATGATGTTCTGTATCTCTGACTCGTCTACCTCTCCGTTAAGTTGTCTTACACACTGCTCATTGATAGAACGCATACAGGTAATAAGACCTTTTGGTATCGTCACACACTCTGATTCATCCGGTGACTTGTTGATTACCGGCATAATGTCGATTGTCCAGCTACCGATATCTACTATCAGCGTTTTCTTTGCCATTGTAGGAATCTTGTCCACTACTGCTGCATAACACTGAGGGAATACTGCCACATCATCAATTTCAATATAATACGGCTCATTCTCATATTTGAAGCTTACACGCTTATTCTTTGTCAGGTACTTGATAAAATCATTCTTCTCTGCTCCAAACCTTGTAAGTGGTAGTCCTACGGCAAGGAATACCTTTGCCTCTGCAAGACCTCTTCTTTTAAGTTCCTTAGCTACTGCCGCAAGTGTGAGAAGATAAAAGCTGCCATCTTCGACCTTCGTGTCCTTTACCTCCTGTCTCACAGTTCCAACCTTATAGAACTTTCCTTCATACTCGAGTACATCACCGAAAAGTGCTGGAGTTGTTGTAATCTCCTTAACACCTGTGACAAATACCTGAGAGATTGTTTTCATCATTGACCATCCATGATCAATGCCGATTACTTCTAACTTGTTATTCATGTGTTTTGCACATCCTTTCTTCTTAAACAGCCACTTGAACATCTTAACCACCTACTTTCCTATCAGCTTTCGCATACAAGGAAAACAATAACCATTCCCTCGATAATATGGACATCCGACACATTCCGTCGGAAGTTTCTGTTCCTTTTTCTTAGATGGTTTACAACATGTTCCATTGGCACATCTGTTGTTATGTCCCCAGAAGAATCTACAATGCATACAATCTTTTAATTCTCTTTCAAGCTTTTCTTCTGGAGATACAAACCTGCGTTTCTTATGCTTATCTCTTTTTTCAACTGTTCCCACCAGAGCTCTCCTCCCTTCCAAGGAGTGATTGCTCTCTTATCTGTTCCATTGTCCTGTCCGACTCTCCTGCCGTCCTAGCTAACGAATACAATACGATAAGAACAATAATTATTAATGCTATGCTAAATCCCATCACCACTTTATCCTCCTTCAAATTAGTTGCCATATAGACAGAATTTGAATTTGGAAGTGATATAGTCTACATGGCTATGCTTAACGCTAAGCATGTAGGTACACGCCAGTCTTCTAGACTCCTATATCGCCCCGTGTACAAAGAGGTGTTCTCACCTCCGGGAGTTACAGACGAGCCACAAAATGTGTTTCACGACGCCCTTCTGAATTATCAGAAGCACTATCTCCTCTTTTAGCCTTTTGAGGATAAGGACGAACTTCTCGCCCTCTGTGGTTAATTATCCTTACGCAACATGCCTATTCCTTTTACCAGATTTCCATCCAGCTTCTCGCCCTTCATCTTTCAATCCATCAGACTACTAATATGATAGCTGTGACTTTCATCCTCCAGGTACATGCCCCGTAATTTTACTACCTACAGATACTCTGCAGTGCAAACTACTTTGCAAATCTGTAACTGATTATTCAATTGTTATGTCCAATCTCTCTTGGACAATTGATATTCTACAATGCACTTTAATTTTACGGAAGTGACACCACTGGTGTATTTTTACGAATTTTCACCAGTTTTTGGTGTATTTGTCATTTCCTTTAATTTGTTCCATGTATGCTTAGGCAGTTCTCTTGCCGGCTCTCTGAATCGTTCAAGATATTTTTCAAATAATTCCGTATTGATTAATGCTGAATTACCGACTTTATAGACTGCTCCTGCCTCTCTCGCAATTACTATGATTCTAGATTTACTTATCCCATAAATAATCGCTCCTTCCTCTGCATTTACAAATTTTTTCATAAAATCCTTTGTATCTGAATAGCACTTATATGAGTAACTCATTCATCAGTCTCCTTTCACATTTGGCAATGGATGTTTCATTTCTGTTGGCGGTTCTCTGAATTGCTCCATATAATCATCAAAAATTTCCAAATTTATTAATATAGTATTTCCCTTAGCTGTTCCAATCTTATATACAGCACCCGCTGCTCTAGCCATTTCAATAAATCTATGATGCCCTATGCTATATGTCATTGAAGCTTCCCCAATTCTTACAAACTTCTTTTCTACGATTTTGTTTGAACTAGGCACTCTTGCAAAATGTTTCATAAATTTCATCAACCTTTCCTTATGTACTAATATAATCTTTGCAAGCTGATATCTTGCTCCAGCAGCTAATGCTATATCCATTGCCTCATCTCGTGTTACATCTAATAAAGCCATTACTTCATCAATACGAATAAATCTTGGTTTTACAATTTCTTTTCTATAGGCACTAACTGAACCACTCAATGTATTTACCATAACATCACCTACTTATAAAACTCAGAATCTGTAATATGAAAAGTTTCAAGATACTTATCCAATATTTCTGTATTAACAAGTACAAGCTGACCAATCTTATAACAAGCCTTGGCATCCTTAGCCACTTCTTGAAATTTTGTCATTCCCATACTGTACATCTTTGCACCATCTGAATATCTTACAAACTTTTTTGCATCCTCATATCTATCTTTTTTCTTTGATTCATCCATTGCTGTGCTCCTTTCACTTTGACTTCATAACAAATGACGTATTTTCTCCATAACGCAAAAAAGAGGACATCTTCTAAATTTCTTTAGAAAATGTCCTCTTAGTAGTTCATATTCGATTGAGTCTTATTCTTTTCAGATTGTGTACTCTTTCATACTGATGTAAATGACTATGCCAAAATACGTCTTTTAATGCGTCCTTTGACGTACTCAAATGCCTCAATCCCGCATAAACACTAGGTTTATTTATCCAAGCTCTTCATTGTCGGGAAGAGCAGAACATCACGGATCGCAGGAGAGTTGGTCAGCAGCATTACCAGACGGTCGATACCGTAACCGATACCGCCGGTAGGAGGCATACCGATCTCCAGTGCGTTCATGAAATCTTCATCGGTCGTATTGGCTTCCTCATCGCCTGCTGCCAGTGCAGCTTCCTGCGCCTTGAAACGCTCTCTCTGGTCGATGGGGTCATTTAACTCGGAATAAGCATTACACATTTCACGTCCATAGATGAACAGCTCGAAACGCTCTACATAATCAGGCTTGTCCGGCTTTCTCTTGGTCAGAGGAGAGATCTCTACCGGATGATCCATGATGAATACGGGCTGGATCAGATGCTCTTCTACGAACTCCTCGAAGAACAGGTTCAGGATATCGCCCTTGGCATGACGCTCTTCGTAGTGTACACCCTTCTCGTCTGCCAGCTTCTTCGCAGCAGCGGTATCGGGAATCTGGTCGAAATCAACGCCTGCGTATTTCTTGACAGCATCTACCATGGTCAGTCTCTCGAAAGGCTTGCCCAGGTCGATGGTCTCTTCTGCATAAGGGATCACGGTAGTACCGCATACTTCCTGTGCCACATAGCGGAACATGTTCTCAGTCAGATCCATCATTCCGTAATAGTCGGTGTATGCCTGGTACAGCTCCATCAGTGTGAATTCCGGATTGTGTCTGGTGTCCAGACCTTCGTTACGGAATACACGGCCGATCTCGAAGACACGCTCCATGCCGCCAACGATCAGTCTCTTCAGGTACAGTTCCAGGGAGATACGCAGCTTCACGTCCTCATCCAGCGCATTGTAATGGGTCTCGAAAGGTCTTGCTGCCGCACCGCCGGCATTGGATACCAGCATGGGGGTCTCTACTTCCAGGAAGCCCTGTCCGTCCAGATAACGGCGGATGGCGCTGATGATTCTGGAACGCTTTACGAAAGTATCCTTAACATCCTGATTCATGATCAGGTCGGTATAACGCTGACGATAACGGATATCGGTATTGGTCAGGCCATGGAACTTCTCAGGCAGGATCTGTAAGCTCTTGGACAGCAGTATTACCTGGGACGCATGTACGGAGATCTCGCCGGTCTTGGTCTTGAAGACTTCGCCCTCGATACCTACGATATCGCCCACATCATACTTTTTGAAATCCGCATAGGACTCTTCTCCGATGCTGTCTCTTGCCACATATACCTGAATGTTGCCGGGCAGATCCTGTACATTGCAGAAGGATGCCTTACCCATGACACGTTTGGACATTACACGTCCGGCGATACGGACGGTCTTGCCTTCCAGTTCTTCGAAATTATTCTTGATATCAGTGCTGTGATGGGTCACATCATATTTGGTGATCTGAAAAGGATCCTTGCCTGCCTGCTGCAGGTTAGCCAGCTTCTCGCGCTTTACCTTAAGCAGCTGATGAATATCCTGCTCCTGTACATTTGTGTTCTGTGTATCTGCCACTTTTTTCCACTCCTTACTCTGTCTTACTTATTCAACGTTACTTCTCTGGATCTCCAGAATCTTATATGCGAATACACCTGCGGGTGTCTCTACTTCAACGGTATCGCCGACCTTATGGCCGATCAATGCCTTACCTACGGGACTCTCGTTGGAGATCTTGCCCTTTAAGCTGTTCGCCTCGGTGGAACCTACGATCTTGTAATCCAGCTCTTCGCTGTATTCGATATCCAGGATCTTGACCTGGCAGCCGATGTTGATCTTATCCAGATCTACTTCATCCTCGACTACGACTTCTGCGTTCTTCAGGATCTTCTCCAGCTCTTCGATACGGGCTTCGATGTCTCTCTGCTCATCCTTCGCTGCATCGTACTCAGCGTTCTCGGACAGGTCTCCCTGCTCTCTTGCTTCCTTAATCTTCTGAGCCACTTCCTGACGTTTTACCACTTTCAGATCATGTAACTCATCCTCATATTTTCTGAGGCCTTCGTAGGTCAAAATGTTTTTCTTTTCCTGCATGATACCGCACCTTCCTGTTTTCTATATTTTGCGCTACCGACACTCCCGGCAACTATACTAGCCTAATCAACCGAGTTATTATACCCATTTTTACTGATGGTGTCAAGGTATTCCAAGGCTTTTCGCGGGTCTTTCCACTCTTTTTTCATGGAAAAATAACGGATCTGCGGACATCCGGACGTGACACGGCGTTCCTTTTCCTCCGATGCCGGAAAATCCAGCCAGATGCTGCCCGCTGCCAGCCCGCCACCGTAGACTTTGTCACTGTCGCTAAAATCCAGCACCAGGCAGGGCGCCGTCGCCTCCAGCCGCACCCTGTCGTAATCTGACGTTTCCGGTAACAGACGGATCTCCGGGATCAGTCCGTATTCGTCTTCCAGTTCCCAGGTCAGTTCGTCTTCCTCCTCCCGATATTCTCTGTCCGTGAGGTACCATTTCACGCTGCGCAGTGCCGCCACATACCGCAGCAGCACGTAGGACAGAAAGGGATTCTTCCCCAGCACGATCACATCCGGCCACAGCGGATGTCCCATCACATCCTCTCCGTACCGCAGCAGATGTTCCACCCAGTTCTGCTGCCGGTATTCCCGGAATTCCCTTCCGTAATAAAAAGACAGGGGTTCTCGGCACACAATGTATGTGTGGTCCGGATCCTCTGTCAGTTCCCGCAATTGTTCCCGGAGTATTTGCTCCGTCTGTTTCTGTTCCGTGCCATCCGCTCCCGTCACTGCCGCCCTGACCAGACGGTAATCCCGGAATAGATATTCCGTCCGGCGAACAGTCACAGCCTCCGTAGCTTCCTGCGTTTTTGTAGTTTTCCACAGTGCATGGAATATTTTAAAAAGTTTTCCCCGGGGAGCGTTTCCCTTCTGCACAGGCTGTGACTTACATACCGCTGCCTGTGCCCTCTGTTCCACGGTTTGTCTCACCGGATAGAGATACAAAATAGTGTCCATGCTACAGTGTATGCAGCCGGCCCGATTATATGCACAGTGCTGCATCCGGCCTTCCGCAGACACTGCTGTACACCGGGCTCCCGGCACTACTCTTCCTCCGGGAATATGTCATACACGCCCCGGATGAGCTCGTCCATTTTCTCCATGGTGTTGATGGTCTGGCGGAAATGGGCGGAATGGGGCATTCCTACGGTATACCAGGACAGATGCTTGCGCATCTCCCGGACGCCGGTATATTCGCCCTTGTATTCCAGCTGCAATGCCGCATGGCGCAGGATCAGTTCCCGCTTCTCCCTGTTCGTGGGTCTCGCGGGGATCGTGCCGTCTGTAAGGTAGGATACCACTTCCCGGAAGATCCAGGGATTGCCCTCCGCCGCCCGGCCGATCATGACGCCGTCACAGCCGGTCTGCTCCAGAATGGCTTTCGCTTTCTCGGGGCTGTCCACATCGCCGTTACCGATGACAGGGATCTTCACCGCATCCTTCACCTGTGCGATGATGTCCCAGTCTGCCTGTCCGCTGTAATACTGGGCTCTGGTCCGTCCATGCACCGCTACCGCTGCCACACCGCAGGCTTCCGCGATCTTAGCGATCTCCACGGCATTGACATGGTCATCGTCAAACCCCTTCCGGATCTTCACGGTCACCGGCTTGTCGATGGCTCTGACTAACGCCGTCAGGATCTGCTCCACCAGCTTCGGATCCTTCATCAGTGCGGAGCCCTCGCCGTTATTCACTACCTTTGGTACCGGGCATCCCATGTTCAGGTCCAGAATGGAAAAAGGACGCTCCTCGATGCGTTTTGCCATCTCCGCAAGAATCTGCGGATCAGAACCGAACAGCTGCAAGGAAGCAGGCACCTCGTCGGGATGGATCTCCATAAGGCTGTCAGTATTTTTATTGTTATAATAGATTGCCTTGGCACTCACCATCTCCATGCACACCAATGCTGCTCCCATTTCTCGGCAGAGCAGACGAAATGGCAGGTCGGATACGCCTGCCATAGGTGCCAGGATGATGGGATTATCCAGGGTCACATTGCCAATCTGTAATTTCTTCATAATCTCTCCGTGGTCCGGTATCCTAATTTATTTCCCGGATACTACTTCCGGTTCTTGTCGTAAATGATCCGCAGTCCATCCAGCGTCAGAGAGCTGTCATAGATATCAATGCTGTCGGTCTCGTCTGCGATGGCTCGTCCCAATCCCCCGGTGGCTACCACCTTCAGATTGGCAAGACCGCTCTCTTCCTTTACCTTGCGGATGATGTATTCCGTCTGTCCGATCTGACCATACATCAGACCGGCCTGCATACTGGTAATGGTCTCCTGTGCCAGAATAGTCTTCGGCTTGCGGATCTCGATATTCGGCAACTTCGCCGTCTCTTTCCATAAGGCCTCGGAACTGATGCGGATGCCGGGAGCTGTGATACCTGCGGTAAATCTTCCGTCCTCCGTGATCAGGTCATACGTGGTGGCAGTACCGAAATCCAGTACCAACACAGGTCCGCCGTATTTCACATAGGCTGCCACCGCATCGACGATACGGTCCGCACCGATACCTCTGGGATCTTCCGTAGCTACCTTAATACCGCTTTTGACTCCGGGCCCTACGATGAGAGGCTTCGTATGCAGGTAGCGGATGATAGAACTGGTCAGGGAATGCATCACATCCGGCACGACGCTGGCGATGATGGCTCCCTCGATAACAGAAGTCTCAATACCGTTATTTTTCAACAGCTGTGTGATCATGATCCCGTATTCGTCCGAGGTTCTGGGTGTTTTGGTCATGATCCGGAAGGTAGCTGCCAGCTTTTCCCCACAGAAGACACCCATGGTCATATTGGTATTACCCACATCTATGACAAATATCATTCGCCGTCCTCCTCATCCAACAGTTCCGAAACATCTTCTTTTTTGATAAATACGCGGTAATACAGACTTAAGGATTCGAAAAGCTCCTGTCTGCTCCGACGGATCTCAGCGATCAGCAGTCCGGATGAGACCTCATCGTAATAGATGTCATCGTCATCCGCGTTAGTCTCCATGACCACGTTGCCGTCCTCTTCAAAGGCGATGGTAAACACGCCTCCCACTTCCTCAGTGAACAGCACGCAGATGATGTGCAGTTCTTCCTTGATGGATTCGGGAATCATTTTGAATTGTTCTTCGTTAAAGTAATATTTTTTCTCATAGGCATTGGCGCCGCAGAGTACAATTTTGTTCTCGTCCATAATTTTCTATCCTGTTATTTTTATTCTAAATCTGCTTCTGGTTCATGGTGCATCACGCTCCGCTGCCCCAGATGCTACACGTAGCCGTATACCCCACGCACAGACACCTCACCGGCATAGACTTCCTCTATGCTGCCGTCCTGTCTCTCTACGAGAAGCTCGCCCTGATCATTGATTCCCCGGGCGGTACCGCGGAATTCTCCCTTGGGATCCAGCACGCAGACTTCTCTGTCCCGGTTCACCAGGAGCTTTGCATAGGAGTCTCTGAGCCCTTTCAGATCATGGGTCTGTAAGAAGATCTCATAATCCTCCTCAAAAGCTTCCATGATGTCCGCGATCAGCTGGCTGCGGGAGATCCGGAATCCGCACTGTTCCTCGATGGCTGCTGCCCGGTCCCGGATCTCCTCCGGGAATTCCTGCCTGCGCACATTGATGCCCACGCCGATGACAATGTGATGGATATAAGCCTGTTCCATGCTCATCTCCGTGAGGATACCACAGACTTTTTTTCCATCCACCACAATATCGTTGGGCCACTTGATGCCTACCTTTGCCGCACCTTCTTCACTGCCGCGTCCGAGAGTCTGCCGAATACCCTTAGCCACCGCCAGTGCCATGACTAACGTTAACATCGGTGCGCAGTCCGCATTGAAATCCGGTTTGAGCATTAACGTATAGTAAATGTTGCTTCCCGAAGGGCTCTCCCAGCCGCGGCCTCTGCGGCCCCGTCCGGCAGTCTGCTGATCCGCTACGACCAACAATCCGCTCTCTGCTCCCTGTTCCGCTTCCAGCTTGGCGCGGATATTGGTGGAATCAATGCTGTCGAAAAACAGTAAGGGATGTCCCACCCACTTTGTCTTCAATCTGCTTTGGATATCGGCCTGGTTATAGACCTCCTCCGCCTGATCCACCAGGTGGTACCCCTTGTTCTGTACCGCCTCGATGACATAGCCTTCTTTCTTCAGTTGTCCGATTGCTTTCCATACGGCAGTCCGTGATACTCCGAACTGCTCACAGAGTTCCTGTCCGGAGACGTAAGTCTCCTTTTCCCGCAGGAGCTCCAATATCTTTGCTTTCATACTCATAAAGTTGCCGCCATCACTGCCTTGATTGTATGCATACGATTTTCTGCCTCTTCAAATACCAGAGACTGTCCGGATTCAAATACTTCGTCGGTGACTTCCATCTCGGTGATGCCGAAACGCTCACCCATCTGGGCACCGATCTTGGTCTTCAGATCATGGAATGCGGGGAGACAATGCATAAAGATCGCCTGCTCACCGGCATTATCCATCACCGCTTTATTCACCTGATAAGGGGACAATTCCTTGATACGCTCGGTCCATACTTCGTCCGGCTCACCCATGGATACCCAGACATCCGTATAAATGACATCCACATCCTTGGTACCTGCCTTCACATCTTCGGTCAGAGTGATGCTGCCGCCGGTCTGTGCCGCGATTGCTTCACACTCTGCCACCAGCTCTTTTGCCGGGAAATATTTTGCCGTGGTGCATGCGGTAAAGTGCATACCCATCTTCGCACAGGCTACCATCAGAGAGTTTCCCATGTTGTAACGGGCATCTCCCATATAAGTCATGCGGATCCCCTTCAGGTGTCCGAAATGCTCACGGATGGTCAGAAGATCTGCCAGCATCTGGGTGGGATGGAATTCATTGGTCAGTCCGTTCCATACGGGAACCTTGGAGTATTTCGCCAGTTCCTCTACGATATCCTGTCCAAAGCCACGGTATTCGATACCCTCGAACATGCCTGCCAGTACTCTGGCGGTATCGGCGATGCTTTCTTTTTTACCGATCTGGGATCCGGTAGGATCCAGATAAGTGGTACCCATTCCCAGGTCATGCGCTGCCACTTCAAAAGCACATCTGGTACGGGTACTGGTCTTCTCGAAGATCAGAGCCACATTCTTGCCTCGGAGGGTATCTACGGGGATTCCTTTTTTCTTTTTATCTTTCAGGTCTGCCGCCAGGTCCAGCAGATATTCGATCTCTTCCGGTGTAAAGTCCAGTAATTTCAAAAAATCGCGTCCCTTTAAATCCATAATACTCCTCTTTTCCGAGGCTTCGGCCTCTGTATTATTTTTAGATATATGTAATCAATATACTTCATTATCCGGTGTTTTTCAACCCCTCGCAGCATGCACTTTATGCCACGTTTCCTGATCCTTGGAGCAAAAAAGGATCCCTACCGGCATTCCGGAAGAGATCCTCTTTGATCTGTCTGATTCTATTCGTTATGACTTTTATTCTGCTTTTTTGCCGGCTGCTGCCTTGAAGGTCTCTGCTATGCTGGCAATGCCCTGCAGCTCTGCGGGGAGCAGGATGGTGGTGGCCTGACCATCCGCTACTTTCTCGAATGCTTCCAGGCTCTTTAACTTCAGGACTGCGGCATCTGCACCTGCTTCCTTCAGCATCTTGATACCGTCGGCATTCGCCTGCTGCACCTTGAGGATGGCTTCGGCTTCACCTTCTGCCTCGCGGATCATCTTCTCCTTCTCTGCCTCTGCACGGAGGATGGCTGCCTGCTTATCTGCCTCTGCGCGAAGGATGGCGGATTCCTTGGCACCTTCTGCCTCCAGGATCTTAGCCTTTTTCTCACCTTCGGCACGGGTTACGGCTTCACGTCTCTCACGCTCTGCCTTCATCTGCTTCTCCATGGCGTTCTGGATCTCTGCAGGAGGGATAATGTTCTTCAGTTCTACACGGTTCACCTTGATACCCCAGGGATCGGTGGCAATATCCAGTGCCGCACGCATCTTGGTATTAATGGTCTCACGGGAGGTCAGGGTCTGATCCAGCTCCAGGTCACCGATGATGTTACGCAGGGTGGTGGCAGTCAGATTCTCGATCGCCATCATAGGGTTCTCTACGCCATAGGTGAACAGCTTAGGATCGGTGATCTGATAGAAGACTACGGTATCGATCCGCATGGTTACGTTATCTTTGGTAATTACGGGCTGGGGCGGAAAATCCGCTACCTGCTCCTTTAAGTTGACTTTTCTCGCTACTCTGTCGATGAACGGGATCTTTAAGTTAAATCCTACATTCCAGGTAGCCTGATAAGCACCCAGACGCTCGATGACATAGGCCTGTGCCTGGGGAACGATCTTGATACAGGATACGAAGATCCATAATACTAAAACGGCAATAATAATTAATACTATCATTTTTCCTCCTTCTGCGTACGTTTGTGTACGCTGCGTACCCCTTGTACGCACTTTTCCCTCATGTATTGGTTCTACACGATTCTTACGACTGCGGCTCTGATAAGTTTTCCGTCACTTTTGCCATCTGGGGATCCACTTTAACGATCAGCTTGACCCCGTTGACTGCCACAATGTCCACCACGGTCCCGGGCTGTAAATTCAGTCCGTCTTCTTCCGTTCTGGCACTCCATTCCTGTCCACCTACCGTCACCTGGCCGATGCCCTGCAGATTGTCGATCTCACTGGTCACGATCGCCTGTCTGCCGATCATGCTTTCCACATTCGTCCTTACGCGGTCTCTGTTAAAATATCTGACTGCGATGGGTCTGGTGAAAAATAACAGCAGCAGAGATACTGCAAAAAATAACAGGATCTGTAACCAGACCAGTCCATGAAATGCGGCAACGATCACTGCCACAGCCGCGCCTCCGGCGAACCATATGCTCGTCAGTCCCAGAGTAGCGACCTCCACCCCGATCGATACGATCAATACCACAAGCCACAAGGTTACCATTTCGCTCATATAATCACTCCTTTGGTTTTGTAGTTGTATCCAGTGTACTACAAATGTATCTGTATGGCAACTGCAACCTTCGCACGATACTTATGGTTATTGTGCTGTCTGTAGATGTCTTTGTAGTCAAAAAGACGGCATCCCCTTTGGGACACCGCCTCTTTTGTAATTTTGTGATTCTAATTTTGTGATTTTAATAGAATACATGATTACCGATCACGATTCCGTCACGGCCGTTGTTACGTCTGAAGTGTGTCAGATCTCCCACATTGGATACGCCGGAGATGGCTTCTTCCGCTGCCTTGATACAGCTTGCGTTGATCTTGCCGGATTCGTATACGGTATTTACCTTACCGTTCAATGCCGGAGTGAACTGTCCGGACGCATAGATCACACCATGAATGCTACTCGGGTAAGCGCCGCTTCGTACACGGTTCATAACAACAGCACCTACTGCCAGCTGTCCTTCGTAGCTCTCGCATCCTGCCTCGCACTGGATCAATGCTGCCAACAGCTGCGTGGTATCCGCATCGGTGGTGTATTCGCCGTAGTTCACATGACGTTTTGCTTCACGCTCTGCGGCTTCTCTTGCTTTGATCTCCTCTAAAGTCTCACCGGAGTCGATCTGGAAATCTACTGTTACATACTCCGCAGACACATATCCGTCTGCTCCTTCGTAGTCGATGCAGACCCATTCGGGATTACTGTTATCTACTACATCCACTATATCGCCCTTGGGAAGAAGTCCCAGAACTCCGGCCTCCTGATCCGCCTCGGTTCTCACACGAAGAGTCTCCGTGTTGATCTGTGCGATCATTCTGCCCACATCATTGGCCAGTGCCTTCGCATCATCCCCGAACAGGAGATATTCGTCTTTGGCCCAGCCGATCAGCGTACCGGACTGGATCTTGGTCCAACCGTCCCTGCGCTCTAAAATCGTACCTCCACAGTCTTTGTACAGCTTGCCGACCTTGGAAGCATCCTCACTGGCATCGCTTCGTACATTCACGGCATCTCTTACGTTTGCCATGACCAGCCCGGAACTGATCTCTTCCTCAGAGGGGAATGTCAGATTCAATTCCTGCACCGTTGCATTGATGACCTCGGTACTGTTTTTGGAACCGGGGTCTAAGATCGATGCGACACCACCGTTCAGATCATTGACATAGTTTTTAGTATTGCTTGCCTGTGCGGTCATGCTCATTTGCATGCTCAGGAAGATAGAACAGAGCAGTCCTGCACATACAACCAGCATTCTTCTGCTTTTTGTCATCTTGATACACGCCTTTCCCACAGGAAAATTCCCCGGACGGGGTGGTATACCTGCGGATCTCCCAGTGAATAGTATATGATGTATTTCTTAATATTTTCACCAGTTTGTTACAAAAATGTTAAATTTGTTACGCGGAATATCATAGCAGATGACAAATTTTTTGTCAAGTTATTGGGTTTTGGGCGCTATTTAGCCATGACAGCTCGGCTTGCGCCATTCGCAAAGTCGCGTTATCACGCTTTTCGTCACTGCGTGACTACCTTTGCTCATGAACCGGCGCTCAACTCATGAACATATTCGTTCACAAAATCATGTTAACATGATTTTTGCTCTCGACTCTGTTCATGGTCGAGCTGTCACTACATACATTTCGACTTCTCGATGCAGGCGTCCATGGCATCCATCACAGCGGCACGCATGCCCTTCTCTTCCAGTACTTTGACTGCCTGGATGGTGGTACCTCCGGGAGAACATACCATATCCTTTAATTCACCGGGATGTTTTCCGGTCTCCAGCACCATTTTTGCACTGCCGAGTACGGACTGTGCTGCGAATTCATAGGCCTGTTTTCTGGGCATTCCGGCTGCCACAGCTTCATCCGCCATGGCCTCAATAAACATAAATACATATGCGGGAGAGCTTCCGCTGACTCCCACGACCACATCCATCAGACGCTCCGGTACGACACTGGCGATGCCGAAGGAACGAAGCAGGGAAAGCACCTGCTCTGTCTCTTCCTCTGTGACATTCTCCCCTGCGCAGACACCGGTACAGCCCTCCAGCACCAGGGCAGGCGTATTGGGCATGCAGCGGATCAGCTTAAGCTCCGGTCTGCCAAATGCATCCTTCAGATACTGCAGCTTCCTGCCTGCTGCGATGCTGATGATCAGGGTATCTGCCTTCACAGCATCCTTAATCCCGGCGATCACTTCCGGGAAAAAGATAGGCTTTACGGCTAAGAACAGGATATCTGCCTGCTCAGCCACGGCAGTATTGTCTGTTGTTGTGTTAATATTAAATTTTGTTTTAACTTTTTCTGCAGTTGTTTCTGTCTTAGAGGAACCGATGATGTCCTCCGACTTTGCCATGCCCTTCTGCAGCATGCCGCCGATCATTGCCGTTGCCATATTTCCCAATCCGATAAATCCAATCTTCATAATATCTGTCCTCCTGCTCTGTTTTCTATCTAAATATCATATAGCCCCGAACCGCTACTATGCCTACAGGTTTCGCTGTCTGTGCGCCTCATACATCAAAAGAGCCGCTGCGATCGAGGCATTCAGGGACTCCACCTTACCCTCCATAGGGATTTTGAGGTATTGCCCGGCCTGGTCGGAGATCTCTTTGGTCAGTCCGTTTCCTTCATTGCCGATGAGAAATGCAGTGGGCTCCCGGAAGGAAAAGCTATCGTAATATTTCTGTCCCTTCAGGTGTGCCGCGTAGGTATGGATTCCTTTTTCATGCATCTGCGTCAGCATCGGGGATAGCTCCGGCACATAGACAAACGGTACCCGGAATATGGATCCCATGGTGGCACGGATGGTCTTGGGATTGAAGATGTCCACAGTCTGTTGGTTCATAATAACGCCCGTTATTCCTGCTCCTTCCCCAGTACGTATCATGGTTCCCAGGTTCCCGGGATCCTGTAAATTCTCCAGGATCAAAAATAACGGCTCCGGCTGTTCCAGAAGCTGTGTCAGATCATAGGAAGGCTGCTCCAACACGGTGAGGATCCCCTGGGGAGTCTGGGTATCTGCCATTTTTGCAAATACCTCCGGGGATACGGTCTCATAGCCGGTCTGCTGAAGCTTATCCCAGAATGCAGTATCGCCGTTCTGTGCGTTCCGGCGGAGCTTCTGCTCCAGTTCTTCTGTGAGATAGACCTCTCTTACGCTTTTTACCGGCGCTTCCTCACACATCCTGACGCCCTCCGCCAGGAATACGTGATCCTTACGCCGTTCCTTCGCCTTCGTCTGCCACTGCACGACCTGTTTTACTTTTGCATTGTTGCTGCTTGTGATCATATCTGTCTGCTCCCTGCTATCCTGCCATAATAATGCATAATAATGCGATTTTTCGTGCTACGCACTCTCAAAATCGCAACATCCATTCGTATTCCGGACTATCGTCCTTCATACTCATGTCTGTTTACTCCTCTCATAGAATGCATCCCCTGTCTGCAAGCAGACGTGATGCATTCTATGGATGAGTTTATTATAGTCAAAAAGGCGCTTCCACGCAATGGGAAACGCCTTTGTCTTCGTATCCGTTCAGACACTCCTATTCATGATGTCTGAACTGTTAAATTAGATGGAAAGTAAATGAGATACCTCAAACTGATAATCGTTGATACCCTTCTCCATCTGCAGTGCATCCTCAATATCGAAATCGATGAATTCGCCGTGCTGATAACCAACGACACGATTGGTCTTGCCTTCCAGCATGATGTCTACTGCGTAAGCACCCATGATAGATGCATAGTAACGATCCTTCGCAGTAGGGCTTCCTCCACGCTGCATGTAACCTAAGATCGTAGCACGGGTCTCAATACCGGTAGCTGCCTCGATACGGCGTGCCATGGAAGTGGAATGTCCGATTCCCTCGGCATTGATGATGATGTGATGGGTCTTGCCATGCTTACGGTTGGTAATGATATTATTGATAATATTCTGTTCGTTGTAATCGTACTTCTCGGGAAGCAGGATATCCTCGGCGCCGTTGGCAATACCGCACCACAGAGCAATGTATCCGGCATTTCTGCCCATTACCTCGATGATACTGCATCTCTCGTGAGAGGAAGAGGTATCCTTAACTTTATCAATAGCCTGCATTGCGGTGTTCACTGCGGTATCGAAGCCGATGGTGTACTCAGTACATGCGATATCCAGGTCGATGGTTCCGGGAAGGCCGATGGTGTTGATGCCCAGTCTGGACAGAGCCTGTGCTCCACGATAGGAACCGTCACCACCGATGACAACGATACCGTCGATACCGTGCTTTTTACAGATCTCAGCGCCCTTCTTCTGTCCTTCCGCTTCCTTGAACTCCAGACAACGTGCGGTTCCTAAGATGGTACCACCGCGCTGGATGATATCGGACACATCCTTGGCTTCCATATCTACGATCTCTTCATTCAAAAGACCCTGATAACCTTTTTTAATTCCCTTAACCTTCAGTCCTCTTGCAATGGCTGTACGAACAACTGCACGGATAGCAGCGTTCATTCCCGGTGCATCACCGCCGCTGGTCAGTACGCCGATCGTCTTAATCTCTTTTGCCATGACTGTTACCTCCTAAGTAAACGAACGAATAATTTTCTCTTCTCGATTCTTTATTTTAATCTATTTTTGAGCGGTTTTCAATAGGTTTCGTTATAAATTTAACATTTTCTTTTCCAAACTGCGATGCAAGCTTTTCCATTAATGTCTCATCGGCTTTTACCCTGAGATTTGCAGGCAGGATCTTGATGTTTTTAATATCCCTCAGGTAGATTACTACATCGTCATTGCCGTCGGAGTCAGCGATGGCCTGTAGCAATTCCTGTTCTCTGGCCTTATAGGTTTCCATATTGGGAAACTGGATCCAGGCCCCCGCGGGCATGCCTTTTTTCTGCGCGGTTCCGGCGTTCTGCGGCCGCTGACCCGGTTGTGTCTGTTCCACTGTTCGGCCTGTCTGTCCGCCTGGCATGGCACCGACCGGCTGCTGCCCACTGCCGTTCCCATTTCCATAGGATCCGCCGCGGCTGCCTCCCCGGCCTCCGTAATTCCTTGGGAACAGAGGCTGGTTCGCCGCTCTGGCTGCCTGTGCATCCTCGAAGCTGATGATCTGGTCGCAGATCAGCTTGCCGTCCTTGTCCTCTTCCAGGGACACTCTGCCCCGGATGAACACTTTGGCATCCTCTGTAAGCAAAGTGTTGTAGCGCTCGTATACCTGGGGAAATACCACGACTTCCACGTTGCCGATCAGATCCTCCACATTTAAAAATGCCATGATCTTGTCGTTCTTGGTGTATTTTACGTTTTTGTCCGCGATCAGTCCACCGATGACTGCATTCGCCTGATCCTTGACCAGTTCCACCTCTCCGGACTCTTCATCCAGTGCAAAGTCTCCGGCGGTATTGCTGATGCAGTTCTGCCACAGCTCCTGGTATTCCTCCAAAGGATGACCGCTGACATAGACACCCAGGACCTCTTTTTCAAAGCCAAGCAGCATTTCCTTGCTGTATTCACCTACATTCGGCATCCGGATATCGAATTCTTCCTTATCTTCTTCGCCGGCGATATCAAACAGGGAAATCTGTCCTGCCAGGTTGTTTTTCTTGTCATGGGCGATGTGATCCGCGATCTGCACATAGACGCTCATGAACTGTTTTCTGGTGCCGCCCAGTCCGTCCATGGCTCCTGCTTTGATCAGGTTCTCAATGGCCCGCTTATTCATCTCTTTTTTGTCGGACATGCGGGTGATGAAGTCCTTCAGGTTTGTGAAGGGGCCTCTCTCCTTACGCTCCTGCACCAGACTGTCGATGACCGGACGTCCCACACCTTTGATGGCCGTCAGGGCATAGCGGATCTTGCCGTCTGTCACAGAGAATCCGGCTTCTCCCGCATTTACATCCGGCGGCAGAATGGCGATATTCATGTTCCGGCAGTTCAAAATATACTCCGATACTTTTTTCGGGTTATCGATGACGGAGGTCATCAGTGCCGCCATGAATTCTACAGGATAATAGTATTTTAAATACGCCGTCTGATAAGCCACCACCGCATAACAAGCCGCATGGGACTTGTTAAACGCATACTTGGCGAAATCCATCATGGTATCGTAAATCTGTCCTGCGGTCTGTTCATCAATGCCGTTGGCGATACAGCCGGGGACATTCTCCTCCGGATTGCCGTAGATGAAGTTTGCCCGCTCTTTTTCCATGACGGCCTGCTTCTTTTTACTCATGGCACGGCGCACCAGGTCGCTTCGGCCCAGAGTATATCCCGCCAGGTCACGGACGATCTGCATTACCTGCTCCTGGTATACGATACAGCCGTAGGTGGGTTTCAGGATCGGCTCCAGCTGAGGACAGGCATAGGTCACATCCTCCGGATGGTTTTTCCCCTGGATGTACTTCGGGATAAAATCCATGGGACCCGGACGATACAGAGAAATACCGGCCACTACATCCTCCAGATTCTGAGGGCGCAGTTCCTTCATGAAGTTCTTCATCCCGGCACTTTCCAGCTGGAACACACCTTCCGTTCTGCCGGTGCCGATGGAAGCCAGTACTTTCGGGTCATTATAGTCTATGGCATCCACATCAATGTGTCTGCCGGTGGTATTCTCTATGAATTTTACAGCATCATGGATCACGGTCAGGGTACGCAGTCCCAGAAAGTCCATTTTCAACAGACCCAGTTCTTCCAGCGTCGTCATGGTAAACTGGGTAACGATGGAACCATCAGAGCCTCTGGACAACGGCACGAATTCGTCTGCGGATTTCTGACAGATCACGACACCGGCCGCATGCATAGAGGTATGTCTGGGCAGTCCCTCCAGTCGCTTACACATATCGATCAGGTGGTGGACCTGTTCGTCCTCCTGATAGAGCTTGCGGAATTCCGGATTCATCTCCAGTGCTCTGCTCAGTGTAATGTTCAGTTCGTTCGGCACCATTTTGGCAATAGAATCCACGAACGCATAGGGCAGGTCCATGACACGGCCCACATCGCGGATGACACCTTTCGCCGCCAGAGTACCGAAGGTGACGATCTGTACCACCTTGTCATTGCCGTATTTTCTGCCCACATAATCGATGACCTCCTGTCTCCGTTCAAAGCAGAAATCCACGTCAATATCAGGCATAGAGACACGTTCCGGATTCAGGAATCGTTCAAACAGCAGATTGTAATGAATCGGATCGATGTTGGTGATCTTCAGGCAATATGCCACGATACTTCCCGCCGCGGAGCCTCGCCCCGGTCCCACGGGGATCCCATGCTCCTTCGCATAATTGATGAAATCCCACACGATCAGGAAGTAGTCCACATATCCCATTCTCTGAATAACGCCAAGTTCATAATCCAGGCGCTCCCTGAGCGTCTGTCCGGTCTCTCCGGCGGGCTGATCACCGTCGCCGTAGCGTTCTGCCAGTCCGTCATCGCAGAGCTTATTTAAGTAGCTCCAGGAATCGTACCCCTCCGGCACATCGTATTTCGGCAGCTTCGTCACGCCGAATTCAATCTCCACATTACATCGGTCTGCGATCCTCTGGGTATTCTCCACTGCCTCCCAGGCATAGGGGAACAGTCCCTTCATTTCCTCTTCGCTCTTGACATAATACTGTCCGCCCTCGTAGCGCATACGATCCTCGTCCGCCAGCTTTTTGCCCGTCTGCAGGCACAGCAGAATGTCATGAGGGATCGCATCCTCCGCATAGGTATAGTGCACATCGTTGGTGGTCACCAAGGGAATGTCCAGCTCCCTGCTCATCTGGACCAGTTCCATATTCACGGTTCTCTGTTCCGGGATGCCGTGATCCTGTAATTCCAGGAAATAGTTACCCTTACCGAAGCATGCCTCGTATTTGCGGGCCGCCATTCTCGCCTCTTCCTTCATGCCCTTTAAAATAAATCGGGGCACTTCACCTGCCAGACACGCAGACAGCGCAATGATGCCCTCATGGAACTGCTGCAGTACTTCCATGTCCACACGAGGTTTATAATAATAGCCTTCGGTAAAACCGCGGCTGACGATCTTCATCAGGTTCGCATAGCCGGTATTGTTCTCCGCTAACAGCACCAGATGGTGATAACGGTCCTCTCCGCCGGTCAGTTCCTTGTCAAACCGGGAATTGGGAGCCACGTACACCTCACAGCCCAGGATCGGCTTAATTCCTGCTTCCCTTGCCGCACGATAAAAATCGATCACACCGTACATAACACCGTGATCGGTGATCGCTGCGCTGTTCATGCCCAGTTCCTTGACTCTGGCTACATATTCTTTAATCTTATTGGATCCGTCCAGCAGAGAGTATTCTGTATGGACATGAAGATGGGTAAACGCCATTTTGCTGTTCCCTTTCTAGTGCAGTTCTTTTGCTTTTTTCACGCATTCCTCATAGGTCGGTCCTACCTGTTCTCTGTGATAGCCCGGAGCAAGCATCGCCGCAAAATACAGGTTCTCCAGTGTCTCTTCCTGTGCCGCTGTGGGATGGGAAGGCACCACTACACGGGTGCTCCATACCAGCATACAGCCGGTATACTCCACCATGAAAAATATGGGCTCCATATTTTTCTCCATACGACTGTTCAGTGTCAGTTTATCTTCGCCGGAGATCTCTTCCAGTTTCTTAATATGGGAAGGTTGCGGTTCCTCTACACTGCCGTCCGGCAGGATCACGCACTCGCAGGGCTCCATATCTTCCCTGTGTGCATTCATATATTCCATGACAGTCATTCCCACACCTCTTTTGTTCTATCTGTCAGTCTGTTATTCTTCCGCCCGGATCGCCCAGCGCATTTTCGTGGAACGGGCTCTGCCGTTCTGCGCGCATTCTTCTGCCGAGGGCCGCACTACATCTTTGGAATAGTCTGCATAAATTCCGTCCCGGCAGCCTTCTTTCAGTGCTCGTTTTACCAGTTTGTCTTCACCGGAATGGAACGTGAGAATCGCGACTCTTCCTCCGGGTTTCAATGCTCCCGGCAGCTTTTCCATGAACTCATACAATACCTCAAATTCACGGTTCACATCAATACGCAGAGCCTGGAACGTTCTCTGACAGGTCTTCTTGATCGTATCTTTTTTCTCCTTTTCCGGGAGAAAATCCAGGGTCTTCTCGATCACTTCTCTTAATTTCGTCGTGGTATCGATCCGGTGTCCCTTGCGGATCTCATCGGTGATGGCCTTCGCCAGTTCCTCGCAGTAAGGCTCGTCGGAATTCTCATAGAGCATTCCCGCCAGTTCTTCCCTGCTGATCGTATCTAAGCGCTCGGCCGCACTGATACCCTGTGTCTGATTCAGTCGCAGGTCTAGGGGTCCGTCCACCTTAAAAGAAAATCCTCTCTCCGGATTATCGATCTGCATAGAAGATACTCCCAGATCCGCCAGGATAAAATCAAATCCACCGGCCTCTTTTGCGATCTCATCTATGGTACAGAAATTCTGCAATTTAATTGTCAGGATATCCTCTCCATACCCGGCATCCGCCAGACGTTTCCTCGTCTTGGCAGACTCTTCCGGATCTACATCTGTGGCATAGATATGGCCACGGCCCTGTAACTGTTCCAGCATAGCTTTTGTATGTCCACCGTACCCCAGCGTCGCGTCAAATCCGGTCTCTCCCGGCTGGATCTTCAGAAAATCCAGGATCTCCTGTACCATAATGGATCTATGCATACCTGCGGGCGTATTGCCCTTGCTGATGACATGGGCAATGGTATCTCCGTATTTTTCCGGCTGTAATTCTTTATATTTTTCCTCGTATTTTTTCGGATATTTTCCCTTATACCGCACACGGCGCTTATGGGGTGTCTGTTCCTGCTCCATTCCCATGATTACCTCATTCCAAATTAGTATAATGTGGGCGTCAAAAGCGCAGGTATCCTGCTCGATACCCACGCTTCCTTTTTTGCTTCCTCTTCTCTTAATTAAAGATGTCTTTTATTTTAAATGATGTCTTTTATTATAGTGCGCTCTTGATCGCTGCCATCAATTCATCGTAAGTCTCATATGCCGGCAGCTCCGGATGATCCTTTTTGATCTGCTCAGTACTCTTGAACAGGAAGCCTGCCTTGCTGGCCTGGATCATACCCAGATCGTTATGGCTGTCGCCGCTGGCGATGGTCTGGAAGCCGATGGACTGCAGTGCCTTGACCGTAGTATATTTGGAATTCTCCACACGCATCTTAAATCCGGTAATCTCTCCGTTCTCAGCTACTTCCAGAGAATTACAGAAAATGGTCGGATAACCTAATTTTTTCATCAGAGGACCTGCAAACTGTGAAAAGGTATCGCTGATAATGATGACCTGGGTAATAGAGCGCAGCTCGTCTAAGAATTCCTTCGCGCCCGGGATCGGGTCGATCTTCGCGATCGTATCCTGAATTTCCTTCAGTCCCAGACCATGCTCCTTCAGTATCCCAATTCTCCATTTCATTAATTTATCGTAATCCGGCTCGTCTCTGGTGGTTCTCTTCAGCTCCGGGATCCCACTGGCCTCCGCAAATGCGATCCAGATCTCCGGTACCAGTACTCCTTCCAGATCCAGACATACAATATTCATATCCATCCTTGTGTCCTCCCAGTAAATTCAAATGTATTTGCGAAAAGTATACCCTATTTTACTGCTTCGTGCAACCATTTACTTTCTTGTTGTAACGTGTTGTATATGTTGTAGTATGTTCTTATGATGCAATGGTGAAGATGACATTCTCTGAGCATTTTTTGAAATTTGCTTGTAATTTTTACTTTTTCTTCCTTATTTTTGTGACATTTTTACTGTTTACTTTGTTCTATATGTGCTATAATAACCACAGTGCGAAAAGAACTTCCGACAAGCTCTCATCTACACCAAACCAACGTAGAGATAGAGGAGGCAATTGTTATGTTGACATTAAAAGCTGAGAAAAGAAATCCTGAGGAAAAGGCAAAGAAATTAAGAAGAGACGGTTTTATCACCGGTGTCCTGTACGGCAAAGAAATGAAGGAAAACGTATCCTTGAAATTCACAGAGAAGGATGCAGCTGCTTTCATTAAAAACGCGAAAGAAGGCACGCAGGCTTATCTGGAACTGGACGGAAAAAATGTAGATGTTCTGGTGAAGAATATTGATTTTGATCCTCTGACGAAGAAATATATGGCTCTGGACTTCCAGGCTCTGGTAGCCGGTGAAGTCGTATCTGCTACCGTTCCTATTGTATATCTGAATGAGGACAAGGTACAGGGTATCTTTGAAGCAGAGTTGTCCGAAGTACATTACAAGGCTGATCCCGCACATCTGTTGGAGCCCATTGAGATCGATCTTGCAACACTGCCCCAGACGACCAAGACCATGTATGTAAAAGACCTGAAGCTGGAGGAGAAGGGTGTTCATGTCACAACCTCCGGAGAACAGCAGCTGTTCCATATCGGTGCATACGGTCAGGAAGAGACTGACGAAACCGAAACCGAAGCCGCTGACGAGACGAAATAACCCACTGCAGTAATCATTGATCGTTCCTTAAATACCGCCCGGAGAGTTTTGTGTTATACTCCTTTCCGGGTGGTATTTTTGACTTTGCTAACTTGAGAGTTAGTGAAGAAGCCACGAACGCCCACGGCGAACGGAATGTCCTTCCTCGATGTGAGGTCTCCCGGTGGGAATTTTCTAACGAAAAGTGAGTAGCGGTTCTAAGCCGTACGGGCACGGCTCCAGTTGCCATCCATGGCAACATCCGCCTGTCGCGAACGTCCTGTTCGCTCCACCCTGTCTTTCAACACTTTTCGAGAAAATATCACCACCTCCCGACAAACATCTTCGGAAGGACATTCCGTCCACCGTGGCGTTCTGTGTTTTGGGTCTATACAGAAAAACTGAGTTGTGAGATACAAAATTCGCTGCAAATAGCGCATAAAAAGCTGAATATGGGTCTATAGGGAAAAAACTGGCGCTGAGATACTCATTTTGAAGAAATTGAGTATCTAGAAAGCAAATTTTTCGCTATAGACCCATATTGTCTAGTTTTTGTTTTTTACCCGTCCCCAAAAGTACCTACAGGGAAATTTATCTTCTATAGACCCATGAAGTTTTTCAAAAAACATTAGCCCGCAGTTAGGGGGAGCTGTTTGCATGTGTTTCCTACTTTTTTGCACATACCTAATTCTTGTTTTTGAATTGTCCGCATGTATTTCTTGATTTTTTGCACATACTAAATCCTTGTTTTTTTACTTCTGCACATGTATTCTAAAATGCTCTGCCTAAATAATTGGGATGCTTTTCATAACCCAGCAGAAAAGGACTGCTCCCCCGGGCGTAGATGCGGCGGAGACTGTGAGATTTTCTTGGAAAGTGGTTGAGCCGCAGGGGCAACGCGAACACGATGTTCGCGTTAGCCAAGCCATGCTTGCATGGCTTTTGGTGCACACGGATGGCAACGTAAAGGCGGCCCCGTCATGGTGAGAAGCACTTGGCCACTTTCCTTTAGAAAATCCACAGTTGTAGCTAGCATCCGAGTCCGGGGCGGGCAGTCCTTTCTGCGTGGATTTTAAAGCAACTATTCATTTAACTTTCAATTTAGTAAAAGAAGTATATTACTGCTCAGGCAGTAATATACTTCTTAATTGTCGCTCCACTTACAAATATTTTTTTAACAGATCTACCTTGTCCAGTTTCTCCCAGGGCAGATCCACATCGGTGCGTCCGAAGTGACCATAGGAAGAGGTCTGCTTATAGATAGGTCTGCGCAGATCCAGCATCTTGATGATGCCGGCGGGTCTTAAGTCAAAATTCTCACGGATGATCTCTACCAGCTTGTCATCGTGCAGTTTGCCGGTGCCGAAGGTATCTACCATGATGGAGGTAGGCTGTGCTACGCCGATAGCGTAAGACAGCTGAATTTCACACTTCTCAGCCAGTCCTGCCGCTACGATATTTTTAGCAACGTAACGAGCGGCATAAGCGGCACTTCTGTCCACCTTGGTGCAGTCCTTGCCGGAGAAAGCTCCGCCGCCGTGACGGGCATATCCGCCGTAGGTATCTACGATGATCTTACGACCGGTCAGTCCGCTGTCACCGTTAGGTCCACCGATCACGAAACGTCCGGTAGGATTAATGAAAAATTTGGTATCTGCGTCGATCATGTCTGTGGGCAGGATCGGATCGAATACGTATTTTTTAATGTCCTCATGAATCTGCTCCTGAGATACATGCTCGTCATGCTGGGTAGACAGAACGACAGCTTCCAGACGGACAGGCTTGCCATTCTCATCATACTCTACAGATACCTGGCTCTTACCATCGGGTCTTAAATAAGATAATGTTCCGTCCTTACGTACCTTGGTCAGCTGTCTGGTCAGCTTGTGTGCCAGGGAGATAGGATACGGCATATATTCCGGAGTCTCATCGGTAGCGAAACCGAACATCATACCCTGGTCTCCTGCGCCGATCGCATCCAGCTGCTCGTCGGTCATATGGCTCTCTCTTGCTTCCAGTGCCTTGTCTACGCCCATAGCGATATCGGCAGACTGCTTGTCCAGAGACACCATAACGGCACAGGTATTGCCATCGAAGCCCTTCTCAGAAGAGTCATAACCGATCTCGGTCACGGTCTTACGAACGATAGCGGGAATATCAATGTTAGCCTTGGTGGTGATCTCACCCATTACCAGTACGAAACCGGTGTTGGTGCAGGTCTCACATGCTACACGGCTGAACGGATCCTGCTCCATCAGCGCATCCAGTACCGCATCGGATACTGCATCACAGATTTTATCGGGATGTCCTTCAGTTACGGATTCCGATGTAAATAAACGTTTTTCCATTTGTCCTCCATTCTGCTTCCTCTTGGGAAGAGTGTCGATTGTGTATCTGTTACTGTTACTTAAAGTTCCTATCACTCAGAATCACGTCAATCATATCGCATTCAAATGTGCTCCGATCGGTCTACGTCAAATTGCAAGCCGAATACGTTCCGCTCAGTTTACATTCAAACCGCAAGCCGAATGCTTTCCGGTTATCTTATGTCAACGTTTTCAATGGTGACTCTGAATGGTACAAAAAAGTCCGCTTACATAAGCGGACTGATTTATCGATTGATCAAATCCTCTTATTGTTCGACAATTGCTCGCTCAGGTGGGCACCTTCCGCATCTTGTCATGCGGGGTTGCCGTGGCTTCTTCGATCCTATGTATCTCCACCACTCTGAATAAGGGAAAGTCTATATGAACTTTTCTACGGTAATTAACTTACTATGAGTTCCCTGTTTTGTCAACAGACATTTTTTCTCATTTGTTGTCTTGTGGAAATCCCAGCTTAAATGTGCAAAAAAATTCACATTATCAAAAGATATTGTTTACAGAATTTTACACTCAGCCAATCTTCAGCTTAAACTTCTGCAGATCCCGCTCGGTCTCGACCAGTTCGATCTGCGCTCCCAGTCCCTGTAATTTCAGATGGAAGTCTTCATAACCTCTCTCAATATAGCGGATGTCATCCACGGTGGAAAAGCCTTCCGCAGACATTGCTGCCAGTACCAGTGCGGCACCTGCCCGCAGATCCGGTGCGGAAATATTCGCTCCGGTATATCTGGATACACCGTCAATGATGGCGGTATTGCCTTCTACTTTGATATTGGCTCCCATACGGGTCAGTTCATCTACATATTTGAACCGGTTCTCGAAAATACTCTCGGTCACGATGCTGGTCCCTTTGGACAGTCCCAGTGCCACGGTGATCTGCGGCTGCATATCGGTAGGGAATCCGGGATAAGGCAGAGTCTTCACCTGCGTATGCTGCAGAGGCTTGGATGCCACCACGCGGATACAGTCATCCGCTTCCTCTACTTCACAGCCGATCTCCAGAAGCTTCGCCGTAATAGACTCCAGATGCTTGGGGATCACATTTTTCACCGTTACATCGCCCTTGGTCACCGCTGCCGCGAACATAAATGTGCCCGCCTCGATCTGGTCGGGGATCACGGCATACTCGGTACCATGCAGATGAGATACGCCCTTGATACGGATCACATCCGTACCGGCACCCTTGATGTTGGCTCCCATACTGTTCAAAAAGTTCGCCAGGTCTACCACATGGGGCTCCTTGGCTGAATTCTCGATAATGGTGGTGCCTTCTGCCATTACAGCGGCCATCATGATATTGATGGTAGCACCAACGCTGACCACATCCATATAAATATGACTGCCACGAAGATGCTCCGCATGGGTCTTGATCAGTCCATGCTCGATCTTCACCTCCGCACCCAAGGCACGGAATCCCTTGATGTGCTGGTCAATGGCACGACAGCCGATATCACAGCCGCCGGGAAGTGCCACCTCCGCATGCTTATATTTTCCCAAAAGAGCACCGATCAGATAATAGGAAGCTCTGATCTTCTTGATATTTTCATCTTCTACTACCAGTTCACTGATATTGGATGCGTTGAGAGTCACCTTATGGCGATCGGTGCGCTTTACGATCACACCAATGTTCTCCATAGCACACAAAAGTACGTTCGTGTCTCTTACATCCGGCATATTTTCTATATAAACAGTCTCATCCGTCATTACGGAAGCAGCAAGAATAGGAAGTGCCGCATTCTTAGCACCTCCTATTTCTACTTCTCCGACTAATGGATTACCGCCTTTGATTGCGTATTGTTCCATTGTTTCTTACCTCTGTTATTCTCAGATCAGAAAAACCTTCTTATGCACTTATACCACATTTTGGGGAATTTGTAAATACAACACCCTAATTCAGGTACTTGAGCGGGTTCACCTGGCTGCCGTTAATCAGAATCTCAAAATGAAGATGAGGTCCCGTACTGATACCGGTATTTCCGCTGAGTGCGATACGTTCTCCCTGTTTTACCGTCTGCCCTGCCTTGACCAGTACCTTGCTTAAATGACCGTATCTGGTCTGTCTGCCGTCCTCATGGTTAATGTAGACACAATAACCGTATCCGCTTCCCCATCCGGCTTTCGCAACGGTTCCGCCGCAGGATGCAAATACCGCAGTTCCAGTAGGAACCGACCAGTCTACTCCCTTATGATAGCTGCTGGCACCCTTGGTCGGTGACTTTCTCCGTCCAAATCCGGACGACTGACGTCCGCCGGAGATCGGTTTAATATAGGTGGGAGGAATCTTGGTTCCCCGTTCTACGATCTTCGGAACCGCCTCCATAACAACCTCTTCCTTCAGAATATCCCTGGTCACCTCTCTGTCATTCAGATAGGATACGTCTGCCACCACGCGGCGGAAGCCCGCGGAAGGCTGCTGTAAGATCTTGGTCTGTGTCGTATACCAGGAATCGTTGTCCACATAGATTACATCTGCATCGTAGATTTCTTCGTAGTAATTCTGTTCCATGCGCTCCACGGACAGCTCGGGCTCCGGCACGGTAATGATCAGCTTGTCTCCCACACGGATCGTAGAATTTTCATCTGTCAGTGTCTCACTGTTCATGGCAATGATCTGATCAATGGGAATGTTGACTTTAATGGAGATCTCGGACAGGGTATCTCCACTGACCACCTCATATTCACCGGGAGTCTCCTGATCCTTGATCACATCCTCGATCGCCTGATCCAATGGCGTCAGCATATTCTCCGGAAGATAGGTCTCCACGATCTCTACCTTCTCCGCAAAATCCATAGTCATCAGACCCAGCTCGTAGTCCTCGAAATCCTTTTCTTCCTGTTGATCTGCCTGGGCGCCGGCCTGATCCAGGGTTGTCTGTACACCACCCGCATAGATGGCTTCTTCCTTCTGCTCTTCCTGTACGGTCAGTTCCTGACGATTCACCACTTCTGTGGTAAGCACATTGAATTCCTTCTGTGCATCATGCGTCAGTTCCACACTGAATTTTTCTTCCGAATCATATTTGTCCACTGCTGCCTGCAGCAGAGATTTCACCTCGTCCACACTGGACAGGTTAACCATGTATTCATTTACCTTCATAGTATAAGATCTGTGGGATGTCTCACGGATACTGCTCTCCAGCTCACGCTCCATGGCTGCCAGCATGGTATCTTCCCCTGTCAGTGTGCCCCACAAAGCTTCTTCGCCCACAAGCTTCAGATCTGCGTCTATAAAAATCATATCCTCGCTCTGGGAAGCGATATTTCTTCTGGCTTCCTGTAAAAGCTGTTCCGCTCTGTCCGCTTCGCCTACGGTTCCGATCTCCGTTCCGTTCAAAAATACATGAAAGTAATTTTCTCCGGTCTTCTCAAACACTGTATATCCTTTTAGGAAAAAAAGACTCACAAAAATAGTTACCAGCGTGGTTTTCACATATGTATATTTTACTCTCTTCGAGTAAGATGTCAGTTTCTTCATGGATTCCTTCTCAATCTATTGTATCTATATCAGTATGTCCACATAGGACTTTTTTATGCCGATCTGTTGTAATAACTTTGTAACATATAGATTCTATCAGCATTTATATGCCTTGTAAAGCAAGAATATCTGTTCGATTTATATGTTTTCCGCCGACGTATTCTATGCTATACTAACTATATTGGAAAAGTTTTGCAGAGAGGAGCTGCCTATGCCGGACCGCGATCACCTTATTTTTCACATTGATGTTAATTCCGCCTTTTTAAGCTGGACGGCACTGGAGCGTCTGGCGCAGGGAGATTCCGTGGATCTGCGCACCATTCCCGCCATTGTGGGGGGCGATACTTCCACCAGACATGGCGTCGTACTGGCCAAATCCATCCCCACCAAGGCCTTCGGTATCACTACGGGGGAGCCTGTGGTCAACGCCCTGCGGAAATGTCCTCATCTGGTCATGGCCTCTCCGGATCATTCCATGTACCGCGAAAAAAGCCGGCTGCTCATGGAACATCTGTCAGGTATCTGCCCGGACATTGAACAGGTCAGCATTGATGAATGTTATATGGATTATTCCCCGATCGCGGCGCAGTATTCTTCTCCGGAAGCTGCCGCTGCTTACATTCGTGATTCTGTGCGGGAAAAATTTCATTTTACTGTAAATGTTGGGATTTCGGACCGAAAGGTCCTGGCCAAGATGGCCTCGGATTTTCAAAAACCGGATAAGACACATACCTTATATCAGGAAGAGATCCCGGAAAAGATGTGGCCGCTTCCCGTCTCTACCCTGTTCACCTGCGGACATTCCAGTGCGGAAACTCTTCGGAAACTGGGGATCCTCACCATAGGTGACCTGGCGAAGACAGACCCTGTCATTTTGGAATCGCATCTTAAAAGCCACGGCCGTAGTCTGTGGAAATATGCCAATGGCATAGACGATTCCGTTGTAGCACTCGTTCCTTCCAAAGCAAAAGGGATCGGCAATTCCACCACGTTAAGCAGTGATGCTCTGACGGAAGAGGACGCACGTAAGGTATTACTGTCCCTCTGTGAATCCGTAGGGCAGCGCCTGCGCTCCTCCCATCAGCTGGCAGGCCAGGTATGCACCGAGATCCGCTACAGCGATTTTCGCAATGTTTCTCACCAGATGCCCCTGACCGTCCCTACCGCCTCTCCGGATCTGTTGTTGGAAAGCGCTGTTTCCCTATTCGGCGAACTGTGGGACGGAACTCCCATCCGGCTGTTGGGTGTACGCACCTCCAAGCTGGTACCCGAGGATGAACCGGTCCAGCTCAGTCTGTTTGATTACACCGCACCACGCTCTGAGAAACAGCAGAAGCTGGATGCTGCTCTGGATGATATCCGTGCAAAATACGGAAAGGATGCTGTAAAACGTGGAAGTTTTGTTTAATGCTGTGTGGTGATGATCATATTGCATACCGCTTTCTCTTCACCGGCATTGCGGTATACATGTTTTCTGTCACATGCAAAATAAAGTGAGCTTCCCCTTTCCACATGAAAACTCTGATCGTCCAGTATAAGTTCGATCTCACCGGATACTACCGTCAGATACTCCCATGTCTGTTCTCCGTAGGATTCACTTTCCATCTGTGCTTTTCCGTCCAGTTCTCCCTGATAGATTTCAAAATTCCTGCTGGCATCAAACGGAAGCATCACATAGATTCGGTACTGGCCTTCCTTTTCCTTGAAGACCGGTGCCTCCTCCGGAGAGGGCATGACCATGATCTCTTTTCTGTCATAGATCAGCTGTTCGAAAGGCACCTTCAAACCCTCCACGATTTTTCCTATAGTGGACACCGTGGGATTGGATTCTCCCCGTTCAATCTGTCCCAGCGTGCTTTTACTCACTCCGGTGCGTTCTGCCAGCATATCCAGACTCATATTTTTGGACTTACGAATTCTTTTGAGATTCAATGCTATGTTTTTATCCAACTGTGTCATACACTCACCCAGACTTTCCGCATAAAAAAAGCACCAGACGCCTGTCTGATGCTACTTCTTCGTAGTAAATAAATATTTATGTATATGATATCCGACTTGGTGCCAAACGTCAAGTTCTTTTTTTCCGGACACTGTACCCGAAGGTGCCCAATAATTCTCCACAGCCAAAGTAGGATCCATGGGAATACATGATCGGTTCCGCCTGTTCCAGATGGAACTTGTGGTTCTCGTCCATATATTTTTCGTCAGCATGAACAGCTACCACATCCGCCAGAAACATATCGTGAGATCCCAACGGCATGATCTGGCGTACCTTGCATTCGATGTTCACGGGACTCTCGCCGATCATCGGCGCCTTCACCACGGATGCAGGGACTGCTGTAAGCTTCATCTCTTTAAATTTATCCACATCCCGTCCACTTCTGACACCGCAGTAGTCCGTGGCGTAGACCAGTTCCTTCGTAGTCAGATTGATCACAAACTCTCCGGTCTCCTTCAGAATCGGATAGGAATATCGCTCCGGTCGCACGGAGATCGATACCATGGGCGGATTGGTACATACTGTTCCCACCCAGGCCAGGGTGATAATGTTGGGATGCCCCTCCTGATCCGCCAGACTTACCATGACCGCCGGCAGCGGATATAACATATTGCCCGGCTTCCAAAGTTCTTTACCCATAGTTAACCTCGTTTTCCGTATTTCCTAGAAGATATGAAGAATATTCAATACATGCAGTACAATATCTGCCGCAGCTACCAACAGTGCAGCGATCGATACTCCCAGCACTCCGTTTAATTTACCGTTCAGGCTTTCTTTGATCTTGCCTGCGATCGCTTCGGTCTGCTTCTCATTTTCCTCCACCACAGCCGCCTGCACATTGCGGTATACCTTTACGCATTCCTTATGGACGTTCTCATCACTTCCGTCCAGTTTCTCATCCAGATGTTTGCGCAATTCCTCCAGTTCTTCCGTGTTCTGTCGGATCTCCTCCAGCTTTGTGGTATATTCCTGCTGCAGCTCCTGCAGCTTTTCCGTATTCTCCTGCTGCATCTTGCGAATGGCAGCTACGCTTTCCTCGGAAAGCTTTGTCACCTCCGGAGCAATCGTCTCGGACATCAGTGTCTCCATCGCATGATTGACTGCTCTCAGTTCCTTATTGACCTGCTGCATCTGCGCCAGGCATTCGTCATATTCCCGCAGCTGATTCTTCAGCTGATTCATTTCCTCTGCATCCGCTGCGGAGTTGGCCTTGATCATCTCCTGGGCATTCAGCTTTTGCGCAAGTTTATCCATAAAAGTATCCATCCATTTTCCTCCAAACATATTCGTCCCTCATGTGAACCTTTTTCCGTTTCAACTGCTCCTATTTTACCATGTTTCTCCCACGGTTACAACCAGAACCCCAGGAATACTGCGTTTTCAAAGCATGTTCGTTTTTATGCAATTTGTACAATTTGTTTTTCTGTTTCTGTGCTTTTTCGTAAAATTCACCGAGTTTTCACATCATGTTCATAATTTGTTCATAATCGATTGGTATACTTTAATTACGGTCAAGGAAGAGATAAGACTTCCGGATAACAAAGCATATAAGATAAATTTTTTCATAATAGCCCAGGCGCCGAAAGGTGTCTGGGCACTCCTCATTTTATGGGGGGTGCATGTCACCAGCGGAAGCTTTTGCATTATTTGGATGTTCCGCTATTTAATTGTTTTTCCTCTTCTCTCTTTTTGCTGATCGCCAGGATCTCTTCGTTCAGAGACAGCATCCTTGCATCCAGATCCGATACCATGCGCGCACATTCTACCAGTTCGTTTTTGATATTCTCCGGTGCATCTCCTTCGAATTTGTAATGAATCTTATGCTCCAGACTGGCCCAGAAATCCATGGCTACCGTACGGATCTGTACTTCTACCTTCGTATCCACTGTACGATCCGACAAATATACAGGTATGCTTACGATCATGTGATAGCTTTTGTAACCGCTGGCCTTGGGATAAGTAATGTAATCTTTCACAGCGATCACCTTAATATCTCTCTGATCCCGGATCATGTCCGCGATCCGGTAGATATCGGACGTAAAAGAACAAATAATGCGGATTCCCGCAATGTCATTTATGTACTTTACCATATTATCTATCGTAGATTCCTGTCCGTAACGTTTCAATTTCTTGACAATACTTTCGGGTGTCTTGATCCGTGCCTTAATATGTTCGATCGGATTGTACTGATGTACATGCTGGAATTCATCATTCAGGATCTGCATCTTCGTCTCCATCTGACGCAGCGCCGCACTGTATACCAGCGTAACCTCCTTCCAACTATCGATTCCATCCCCATTTTCAACCTTAAACTCCATATTCCCTCTCAATCTCTTCTGTCACAGAAGGCTCTGCGACCATTTTGTCATATTTCTTACTTCCATAGACGCTTTTTCGTCACGAAAATTCCGTATTCGTAAATGTACTTATGATAATTATAGCATACCTCCTTTTAAAAATGTATAATTTTAACAAAACCTTTATCATTTTTTAAGATTGATTGGGCAGTTTTATTGCTTTTTACTTGCAGGTAATTCTTCTTGCGATTATAATCTATAAGCAAAGAATCCTTTGTACCACCATTTCTTAATGATAAGTTTATAAGGAGATTTTCCATGTTTCGTCTGTGGGCTAAAATATTTCAAAATAATCATATGCTGAAGGATATTTGTATCGAGGACGGCAGCAATGATACCCGTACCCATAAAGTTTTTCACTCTCTGGACAAAGTCTGCCATCAGTTTGATCTTGGTACGCCCATCTGGCTGGATCTGAACATTTCTGATTTCAAACGGCATAACAAGACCCGTTTTACCCAGGACAGTTTTGTGGAATCTATTGATTTCGACTATCTGGAAATACAGGTAATCGAAGAAGACTGATAATTGCTATTGACTTTTCCTTTTTTCTGCGGTAGTATTTGCTTTGTTAGATGTAGTATTGAATACTACGTATAGAAGTTTACAAAAGCATGTGCTGTTATTCTAATGAATAATACATCTGTTTTGCGGATAGAATGTTCTAAAAAGGAGGAGTATATTATGCAGATCACAATCAGAGAACCCGGAAGTGCCATTACACATTTTATTGCCATGATGATGGCTGTTTTCGCAACTGTTCCGCTGTTAGTCAAGGCCGGAATCCAATCCGGATGGGAGAATTTCCTGGCAATGGCAATCTTTATGGGAAGTATGATCCTGTTGTACGGCGCCAGTGCCACCTATCATTCCGTAGACCTCACCGGAAGAAGTCTGCGTGTCTTTCGTAAGCTGGACCACATGATGATCTTCGTACTGATCGCCGGATCCTATACTCCGGTATGTCTGATCGTGCTTGGTGGAAAATTAGGTTATACCCTGCTTGCCCTAGTGTGGGGTATCGCCGCTGTCGGCATGCTGGTAAAAGCCTGCTGGATCACCTGTCCCAAATGGTTTTCTTCCGTGATCTATATTGCCATGGGCTGGGTATGTGTTCTGGTATTCGGACCTTTGCTTAAGACCCTGTCAGCGCCTGCGTTCCTGTGGCTGCTGGCGGGCGGCATCATCTACACCGTTGGCGGTGTCATCTATGCCCTGAAGCTGCCGATCTTCAATGCAAAGCATAAGTTCTTCGGCTCCCACGAAGTATTCCATTTATTTGTCATGGGCGGAAGTATCTGCCACTTTATCTTCATGTATCTGTATGTCGCATGATCTCAGTAATGTGACCGCTATACAAAAAGAAGACCGTGTGGTATTTTACCATACGGTCTTCTAAGTTTTATTTATTCTTCGTATCCGTTGGGATTGTTCTTCTGCCATCTCCAGGAATCTTCACACATTTCCTTGATGCCATTCTCCGCTTTCCAACCAAGCTCCTTCTCTGCCAGAGAAGCATCGGAATAGCAGGTAGCGATATCGCCTGCACGACGGGGCTTGATCACATAGGGAATCTTCACACCGGTAGCTGCTTCAAAGTTCTTCACAATATCCAGAACGCTGTAGCCTACGCCGGTTCCCAGGTTGTAGATCTTCAGTCCCGCATTCTCCTCGATCTTCTTCAGAGCCTTCACATGACCCTTTGCCAGGTCTACTACGTGAATGTAATCACGCACGCCGGTTCCGTCGGGGGTATCATAATCATCACCGAAGACACCCAGCTCTTTCAGCTTGCCAACTGCCACCTGTGTGATGTAAGGCATCAGGTTGTTGGGGATACCATTGGGGTTCTCACCGATGGTGCCGCTCTTGTGTGCTCCGATCGGGTTGAAGTAACGAAGCAGGATCACGTTCCATTCGGGATCTGCCTTCTGGATATCGGTCAGGATCTGCTCCAGCATGGATTTGGTCCAGCCGTAAGGGTTGGTGCACTGTCCCTTGGGGCATTCCTCTGTGATGGGGACAAATGCGGGATTACCATATACGGTAGCGCTGGAAGAGAAGATGATGCTCTTCACACCGTGTTTTCTCATAACATCTACCAGAGTCAATGTACCTGCAATATTGTTCTCGTAATATTCCCAGGGCTTCTGTACGGACTCGCCGACTGCCTTCAGTCCTGCAAAATGGATGACTGCATCAATCTGCTCCTTGCTAAAGATCTCCTCCAGCGCTTCACGATCCAGAATGTCTGCCTTATAAAAAGGAACCTTTTTGCCGGTGATGGCTTCTACTCTGGGGATCACTTTCTCACTTGCATTGCAGAGATTATCCAATACAACAACATCATAGCCTGCCTGCTGTAATTCCACCACGGTATGACTGCCGATGAATCCGGCACCACCTGTTACCAAAATTCTCATACTCTCTCCTATCCGCCGCATACCGGACAATACCATTTGTTCACTGCTGCGACCGCACGATCTCTCATCTATCAGATCCGGATGAGACTATTTCTTCGTTTCTTACAGTATCAGATTACTGTAATTCTGTTGTTTCCTCAATAACCTTATGTTGTGAAAAGCTGTCGAAATGTTTACAGCACAACGCCATTCTCAACGAGCAGTTCTCTTGCACTCTCCACCGAATCCACACCGGTTTTATTCTTGATGGGGGCGAATTCTTTTCTTCTGACTACCTCGAAGGGCAGGCAGCTGTCCATCTGGTGGATCATATCCAGTACCAGGCTCTCGAATTTGTAGCCGTTGGGAGTCTCCGGCTTCACCGGTTCTCCGTTCTCATCCAGATACGGGATCTTTTTCTCTACAATATGCAGGGGCATTTTTTCTTCCATGATCTTCTCCAGGTCCTGTACTTTGAAGAGATAATTCAGAATAACTCCGTAGTTATACGCGGGTTCGCCCTTCTCATCCTTCGCATTCATCAGTTCATCGGTCAGCTCATAGTACTCCACGATGGAAGGTCTGCCGTCCTCTAAGCACATAACGCCTACTTTTTCATCCGGCGCATTCTTGCGGACCACCTTGGAGCCTACGACACAGCCTCTCTGGATCGTAGCACCGATAAAGCAGGGATCCGCGATACGCTGCAGGACGTTGTCCACGGCAAATACATTCAGCCATTCAATTCCCTCGTTATGTACGATATCCAGCATGCCGTTATTTTTCATGGAAATGAACCAGCCGCCGTTGCCGTTGGGAGAGGTGGACAACTTGCCCTTCTCCTCCAGATAAATCTTACCCTCGTAATCGGTAGCCGCCGCCATCTCCTGCTTGAAAAAGTGCACATACTCCGCCTTGTATCCGAAATAGTCATGCTCCTGTAAAAAGGTGATAGTGGCATCGTTATTTTTATCACTGGTCATTACGAACAGATGGATCCATGCATCTGCCTGATGTACGACTTCCAGCAGATTATTGATCAGACACTCAAAAATATACAGCTCATGGGTCAGTCCCACATTGTACATTCCCTTGGGATTGTCGGAGCCTAATCTGGTACCCATGCCGCCTGCTAACAGAACCGCTGCTACCTTCCCCTGACGGATCGCCTCGATACCAGTCGCCGTGAAACTCTCTCTGTTTGCCTCAATCTCATCTAACTGCATTGCAGCAAGCGGAGTGATCACTCCTTTTTTCGCCAGATCCTCCTTGTGCTTACAAGCTTCCAGAATGCTCATATCTGTAGCCTCGATCTGATCCAGAATCCCCCGCTTCTCTTCTTCGGTAAGTTCCCCGTAATACTTCAGAACATGTTCCTGACCATACTTTGCAAGCTTCTCCTTAGCCTGTTCCAGTGTCATACTCATATTCTACCTCCCATTTTCTTAAACTGTCATTTGTCAGCAACAGTCAATTTTTCTCTATTATACTTGATATTCCCTACTATTGCAAACCTAACTCCCGGGATCGTTTCCACCCGTTAAGATTCTGTAAATGTGTTGCAAAGATTCTGTAAATAACCCGACAAAATAGTGTTAAGGGTCTGGCAAAACTATTCACCCGGGGAGATCTGTTTACTATAATACGGTATGTGAGGTTTTTTAAAAGCTTCATCGAATGCTTTGCAGAATGACAGAAAGTTGAGGAATTCATTATGAATATTGGAATTTTAATCATTGCAATCGTAGGCGGTGCTACCGGACTTTTATCCACAGCATATCTGGCAATCAGTTTCCCTGCTGTGCTCCTGTGGAAGCTCTATCGCAGGGTGGTCCACAGAATTCCTCTCACCCAATAAGCTAACCACAAACACTTTCCCCCTAAAAAGGACCCGGAAGCTTTCGCCCGGGTCCCTTGTCGTATTCACGTATTCTGTTTTACTCCTGCACCGGGTCCCAATTTTCATCCACCAAGGTCGCAGTTACTGTAATTCCCTCCGGTGCATTTTCTGCACAGATCACCAGATAGAACATCTCCTCTTCTTCATCCACGGTATATTCTGAAGGATCCTCGATCTTATATACAGCAAATCCTTCCGGATACTGCTGTAGCTCGATAAATCCACTCTCTAAAAGGGCTTCGTAATAAGCTTCTTTTACTGCCTCGCTGTCTCCGCAGGCATAGGTCTTCGCGGAAGCAAATCTGCCTTCCTCACTGTCCGTCTCCGCAAGACCTTCCAGCACATCATCCGGATATACAACATCCTGCTTCACGGCTTCCAGGTATTCCGATGACCTGCCGATGCTCTGCCAGATCTCCAGGGTTTCTTTTCCGTCCTCGGAACAGATCATGAGCACCAGGCTGAAAGCCAGGATAATTCCGTAGATGCCCAGGGCTGCTGCCAGTATTTTGGTATAGGGGTTCTCCGGCCGTCCCAGATTCGTATAGGATGTGATGATCCAGCCGAAATTCCGGTAATCCACTGCTGCATTACAATAGTCACATACTCCGCCGCCCAAGATATCCACACTGCCACCGCAGTTCGGGCATTTATATTCCCGAAGTGCCTTGCCATGCTGTGTCACGATCTCCTGTCTGCCTTCCAGTTCCAGCCGCAGTTTCTCATAGCGGTTGCGAATTTTACTACCCGTATCCTGCGTCAGGCGCATTTTCACTTCCACGCTCAGCCTGTACCGGTCCTCCACCGCTTCCGCTTTCAAAAAACGTACGCCGCAGATACAGCAATCCACCACATTCTGATACCGCTCCACAGTACCTGTCAGATCACAGACCGCGAAAAAGCGCACCTGCTCTGCGGTATCTGCCATGTGGATCATCCGTAGCTGGTACTCCAGATTCTGTAGGAAATTACCTGTAGAAAATTGTGGGATCAGAGCCTTTACTTTTGACTCGTCCTGAATTTTCGGTTTTCTATGTTTCTCCATTACAACAATCATTACTACGAATATGATCGCCATGAAAAACAGAGATCGGAAAAACACCGGGGCAAATCCGATACCAAGCATCATTGCCGCTGCCGCTTTGACCGCGTTATAACCATTTCTCCCCAAAGCCAGCAGTAAAAACATAATGCCGCCCGCACAGATTGCCAGCAGTGCAAGGGCAACCGCTACGATTCCTACCGTCACTCCGGCTTTGATAAAGTTGGAAATGCTTTTCTGCCTTGCGTCCTCTTCCAACGAGAAGCCGGATACCTTCGTCTCGAAATCACTGACCAGAAACTTTGCTCCACAGGCATCACAGCCATCGATATAGCTGGATAATTTTCCTTCATGACCGCAGTTTGGGCAGATCGCCATATCCCCCTGCACATCCGCTTTCAAAAAATTGGCTTCCACGATCTCCGGTGTCTTCAGGGTCGCGATTTTTTTCCCTTTACGGTAATAGGTACGTCTCATCTTCACAGCTTTGGTCCGATGGCAGGTGTAATCATAGCCGTCCTTTTTCGGGCCATCGTAATCCGCCGGTCGCACCGGTTCCTGCATCTCCATATCCACCGTCAGGTCCCGCTGCTGTAATCTTTTCCCACTTAAGCAAAGGCTCTGCCAGAAGGGCTGTGTCGTCTGTTCCATCAGGGTCTGCTCTGCTTTTGCATTTCCCTGATAGAAGGCTTTCAGTGCCCCATAAAAGTCTTCTGTCCGTCCTTCGATCTCTCTCCGTGCCTCATTCAAAAAATCTGTTGCCATCGTATTCTCCCCTCACAAATGTAATACGTGATATGTATTCATTATATAAGGTGTCATCAGTCATTTCAAGATATTTTCCCGTACAGAAGCTATTGCCTGCCCGAACATCTAGTGCTGATGGAGATATTTTTCTCTGGTAGCCAGTCCGCCCCGGATATGTCGTTCAGACTTGTTGATATCCAGAACCTTTCTTGCCTGCTTCGCCAACGACGGATTCACCTGCACCAGCCGCTCCGTCACGTCCTTATGTACCGTGCTCTTACTGATGCCGAAGGCCTTGGCAGTCTGCCGCACCGTGGCGTTGTGGTCGATGATATAGTTGGCTATCCCTATAGCTCGTTCTTCAATATAGTCTTTCAAAGGAAAACCCCTCAGGATACTTTTTTACAGTGTATGAAAGTATCTGAGGGGTTATGATAGGGATTGGGGTTGATTTCATTATAGTTGGTCAATTTCCTGCCAGGCTTCATCGATAGTATATATTTCACCGGATTTCATGCTACTGATACCTTCGGCAAGGTGTTCATAAAGTTCATCTACTCCTTCTATATCTGATTTTTTTCGTATTTTATTATCCATTTGCTTTTCCTCTAATCACCCCCACCAACCTATGTACCGTCGTCCCCGGACACATCTCTGATGGTTTCTTTTTGCCTTCTCGTTCGCATTGCTCCAGCTTTTGCTGTGCTATCCGTATTGCTTTTTCCTCATTACCGGCATTGCTGATTTTTCCATACATCTTTTCATCTGCCTTGGAATACTTCTGTCCCGTCTTGCTCTCATATACTCGTCCGAACTCAGAGCAGCATGTCCATGAATCTTGAATTGCCGGCATTGCACCAAAATAAGCATACATCCATATTTCAAAACACGGATTTGACCATCCTACTTGTATACCTTTTTTCTCTGCCTCGGAAATAATTTCATCAAATCCTATCACTTGATCTCTGTCAAACACAATCCAAGGAATACGATATTGCGCCTCATAAGCTGTTAGCTCCAGGCATTTATCAATCATGCTTCTTGTCTTTGTTTCTACGACTTTAATGACAAGTTTGTTTCTAACTTCTTCTGGCAAAGATTGATGCAATCCTGTAAAAAAGCAACGTTCTGTCCCTTCTGTGTCTGTAACGATCAAGTAATATCCCAATTCCGGTACTTTGATTGTTCTTCTTTGCTCTCTTGTTTTTCTGTTCCCTGTTCTATCCCCTTTTGCCATGCTCAATCTCTCCGTTCCACTTCGGTCGGTGCTGAACCAATGTCCCCCGGACACCCCGCACCCTTAAACATATCAATACTCTTTAAAGTCGGAATGGCACCATACTTACCAATCAGATAATTCTTCTCATAGCTTTCGTCCTTGCGAATACGCACTCCATCCTCATCCACAAAATCTGCAAGGGAGTATAATGTTGAAACACCTCGATCATCCTTCTCAACAAACCAGATTTCGTCACGACGCAGCAACTGATTTGAAAGTTGCCAGGTATCATGCGTTGTAAATACAAGTTGCGCATGGTTAACATTAATATTCGGGTTTAAGAATGTAAGCAGAAAGTTTCTTACCAAAAGCGGATGCAGGCGAGCATTTAATTCATCAATGAAAAATACGCTTCCCTTTTCCAATACTTCCTGCAATTCCGGGTAAAGAGCAAACATCTTCAATGTTCCCGCTGACTCTGCACCTAATGGTATCTCTGCCATTTCATCAGAATCAATCTTCTTATGAAGCGCATTAATCTTATATTTTTCTTCCTTTGATTCACCATCACTCGGAACCTTTTCTACCCGAAAATCCTTAATATGTTCATCAAAAGACGCAAAGTATTCCACAACCTTCTGCTGAACGTTCTTATCATCCACAAAGCCTCTTGGCAATCTACGCGATAAGAAAAAGTTAGTAACCGGATCACCAAAATCTGCAAATTCATTTATCAAGAACCAGTCTCTGATTGCCTTACATTTGCTAATTTTTAACTTAGCTCCTAAAGAAGCAATCAACACCTGCTTTTCCAGCGCAATCTTTATATTATCCCTGCTGTTCTTCGGCAAGCCTGATAAATCTAATTCATTGTCAGAATTTCCACGATAAAATACTGTACTGTACTTTCTGGCTGTCTTAGCCTTAGAGTTCAACCATTCCTCTGTTACACCTTCCTGATCAACGCAGAATCCATAATTATATGTCCTCTCGTTCTTATCTCCAGGAATAGTGAAATAGACCTCAAAACTGGACTCTGCATCTGCTGACGTGGAATCAAACAAAAACGGAGTAGGTCTATACTCCTCAAACTTCTCTTCCTCATCTCCGTACTTGAAAGAATCCACTACATACTCGGCCATATACTCAAATGCACTGTATATATTTGACTTGCCACTTGCGTTTGCTCCATAAATGGCAGCAACCGGCAGTATCTTTTCACTTCCGATGGTCACAACTCTTTCAGAAAATTCTGTCATCTTAGTGGCAGACAAATCCAAAGTTACTTCTTCTCTAAAAGATCTAAAATTTTTAAAATTAAATTGTATCAACATAATTGCTACCTCATCTTCTTTTCTATTTTTTATTATATGCATTTTTTTAAAATAATCAACACTTAAACGTGATTTTTTCTCATTTAAGTGTTGATTATTCATTTCTTTTAGATATCAAAGCAAAAAGCAAGGCTCTCACCTTGCTCCTCTTACCCCACACATAATTTTTCCTTATTTTCCGATAAGTTCTCTAATATGTAATCTTTGCTCTCTGGATATAATGCAGCCTCCTCTATTGCCCTCTCTACCTTCCCGACATTTGCTTCTATTAAAAGTTTGCATAGGAAATCTGCAGTATCTTCCGCTGAATTTGGATTATGAAAACGATAATTTAATTTCGTCCGTTTCAAGCGAAAGCTACACCCCCTTACCTCGCCTGTCCTTCTCTCCCATACTATGAGAAGGATTCTTAGATTAGACCAGACCTTTTATTTAATCTAAGCATAATCCACTTGAAATTAAATTACGTTCCCAAAATACTGGACTTTTGTCCATTTCCACCATACTTTTTCAAAAATTACACCGATCCTGACTACATCATATTCCATTCAAAGCCGTAAAAGTGAAAGAAAACGCTTGAAAAGATTTTATGTTACTAAACCTTTTCAAGCGTCTCAATTCTAATCCGCATACATTTTTATGATCAACATCCTCTTCTCTGCCTTGTTTTTTCTAAATTCAAGTTTACAATCAATTCTATATTCACAACTTGGCAAGCAGTGCATTTGTACACACAAAATGCAGTTTTGCTTGTTGGGAGTATCTCCCAAACCCTCAGAATCAATCAGAAATCTGATTGAACTCCCCGTCTGTTTCCATCCTTTCATCACCTACATTATTTTCGCAAGTAATCAAGCCTTTTTGCCCTTTCATAAGCCAATTCCAAAAACTGACAAATATTTAAATGAGAATAATCCCAATTCATTGGTTCTAAAGTTGTAGCTCCCCGGTATCCTGTACAGGCAATTTTCTCCATAACTGTATCCCAATTAATATTGCCGTCAAATGGTAATTGATGTTGATTATGGCTACCGCCGTTATCCTGTAAATGAATTGCCATCAGCCGTTTTCCATACATTCCCAACAAATCTTCATCCGGTGCATAATTTATATGATGACAACTATCATAACAATAGCCTACATTATTTGAAGTGAATTTATTTAAAACTATTTTCAAATTTTTAATGTTACTTAAATTCTCAAAAGCAATCTGAATATTCTTTTGTTCTGCCTTGTTTATAAGTTCTGCCAACCGTCTGATTCCTGTTTGATTTAAAGGATTATTATCATTTGGCAAATGTATCACCATGGTCGGTATATCATATTCACAGCAATCCGCTACACATTGTAGATAACTTTGAAATACGCCTTCACCACTCAAATTATCCAGTGACAGATTATTCTGCTCATGCACAGGCGCATGGATATTTTCTACAAATAAACCAGCTCTTCTGGCTAATCTTACATCCTCTTGATAACCGTCTCCTCTGCCAAACTGATTGCTCCACCACAACATTACACAATCAAATCCCGATTTTCTAATCAATTTGTACCTTTCTTCAAAAGAGACATCATATCCCGAGCCATAACCAAAGCAATCATATATTCCTGTCATTTTCTATCTTCCCTCACCAATACTCAAGGTTACCTGATTTCATTATAACAAAAGCACTCCCTGATATCTACCCGAGAGTGCCCTTGTTTCAATTCTATTCAATTCTCCATATGATTTTACTTTTGTATCGTTCTGTACTGTTACATCCGCATGTACTGTGCTTTTCGAGATGCCGAACGCTTTCGCTGTCTGCCGCACTGTGGCATTGTGGTCGATGATATAGTTGGCTATCCCAATAGCTCGTTCTTCAATATAGTCTTTCAAAAGAAAACCCCTCAGGATACTTTTTTACAGTGTATGAAAGTATCTGAGGGGTTATGATAGGGATTGGCACTACTTCAGAAGTTTTTGCATCCCCATATCATCCGCTTATTCACAATTATTTTTTTATCGTTCTTGACAGATAAACAGCTTCTTGCTGCTATCCCGGATGAGAAATGGATTTTCAGCATGATTAACATGATTAATATGCGGCTTCCGCAAGTCTCTCATATGCTCTTGTCTGAACCTCCATATAGTACGCAAATTCTGCATCATTCAGATCCTCGCCGCCCCACTGGTCAAATTTCTTAATGAAATCACAATACTCATTCATAAATTCCTCATAGCTGTCCATTGCCTCTTTATAATCTTTACGCATTCCATCCTCTCAGACAGTAGAAGTATCTGAATCCATGGCAGGCTGCTGTTCTTCGGTTTCTGACTCTGTGGCAATTTCTTCTGTCCTGGATTCTGCTACAGTTTCTTCCACTTCCTGCTTCGCAGTCTCTTCTGTCACATTTTCTGTTCCTGCTGCCGCTTCTGCGCCTTTTTGGGGTTCATCAATGCGGATCAGCATGATATTATTGCCTTCATAGCTCAGAGATAAGTAATAGCCGTCTTCATTATAAGCCCTATAATAGTTTTCTCCCTTATCATAATCAACATCAAAGCCATAGTAGGAACAGTCTGTTACATATTCCTCATACTCTTCCCTGGTGGTATCTCCCACATACACAGAGAAGTTCGTATCATGCTCATAGTTAAATTTACCTGTTGTGGAAGAAGGTTCCGGCAGAAGATATCCTGCGGTTCCGGAATTACATCCTTTAATACGATCGATTTCCTCCTGTAATGTTGCGTTTTTACGCTCTGTTTTATTTTCTCTTATTTGGTAGAATCAAAGTTGTGTCAACGATCCGTTATAGGATATGGGATCATCCAGGACATCAACTACAACTCACTACACTTATTATATAGTCAACGGAAGACACCTTTTTCAATAAGGTTATCTTTATTCATAGCTTCTTTCGACCTGACGCTATTACAAGTCCTGCCTTTTCATACCCTTGCAGTGCCCTTCTGGATACCCCAAGGGTTTCACAGATTTCCCGTAATGTCATGCCATTTTTTACCTTCCCTTTCTAGCCTAAAGCTGCACGTAATGTGCAGTCAAAGGCTTTATTTGGAAGAACCGGATATATTCCCTTTCTTCCCTTTAAGGGAATGTTTTTTTCGCGAATTTTACGCTCCTGCCTGGCTGACACGCATGCCAAAGAATCTCTTGCATTCTCTGTTTAAAATACGTATAATATTAGCAAAATAGTACGCTTGTCGGTCAAATGACTGTATAAGAAAAGGAGGAACATTTCATGAAATTAACAAAAATCGAACAGGTAAATGAGTTTCTTTCTATTGTCGACAGTTGTAAGGGGGACGTAACTTTAAGATCCTTAGACGGTGATATTTTTAATCTAAAGAGTAAGCTTTCCCAGTACATTGCCATTGCTGCATTGCTCGGACAGCATGGGGATGAGCTTGAATTGTTCTGTTCTGACAGGGAAGATGAAGGCAAGTTCATGCAATTTTTAATGGAAAATCCCAGTATATAATAAATCTTTATAGCAAAAACTGCCCGGATACTTCGTTCTCAGAAATATCCGGGCAGTTTTTAGTTGATAGCATGGAATTTTTATTTTCTATCACAGGTCAATTTTACAGCAGCTGCAGCAGTCTCCGGTTCCTGCGATAGCAGAATACTCTGTCCGACAACATCTCTTCTTCTCCATAAATGGCATTGATGTGTTGCACAGATGTTCTGATTTCCTCTGCATCGACGCAGGCTACCGGATGAATCATTGCCTCATGCAGACTTGGGAATACTACATAATAATCGCCACGCATTTTTTCCGCAAGAATATCTTTAACCCCAGGATAAAAAAAAGCTGCTGCTCCGTTGATCCGTCCTGTTGTGGTCAGGAGGTATCCAGTCCTTCCCTCCATAGGATTCCATGGAGCAATCTTTGTCGGCCGCCCCTTCTCATCCGGGAGGAACACACCCTCATAATAAGGGAACCCGGGGCGTCTGTCACTACCCAGGTACAGTCTCGGCGGCATTTTACGGCTACTATTCATAAAAGCTTCCATGATCAGTTGATCCTCTGTCCGTTCCCACGTCATTATCCTGTTGCGGGATAATTGCATTGTCAGATTGTCTGGGTTCCCTTCGCAGATAATCAGCTGAAGTACCAGTGCAATATCTCCAATCTTACGATGGATTGCATTTTCAAGCGTGTGCCTGTGTCTTTCAAAATTTACTGGTTGTATCCTCATATGACCTCTGCAGACAGCATAACTCAGACTTTCCTCTGTAAACGACACATCTTTTTTCTTATCTGATTCTTCAAGACCTGCTGAGATCTCCGGCAGAATACTTTGCCACCCTTCCTGTCTGTATCTTTCGTATAACGGTCGTACCGGCCAGTACTGTATCTGCTCTTCCCTTTTTAAACTCCACATGGCACATAACATATCTTCCCGGATGAGAATATTCTCTCTTCCATACATATGGCGATTCATAACACTCATGATATGCACTGCCATGGGATCCGAGCAAATCATTTGCCGCTCCAAAAGGCGTATTGTTTTATTCTGCGCCGTCTCCATATTCTGCACGTTCCGGCACAATGCTTTTTTAAATTCTTCGTATGTCATTTATCCCCCATATTCAAAATTAGTCTGTTCTGCAAATTCTCCTGAATTTGCGTACAAAAATAAAAAGAATCGTTCAAAAAAATTGGAAATTCCGACCGAATGGTCTGTTAAGAATGCTCATTTTTCTGAAATGAAAACATATGGCTCTGAATAACTACAGACTATCATAGCGTTCCCGCTTTGTCTATATGCGTTTTTACCAATGATATCTTTTGTTTATTTTCACTAACGGGTGGGCTCAGAAACGTGCGCCGCAAGGCGCACATAGAAAAAAGCCTTGCTTTCCATGAAAACAAGGCTTTTTAATGTCAAATATTCAAATATATCCGACTGTCTGCTACACAACCCGTCTCACTGCAAGAATGGGACGATAATTTGCATTGCTGACCTTAATGCCGGTACGCTGGGTGCTGGCATGTACGATCAATCCTCCGCCGATATACATTGCCACATGTCCATCATAACAGATCAGATCTCCCGGCTGTGCACTGCTATAATCCACACCGGTACCGCAGCTTCTCTGCTCATAGGAAGTACGGGGAATACTGTAACCGAAGTCACTGTATATCCGGAAGGTAAATCCGGAGCAGTCTGCACCATTGGTCAGGCTGGTGCCTCCCGCCACGTAAGGATTGCCTATGTACTGACAGGCATATTTTGCCAGCCGCTTACCCATATCGCTGCCGGATGCATTGTCGATCACAGAAGTATAATTCGTGGTCGTGTAGCTTCCGGTAGCCGCTGCGGTGTTGCCTCGCTGTGCCTGTGCCTGCAGCTGTTTTAACTGTTTCTGTTCCTGCTGCAGCAGTGCCTTTGCCACGGAAGCCTCCTGCTTTGCCTTTTTAATCTCCGCATCGAAGTTAGCAGATTCCTTCTTCTTCTTCGCCAGCATGACATCCAACTCAGACTTCTGGCTTTCCAGATCTGCCTTATCAGCCTCCAGCTGGTCTTTATCCGCCTGGAGCTGCGTCTTCTCTTCCTCGAGCTGATTCCACAGTGCCAGCACCTGTTCCTTGGTCTCCTCATATTCCTGCAGCTTCTGGCGGTCATATTCGTAGACACTCTCCACGAAATCCATGCGGTTCAGCATGCCGCTTAAGCCGCCGCCCTGCAACAGAAGATTCACGTAATTCTCCGAAGAATCGTTCTCATACATCATCCGCATCCGGGTGATCATATCATTGTGCTGCTTTTCTTCCTTTTCTTTGGCAATATTGTATTCTTCCTGAGTCTGATCGATCTGTACCTGCTTGTCGGCAAGTTCCGTCTCCTTTTCGGCAATCTCATCTTCCTTCATACCGATACTGGTCATGGTGTTGATGATCTCTGCATTCAGGTCATCGATCTTCTCCTGCACCAGATCCTGCTCATCCTGTAAGGAATTGATCTGGCTGTTGATGTTATTCAGCTGGTTCTGATGATTGTTGATTCTGTTCTGCAGTTCACCCATGGAAGGTGCCGCCTGTACCGTCTCCGCAGGAGATTCCCAGACGGAGCCGGTGGCAGTCAGCGTTACCGCTGCCAGAAGAAGAGCACTCACAAGTCTTCTCTTCACGTTATTCACTTTTCTGTCAGCGGTTGTTTTTTTCATAAATATCTAATACTCCATTTTCCCTATATCCGGAGTACCCCATTCGCAAAATCGCATCTGCGATGCTTGCCTTTTGCTCATGTGGTTACTTCGTAACATACATTTTGTCAGATATGCTTATGTATGCAAGCATCCAACGCATATCTTTCAAAATGATACGTTACTCCGGATATATTACAAATCACAATTATTTACAGTACGAGGGAAGGGAATAACATCTCTGATGTTGCCCATTCCGGTGATATACATTACGCAACGCTCGAAGCCCAGTCCAAAGCCTGCATGGCGTGCAGAGCCGTAACGGCGCAGATCCAGATAGAACTGATAATCTTCCTTGTTCAGTCCCAGCTCTTCCATACGCTTCTCCAGGATCTCCAGGTTGTCCTCACGCTGGCTGCCGCCGATGATCTCGCCGATACCGGGTACGAGGCAGTCCATAGCTGCTACGGTCTTGCCGTCTTCATTCAACTTCATATAGAACGCCTTGATCTCCTTCGGATAATCGGTTACGAATACCGGTCTCTTGAATTCTTTCTCCGTCAGGTATCTCTCATGCTCGGTCTGCAGATCACATCCCCAGAATACCTTGTAATCGAATTCATCGTTGTGCTTCTCCAGGATCTTGATCGCCTCAGTGTAGGTTACATGACCGAAATCAGAATTTACCACATGCTGTAATCTCTCAATCAGTCCCTTATCTACAAACTGGTTGAAAAATGCCATCTCTTCGGGAGCATTTTCCAATACGTAACGAATGACATACTTTAACATGCTCTCTGCCAGAATCATATCATCCTTCAGATCTGCAAAACAGATCTCCGGCTCGATCATCCAGAACTCAGCCGCATGACGGGTGGTGTTGGAATTCTCCGCACGGAAGGTGGGACCGAAAGTATATACGTTCTTGAATGCAAAAGCATAAGTCTCTACATCCAGCTGTCCGCTTACGGTAAGATTTACCGGTTTGCCGAAGAAATCCTGTGTGTAATCTACTTTTCCGTCCTCGGTCTTAGGCACATTGTTCATGTCCAGAGTCGTTACCTGGAACATCTCACCGGCACCCTCACAGTCACTGCTGGTGATCAGAGGGGTATGCACATAGACAAAGCCTCTCTCCATGAAGAAGGTATGGATCGCATAAGCGATCAAGGATCTGACACGGAACACTGCCTGGAAAGTATTGGTACGTGCTCTTAAGTGAGAAATGGTACGCAGATACTCGAAGGAGTGTCTCTTTTTCTGTAAAGGATAATCTGCAGTAGAAGGTCCTTCCACGATCACTTCTGCTGCCTGCATCTCAAATGCCTGCTTTGCCTCGGGGGTAGCCACGATGGTACCGCGGATCACAACAGCTGCACCGACATTGATCTTGCAGATCTCCTGGAAATTTTCCAGTCCGTCGCCGTATACTACCTGTAACGGCTCAAAAAAAGTTCCGTCGTTGATCACCAGGAAACCGAAGTTCTTGGAGTCACGATTGTTCCTTACCCAGCCGCCTACGGTGATCTCCTTGCCGATATAGACGTCTTTTTCCCGATGAAGTTCTCTGATGTCTGTTAATTCCATAATCTTTCCTATCCGCACGCTGCGACGTGCTCTATCTGAACCGGCCCGCATCCTATTCGCCGGTCGCATACTGTTCGTATCAATAAAATTTAGTTATTGGTGATCTGTGCATTTTCTACCAGATAATCCAACACCTTGTCGTAGAGGAAGTACTCTCTGTAATCTTCCCTGGAGGTCTCTCCGATATACTCTTCGATAGTGTCATAACCGGCTGCTGTTGCGCGGTCCTGAAGCATCTGATCCAGTTCTTCGTCACTGATGTTCAGATTCTCTTTGTTCGCCACTGCCTGCAGGGCAATATCCTGCTTTGCGGTCTGCTCAGCATAGGTAGACAGGAATGTTGCCAGATCCTGTCCGTAATAATACTGGGTAAAGGTATCTCCGTCCACACCGTAAGCGGATGCCATGGAGGTGATGCTGCTCTCTGCGGCATCGGAATATTTCTGTACCAGCGCTTCCGGTACGGAGGTAAAAGTGTTGTTTGCCATAAACGCATCCATCACTGCCTGCTGTACATTGGTCTCATAATTCTGCTGTGCATTCTCATTCAGATAATCATAAGCGTACTGACGGAGTTCTTCCTCATTGGTCACACCATCGATACCGAAATTGCTGATGATTTCATCACTGAATTCCCCATCCTGTGCAGGCTGAATATAATTTACCGTCACCGTAAATACCACAGCCTGTCCTGCCAGATCAGAATTTCCATAGTTCTCCGGGAATGTAAGATCCAGATCCACTGTCTCGCCGGGCATCACGCCGATCAGTCCATCTTCGAATCCGGCAATAAAGCTTCCGGAACCGATGGTCAGATCGTATCCCTGTGCGGTACCGCCGTCAAATGCCACATCATCCTTTTTGCCTTCGTAATCAATGTTTACGGTGTCTCCGGTCTCCACGGCACGATCCATGATACCGCCGTTCTCCGGGGTAATATTTCCATAATATACATTATTGACCAGAGTGTCCCACTCGTCCTCATCTACTTCCACAGTGTCTACGGATACTGCCAGTCCCTTGTACTCGCCCAGAGTCACATACTTGTCCACATCCATATCCTTCAATGTGGTGCTTTCCGTTCCGGCGTCGGTCGCTGCACCAGTGCCATCTCCTGTATCCTCTGCTCCGCAGCCTGCCAGCATACATACACTTAAAATTGCTGCCAGAAGTCCTAATGTCTTTTTCTTCATTGTGTTACTTCCTATACCTTTCTATTACTGCCATTTGTGCATAAATGCATTGTAGCACCGCCCATTATAGCACATCCTCCGGGCTATAACAAGGGTGACAATAACCGGCAGATCTGCTCTTTGATACGGATTTTCAACCTTCTGGCCACATAATAATCCCGGGTGATCTGGCGGCAGACTTCCAGGTCTTTTTGAAAGATATCCACCATTTCCTGTGCTTTTTTCTCATCGTAGATCACCGCATTTACTTCAAAATTCAACGCAAAGCTGCGGATATCCATGTTCGCCGTCCCATAGCAGAGCACCTTTCCATCCACGATCATGCCCTTGCTGTGGAGAAAGCCGTTATTGTAAGTATAGCAGTTCGCTCCCGCCATGACCATATCGCCAATATAGGAATAGGTCGCCCAGTACACAAACGGGTGATCCGGCATACACGGGATCATGATATTTACTTCAATTCCGGATTTCACTGCGATCATCAGCGCATTCAGGATTGCCTCATCCGGAATAAAATACGGTGTCTGGATATAGATGCTTTTCTGCGCCTTATGGATCAGGCGCAGGTAATTGTCATGGATCTGCTGGGTCGTCTTATCCGGTCCACTGCTAATGATCTGCATATCGCAGAAATCCCTCGTACCGGCTTCGATTCCCCGGAACAGCTCCGGACACAAAAACAGATTCTCTCCTGCCGCATAATTCCAGTCTAAAATAAATCGCACCTGGAGCCCCAGTACCGCACTGCCGCGGATCCGCAGGTGGGTATCTCTCCAGTGGCCGAACTTCTCATCCAGGTCAATGTACTCCTTACCTACATTAAATCCTCCCACATAAGCCACTTTATTGTCAACAACCACTATTTTCCTGTGGTTGCGGTAGTTGATACGAAGCTGAAGTCTCCGCAGGATCGCCGGGAAAAATTCAGCGGTCTGCACGCCCTTTTCATTCATCCATTTCCAGTAGCTGTGCCGCACGGACCGACAGCCCATGGCATCGAACAGAACCCGGACCTCCACACCCTGTGCCGCCTTCTCGATCAGAATATCCTTGATCTGATTGAATAATACGTCGTTTTTAATAATGTAGTATTGGATATGGATAAAATGCTCCGCATTCCGCAGATCTTCCATCAGCGCCCGGAACTTCTCATTGCCGTCGATGAAGATATCCACATCGTTGTCCTTCGTCAGCACCGCCTCCCCTGCTTCCAGGTTATACATGACGAGGTCCTCATATCCCCGGATATTCTCGTCCAGTTCCCCGGCATCCCGGGAGCGCAGCCGGTACTCCTGCTGCCTGATATCTTTACTGATGTGATCCTCCACCTCTTTGATCCGGAACATTTTCCGCTTATGCATATCCTGCCCCAGTAACAGGTAAAATACAAAACCCAGCACCGGAATAAAATACAAAAGCAAAAGCCATGCCCACACACTCTTCGGATCCCGTCTCTGGAAAAACACGATCACGATGGCAAATAACATATTAAAAAATACCAGGTGGTTGCAGAAAAAATTTATTCCTGTCTTTATGATCTCAAATGCTTCACTCATAATACTGCCCCTTCAGATGAAAAACATCCCTTTTCCTCAATATATCATAATACAAACCTTCTTTCCAGCAAAAGAGACTGACAAATGCCGAAAAATCAACATTCTCAGTCTCTTCTTATCTTTTGTATTCAAGCCGGCGGTCTCCCGGCCGTGATATTTTATCCCTCTGTGATGAGCGTTCTCTTTCTATCCCGATCACAGAATTCAATCACATAGGAACAATCCTGCAGATTTGCCTTCAGCTGTGCAGTACAGCCCTGATGTTCCCATACAAAGCAGATCCGGGATCCTTCACTGCTTACTTTGATCCGGCTTTCTTCCGAGAACGCCAGGCAGGAATTCCGGAATCGCAGCAACTCCAGTTGCTGCTTTACAATCGGCTTACTCAAACCACTGCATACCTGTGCTGTCGTCAGATTTGTCCGATTGATCTCCTTATGTCCTCCGGGGCCTGCCAGCTTCACCGCTTCATAATCGTTCTTTCCGGCGAACAGATCCAGATACCAGATCTGCGGTTTGCCCGGCATAAATATCTGCAAGGCTCTCGCAAGGAGCATCTTTCTCTCATCTTCGCCCAATGCGCTGAAATAAGTTGCATTCACCTGATAGTAAATGTTTTTCTGACCGTGAAGATCCTTCACATATCCCCCACGGGAGACAATAATGTCGATCAGTTTCTGAATCCGGTCCTCCGCCAGAATTCCTTTGAGATCCAACAGCGGAATTCCATCGTGACAGCCAAGCATGTTCACGGTTCTGATATTTTTATCGATCAGCTCCTGCGCCCATCCGGCCAAATGTTCTCCGTTCCCCGATTCCAGGGCATCTATAATGAGTCCCGGCAGGAAAAAGTCATAGGTGACGTATCCCTGCTCTGAGATTTTCTCATAAATCTTTTCACTATAGCATTCATGAATCTCCGGCAGAAGTTCCATACCGTACGGTTCCGCAATCTGTTTTATTTTGTCCAGCAGCTTCCAGGTGTCCGGCTGGTTCAAAAAATTCCGTTCTCCCGGAGTCTTCGGTGCATAAGCAAATGCATCCAGTCTTACAATTTTAGCACCATATCCCGCCAGTGTCTTTACCACTTCATGATAGTACTCCCATACTTTTGGCGACTGAATATTCAGATCCATCTGTCCGAGATAATACCGATGCTGCTCCATGTAATTCCAGACCATTGTAACCTGTTCTTTTGTCAGCCTTCCTGCTTTTCGCTCCAGAACGATTTTCTGTAAAATGTCTGCCGGCTTTTTTCCTTCCGGGCAGCCCATGGATAGTTCCTGTACAATAATTTCCGCCTGCATATATTGCAGATCGGCAGCTTTCATCAGTTCAGGAGCATTAACCTCAGGGTAGTTCACTTCCTGATAAAAAGTATTCCAGTAAGGGATCTCTCTCCCATCCGGAAAACGTACCATAAGAATGGGGAGCCCAGGCTTCCGGAAAAACATCTTTTTCAGATACTTTTCTTCCGGAAGGATATATCCCTGCTCCGTCATTTCTCCGCAGTCCTTCCAGAATTCATTCCAATTAATGAAGAAGTCCTTGTACTCCGATTCTTCCCCTTTTGCAATGATATCCTGGAATTGTTTTGACAACACCGAAGCATGATTCAGAATAAAATCCAGCTTCAATTCAATCCCGAGCTTTTTTATTGCTTCCAATGTTTCGCCGGAAGCATACATCTTATTCAGAGAATAATCAATCACAGAAAAGCCTCTGTCCAGATCCGTATGGTACAGACTGGGCAGAATATAGCAGGAAGAAAATGCTCCCTCTGCCTCTTCCGTTTTCAAAAAATCTACAACATCATCCAGGGTTCCGCCCAGACTATCCGGGTAGAGATTCAACATCGGTCCTATGTTCATAACATCTTTCCTTTTTATTTCTGAAGCTTCGGAACAAATTGCGCATATTCCTTCCGGTCTAACACCGTTCCGTCCCGGGTAACAATAAGTTTTGCTTTCTCAGCCTGCTTTTTCAGCATTTTCTGCTCAATATCCAGTACCATCATCGTAAATGGGTTGTCTATCCATTGATCACGGTTTCTTTCCAGACGGCTCTGCAATGTCTCCTGGGGGGTACTGTCAAGGTAGATGGGGATATCCACACCGCTGTAGTATTCACTGTTGCTGTGTGTCCACTCCACCAACAGCACTTTTATTCCGGTGAAATCCTTCTCTTCATACCACAGTTCTGTCTCTTCGCGTCCCATATGTCTGACCCATAGCTTTTCTCCGCCGGCTTTAAACGCATGAACCAATCTGTTTACTTCCTCAAAATTAATTTCCTTTTCCGTGCCAAGATAATTTTCCAGAGCCCTTCTGCCGTTTCTGAGATAGGACTCATACCATGGATATTTCCCGACATGTTTTTCATCCGCATCATTTCCGGCTTTTTGAAATTCCTGAATGATTGTACATCGTTCTTCTGTATAAGTCTGCTCTTTCAGCATTCCCACAATTGCATTTTCTCTGAAAATCTGTAGCCGCTCCGCATCATTGTACTTGGGAATTCTATGTGGATAAGCATCTCCTGACAGAATGTAATTTTCTATCCCTTTTTCCTTCAAGAAGCAGGAAAGCAACAATGCCGTCACTGTTTTTCCGGATCCGGAGCCTCCGCTTACTGCAACGACTACTTTTTCGGAACGTGTCTGCTTCGCACAGTTTTCAATCATGGGGAGCAGCTTTTGCATCAGTTTTTCTGCCAACGCAGTATCATATATTTTCAGTAGCTCCTTTGATGACGGTTCTGCTTCACTTTCCATTATGGTTCCTTTTTCTATCATATCTGTTCCTTTATCGTCATTATTTTACTTTGTGGACTCCCGGTCGATCAGTTCTACCGGAAATACAACCTGGGATGGAACCTTTTCACTCTTTACTTTTTTCACAATCGCTTCTATGGCATATTCGCACATTTCCCGAACCGGCTGATGAATGGTCGTAATGGAAGGATACGTCAGTGTGGAAATCCAGGTATCATCGAATCCCACAATAGAGATATCCTCTGGAACACGTTTTCCCATTTTTTTGCATGCACGGATAATATTTGCAGCCATTACATCACTTGTTGCAAAAATTCCATCCAAATCCGAATTTTTTTTCATTAATTCCAAAATATTGTTGCCGAATTCTTCTGATAAGGGAGCCAACCTGTCTGTATAAACCACACGTCCACTGATTTTTTTATCCTCGCAACACTTCATAAATGCCTTTTCTCTGCTATATGCAGGAATATTTTCCTTGGTAGGCTGGTTAAAAATCGCGATATTTCTGCATCCGGCATCAAACAGCCGGTTAGCCGCCAAAATACCACCCTGATAGTTATCGCAAAGAACTGCCGGAATATTTTCCGCAATTTCTCTCTCAAAAGAGATCAACGGACAGTTGGAATCCAAATGTTCCATCGTCTCTCCGATATGGCTGCACACAACAATTCCCAGAACTCTGTGAGAATAAAGCAGATCAATATACTGTAATTCCTTTTCCCTACTGTTCTCGGAAATACAGACCATTATCTTGTAGTTGTGTTTTGTTACATAATGCTCCAGCCAGTGAAGGACCTTACTGAAATAAGGATGCTCTACGGATGGGAGAATCACCCCGATATAATCACTCTTCTGCCGGGATAAATTTCTCGCCATTTCGTTTGGCATATAGTTCAGCTTTTCCATGGCAGAATATACTTTTTCTCTCGTCTCTTCACTGATGTATCCACGATTATTCAATACTCTGGATACCGTTGTGGAGGTCACTCCTGCTTCTGCAGCTACATCTTTGATTGTTGGCATATTCCCTTCCCCTTATCTTACTTTTTTGCATCAGACAGTAACGGAAAGTCCGTCGTAAGTCAACAGGAACCCCTCCTGATCTACCAGTCTTTCATATTCCTGCGGAATCATACCGCACATATGAGAATAATGATTCAGATAATATTCCGTATCCGGTGTCACTGCATGCATTCTGCGGAGTCTCTCCCGCAGCTCTACATTTTCCCGAATTCCCATATGCGTGTCACCATCCAGTATACCTCTGCAGGTATCCATACTGACGACGTCAAATTTTATGTTCTGTTGTTCTATAAAATCCAGTGTTTCCTCCGGCAAAGCCCCCGTATCATTTGCATACAATAAGGTCGATCTTCCATCCTCGATCACAAAGATCAGAGCTTCCTCATCCAGCTTGTGATATGCCTTTAAAGGTGTAAACTTCAAATGACCTATCCGGAATGGTTCAAACTTTTGAATCCGGTGAAATCTCATCCTTGTCAGATCTACATGTGGATCCTTAGCTATTATCTCCATAATACAATCCCGAACCGCATCATTGCCATAAATTTCCATTACTTCTTTATCTTTTTTTTGAATAACGGATGCCATTTCCCGCAGTCGGAAGCATATTTCTGTAGTATTCAGGTGATCGGAATGGGAATGGGTAAATACCACATGATTCACCTCCGATAAATCCACATGGCTGTTAATGCATTGTGAAAAGATATCCGGGGTATCATCACCTGATCTATCAGAGTACAGCTACGTGTCTTTACATTTTTTCCCAACAACATTCTTACCTTACGACATGCTTCACACTGGCAGAAAATACTGGGGAATCCTTCTGCTCCGCCTGTTCCGAGATATCTGATTTCCACTTTATCACCCCTTAATTCCGCTGGATGTCACAGATGTCACAAACTGCTTCTGAAATACCAGGAATAACCATTTAAGAATATATACTAATTTTTATTGTATGTCAACCGGTTACATATATAAATTTTCAACAAACTTGGATTTGATTTTTTGTATAGTTTCACTTTGTACTCCAATTTGACGCAGATATTCCGGAACTCCACCCCATTCCTGGTCAATCCAGTTCAGAATCCATTTCATGTTGTAGATATTGGAACCGGAAATATCGGTCGTAAATTTTGTAATATAGGTACTGCTACATTGGTAATCCACCAGAATATCTTCCCGATCCACTCCCATGGATGATAAAATCAACATTGCCAGAATACCGGTACGGTCTTTGCCGGCTGCGCAATGGAACAATACCGCTCCCTCGGAATCAGCGACTACCTCCAGAGCTTTCCTGATCTCTTTTCCTCCGTTGCGGAGCATCAGGCGATACATGCGATGCAGCGTTTTGGTCTCCACCACACTACTGTTTACAATATCCAACTGTTCCAGCTTTGTGGTACCCATAAGCGGACAGTTGATATAATCCATACCCTTTCCCAATCTGTCCGGAAGATCTTTTGTCTCACTGGGAAATCTTAAGTCAATGACCGTATTGACTCCCAGGTGCTCTATCTTTTCAATATCCTCTTCCGTCGCCTTATTCAAAGCTGTGCTCCGGAAAATCACACCATATCTAGTTACGCCTCCGTCACACGCATAGCCTCCCAAATCTCTGAAATTTGCCACCTGATCCAAGCGATATCTCCTACAATTCATCTCTTTCCATCCCTTTTTATCTCTGTTATTGTTATTTCACTCCTTATCCCAACGGTTCTCTTGAGGTCTTTGCATCCCCAAAAAAGAACATAAAATCCTGAATTTCTGTTCTCATCATTTTATCGGTACTTATAAATTCCTTTGCCTTTTCAAACTGTGGTTTTCTGTCGTAGGGAATTTGTTTCAATCGGATCTCGCCGTCTGTAATCGTCGCATAATGTGCCGTCTTATCCGGGTCATCGGGTCTTCGATACGAGGCACTTCCCGGGTTCAGCCATTCCATTCCATCACCTAAAATATGAATACATTGTCTGTGTGTATGCCCGAAAATCAGTCTTCTGTTCCCTGTATTATCTGTTCCGTAATGCTCCGCCCAATATTTATCAAACGCGTACCTGCTTTCTATCGTCCCATAACCACTATCATACTGATGGGCAATTCCGTATTTCCATCCGTCTGCCTCAAAATATGCGGTTTCCGGTAACTGCTTCAGCCACCTAATACCCTGGTCGTTTAGCTGTTCACAATTATAGTGAACCCACTTGTATTTTCCATCTTCTACATTTTTCCATTCCTTACTTTCATAAGTATTTATAACGTGAAGATCATGGTTGCCATACACAAGATGCGTGTTTTTCAGATTGCGGAACCGTTCTATCACTTCCGCCGGATAGATTCCATAGTCTGTATAATCCCCGGCGCAGCACAGAATATCGTAATCAGCCTCTTTTTCCAAAATAGTGTTCAATGCGGCTATGTTCGCATGTACATCTGATACTACCAGTACTTTCATTTTCCGCACCTCCTTCTTTTTTCACATTATATAATTTTACCGCACGTATGTCAACCGGTTGACATACGTGTTTCATAATTTTTTATATTACAAAAAGTCTGCCACATGGTGACAGTCTTCCTTACAAGAACCGGAAACAAGATAGAAATCATAAATGTATGGTTGCGTATTTCATCACATCTATGTTACAATGTTTTTTAGGAATTTGTTCCTATTAACTGAAGGAGGGACTGAAAATGAGTCCGGTTGCAATTACATTATTAGTCATCGTGATAGTTCTGGCTATCATCATTGCAGTATTATATTTCTTAGGCAAGAAAGCACAGAAAAAGCAGGCAGAACAGCAGGAGCTGTTAGATGCCAACAAGCAGACCGTATCCATGCTGATCATTGATAAGAAGCGGATGAAGCTGAAAGATGCCGGGTTGCCACAGATGGTCATCGACCAGACACCGAAGATGATGCGTGGCTCCAAGCTTCCCATCATCAAGGCAAAGGTTGGCCCGCAGATCGTATCCCTGATCTGTGATGAGAAGATTTTCGAAAGTGTTCCCGTGAAAAAGGAAGTAAAGGCCGTTGTCAGCGGTATCTATGTACTGGATGTCAAGGGACTGCACGGCAAGACCGAAGCCGCTCCCGAGAAAAAGAAAGGCTTCTTCAAGCGCATGATCGCTTCCGCACAGGAAAAGGCAGGAGCAAAGCCTGTCAAGTAAATAACGATTCAGAGCCATGAAAAAATAGCAGATCTGCGCATCTGCTATTTTTTTGCATAGAATTCCGAATCGTTACTGTTTCTCCCGGATATGTAGCTTTAAACAGCTCTCACTGAAAGGTTCTCCCTCCTGGTCCAGGATATATTCCACCGTCACACAGATCTGATCTTCCTGTTCTTCCACCTGCACCCTGCGGGTCTCAATCCCCAGCAGCAGCTGTCCGTAGGGCGTATTGTAAGGCACCACATGTCTCTTATTTTCCTCGAAGATCATATGCATCTCCACGGCTCCCTGTCTGGTCAGCTCCAGGAGGTTATCCCGGAACTTGATCCGGCTCTTACAGATTCCGTCGAATCCCTCCATATCCTCCTCATAGAGAAGATAATGGCTGTCGTTTCTCTTAAAATATTGTGCTGTCTGCGCGGTCTCCACTACATCCTTATCCGAAGTGCCCTCGGCATCGTGCAGACCGGACAGAACGAGTTCTACTTCCCGATTCATCTTCATCCGTCCTTTTAATACTCATCAATCTTGATCGTCTTCGCTGACAAAATACCATATTTAATAATAGAGTTGGCAAAACGTTTGAACTTCTCCGCACCGTCGCTGACATAAAACTGATATTTATTTTCTCCCAGATGAGGTTCCTCCTCATTGAGAATATTATACTGCTGCAACAATTCTTTCAGTTCTCTGGCGGTCTCGTATGCCGGGTTCACCAGTGTCACCTGATCCCCCATGATCCGTCCTACCGTAGAGCGGATCAGCGGATAATGCGTGCATCCCAGGATCAGGGTATCAATATCAATGTCGATCAGCTCCGTCAGATATCGTCTGGCGATCTCATCTGTCACGGGATCCTCCCACAGCCCCTCTTCCACCAGCGGCACAAACAGGGGACAGGCTTTCCCGTAGATGGTAACATTTTTGTTCAGTTCCTGTATGTATTTATTGTACATCTGGCTGCCGATGGTAGCCTCGGTGGCAATAACGCCGATACGCCCGTTGCGGGTCACTTCCGCTGCGGTCTTCGCTCCCGGCTTGATCACACCAATGATGGGAATATCCAGTTCCTTCTCCAATTCATCCAGTGCATAGGCGCTTGCCGTATTGCATGCCACCACAATGGTCTTCACCTGAAAAGTTTCCAGGAAACGCACAATCTGTTTGGAGAAGCCGGTGACCGTTTCCCTGGACTTGCTGCCATAGGGCATTCTCGCCGTATCTCCGAAATATATAATCTTCTCATTGGGAATCTGCCGCATGATCTCCCGGGCTACGGTCAGTCCGCCGATGCCAGAATCAAATACACCGATGGGTGCATCCTTTTTCAGCGCAGTTATATTCTCCTGATACATGGGATTTCTCCTTCTATCTTTTTAACATCGTAAGCAGTCTGCTCTTGAAGTGGATCTGTTCCGGATCCGCTTCCAGAAGCTTCCAGTAGATCTGACTGTCGGAATTCCATTCTACCACTTCCGCATCCTTCTGTACAGTCTTGGTCTCTTCTGCCTGCTCCTCGTATACGATTTCATAAGTGGACGGCAGCATGGCCAGTTCCGGGTAGATCACTCCCCACCAGCCATAGCAGGCTGTGCAGACCGCCGCCACCCGGATCCCCTGCCATGCCACTCTCCGTAATTTTTCATAAAAAACACATAATCTATCCATCAGTGAACCTCTTTCCTTTTATGGTTTATGGAAAGAATTTCCACTTTCCGGATAGATTATACGATTCCGAAGTTATTTATTTTTCTCCCGCTCCAGTCGGATCTGGCGGATGATGGCCTTTTTCTGGTTATCGATATGCACCTTGGCCATATGGGATGCCGTTTCCTTATCCTTTTTGACAATGCTTTCGTAGATCACCTTATGTTCCTCCACGAGGCGTTCATGCTGGCTGCTGTCTTTGATGTACTCAAACCGGTAACGGTACATCTGCTCCGACAGATTATTCACCAGCTGGATCAGGCGCTGGTTCCCCGTAGCTTCCACAATGATATCATGCAGTGCCACATCCGCCTGTGCAATCTGTTTCACATCTTTGGTCTTCACCGCCTCTTCAAAGATATCACATGCCTTTTTCAAATGCTGCAATTCTTCCTGTGAGATACGGTCACATGCCAGTTCCACGCAGAGAGCATCCAGTGCACGACGCACTTCCAGCACATCGTTCATGCTTTTCTCCGTGATCTGCGCTACTTCCGCTCCTCTTCTGGGGATCATGGTCACCAGACCTTCCAGCTCCAGCTTACGGATCGCTTCCCGGATCGGTGTACGACTGACTCCCAGCTTATTGGCAAGGTGGATCTCCATGAGTCGTTCTCCCGGTTTCAGTTCTCCCGTAAGAATGGCCTGTCGCAAAGTGTTGAATACCACATCCCGAAGCGGCAGAAATTCATCCATTGTCACCTGTAAATTATCCTGCATAACCTTTTTTGCCGTTACTCACAGAATTCCGTCAGGAATATCTGCTTAGCCAGCTGTTCCTCCTCCAATTTATCATATGCCCTGCGGGCCATGTCTTTTTCTACAAAAATGCCGAATACCGTTGGGCCGCTTCCGCTCATCAGGCTGTTGATGGCTCCCAGTTCCTTCATCCGGTCTTTGATCTTCTGAATGATGGGATATGCACTGACAGTCACTGTCTCCAACACATTTTCCATCCGGTCCAGAATTCCCTGTAAGCTCTCCTCGGCAATCGCCTCCACCATGCCGTCAATATCCGGATGTTTCCGGATCTCCTGCGCATCCAGATGTTCATACACATATTTCGTAGATACGTTAATATCCGGCTTTGCCACCAATACATAACAATCCGGTGCCGGAGCCAGCGGAGTCAGCTTCTCACCGATCCCTTCGGCCAGAGCCGTTCCTCCCATGACACAATACGGAACATCTGCACCGATCTTCACACCCAGCTCCATCAGGTCCTTCAACGTACATCCCAGATCAAACAGGCGGTTCATTCCCTTCAGGGTGGCTGCAGCATCCGTACTTCCTCCCGCCATACCGGCTGCGATCGGAATATGCTTCTCCAGGTGGATCTTCACGCCTTCGGTAATATGATATTTCTCAATCATGAGTTTTGCCGCTTTATAGATCAGGTTATCCTCATTCGTGGGAAGCTCCCCGGAATCCGTAGTGATGACGATGCCTCTGGCTGTCCGCTGAAAATCCAGTACATCATAAATACCAACGGTCTGCATGACCATCTTCACTTCGTGATAGCCATTTTCCAGTCTTCTGACCACATCCAGGCCCAGATTAATTTTGGCATATGCTTTTATCCGATATTCGTTCATTTTGCTCTGCTCCGTTTTGTATACAATGATTGTACTTAATTTTATACAATCCATTTCTCTTTGTCAATGGTTCCCTAAAGTATTTGCCGTTTTTCTCCGATATAATGGGTGTAGTAAGTAACACCACAGTCAAGGATGACAAAAGGTACGGACAAAAGCCGTACCGGAAAAGAGGAAATTATGAGTGTAAACGGAATTACATCAACACAGGCCGCTGCAGCTTACAGCTACAGCAACTCAAGTGCAGCAAAAGAAAAAACTTCCGCCGAGGAAGTAAAAAGCACAAAGACCTCAGAGGATACCGGTGTCATCTATGAACACAATACCGACACCAAGACCTCTTCCACGAAGAAAACCTATAAACCGAACACCGCTTTGATCAACAAATTAAAAGCGGATGCAGATGCACGTACCAGCCAGCTTCGTTCCCTGGTAGAAAAGATAATGGGCAAGCAGGCTGACACCTACGGCAACGCCAATGACATCTGGTCCTTCTTACGTTCCGGTAATTATACCGTAGATCCCGCCACCAAAGCACAGGCACAGGCAGACATTGCAGAAGACGGCTATTGGGGTGTGAACCAGACCTCCGACCGTATCATACAGTTTGCCACTGCTCTGACCGGCGGAGATCCCGACAAGATTGAATCCATGCGTGAGGCATTCAAGAAGGGCTATGCACAGGCGGAAAAGACCTGGGGCGGTTCTCTCCCCGAGATTTCCCAGAAGACTTACGATGCCGTTATGGAAAAGTTCGATAAACTGGCTGCTGACGCCGGTCTGACTGCCGAAGCCTAAAGACCTTTTACCAGCAGAAGTTTCCGGCCGGGTTTTAATTCATCGCTTTCCAGCGCATTCAGTTCCCGGACCGCTTTTACCGGCATATGATATTTACGGCCGATACTCCACAGATCATCTCCCGGCGCGGTAATATAGATCACCGCGCTGGGAAGTTCTGCCAGTACGGCACTGTCAATCTCCTGTTCCGTCACTTCTTCAATTGCCATGAACTCTGTGCTTTTCATAACTGTCGTTGAAAAAGACAGCACCGCTTTTACATCCACTTCTTCCCCATCGATCAGATTTACCTGTAATTGTTCCATTTCGCAGTGTACCTCTGCCTGGTCAGTATCCCCGATTCCCGGCACACTCAGCAGATATTCATAAGGAATCTGTATCCGGGTGCTTACATAAGGTGTCTCATCCTTTTCCGTAATGCACAATACCGTGAGATCAATACTTCCCTGCAGCCGTATTCCGTCCTCCGTAATATCCCGGTGATCAATGGAAGCTGTTCCCTCGCTGTGCAATATCTGTAGGATCGGACCGTCAATATTTGTCCCTGCATGATCCGTTATCTTGGTCTTGCCGGTGATCCGTGTCAGCAGCTGACGCACACTGGTCTGCCTGGTATCCGGGATCACTTCATTCTTCACTCCGTAGATATCCCTCAAAATATCGATCTGTTCCTCTTCATAGAGCCGGATATTCAACTCCAGCGCGCACTCCATTCCCAGGATTCTCTCCTCCCCATCCAGATCAGGCTGAATGGTCAATGTCTGCTGTCCGGGTTCCTGCCGCAGCAACGTATACCGGATATCCGGCAGCAGATCCTCCCGGCATCCCTGGCATTCCAGGCTTCCGTTTAATGGAAGTGTCGTCTCATAAGAACGGATCGCCCTGTCCTCCCCCTCTGCTTCGTAGAGCACGAAAATCTGAATATCTCCCTGGATTGCCAGTTTTTCCTCCTGTGGTTTAAATTCAACGTCCCGCAGTGAAATATTGCTCCAAAGGATCTGATAGATATTAGGATAGCTGGAAGGCAGCGGAATTTCTTCTTTTTTGCGGAAAATATCATTTTTACAGATGGCAAGCTGTGTCACTTCCATCGGCTCGATCCGATATTCCACGCCGGCTTCCGTATCTTCTCCCTGAATCCCCACAGGAAGCTCTTCATCATAGATTTCTTCAATACGGGCGGAGAGAAGGATCAGCGCCTGTAAGCTCAATTTGCGGGAATTGATCATATTTACCGTGAAATCTTCCACCGTTCCTTCCACGGTCACCGTATCCGAGGGTAATACCCCTTCCATGCGGATCCTCTCCTCAAAAGGCAGAGCGCCGCCCAACAGTACAAGACTGCTTCCTGACTCCCGCGTATGATACAAAATGGCATACCCCATTTTTCCCCGGACGGTTACCTCATCCGTACCCGGACAGATCTCTTCGATGACAACCTCTCCTTTTTCCAGATTCAGGGTACTGATATCCGGCTTATCCTCCGGAAGATTCAGATCTTCTTCCATGGTAAACTGCATGACGGTGGACCGTTTTACCCGGTCCATATGTATATTTCTCTTGATCAGTTCCACAATAACAGACCTCCATATATACAGATATGTCTATATATATGAAGGTCTGTGCTGTTTTATACCGTATTCTGTTCTCTGTCCGCTTATTCCACCGCACCGATGAGGTCAGTCAGATTCTCTACGTGATATGTGCGCATGTAATCTTCAATGCCCTCCACGACTTTTACCGTCGTATAGGGATCCACGAAGTTCATGGCGCCCACACTGACTGCACTGGCTCCCGCCAGAATGAATTCGATGGCATCTTCCGCCGTAGCGATGCCGCCCATGCCGATGATGGGAATCTTGACTGCCTGTGCCACCTGGTATACCATACGAACCGCAATGGGTTTGATGGCAGGACCGCTCATGCCGCCGGTCTTGTTGGCAATGGCGAACTTCCTGCGGTGAATGTCGATCTTCATGCCGGTGATGGTGTTGATCAGAGACAGTGCATCCGCACCTGCTGCCTCTGCCGCTTTCGCCATTTCCGTAATGTCTGTCACATTGGGGCTCAGCTTCATGATGATGGGCTGTTTTGCATGTTTTTTCAGTTCGGAAGTAATGTTATACAGGGCATCCGCTTTCTGTCCGAAGGCAATGGCTCCTTCCTTGACATTCGGGCAGGATACATTGATCTCCAGCATGCTGACTGCCGGCTCGTCTCCCAGACGTTCCACCACGTCCACATAATCCTCCACGGACTTGCCGCAGACATTTACAATGATCTTCGTGTCATATTTTTTCAGGAAAGGAATGTCTCTCTCCATGAACACATCAATGCCGGGATTCTGTAATCCGATGGCATTGAGCATGCCACCGTACACCTCCGCCACACGGGGCGTCGGATTCCCGGGCCAGGGTACATTTGCCACACCCTTGGTCACCACCGCACCCAGGCGGTTCAGATCTACAAATTCTTCATATTCCATACCGGATCCAAAGGTCCCGGAAGCTGTCATGACGGGATTTTTAAAGGTCACTCCTGCGATCGTTGTCTGTGTATTCATCAGATCTCTACCTCCTCAGCATCAAATACGGGACCGTCGGTGCAGATTCTTGCATTATGCACATGCGAATGATGATCCACTTCCTTTGTCTTCACAACACAGCCCAGGCAGGCACCCACGCCGCAGGCCATATGCTCTTCCAGGGAGATATATGCCTTGATCTTCTTTTCTTCCGCGTACTTTTTAATGGCACGAAGCATGGGCATCGGTCCGCAAGCGAAGATCACGTCTGCCTGCAGATGATTCTCCTCAATGGCGTTCATGACATTGCCCTTCGTGCCGACACTGCCGTCTTCCGTAGCAATATATACGGTTCCGTTTTTCTCCAGGTCCTCTTTTAAGAACAGCTGGTCATCACGATAACCCACGATGATCTGCTTTTCCGCAGATGCCGGAAGCTCTCTGGCCAGTTCCAGCATGGGAGGAATACCGATACCGCCGCCCATGAGGAATACCTTTTTACCCTCCGCGGCCTCTGTGGGGAATCCGTTTCCTAAGGTTCCCAGGATCTCCACGCTGTCTCCTTCCTGATAGGAGGAAAACTCCGCAGTACCCTGTCCTGCGATACGGTACACGATGCGCAGGGCATCTTTTTTGTCATTTACCTGGCAGATACTGATGGGACGGGGCAGCAAAGTGCTGCGGTCCTTAGGATAGACGCCGATGAACTGACCGGCTTTTGCGCATGCCGCCAGCTCCGTAGCGATCCACATATCAAAAATTCTGGGTGCGATCTCTTTCTGAGAAAGCACGGTTGCTGTGATTTTCTTTTTCATTTTGTTATCCTTTTCTATTCTATATATAAGTGACAAGCGTTATCTGCTTATATGCGCTCTCTAACGCGCACGCTATGCTTCGTATACCATTTTACCACCGCAGATGGTCTTCTTCACTTCACCTTTTAATTTCCATCCGGTAAAAGGAGTGTTCGTTGCCTTGGATGCATACTGCTCCGGGATGAACTCTGCCGCAGTATCGATCAGGATCACATCCGCAGGGCCTCCCTCCGCCAGATATCCGGCATCGAGATGATACATGGCAGCCGGATTCGTACTCATGAGGCGAAGCAGCTGCTTCATGGTGAGATATCCTGCATCTACCAGTTCTGTAATGCCCAGTGCCAGAGAAGTCTCCAGTCCTGTGATACCACTGGGGGCTTCCGTGATGGGTTTTGCCTTCTCCTCTGCGGTATGGGGCGCATGATCGGTGGCGATCATGTCGATCGTGCCGTCCACCAGTCCCCGGATCACTGCCTGACGATCCTCTTCTTCTCTCAAAGGAGGATTCATCTTCGCCAGCGTGCCGTATTTGATCACGGCATCTTCTGTCAGGGTAAAATGATGTGGTGTGGCTTCCGCATGAATATTAGAACATCTCTTTTTCGCCTGACGCACCAGTTCTACCGCTTCCTTACTGCTGATATGCTGAATATCGATGCAGGCTCCGGTCTCTTCCGCCAGCTTCAGATCCCGTTCCACCAGTGCGATCTCCGCCTCTCTGGAAGAGCCGCCGATTCCGTAATGTTCACTGGCCTTTCCGCGGTTCACACCGTTGTTCTCGATATATTTCGGGTCTTCTTCATGGAAACTGATGGGCATATCCAGCTCTGCGGAGATCTCCATGGCCCGTCGCACCAGTTCCGCATCCAGCAGGGGCACACCGTCATCCGTGAATCCCACAGCACCCGCCGCTGCCAGCTTCTTCATATCCGTCAGCTGTTTTCCCTGCATGCCCATGGTCACGTTAGCACAGGTAGTCACATGGATCCCCGTCTTCGCTCCCTTGTCCAGGATATACTTCAGGGTCTCCTCACTGTCCACAGTGGGCTTCGTGTTCGCCATCAGCACCACGGTGGTCACACCGCCCTTCGCCGCTGCCGCAGCTCCGGTGTTGATATCTTCCTTCGCTGTAAAACCGGGATCTCTGAAATGCACATGCACATCCACCAGTCCCGGAGCGACTAACAGCCCTTCCGCATTGATCCTTGTCACCTTACCCTTCGGTTCGATTTTTTCTGCGATCTTTACGATCTTGTCTCCGTCGATCAGGATATCGAAGTTACCTTCTTTTCCTGACTTGGGATCGATCATATAACCATCCTGTATCAGTATCATATCGTCTCCGTTCCCGGGCTTTTGCAGCCCGTCTCCATGACCTGTTTCTCGGAAAAGTTTACCATGTTTTCATAGAAAAGAAAAGAGTGTTATAATAGAAAAAAAACGGAGGACCGAAGACATGAAAACACGAGAAGAAGCGTTGGAATACGGATTATCTTTTCCGGATACGTATACAGAAATGCCCTTCCACGATCCAGGCTGGCAGCTGGTACGGGTGAAGGGCAGTAAAAAAGCATTTCTATGGACTTATGAAAAAGACGGTGTGCTGCATCTGAATGTGAAAACCGATCCTGCCTGGCGGGACTTCTGGCGCAGCACCTTTTCTTCCGTCATTCCCGCATATCATCAGAATAAAGAACACTGGAACACCATTATCTTAGACGGCACCATCCCCGATGAGGACATCCGGCGCATGATCGCGGAGAGCTATGATCTCGTCACCTACAGTCCCACGAAGCGGATCTATGAAGCAGTGAAACAGATTCCGAAGGGCTGTGTCGCCACCTATGGGCAGGTGGCTGCCATGGCGGGAGAGCCCAAAATGGCACGCGCCGTGGGAAATGCCCTGCATAAGAATCCGGATCCCGAACACATCCCCTGCTACCGCGTCGTCAATTCCAAGGGAGAGCTCTCCGGTGCCTTTGCCTTCGGCGGCGCCGATGAACAGGCCAACCGCTTGCGGGCAGATGGCATTGCGGTGATCAATAACCGGGTTGATCTGGTAAAATACGGGATGAAGCTTTAAGGCTTTAACTATGCCGTTTTATTTCCGGTATTTATTTTGACATTGACAATACAGATACCAATGCACACCAGAACCAAAGCGATCAGTGCATTCCATCCCAGTTCTGCGGAGCCCTCTCCCAGCCACCATGCGGATGAAAGCACCCCGAATACCGGGTTCGTAAATCCGAAGATAGCCACCTTGGAGACGGGATTGTATTTTAACAGAATGCCCAGGTTTTCTGTAGGATTTCTGTCTTTTTTCGCCAGTCTTTACGTTATTTTTTCTCGATCTGGGAACGGATGTCATCCTCCAGGATGTGTTCCACATCCCTGGCTTCTTTACGGATGTTTTTCAGATTATCCCGGATCTCCTGTTCTTCTTCCATGATCTCGGGATGTTCCTCTTTTTCTTCCTTGATGAACATGCATAAAAAGCTGATCAGCAGAATCGTACAGGAAATCCAGATCGTTTTCGCTCCAATGTATCCGATCATATGTCCACCCAATGCCGCGCCGACAGCAAACAGGAAGATGATTCCGAAATAATAACCGGATTTTCGCAATATCTTTTTATCTTTCGTTTTTCCATAAGCACATAAGGATTCCATACCACTGCGCAGGTTGCCGATACACATGGTGCTGGCGAAAGCATAACCGTTCACCTTGCGGAACGCCTGTACCTGCATGGCGCAGGCGAAAGATACCATGGCATTGGCCAGCAGATCTATCTCATTCGGTAAAAAACCGACTACAAACAACAAAAGTATTTCGATCGCAAGTACCAGCTGTCTCCAGTGGATCTTCTGTGCCTTCTGGTATTTCATACGGATGCATTCTGCCATTGCCACTCCCAATGCGAAGAACAGTAATGGAGAAAAATAGCGAAGTACCGCCTGCCAGTTCCTGTCTACCAGATTCTGTGCCAGCAGCACGATATTGCCGGTCTGTGCATTGGCAAACACTTTTCCCCGGTACATATAGGTATAAGCATCCTGCAGACCACCGGAGATTGACAGGATCCCGGCGATCAGAAAAGACTCTGACATCTGTCCATGTATTTTACGTTGCATAAAAATCTACCTCCCTACAGGCATCTCCTGATTACAGTATGGTTTTTTGCATTTTATCACATTTTCCAGTCCTTGTGTAGAATCTGGATGATACTTTTTTATATCTTCTGATCATTCGTAAATTACTGTTTTGTCCAAGAACTCTGTTTTTATCACAATGTAAGGCGTGGAGGGTTTCTCTGCGCCTTTCTTTTGCCCGGTGATCTCAGGACCCAAAAGCGTGGTGCCGACATAGATGGCATCCTCCGTCAGATACAGTTCATCCACAGCAATACTGTACCCGCCGGTCTTCTGCTGCCCATACCCGATACTAATATAGAGATTCTGATCATCACTGTAGGTCAGATGAAAAGGTTCGGTACCTTTTTCGACAATCACCGTCTTCAACTCCTCCGGAATTTTTTCATCGCTGAGTACTGTAAAATCCAGATCCCGCAGTTTGATTTTTTCCTCCTGAAACAGACCGCATCCCGTTAACAACAGTACACACAGTACCGGAATCAGGATCACACCGTTTTTCCACCGTTTCCGTTTATTCTTCATACATTATCCACCACGGACATTTATTTATCCTATATTTATGCGGAAAATGCAGTGATATACGTTAATTTTGCTCCTTTTCTCCTGTTGGAATGTGCGTTATAATAGGACATGTGCGCCAAAAGACGCCTTACAGAAAGATGAGGTTTTACAACTATGAATGATAAATTCAGCAGAAAAATATTCTGCGATGGTATGCGGGACGGCTTCCCCATTGCTCTTGGATATTTCGCCGTATCCTTTTCTCTGGGAATCGCCGCAAGGCACGCCGGTTTCACCCCCATGCAGGGATTCCTGGCCAGCCTGTTAAACAATGCTTCCGCCGGAGAATATGCAGCTTTCACGCTGGTAGCGGCACAGGCAACTTACTTGGAAGTAGCGATCATTACACTGATCGCCAATGCACGGTACCTGCTCATGAGCTGTGCCCTGGCACAGAAGTTCTCTCCCGGCACTCCCTTTTTTCACAGACTGATCATCGCCTATGACGTCACCGACGAGCTGTTCGGTATCACGATCGCAAGACCGGGTATCCTGAATCCGTATTATACCTACGGTGCGATCCTGTTAGCCGCTCCTGCATGGGCCGGAGGAACCGCCTGCGGTATCATTGCCGGGAATGCATTGCCCCTGCGTGCTGTCAGCGCACTGAGCGTTGCCTTATACGGCATGTTTTTAGCCATCATTATTCCTCCTGCCCGGAAAAGTAAGATTGTGGCAGTGCTGGTGGCCATCAGTTTTGCCCTGAGCTTTGTCTGCAACTATCTTCCCGGCGTTTCTTCTCTGTCGGAAGGTACCAGGACTATTTTATTGACCGTGATCATCTCCGGTGCGGCAGCGATCCTGTTCCCGGTAAAACAGGATGCGGAGGAAGCTGCTCCCGTGAAAGCCAATGATTCTGTACAGAAAGGAGACAACGTAAATGAATAATTATATCTACATAGCCGTTATGGCAGCCGTCTCCTATACGATCCGTGTCTTACCCCTGACACTGATCCGGAAACCGATCAAGAATCAGTTCATTCAATCCTTTTTGTACTATGTACCTTACGTGACACTGGCTGTCATGACCTTCCCGGCCATCATCCACGCTACGCAGACGCCTATTTCCGGACTGGTGGCACTTATTGCCGGAATCATCGCCGCATGGCTCGGTGCCGGACTGTTCCCGGTATCTGTGATCTGCTGCGTGCTGGTGTTTGTGATCGAATTGTTTGTGAAATGAAATAAAAAAGTCTCTGAAATAGTTTTATTCATGATGCGCAACACTCTATTTTTTTGTTGCGCATTTTTTGTTACTTTTTTGTCTCTGATGTCTAATAATATGGTATAATAGATATGCGCAATCGGTTGTACAATTATGTTTTACGGGAGGATTACTTATGCATCATTTTACAAGACTTTCACACAAGCGTCTGTTGGCTCTGTGTCTCAGCGCAGGACTGATCATGGGCAGTCTGTCCGGCTGCGGCAGTCAGGGCAGTGCAGCAACAGATACTATAGCAGAACCTGCTGTTTCCGCTACTGTGGGCACCACAGATAACACTGCTTTTCCCCTGCCTGAGGGGCCGGAGGAGTCTACCATTTTTGTCGAGCCGGTCGACGGCATTTCCGATGACTTTTACCGTGGTATGGACGCTTCCGCCGTGCTGGCTCTGGAGAACAGCGGCGTGAAATATTATAATTTTGATGGGAAAGAACAGGATGTTTTTATGACACTGGCACAGGCCGGTGTGAACTATATCCGTCTCCGGGTCTGGAATGATCCCTATGACGAGAACGGCAACGGTTACGGCGGCGGCAATAATGACGTGGCGACCGCCATTGCTCTGGGACAGCGTGCCACAAAATATGGCATGAAAGTCTGCATTGATTTTCATTACTCCGATTTCTGGGCGGATCCCAAGAAACAGTTTGTTCCCAAGGCATGGGAAGGCATGGAGATTGAAGAAAAGTCCGATGCTCTCTATAACTTCACTCTGGAAAGCCTGACACAGCTGCTGGATGCCGGTGTGGATGTGGGTATGGTACAGATCGGTAACGAGATCAACAACGGTATGTCCGGTGAGACCGATGTGGCAAATGTCAGAAAACTTCTGACCGCAGGCAGCAAAGCCGTCCGGGAAGCTGCAGTGAATTCCGGCAAAGAAATTCTCGTTGCTGTACATTACACGAATATTGATGATATGAAGAAACTAGATACACTGCTGACCGGATTACAGGTAAAAGAAATCGATTATGATATTGTGGGTCTCTCCTTTTATCCCTACTGGCACGGCACCATGGATGATCTGAAAAACGCCATTATCCATATCCGGGATACTTATGGCAAGAAAGTATATGTCGCAGAAAATGCTTATTGCTATACCGCGGAAGACGGTGACGGATCCGCCAACAGTGTGGAAGGAACCGATGATCTGGCAGAAGGTTATTCCGCCAGCGTACAGGGACAGGCAAATGAAGTGCGGGATGTCTGTGCTGCAGCCAGCGAGTCCGGTGCCGAAGGTATCTTCTACTGGGAAGGCACCTGGATCCCGGTCGGTCCAGCAGATGCTGACAATTCCGCCCTTTGGGAGAAGTACGGCAGCGGCTGGGCCAGCAGCTATGCATCCGGTTATGATCCGAAGGATGCCGGCCAGTACTACGGCGGATGTTCCTGGGACAATCAGGCAATGTTTGATTTCACCGGACACCCTCTGGCCTCTCTGAAGGTATTCAAATATCTAAAATACGGTGCTACCGCTCCCCTGGCTGTGGATAGTATTCCCGCGGTTACGGTAGCATGCAATATCGGTACGGATCCGGAATTGCCCGATACGGTAAGTGTTATTTATAATGATCGGTCCGAAGCACAGGTTCCGGTCACCTGGAATACCGACGATGTTACTGCGGTCGATACGGAAAACGGCGGCAATTTCACAGTGTCGGGTACACTGGAGGACGGTACGGAAGTCACCGCTGCTGTCACGGTAGACCGCATCAATTATGTGCAGAACCCAAGCTTTGAGGATAGCGATACTTCCATGTGGACGGTCAACTATTCCGGAGAGACGGATCCTACCGATTATCAGGTAAAGGCTGCAGATGCCCACAGTGGCGAAGTTGCTTTCCACTTCTGGTCAGGAAGTGCGGATATGGATTTCTCCATCGAGCAGAGTTTCACAGATCTGGAACCCGGCACTTATGAATTATCCGCGTTCTCCCAGGGCGGTGATCTGTCCGATGATGCTTCCATGGAATTGTATGCGCTGGTAGACGGCAGGGAGTTGACTGCTCCCTTCAAGCTTACTACTTATGCGGACTGGCAGAATCCCGCCATTCCTGAGATCAAGGTAACTGACGGATCCCTGACCATCGGTGTAAGATACAAATGCAATGTGAACAGCTGGGGAACACTGGATGATGTGACACTGAATCGTGTTGGAGAATAAATTGAGAGTTACGAGCCATGCAAGCATGGCTTGGCTGACGCGGACATCGTGTCCGCTTTCCCCCTGTTTTTCAGCACTTTTCAAGAAAATATCAACGCCCTCCGACAGACATCGCGGCATGACATTCCGTCCACTGTGGGCGTTCTGTGTTTTGGGTCTATACAGAAAAAATGAGTTGTGAGATACTAAATTTGCTACAAATAAGGCATAAAAAGATGAATATGGGTCTATAGAGAAAAAAACGGCTCTGAGGTACTCATTTTGAAGAAATTGAGTATCTGGCAGGCAAATTTTTCGCTATAGGCCCACATTGTTTAGTTTTTGCTTTTTACCCATCCCCAAAAAGTATCTACAGGGAAATTTATCTTCTATAGACCCACGAAGTTTTTAGAACAACTATTCAACCAACTCTCAATATCCCAATAAGTTTCTGTATTTCTCCAAAGTCATTTACATACTTAATTCTTATTTTTAAATTTTATACATGTGTTTTCTAAAGCAATATACATACCTATTTTCCGTTTTAGCCTATTGCGCATGTGTTTTCCCAGTTATCATACATGCCGGATCATTATTTTTTGCTTTAAAGCATGTATTTTCCGACTTGTTATACATACCTAATTATGACTTTTGAGTTATTCGCATGTGTTTCCTACTTTTTTTCACATACCTAATTCCTGTTTTTGAATTGTCCGCATGTATTTCTTGATTTTTCGCACATACTAGATTCTTGTTTTTAACTTCCGCACATGTATTCTCAAATGCTCTGTCTAAATAATTGGGATGTCTTTCATAACCCAGCAGAAAAGGACTGCTCCCCCAGACGTAGATGCGGCGGAGACTGTGAGATTTTCTTGGAAAGTGGTTGCGCCGCAGGGGGCAACGCGAACACGATGTTCGCGTTAGCCGGTAAGCGACATGGATGGCAGCGTAAAGGCGGCCCCGTCATGATGAGAAGCACTTCGCCACTTTCCTTTAGAAAATCCACAGTTGTAGCCAGCATCTGCGTCCAGGGCGGGCAGTCCTTTCTGCGTGGATTTTACGGCCCCTACGTTACGAGCCATGCACTCAATTCATAAATGTGTCGCAAAGGACGCTCCACATTTATTTCATTGACGGCTGTCGAGTGTGTCCGTTGGACGCACAGTATATAGTCAAAAACAAAAACAGCGACTTGTGAGCAAGCTCCCAGATCGCTGTTTCTGTTTTGACTTTGCATGGCTCGTAACTTTCAATTCTCTGAAACTTTCCCTCCCGGAAGTCGTTCTATAGTATAGATCATGTTACTTATTCACGACTTTGGGAGGGTATTTATATGAAGAAAAATATTTTGCTGTTATCGCTTTGCACTTTACTTGTGCTGTCGTTCACCGGCTGCGGAGCTTCCGGAGATTCACAGAATCCCACAGAAGCCGCAGGCCCGATTGCTCCGGTGATTGCAGAATCTCTCGCTCCGACGGAGTGCCCGGAATCCGGGGCTGAGGATGATCTGGCGATAGCCATAGGGAGTGAAGCTCTCTGCGACCTGGGATCGGTGCGGTTCTCCCTGTCTCTTCCGGAGACCTGGGACTATGAAATCCGCAACGTAACTACCAGTGAGATGACTACCGATGCCATCGTCTTCTGGAACATCGCATATCCGGAGGATACCTTTACTCTGGTCTATGCTCCCGTACCGGGGATCTGCGGTACCGGTGTCACCAGTGAGAAGATTACTCTGCCAGACAGCGGCCTCAATGGCTGGAAACACACCGAGATCTACCGGACCGAGCAAAAGTACTGGATTTACATTACCCTGTCCGATTCCGACATCCCTTTGCAGGGAAATACCCTGCAGCTGGAATCCACACTTCCGTTAGCAGACTGGTATACTCTGGAATCGGATTTCAACCGTATCTTTGAGACCATCCGGCTCCAATACACAGATTTTGAAACTCCTGGGACGCAGGATGCTCTGCTCTCACCAGCGGAAACACCCTCATTTCCCGAAATGCCATGCCTTTCTTCCACATCTGTTCTGTGGTTCCGCTCTATACCATCTGTACTACCCACACATTACTCTTCACCATGTAGTAGCCGATGATGACCTTGATCATCTCCGTACCCTGCACCAGGAAATAGATGCTTACGATCCCCAGCCCGGTAAAGTGTGCCAGCAGATAAGCCGCAGGTACCACGATCACCCAGGTAAATACGGAATCAAACAAAAACGTTACCACCGTCTTGCCGCCGGAACGCAGGGTAAAATAGGAGGCATGGCTGAATGCACAGAACGGCATGATGATCGCGGAGACTGCGATGAACCGCGTAGCCAGTCCCTTGATCTCTTCCGAAGTATTATAAATACCGGGGAAAAATCCTCCCACCACGAACATCAATGCTGCCATGATCACACAACAGAAGACACTGAATACGATCATCTTATTGTCCGCATCCTTCGCCTCTTTCAGCTTGCCGGCGCCCAGATACTGTCCTACCACAATGCTGATACAGGAGCCTAACTGCAGATATACAATATTGAACAGATTCGTAATGGTGGATGCGATATTCAGTCCCGCCACCACATCCAGTCCTCTGACGGAATAACACTGGGTCACGGTAGTCATACCCGCTGCCCACATTACTTCATTCATCATCAGGGGGAAGCCCTTGACGAGAATTGCTTTCAGTTCCGCAAAAGGAATACCGAAGCCGGTATAGGCTCCTTCCAGATAGCGGTTCTTCGCCCTGTGCATGTGTGCCCAGATGATCACGATCAATGCCTCAATGTAACGGGCGATCACCGTAGCCAGTGCCGCTCCCGCTACCCCCATCTTGGGAAAAGGTCCGATGCCGAAGATCATCAGATAATCCAACAGCGCGTTGGTCCCCACCGCTACGAAGCTGGCTAACATGGGAATAAAAGTCTGCCCGGTCTCTTTGATATTCGTAGCATAGGACTGGTTCACCGCAAAAGGGATCAGACCTACCATCATGATCGCCAGATACTCCTGACCGTATTTCAATGCCACATCCGTAGCTCCGTTCCCCACCGTATCCGTCAGATACAGGGAGATCAGTGCGGATCCCTTCATCAAAAACAGTAATATCGCTCCTCCGGTCACCAGCAGGGTCGCATATAATTTAAAACGGAACGAATACATATGCCCCTTATGATTGCCCTTGCCAAAATACTGGGCACCGAAGATGCTGGCTGCGGATACAGCTCCGAAGATCGCCAGATTATACACAAAGATCAGCTGGTTCACGATAGCAACACCGGACATCTGCTCCGTACCCAGCTGTCCTACCATAATATTATCTAAAAAGCTTACCAGATTGGTAATGGCATTCTGCAGGATCATGGGGATCGCAAGCAGCAGATATCTGCGGTAGAAATCCCAGTTTCCGATATATTTTTTCTTGAATTTAGTTAACATCTTATCCCTCAATTCTTTTACTGTCTGTACTTTGCGGTCACGAGTCTTCCACACTCTGCAGCCGCCTGTCTTATGTTCTTATGTTTCTTCCTGTGGCATGGTACTGTGTACCTTTTGCCTTACAAAATAGAAGCACACTGCCTGTAGCAATATCGTCACGGTCCAGGATGCCGGATAGGATAAAAACAGTACCATCAGTGACCGGTGCATGGGGAACACCCCATAGATCCAGAAAATCCTCGTACCTACCGTTCCGATAATAGATAAGATCATAGGAACCGCCGAATGCCCCATTCCACGCAGGGCTCCCGGGATCAGATCCATGATTCCGCATAAAAAATATGTCAGTGTCGTATACAATAAGATTTCCGTACCGCAGGCGATCACATCCGCCTCCGTAGTATAGATATGAAGCAACTGGGGCCCAAAGAGATTGGCACCGCCACCCAGAGTCACCGCCACGATCACCGACAGGATCATGCAGTCGACAAGTACCCGGTCCATACGCTTTTTCTTCCCGGCTCCGTAGTTCTGGCTGGTGAAGCTCATGCACGCCTGCGTGATGGAATTGATCGATACGAACAGGAATCCGAAGATGTTGTTCGCCGCCGTGTATCCCGCCATGGCAATGGATCCAAAGGAATTCACCGAAGACTGCAGCAATACGTTAGAAAAATTGATCACCACGCTTTGAATCCCGGCAGGCACTCCCACCTGGAAAATCTGCAGCAGATACTCCCATTGGATTCCCAGCTTTGTGATCTGCAGGCGGTAACAGCTGTCCGTGCCAAACAGACATCCCAGCACCAGCACACAGGAGATGATCTGCGAGAACACCGTAGCGATGGCCACACCTGCCACTCCCATGGAAAAGACAATGACCAGAAACAGATTTAACGCAGCGTTAACAGCTCCCGAAATGATCAGGAACAGAAGCGGTCTCTTCGTATCGCCCACTGCCCGCAGAATAGCTGCTCCGTAATTATACAGCATAAAAAAGGGCATTCCGCAAAAATAGATTTTCATATATAGAGCTGCCTGGTCGATCACATCTGCCGGAGTATCCATCCACTCCAGCGATATCCGGGCACAGAACAGTCCCACAAATACCATGACGATGCCGCTGATCAGGGCAAAAGTCATCGCCGTATGTACCGTCTCGCTCATCTCCCGCTCTTTGCCTGCCGCATAGAATCTGGCAGACAATACGTTGGCTCCCAGCGAGACCCCGATGAACAGATTCACAAACATATTGATCAGTGCCGTGGTGGATCCCACCGCCGCCAGTGCCTGACTTCCGGTAAATCTCCCGACCACAATAATATCCACTGCATTAAATAGCAGCTGTAAAATACTCGACACCATCAGCGGCAGGGCAAAGGATATTAATTTATCCATGATCGTGCCGTTGCACATATCTATCTCATATTTATTTTTCTTCTGTACTGCTTCCATTTCAGATACCTTTCCATCCATTTCCAGACAAGCCTATGACTTATGATTCTATCACATATTTTGCTATATTTCCATTCCCCTTTTTTACTAAAAATATGGTATACTATATTTTGGATGTTTTTGGAATTTGCAGAAGTGAAAAAAGAACACTATGAAAGGAACCATTCCCTATGAAATATGACATCATTATTATCGGTGCCGGCCCCGGCGGTATCTTCTCCGCTTACGAGCTGGTACAGCAGAATCCCGACCTGAAGATCGCCGTCTTCGAAGCCGGTCATCCTCTGGAGAAGCGCCACTGTCCCATCAATGGAGATAAGATCAAAAGCTGCATTAACTGCAAGAGCTGTTCAATTATGAGCGGTTTCGGCGGTGCAGGTGCTTTTTCCGATGGAAAATACAACATCACCAACGCTTTCGGCGGTACGTTGTATGAATACATCGGCAAAAATCAAGCCATCGATCTTATGAAATACGTGGATGACATCAATATGAAATTCGGTGGAGAGGGCACCAAACTGTATTCCACCGCAGGTACCTCATTTAAAAAGCTCTGCATGCAGAACAAGCTGACCCTCTTAGATGCTTCCGTCCGTCACTTAGGTACCGATATCAACTTTATCGTGCTGGAGAATCTGTACGCAGAACTCAAAGATAAAGTGACTTTCTATTTCGATACTCCGGTAAAAACTGTGGAAGCACTGGATCCGGGATATCGCATCAGCTGCGAAGACGCCTCCTACGAGTGTGACCAATGCATCATCTCCGTAGGCCGCAGCGGCAGCAAATGGATGGAACAGATCTGTAAGGATCTGGATATCAACACCAAGTCCAACCGTGTGGATATCGGTGTCCGCGTGGAGCTTCCCGCTGTCATCTTCTCTCATCTGACTGATGAACTGTATGAGAGTAAGATCGTATACCGAACCGAGAAATTCGAAGATGCCGTGCGTACCTTCTGTATGAATCCGCACGGTATCGTAGTAAATGAGAATACCAACGGCATCGTCACCGTCAACGGCCACAGCTACGAGGGTGCCGACAAACAGACCGAGAACACCAACTTTGCACTGTTAGTCGCCAAGCATTTCTCCGAACCCTTCAAGGACAGTAACGGCTACGGCGAAAGCATCGCCCGTCTCTCCAATATGCTGGGCGGTGGTGTCATCGTGCAACGCTTCGGTGATCTGGTAAGAGGACGCCGCAGTAATGCAAAGCGTATTGCCGAGGGCATGGTGGAGCCTACCCTGGCTGCAACCCCCGGTGACTTAAGCCTGGTACTTCCCAAGCGTATCTTAGACGGCATCATTGAAATGATCTACGCTTTGGACAAGATCGCACCCGGTACCGCCAATGACGACACTCTGCTCTACGGTGTGGAAGTGAAATTCTATAACATGGAAGTAGAACTGGACGAGCACCTGGAAAGCTGTCATAAGGGATTATATATCATCGGCGACGGCAGTGGCGTGACCCATTCCCTGTCCCATGCATCTGCCAGCGGCGTCTATGTTGCCAGACAGATCGTCAAAAGCAATGAATAATAATACAAGATGAAACGCTAAAAAAGGAAGGTATATTCTATGGCACAGACAGTTAAGATCATCTCTGACAGTACCTGCGATCTGTCAAAAGATTTATTGGAAAAATATGACATTGCCATCCTGCCCCTGCACATCCTGTTAGGGGAGACAGAGTATCGTGATGGTGTGGACATTACCCCGGAAGAGATCTTCCGATGGTCCGATGAAAATAAGACCACACCGAAGACCTCTGCACCTTCCATGACCGAGGCCATGGAAGTGATGAAGCCATTTCTGGAGGAAGGCCGTGAGATCATCTGTTTCTCTATTTCCGACAGCATGTCCACCTCCGGCAATGTCATGCGGCTGGCCGCGGAAGATCTGGAGGCTTCGGATAGAGTAACCGTGATCAATTCCGCTAACCTGTCTACCGGTATCGGACTGCTGGTAATACAGGCTGCCATGTTATCCGCAGAAGGAAAAAACATGGACCAGATCACTACTGCCATCGAAGAGATCCGTCCCAGAGTCCGCGCCAGCTTCGTCGTAGATACCCTGACCTATCTCTATCGCGGCGGCAGATGCAATGCCGTAGCTGCTCTGGCCGGCGGTATGTTAAAGCTTCACCCCAGGATCGTAGTCGAAGACGGCGCCATGGATGCCTCCAAAAAATATCGTGGTAAGCTGGGTTCTGTCATTCTGTCCTACACAAAAGATATGGAAGAAGACCTGAAAAATGCGGTTCCCGACAGAGTCTTCATCACGCACTCCGGCTGTGATCGTGAAATTGTAGAGTCGGTTCGTTCCTATCTGGAGAGCCTCGGTATTTTCAACGAAATACTGGAGACCAGAGCCGGCGGTGTCATATCCAGCCACTGCGGACCCGGTACACTGGGCGTTCTATTTATCGAGAAATGATATGAATGATGCCAGGGTCAAAAGGTCTAAACCCACATGAGCTTGCTCATAAGTGGGTGAAAGACCTTAGGACCCGCCCCGATATGAGCATAAAAGTGGGATGATAATCCCACGATATGCGAATAGAGGGTAGGATTGTGAGAGTGCGTAGCACGTAACAATCCGTAGGCATCAGAGTCGGGGGCTTTTGACCCCGACATCATATGAATAGAGCAAATGAATTAGAAAGAGGTATTTATGATCCGTTTTATATTCGTTGTATTATTTGTTGTATTATTCCTGATCCTGTCCACTCCGCTTATGCTGGTGGAATGGATCATTGGCAAGTTCAATCCAGGGCTGAAGGACAAAAGTTCCCTGGCCATTGTCAACTGGGCATTCCGTCAGGTGATCCGCCTGGCGGGTACCAAAGTGATCGCCATCGGTGAAGAAAATATTCCCACCGATACTGCAGTACTGTATGTGGGCAATCACCGCAGCTTTTTTGATGTGGTCCTGACCTACGTCCGCGTTCCCAGGCCTACCGGCTACGTTGCAAAAAAAGAAATGCTGAAATGGCCCCTGTTAAATATCTGGATGAAGGATCTGCACTGTCTCTTCCTGGATCGCCAGGATATCAAGGCCGGGCTGAAAACGATCCTGGCTGCCATTGATAAGGTGAAAAACGGTATTTCTATCTGTATTTTCCCCGAAGGTACCCGGAATAAGACCAAGGATACTTTCCTCCCTTTCCATGAAGGCAGCTTCAAGATCGCCGAAAAAGGCAATGTTCCCATCATTCCCATGACCATTGTGAACTCTGCCGCTATTTTTGAAGACCATTTTCCCAAAATAAAAAAGGCCACCGTAGTCATTGAATACGGTAAGCCCATTTATATGAAGGATCTGGACAAGGAGACCCGCAAGAGCATGGGCACCTATGTACAGAATATAATCTCCGAGACCTATTTCAAAAACAAAGAACTGATCTAATATCTAATGTTTTCCGGTGAGGGAGACCTGTTGGGCGATCAGAAGAAGATAATCCGACGTTTTTCCCTCTTCCGGATAATAGCACACGGAATCTCTGTTTCTGCCCATCAGATAATGTAAAAAATCTTCCAATATCTCCGTATACTGATAACTGTATAAGATATAATTGGCACAGGCCAGTTCCTCCGCCCGCTTCAGCAGATCTTCCGTACCGTTGTTGACGGAAGTCACGGCGTCGATCATTTTACCGGAACGTTTTGCCAGTTCCTCTCCCTGATCTCTGATACCTTCCATGAATGCTGTGCACAGATCAATATCCACCGACTGTCTGGTAGCCAGATATGTCATGGAACCGTAGAGATATGCAGTTTCCTCCAGATAGCTTGTATTATCTTTGAAAAATTCCTTATACTCCAAAATCTGCGAACGATAGGAAGGAAGTCCCGCAGCCCGGTACAGTTCCGTCAAAGCCATGAATTTCTCCGCATCTCTGCCGGATGCTGCTGCCAGCTTTGTGTAGATTGCGGATGCGTGCTGAAGACATTGCGTTGCATATTGTACATCATATTTCTGATACAGATAACTGAATTTTGCCAGGACAGCCACATACGTCATGGTATCCGGCTCCTTATCCTCTGTCTCATTGACGGTTTTTTCCAGCCAATCCGCAATATATTCCAGCATATCCGGAATCTCATTCCCATTATCGTCCGTAAAAACTTCCGAATACCATTCGCATGCCTCCAGCAGTGTCAGGATCTCATCCTCTGTAATGCTGCGCTCCCGGCAGCTTTCATGCACCCTTTCGCACAATGCTTTAAACAATTCCTCATAATACCTCTCCTTGATGGAAAAAGAGAGCGACTGCCCCACCCGGTCGCATTCCAGATAAAAGCTTCCCTCGCTGGTATATTCCGTAAAATCCACTGTTCCGATGTATAATTGCAGATCCTCGTTGTACTCCGGCTGTTTTACCTTCCCCCGATATACGATCTCTCCGGACTCTTTATCGATCAGCCGGAAACTTTCCACCGGTTCCCGGCTTTTGACGATTGCCTGCTTTTCTCCGTCTCCTGCATACCCCTGCTGATCCACCAGTACATTAGGAGTAAGTGTCGGAATGGTATAATTGATTATCGGGGTATTTTCCATTGCCATATCCGCAATACTGACATGTCCCGTCTCGGCAGAGGTATTGCCACAGGCGGTATTCCCTATGATATTCACGATGAACAGCAGCGACAATATTGCTGCATATTTTCTGTTGTATTTCAAATTGGTCCTCCGCACAATCTCCCGGGAGATTACAGTACACGATTTTTCCATTGATAATAGTATAAACGGTCCACATGAAAATTTCCATAGGTATTCTGTATATACATCAGTGGAACAATGCCTCCCCGTTTACCGGATCCCCATTATGCGTCAGGGCAAAATACACATTGCTCCCCTCAGCACTGTAATATTTTGTAGGCGCTGCTACACTGCCGATCGTTTCACCCGGATTCACATAAGCATTTTCCTTGACGGTAATCTCCGCCAGTTGTCCGTAAGTGGCCTCATAGCCGTCTCCCAGATCCAGCGTCACCGCCTTACCGATCTCCTCATTTTCAAAAATCGAAGTTACTTTTCCCTGCGCACAGGCGGTTACCGTCATGCCTTCTTCCGCGGAAAAGATCGTAGCCGGATTGTACTTGTACTGATCCAGTGTGGCAAAGTAAATGCTCTTGTCCATAGAGTAATGCATCAGAATATCACTCTGTACCGGTTTCTGCATTCCATCGTTTTCCGTAAAATGCAGGGTTTTCTCTACTGTCAGCTCCGGCATCTGCTGCTCTGCCTCCGCAGCCTCCTGTAAGGTCTCCTGATCTGTCAGTCCCGGGATCTCCACATGGCCGGAGCCCACCTCCTGGGGAAGATAATCCAGATCATCCTCCGTGACCGGTGCTGCCGCGATCTCATTTCCGGCTGTGTTATTCGCGGTCAGTTCCGGAATATTCTCTTCCTCCTTCAGCAAATGCTCCTCATTATATTCGGATATCTCCTGCATTTTATCATCCGCATTATTTTCAAGTGCAGTGAAGTCCAAGGTATAGCCATCATCCTTGGACTCCACATTCTGCCCCTTCATATAGACCCCCGTCATGGTCAACGCTGCCAGAACAAAGGCCGAAGAGGCCAACATTATAATACGCTCTTTATGAATACCGCTTTTTTTATTTCTTCTCATATCCGCATCCTTCCTGTTCCCTGAACCAACTTCCTGCTATACAATCGTTTCAACCACTTTCCCTGGTTTATCCTATAGTCTTGCCCGATTCGAAGGTTTTATTCAGGATGCATTTTCCATTGATCTTTATTGGTGTTACGCTTTTTGAGCATAAGCTGCCATGTCTACATGCTGCACAGTACCCACATTTCCGTTTTCATATAAGAAAATACCGGTCTTACGGATCGCTCCGTTCGTTGCATTGGCTTCTGTCGCACCGTCCCGGGCCGTTCTGTCTCCCTGTAAGGTAAAATCTGTGGAAACATTTTGCAGACAGATTGCACCGACACCCTTGTCGGAAAGTTTGTACAATACGTCATTGCCCTTTTCATCTTTGCACCAGATTTTTAATTTTGACCAGATGGAATCATTCTCATCGATCCAGCCGTTGCCGTCCTCATCATACCGTGCCAGGTCCGCAAATCCGTCACCGTTCCCGGTTCCGAACAGTTCACTGCCGTCGTTGATGATGCCGTCTCCGTTTTTATCCAGTGCAAGATAACCGCTGCCCTTTAACATAGATATCTCTTCTTCCTCACCGTCGGCATCCAGGTCAAAATAAAAGGTCTGATCCGACAGCTCCGTCGCATCGGTATCCAGATTGATCACCAGCGGATCATATAGGGCAAACTGCGCTACATTCAATTCTTCTCTGTAGTATTCCTCACACCTGCGGCTCATATTTACATTGACATTAAAATGGATCTCTCTGCCGTCCTTGGTACGCACGGTTCCCACGGTAGAGAAGCTGGTGTCCTCCTGCTCTATGCTCCAGCTCTCCCCGACATAGTTCAATACTTTTACGCGGGAAGTCACCTGCGGAAATACATCCGATGCAGGTGTTGCCGTGACTGTTTCCTGCGTGCCGCCACTCCAACCGTTTTCCTGCATCCAGTCATGCAGAGTACTATTCCGGGAGGGGAATAATAAATCAAAAATATAACGTACCGTATATTCCCGGATGGTGGACAGTGTCTGTTCACTGGCGCTGCTTCGCATATTCCATCTCGCGGAGGATACCAGAAAACGGCTCTGCCAGTCTTTTGCAGTCATTGCAGTATTCTCTGCGGTATTCTCCTGTTCCCCGGTGTTCTGTGCTGTATCCTCTCCTTCCGGTGTCTTCTGTCCCTTCGTGGATACATCTGTCAGCCCTGCCTGATAATCCGTTATCTCAAAGCGTCTGACGCTCGTCTTAGAAGTATGATAACTTCTGGCGGAATCCATTCCTATGCTTGCGGAATCAATTCTCAAATCTGTAATTTTCTCCTTTCCCCGACCTCACCATACAGGGCGCGCTTCCTGTAAAGCTTAATCGTTCGCTACCACATGTGATATTGCATGGCTGAACGGTTAAGTCAAAAAAATGGTAACAGAACAGAATATTTTAATATTATTCTATCCGATTACCATCCGTGGTGTCGTTAAAAACTATATAAAAAATAAGTAGCAGGAAGTGACCGGCCTTGTCACCTCTCTGCTACTTATATCGTCCGTATCGGGCGTTTTGTTTAGTCTGAATTTATTGCTGTGTGGGTGCAGCAGGCGCACCGGGTGCGGGAGATACCGGTTTCCCGGCTGCTTTCAGCTTCGCGGCGATCATACCGGCTACCATCTCTCTGGTCACTACGATGTTGCCGCCGAAAGGATTGATGACAAATCCCAGCGCCGGACTGCTATTGCCCTGTGCATCCTTGCGCAGCAGCATTCCTGCATAATCATCAAAATTCATGGCGAACGTCTGCTGGTTCTCTTCGTCCTTCCACTTTTTCAGCTCCATCCAGTCTGTGAAAGCCATGAAGAATTTCCGTCCGTCCTCTGTAGATAACATGGGGAACTGGACTTTTGCATCACGGGGAATTCTCACCTGTCCCTTTTCATCCGGCTGGGGCACAGGATCGATCACTACCGGAGCCAGGAACTTTGCTTTCTGAAGCTCCTCCAGGAACATCTGTCTGTGTTCCGGTGTATCTTCTGCTTTTAATAATTCGATAGATCCTACCATCATGGGGTTGGATACCGGTTTGTTAAATTCCATATTTTTGCTCCTTATACACGGTTATAGTTGATTAAGCAGCCCTTCAGGATGATCTGGCGTTCTTCATCGGTCAGTTCGCCTAACTTCAGGGAGAATTCCTTCATGCCCTCTCCGGGTGTTACCACATAAGCTTTGATCTCTTCTGCCTTGTCTTCCACGGCCTTCTTGATGCCGGGAACGAACAGATAATCCAGATTCTTAAAAGGCAGATCCCCGGGCTGGATGAGGAAGGGAAGCATACCCCAGTTGATCAGGTTGGAACGATAACGCTTGGTAGCATACTCGTTGGCGATGTTCGCCCAGCCGCCCAGTACCTTCTGACAGGAAGCAGCCTGCTCACGGGCAGAACCGTCTCCGGGCTTCACTGCGAAGATCGTGGAACCGAATCCGGTGTTCTTACGGTCAGCCTCAGAATACTGTTTCTTCACTTCGCCCATAACATCCTTCAGTACGGGAACCGCCTGGCAGGGATGTCCGCCGTTCATACGCTCTTTCTCTGCCTTCTGGATCTCTTTGGCACGTCCTACATACTGCGGGTCCTTACGGCTCAAGGTGAACTCTGCCAGTCCCAGAGGATTGGAACGGTAGGAAGAGGTCTCACCGGAAGGGATCAACTCATCGGTGGTGGTTACAGGATCGTGGATCTCGGATACTACCTGTAATACCAGATTTTCAGGCAGGGCACCCATAGCGGGCCAGTCCTTGATATTGGGGCCGAACTGGATCTCTACGCTCTCGTCTGCCACACCGTGGGAATCGAATACACGGTTCTTGTAAATATTGCTGTCGAAATGATATTTGTATTTTCCGAAGTCGCCGTCGAACTCTGTTGCGGGAGTCAGCACGCCCTTGTTAGCTGCGGTAGCTGCGATAGATCTTGCATCCATCAGAGCTACGGAAGCGATCTGACCGTTCTGCAGCTTGGAGCCTTCACGGTTCGGGAAGTTTCTGGTAGAATGACGGATACTGAACGCGTTATTGGCAGGGGTATCTCCGGCACCGAAGCAGGGACCGCAGAAGGCTGTCTTCATGACTGCACCGGTCTCTAAGATGGTCGCAGCACAACCGTTACGGATCAGCTCCATGTATACGGGCATAGATGCGGGATATACGCTTAAAGTAAATTCATCCGCACCAATGTATCTGCCCTTCAGAATATCGGCTGCTGCACAGATATTCTCAAATCCGCCGCCGGCACAGCCTGCGATAATACCCTGATCTACGATAAATCTGCCATTTTTTACTTTATTCTTCAGAGTAAAGTCTACGGCACCGTCCAGGCTTACTTTCGCACGTTTCTCGGTCTCATCCAGAATATCCATCAGATTCGCATTCAGCTCCTCAATGGTGTAAGTATTGCTGGGATGGAACGGCATGGCGATCATGGGACGGATCTTGTCCAGATCCACCTCTATGAGACCGTCATAGTAGGTTACCTGACCGGGATTCAGCTCCTTATAATCTTCCGTACGTCCATGAATCTCATAAAACTCACGAATCTGGTCGTCGGTCTTCCAGATGGAGGACAGGCAGGTGGTCTCTGTAGTCATGACATCAATACCGATACGGAAATCAGCACTCAGGGATGCCACGCCGGGACCTACGAATTCCATGACTTTATTTTTCACATAACCATTCTTGAATACAGCGCCGATGATCGCCAGTGCCACGTCCTGAGGACCGACACCCTTCACGGGCGCGCCTTTCAGATATACGGCTACCACGCCGGGCATATTGATATCATAAGTCTGATTCAGCAGCTGCTTCACCAGCTCGGGACCGCCCTCGCCCATAGCCATGGTACCCAGAGCACCGTAACGGGTGTGGGAATCGGAGCCTAAGATCATTTTGCCGCCGCCGGCCAACATCTCTCTGGCGAACTGATGAATCACTGCCTGATGAGGAGGTACATAGACACCGCCGTACTTTTTCGCACAGGTCAGGCCAAACATGTGGTCATCCTCATTGATGGTGCCGCCTACGGCACACAGAGAGTTATGGCAGTTGGTCAGTACATAGGGCATGGGGAACTTCTGCAGTCCGGATGCTCTTGCGGTCTGAATGATACCTACAAAGGTAATATCATGGCTGGTCAGCTTATCGAAACGGATCTTCAGCTTATCCATATTGCCGGAAGTATTATGCTCCCGCAGGATACCATATGCCATGGTGTTTTTCGCTGCTTCTTCTCTGGAGATCGTAATGCCGGTCTTCGCCTGTATCTGTCTGGCTGCTTCGGAGGTATCCGCTACAATATCTGTACCGTTTACCAGGTAAGCGCCGCCCTGTGTTAACTGAATCATGCTCGTCCTCCTGTTATTCCACTTCTTATGCATAGATAGAGTGCATCTTGTGTGCACTCCCTTCATTATACTGGATTGTTTTCTCAGATGCAATGATCTTATAGGATGTTTTTGCACTTGAGCGTACGTAAAAAAATACCGCCTATAGAGCGCAACAGTCTCTCTAGGCGGTATGACTTCTTTTTTAAGTTCTTAATTATTTCAGTACTACCTTATCCAGATGCCAGATCTCATCCACATACTGCTGTATAGTTCTGTCAGATGTGAACTTGCCGGAGCAGGATACGTTGAGGATTGCGCTCTTCGCCCAGTTGTCCTCGTCGCGGTAAGCAGCTTCCACTCTCTTCTGTGCTTCTGCATAGGACTTGAAGTCCTTGAGGATGAAGTAGGTGTCTGCCTTCGCCGTGCACTGGGTGTTCAGCAGGGAATTGTACAGCGGGCGGAACAGCTCGGGATCTCCCGGTGCGAAGGTTCCGTTGATCAGCTGCATCAGTACCTTGCGGACATCCTGATCATTGTTGAAGATCTCCATGGGGTCATATCCGCCATGGTTCTCATAGTTAATAACCTCCTGTGCGGACAGGCCGAAGATGAAGGCATTCTCTTCGCCCACTTCTTCTACGATCTCCACGTTGGCACCGTCCATGGTTCCCAGGGTCAGGGCACCGTTCAGCATGAACTTCATGTTACCGGTACCGGATGCTTCCTTACTTGCGGTAGAGATCTGCTCGGAGACATCTGCTGCCGCAAAAATAATCTCTGCGTTGGATACGTTATAGTTCTCGATAAATACAACCTTGATCTTGCCGTTAATGGCAGGATCGTTGTTAACCACATCCGCTACGGAGTTGATCAGCTTGATGGTCAGCTTCGCATTACGGTAACCGGCTGCAGCCTTCGCGCCGAAGATAAAGGTTCTGGGGTAGAAATCCAGTTCCGGATGCTCCTTCAGTTCGTTATACAGGTGCATTACATGCAGAATATTAAGCAGCTGTCTCTTGTACTCATGCAGACGCTTTACCTGTACATCGAAGATGGATCTGGGATCTACTTCGATACCGTTGTGCTCTAAAATGTATTTTGCCAAACGTACTTTATTCTGGTACTTGATGTTCATGAACTCCTGCTGTGCCTTTTTGTCATCCGCATATACCTTCAGGCGGGAGATCTGAGGCAGATCGGTGATCCAGTCGTCACCTACGTGAGCCGTTACCCAGTCAGCTAACAGCGGGTTTGCATGCAGCAGGAAACGTCTCTGAGTGATACCGTTGGTCTTATTATTGAAGCGCTCCGGGAACATCTCATAGAAGTCCTTCAGCTCCTGCTTCTCCAGGATCTCGGTATGCAGCCTTGCCACACCGTTGACAGAGTAGCCGGAGACAATTGCCATATTTGCCATCTTCACCTGTCCGTCGTAGATGATCGCCATCTTGCGGATCTTCTCCTGTACATCCACGCCGGGTACATTGCTGTATTTCTGCTGGATATCAAGGATGAATCTGCGGTTGATCTCCTCTACGATCTGGTAGATTCTCGGAAGCAGTCTGGAGAACAGTTCGATGGGCCATTTCTCCAATGCTTCCGCCATAATGGTGTGATTGGTGTAAGCGCAGGTCTTGGTGGTGATCTCCCATGCTTCCTCCCAGGTCAGATAATAATCATCCATCAGCACACGCATCAGCTCTGCGATCGCTACCGTAGGATGGGTATCGTTCAGCTGGAACGTAACCTTCTCATAGAACTTATGGATATCGTCATGCTTTCTCATGTACTTCTCAACTGCTTCTTGTACGGATGCGGAGATGAAGAAGTACTGCTGCTTCAGACGCAGCTCCTTACCTGCATAGTGATTGTCGTTGGGGTACAGAACCTCTACGATGTTACGTGCCAGGTTCTCCTGTTCTACCGCCTTCTGGTAATCGCCCTTATCAAAGGAATCCAGCTGGAAGCACTCTACGGGCTCCGCATCCCAGATACGCAGGGTGTTTACAATGCCATTGCCATAACCCACGATGGGGAAATCAAACGGAACCGCCTTAACGGACTGATAGCCCTCCTGGGTAAATACGTTTCTGCCGTTCTCATCGGTATGCACACTGACATAGCCACCGAATTTCACAATTTTCGCATACTCAGGTCTGCGCAGTTCGAAAGGATTGCCATTCATCAGCCAGTTATCGGGAACCTCTACCTGATAACCGTCGCGGATCTCCTGCTTGAACATACCATAACGATAACGGATACCGCAGCCGTATGCAGGATATCCCAGCGTTGCCAGGGAATCCAGGAAACATGCTGCCAGACGTCCCAGTCCACCGTTACCCAGTGCTGCATCCGGCTCCTGGTCCTCGATCAGGTTCAGATCCAGTCCCAGCTCTTCCAGCGCTTCCGCTACGGGCTTGTATGCCTTTAAATTGATGAGGTTATTTCCCAGTGCTCTTCCCATCAAAAACTCCATGGACATGTAGTAGACCATCTTGGGGTCTTCCTTCTCATATGCCTTCTGGGTCTCCATCCAGTTCTCTACGATACGGTCCTTGATCGCATAAGATACTGCCTGGAAGATCTGCTGTGCATCTGCTTCTTCCAGATTCTTACGATACAGGGTGCGCACATTATATTCCACACTTCTCTTGAAGAGCTCCTTGTCGAACTCTTTTGCCTTTACCGGCTTCTCGCTGGCTGCTACTGATTTTTTCACCTATGTTCTCCTCTCCATTACCTCTCCGGTACTGTACTCTTCTCAAGATATTCCGCGCCGGATAGCGTTATGATTTCATCCATATTCTTAACCAAATACAGGTAATATTATAACAAACTTCCATGCGCATTCCAACTGTTTTCGCCGGTTTTCGTAAGTTTCGTAAATGTTTTTCCGAAACAGAAAAGATTCTGCGGTCCCCCTTCCGGAAAACCGCAGAATCTTTATCTTTATACTCTCTCCACAGCGATCACTGCGTTCTCGCCGTTGATATTCCATTCCTTCGATACGCTGTATTCCGCACCGCTTGTCAGTTCATCAGCCAGAACCTTGCCGCTGATGGCTTCTTTGTTCTTCTGTGCGATCTCGGACAGCTTATCGTTGCCATTGATGGATACGCGGATGTGATCGGTCACTTCGAAGCCGCTCTCCTTACGCATGGTCTGGATCTTGCTGATGATCTCGTACACGAAACCTTCCTCTACCAGTTCCGGTGTCAGGTTGGTATCGAGAACAACGGTCATCCGGTTGTCTTCCTGAGACACATAGCCTTCCTTCTGTGCCATATCGATCAGCAGATCGTCCTTGGTCAGTTCCACAGCCACACCGTCTACATCGAACTTTAATGCGCCGTCTGCATTCAGTTCATCCATGGCTGCATTGCCATCCAGTGCTGCAAGGTGCTTCTGGATGCCGCCCAACTGTTTGCCATACTTGGGTCCTACGGTACGCAGCTGGGGTTTGAAGGTGTAAGAGGTAAAGTCACGTACGTCATCGGTAAATACGACTTCCTTGACGTTCAACTCATCCTCGATGATCTCCTGGTAGAACTCACTTAAGGTGAAGTCTGACTTGATATACATTCTGCTGATAGGCTGACGATTCTTGATGGCAGCCTCGTTACGGCATGCACGCCCCATAACTACAGCATCCAGTACATCTTCCATATCCTCTTCCAGCTTCTTGTCGATGTGATCCTTGTTCACTACCGGGAAGTCACACAGATGGATACTCTCGGGTGCATTTGCATCGTTGCTTCTTACCAGGTTCTGGTAAATATCCTCTGTCATGAAGGGGATCATGGGTGCGGCTGCCTTACAGATGGTCACCAGTGCGGTGTACAGCGTCATGTAGGCATTGATCTTATCCTGCTCCATACCCTTTGCCCAGAAACGCTCACGGCTGCGTCTTACATACCAGTTACTCATCTCATCGACGAAGTCCTGCAGAGCCTTGGCAGCCTCGGGGATACGGTACTGGTCCAGATTGCTGTCTACTTCTGCAACGGTAGAGTTCAGCTTGGACAGCAGCCACTTATCCATTACGGGCAGTTTGTCGTATTCCAGTGTATATTTGGAAGCATCAAAATTATCAATATTTGCATACAGTACGAAAAATGCGTAGGTGTTCCACAGGGTACCCATGAATTTACGCTGTCCTTCCTGTACGGCCTTGCCGGAGAATCTCTTCGGCAGCCAGGGTGCGGAACTGGTGTAGAAATACCAGCGGATGGCATCTGCACCGTAGGTCTCCAGTGCGTTGAAGGGATCTACCGCATTGCCCTTACTCTTACTCATCTTCTGACCGTTCTCATCCTGTACATGACCCATAACGATAACGTTCTTGTAAGGAGCCTTATTGAAGAGCAGGGTGGATTCTGCCAACAGAGAGTAGAACCATCCACGGGTCTGGTCCACTGCCTCGGAGATAAAGTCAGCAGGGAACTGCTGCTCGAACAGATCCTTGTTTTCAAACGGATAATGATGCTGTGCAAAAGGCATTGCTCCGGAGTCGAACCAACAGTCGATCACCTCAGGCACACGCTTCATCTGCCCGCCGCACTCGGGGCAGGTGATGGTGATCTCGTCGATGTAAGGACGATGGAACTCTACGGTCTTCGCCTTCTCATTGCCGCTCATCTTGTACAGTTCTTCACGGCTACCGATGGAATGCTGATGTCCGCATTCGCACTCCCAGATATTTAACGGAGTACCCCAGTAACGGTTACGGGATACACCCCAGTCCTGAATATTCTCCAGCCAGTTGCCGAAACGTCCCTCACCGATGGAAGCGGGGATCCAGTTGATGGTCTTATTATTACGTACCAGATCATCCTTCACAGCGGTCATCTTGATGAACCAGGACTCTCTCGCATAATAGATCAGCGGAGTGTCACATCTCCAGCAGAAAGGATAATCATGCTCGAACTTCGGTGCATCAAACAGCTTGCCCTCTGCATCCAGATCCTTAAGTACCAGAGGATCTGCGTCTTTTACGAATTTTCCTGCATAAGGGGTCTCTGCGGTCAGATCACCCTTGCCGTCTACGAACTGTACGAAGGGCAGCTCGTAATTACGTCCGATACGGCTATCGTCTTCACCGAAAGCCGGTGCGATATGAACGATACCGGTACCGTCGGTCATGGTTACATAACCGTCGCAGGTTACGAAATGTGCCTTTTTCTTCTGCTTTTCAGCGGCATCTCCCGCACACTTGTACAGAGGCTCGTACTCCTTGTACTCCAGATCCTTACCAACATAAGTCTCCAGTACTTCGTAAGCATCCTTGCCTTCTTCTGCAAGACGTCCCAGAACCTTGTCTGCCAGTGCCTTTGCAATATAATAGGTATAACCGTCGGCGGCCTTCACCTTCAGGTAGGTCTCCTCCGGGTTCACGCACAGTGCCACGTTGGAAGGAAGAGTCCAGGGGGTGGTGGTCCATGCCAGGAAATATGCATCCTCGCCCTTTACCTTGAAACGTACGATGGCGGAACGCTCCTTGACTGCCTTATAGCCCTGTGCCACTTCGTGGCTGGACAGCGGGGTTCCGCAGCGAGGGCAGTAAGGAACGATCTTGAAACCCTTGTACAGAAGTCCCTTATCCCAGATGGTCTTCAGTGCCCACCATTCGGACTCGATGAAATTGTCATCGTAGGTAACATAAGGGTTATCCATGTCCGCCCAGAAACCAACAGTACGGGAGAAATCTTCCCACATTCCCTTGTATTTCCAGACGCTCTCTTTACATTTGTCGATGAAAGGTGCCAGACCGTATTCCTCGATCTGCTCCTTGCCATCCAGACCAAGCAGCTTCTCAACTTCCAGCTCTACGGGAAGTCCGTGGGTATCCCAGCCTGCCTTACGGGGAACCATATATCCCTTCATGGTACGGTATCTTGGGATCATATCCTTGATGGTACGGGTCTCTACATGACCGATGTGGGGCTTACCGTTGGCGGTAGGCGGTCCGTCGTAGAAGGTATAAGTCTCACCTTCCTTACGATGCTCCATACTTTTTTTGAAAATGTTGTTGTCTTCCCAGAATTTCTCGACAGCTTTCTCGCGGTCTACGAAATTCAGGCTTGTGGGTACCTGCTTGTACATAGTGCGCTTCCTTTCTTAAAAAAAATGGCTCCGTCCCGTAACAGGACGAAGCTCATGCATTCGTTAACCACCTCTTACAACATACTTCCCATACGATTCCACATGTGTAATCTCACAGGAGTGATATGCTTCCCGGTAACGGCGGGATTCCGTTCAGAACTACTGACCTGGGCTTTTGTTCTGACAGCTCAGAAGTGATTTTCACTTTTTCCCTACTCGCACCGGTCTCTCACCATCACCGGCTCGCTTTGCCTTTCTGCGGAAAAGTTACTCTCTTCGTCAATGCATTTTTGATATACCGCTATTATATATCTCATTTTTTTGCGTTGTCAAGCCGGATGTTATGATTTGCTTAGAAAGCTTTTCTTTCTTGCTTTTCCGACATTTATTTCATATAATTATTTTAAGACTGATATGTGTACCGATCTTACCGGAAGGGGCAGCGATTCTATGGAAAATACGCAAAATGCGCCGAAAAGAAGCGGCGGTAAAATATCATATACTCTGCAGGCGATCGGCCTGATTCCCCTGCTGACGCTGGGGATCGTCATGTTATTTTTCACTTCCCAATGGTTCACAAAAATTATGTATCAGGAAGTGGAACGTGAATTGTATGATGCCACCAAAAGTGCCACTACACTTCTGAACGCTGCCTATCCTGGCGATTACCGGCTGGAAGGTGATGTTGCCTACCTTCTGTATAAGGGCGATGTAGATATCACCCGTGAATATTCTCTGTTTGATCAATTCAAAGAGGATACCGGACTGGACATCACCCTGTTCTATCAGGATACCCGCATTCTGACGACTCTGTATAATACCCAGGGTGACCGCATTGTCGGCTCCGGTGCTCCGGATGTGGTGATCCGTGATGTCCTGAATACCGGTGAAGATCATTTTTATATCAACACTCTGATCAATGGAAAGACTTATTTTTCCTATTATAGTCCTGTCCGCAATCAGGACGGCAGCATAGTTGGCATGCTTTTTATAGGAAAATCCAGTGCCGCCGTATCTCAATCCATTCAACGTTATGTCTATCCGCTGACATGGCTGATCATCGGTTTTGTGGCTCTCGTGGCTGTCTGCATCTATTTTTACACCAGAAGATTCGTGGCTGTATTACTCCATATTCACAGCTTCCTGTCGGAGGTAGCCTCCGGGAATCTGAACGCCACACTAGATCATTCCGTAACAAAACGCAGTGATGAATTAGGTGATATCGGTCGCTGTGCCCTGTCCATGCAGCGCTCTCTTCGTACCATGATCGAGCAGGATGCCCTGACCGAGCTGTACAACCGACGCAGCGGAGAAAAAAAGCTGCGCCAGATCTTCGAGGAAGCCCAATCTTTCCGCCATTCTTTTGCGCTCGCCATCGGAGATATTGACTTTTTCAAAAAGGTTAACGATACCTACGGTCACGAATGTGGGGATGCCGTACTGAAAAATGTTTCTGCCCTGCTAAAGCAGCATATGTGGCGCCGTGGCTTTACCGCGCGTTGGGGTGGTGAGGAATTTCTACTGGTGTTTGAAAATGTAGATCTTGCAGAAGCACGGAAACAACTGGAGCTTCTCATGGACAAAATCCACGAACTGGATACACTCTACGAGGGGCAACACGTGAAGATAAATATGACCTTCGGACTGGTCTGTGAGTCTGACAAAGATGTTCATACATTATTAAAAGAAGCTGATGAGAAATTATATATCGGTAAGACAAACGGTCGTAACCAGGTGGTATCTTAACCCGGTTACGACTGTTTTTTATTGCTCCATCTGTCTGCCCAGGAAGCCTGCCGCAGACAGAGCCAGTTTCTGCTCCACTTCTCCCATTTTGCTCTTCCCGTCATTTTCCAACAGGATCACACTTCCGATGATGTCCCCTTCGCAGATGATCGGCGTGATCAGCTGCCAGGCATAGTCGATAGCAATATCCTCTGCAATGTTGACGTAGTTGCGGTCTCCTTTTGCAGCGATCACAGTCTCTCTGTTATGGATCTTCTCTTCCAGCTGACGGCTTACTGCCTTATTGAGCAGCTGCTTACTGCCACCTGCAACCGCAATAAACTGATCCCTGTCTGCAATCAGTGCCGTATGTCCGGACACCTGCGCAAGACTTTCCGCATATTGTCTTGCAAAAGTTGTCATTTCTCCGATGGGGGAATATTTTTTCAAAATCACCTGCCCCTCTCTGTCGGTGAAGATCTCCAGCGGGTCACTCTCTCTGATGTGTAACGTGCGGCGGATCTCCTTCGGGATCACAATTCGTCCCAGGTCATCTATTCTTCTTACAATTCCGGTTGCTTTCATTGATAAACCTCCTGCTTTCCAGATTACTTTCCATAATTGTGCTGTGTGGGTAGTATGTGGAAAGCATGGAGAAATTATGTGACATTTACCAAAATGTTTTTTTCTTTGTATTTCCTATATTTCTGTGTTACACTTAATCTACTTGTGACAAAATATTAAGTGTGGGAGAGATTAAACTATGAATCACAAAAATAATAAAAGAAGTTCATTTTCCGGCAAGATCGGTTTCGTCCTGTCGGCTGCCGGAGCATCCGTAGGCCTGGGCAACATCTGGCGTTTCCCGTATCTGGCAGCCAAATACGGCGGCGGTATCTTCCTGTTGATCTATATTATTCTGGCGCTTACCTTCGGTTATAGCATGATCGTGGCAGAGACTTCACTGGGACGCATGACAGGTAAAAGTCCCGTGGGGGCCTTTCATACCTTCGGAAAATCCAAATGGCTGTCCTTCGGCGGATGGATCAACGCTATTATTCCTATTCTGATCGTTCCTTATTATTCCGTCATCGGCGGATGGGTGATCAAATATCTGGTGGAATATGCCAAGGGTCACGGACATGATCTGGCAGCAGACGGTTATTTTTCCACGTTTATTTCCAATGGTGTCTCTACTGAGCTGTGCTTTATCGTATTCACTCTGTGTACGCTGGGCATCATCTACGCCGGTGTCCGCAACGGTATCGAGCGCGTATCCCGCATTATGATGCCGATCCTGGTAGTGCTCTCCGTGGTCATCACAGTCTATTCCGTTACCAGACCGGGAGCACTGAGCGGTGTGAAGTATTTCCTGATCCCGAATCCCGCGAATTTCTCCTGGATGACAGTGGTCGCTGCCATGGGGCAGATGTTCTACTCTCTGTCCATTGCCATGGGTATTCTCATCACCTTCGGCTCTTATATGAAAAAAGATGTCTCCATTGAAGGTTCCACGAAAAATGTAGAAATCTTCGATACCGCTATTGCCATCATGGCAGGTCTGATGATCATTCCCGCCGTGTTCGCATTCTCCGGTGGAGATCCCGATACCTTACAGGCCGGTCCTTCCCTGATGTTCATCACACTTCCCAAAGTCTTCGACAGCATGGGAATGGGCACCTTCGTAGGTATTATGTTCTTCGTACTGGTACTGTTCGCAGCCATGACCAGCTCCATTGCCCTTACCGAAAGTGCTGTGTCTACTTTCGAGGACGAGCTTGGCTGGGGTCGTAAAAAATCTACCGTGATCATGGGTGTGATCATGCTGGCACTGGGAACGTTATCCTCACTGGGTTACGGACCGCTTGGTGCTGTGAAGATCATCGGCATGCAGTTCCTTGATTTCTTCGATTTCCTGACCAACTCCGTGATGATGCCGATCGCTGCCATCACCATCTGTCTGCTGGTATCCCGCGTCATCGGTGTAAAGGCTGTGGAAGAAGAAGTCATGCACGGAGAATCCGCTTTCCGCCGCAAAAAGATATTCAACTTCATGATCAAGTATCTCTGCCCGGTATTTGCTGCCATTATTTTATTAAGTTCTGTAGCAAATGCATTTGGACTTATTTCCATGTAAGATCCCAGAGTCATAAACAAAACCCCACGCTTGTGTGAACACAGTGTGGGGTTGTTCTTATTATATGTCAATAATCCGTCCTATCTCCGCGTTCACTCTATGTGAAATCGAGATTACCGTTCTTCCTTCCGCGGCGCGCTTCAGTGCCTGCAGCACCTCTTCCTCAGTCTGGGCATCCAGATTTGCCGTAATCTCATCCAGCAGAAGAAGCTTCGGCTTCGCCACGGCGGCTCTGGCAATGGATAAGAGCTGCCACTGTCCCTGAGAGAAAATCTCCGAAGTACAGAGCGTGTCATAGCCTTTTTCCAACTGCTCTATCGTCGCATCCAGTCCCGCAATCCTTGCAGCCTCCCGTACCTCTTCCATAGTAAAAGAATCGTCATACAGCGTGATCTGATCCTTCACGGTACCGGGTACTCTGTGAAAAGTCTGCTCCACATAGCCGTACAGGCTGCGCTTTTCTTTTTCCGGAATCTGAAAAGCATCTCTTCCCTGAATCAGCACTTTACCCTCTCCCGGCTGATAGAGTCCCAACAACAGTTTGAAGACCGTACTCTTCCCTGCCCCGGTTCTTCCGGACAGCGTCACCTGTTCTCCGGGATACACTTTGAAGCTTAAGTGATGCAGGATTTTACGGCTGTCATCCTCATAAGCAAAGGTCACGTTTTGCAGTTCCACAAACGGTGTCTCTTCCTCTGTGGTCGCCGGAGTCTCCAAATTCCGTACTCTCTCCGGCAATTCCTCCAGGGCATAGAATTCATTGATCCGGTGCACGCCCGCAATGGCAGACTGGATCGTCTGAATCTCCATTCCCAGACTCTCCACAGGAGTAAATATCTGTGAAATATAGTTGATCACAGCTACCGCTGTACCGGCTGACATTCCAAACAGAGTCAGCACTTTGGCATTGCCGAAGGCTGAGAACAGCATCACCACAGCCACCACAACAGCATTCAGGATCAGGATCACCGGGGAATAAATAGCATCATAGAAATTCGTGCGATCTACCGCGCGATAACTCTCCGCAATATATTCATCATACCGCTGCTCCATGTAACGCTCTTTTCCCAGCGTATGAATGGTGCGGATATTGTGCAGCGTCTCCGGCACATGTCCGGAGGCTCTGCCCACAGCATGACGGTTCTCGATCTGGGCTTTCAGCATGTTTTTCTGCACCGTCCGGGTGAACCAATACAGAAATGGTAACAGAACCAAAAGTACAATCGCCAGTCCTCTGTTTTTTAACCAGATCACCACCAGGATACTTATAATCTTACAGGCATCGGCGAACATGCTGATGATTCCGGAGGTAAACAGGTTCTCCACCGTATCCACATCTCCTACGAACCGGGATACGATAGTACCGGGCTCCTGCTTCGTCAGTTCCCCTGCCGTCAGATTCGTGTATTTCTCCATCATGCTGCTCCGCAGTGCGTGGGTGATCTTCTGACCGAAGACCGTCAGCAAACCTTCCCGAAGGCTTTCGGTCAGTCCAGTGAGCACCGTAAAAGCAAAATATAGTATCACCAATGCAACCGGAACTGTGTTTCCTGCGGTGATCGTATCCACGATACTTCCCAGAATCCAGGGCGGCAAAAGTGCGGTTACAATGGCACCTGCGACTGCCAACAGGATTCCCAGCGACAGTCCTGTATAGCCTGTCAAAGTCTGACGGATCACGCTGCGGACATTTTTCACATTCCGTTTCTTATTTTTCTGCATCTGTTTATTTTTCTGCATGATCCGGACCTCCCTCCTGCGTACTGTGTACATCAGCGCCATCCGCCTGTGCTTCATACAGTCTCGCATACTCCGGGAACGTTTCAAGGATCTGTTCGTGGGTTCCTGCGGTCACTTTTCCATCCTCCATCCACAGCACTTGATCCATTTCAGGGAACAGATACAGCCTATGGGACAACAGGATCACGATACTGTCCGCTGCCATCTTCCGCAGATTGGCAAAGACCTCTTCCTCCGTCTTGCGATCCAGTGCGGAAAAAGGATCGTCCAGGATCAGGACCGGACGCTTATGGCACAGGGTTCTCGCCAATGCCAGCCGCTGTGCCTGTCCACCGGAGAGTCGGACGCCACCATTTCCCACAATGGTGTCCATACCCTCTTCCATCTCTGCCACCTCACCGTCGAAACAGACTGCCTTCAGATACTTCTCCGGATCGTCATCATCGCCCAGCAGTATATTGTTACGGACACTATCATTGAACAGCTCCGGATCGTGTCCTAAATATCCCACCATGCCGTTTTGCTCTGCCTTGGTCATCCCGGATAATTCTTTGCCGTGGAAACAGATCCTTCCTTCGTAAGGGTATTCACAGAGGAAGGTCTTTCCCAATGTGGATTTACCACACGCCACTGCGCCGGTGACACCAATGATCTGTCCCGGAGTGGCTGACAGATTGAAGTCCTCATAGATCTTCTCTCTGCCGGGATAAGCGAAGCTTACATCCGATACTTCCAGCGTTCCCGACTCCTGTACCAGGCTATCGTCCTCATAAGTGGTTTCCTTCATCAGTGGCTTGATGCGCTTCCAGGAGACCTGGGCTTTATGTACTGCATTGAATAGCTTCGCGGCATGAGAAGATTTCACGGCTAACTTCAAAAAACAGGATAAAAACGTGGTAAAGGCTGCCACATCCCATATTTTCCAGCCTGTTCCCAGCACATTTCTGCTGCCGAAATACAGGATAAACAATACTCCTGTCATGGAGATGATCCGGTACAGCGGGGGGAACGCAGTACTCCAGATATTGGCCTTCACAGCAGATGTCTCATAATCGGTAAGGTTCGCTTCATAGGCCTGCTTCCGCTCTTTTTCTCTGCCATAGACACGGTAAGTGATAGCGTTAGTGGCTCTGTCCAGTGTTGCGGCACTTAAATCTCCGGATTGCTCCTTATAAGCAGTTCCGGTGCGTTGCACGTTACGCTTCATCTTTTCCGCCAGCACATAAGATACCGGTAAAAACAGCATGCCTAAGATTGCCAGCCGCCAGTCATAGAATAACAACATTCCCACATATGCCGCCAGTGCCACACCGGTATCGAAGATCTCTGTGGTAAATTTCCGCATACCCTCCGCGCAGTCGTCCACATCCAGGATTGCCTTGGTCATCACATTTCCGACACCCTCTTCTTCCAGTTCGGCACGGCTTCTGTGCACCAGGCTGCGGTACAGGATCTCTTTCATGTCACGATTTACATTATTGGCAAAACGTCTGACATAAAAACGTTTGATATAACGGGCAATCTGCACGATGGCAATAGATATCACATATGCCGTCACCAGCACCAGCATATCCCGGTATCCGGCCTTCCCGCCCAGAATATCCACCAGGCATCCCGTCATCCGACCCTCGAACCACGGTCCTGCCAGAAGTCCGAGGTTATAGATCAGGCCGGAGAACGTGACTGCAAGCAGCACCGGCCACTGGGTTTTGAAATAATACAGGATTTGATCCTTTTTCGCTGCCTCAGATATCTGTTTCATCCTCTCCGGCTCCTTCTTCCACACATTTTTCCGCATTGACAACCCCTGTCCTTCTCACGTCACCCATCAATTCTGCTTCTTTCCTCAGCACTACATAAAAAGATGTACTATCTCTGATTTAGATAATAGTACATCTTTTTCGTCTGTCAATGTATTTGATTACCATCTCAGGCCTTCAAAATCTCCGAAATGTTCCGCTGAATCCCTGCCGCCACATCCGGTTTATTCATGGAATAGACATGGATATGTTTTACACCGTTCGCCAGCAGATCGATGATCTGATCGGTGGCATAGGCGATACCTGCCTGTTTCATGGCTTCCGGGTTATCGCCGAAACGGTCTACGATATTTTTGAAGCGCTCCGGCACATTACAGCCGGACAGTTTTACGGCATTCTTCACCTGCACGCCGCGGGTGATGGGCATGATCCCCGGAATGATCGGCTCCGTGATTCCTGCCTCTCTGACACGGTACATGAAGTTGAAAAAGATATTGTTATCAAAAAACATCTGGGTCGTCAGATACTCGCACCCGGCATCCACCTTTGCCTTTAACCCCTGAATATCCGCATTCTTATTCGCAGAATCGGGATGCACCTCCGGATAACAGGCACCGCCCACACAGAAATCTCCGTTCTCTTTGATGAAACGCACCAGATCCGAAGCATGGGTAAAATCGGTAAACACCTCACCATCAAAATCCTTCGGAATGTCACCTCTGAGTGCCAGGATATTCTCAATACCTGCCGTCTTCATTTCGTCCAGTGCTGCGCGGATACTGTCTTTTTCTGCGCAGACACAGGTTAAATGTGCCACTGTAGGCACGTTATGTTTCCTCTGAATCTCACTGGCCAGCGCGATCGTATGTCCCTTCGTGCTGCCGCCCGCTCCGTAGGTCACGCTCATATATGCCGGCTGCAAAGCCGCAATTCCTAACGCTGCCTTCTCCACATTTTCAAAATCCGTACTCTTCTTCGGAGGAAATACCTCGAAAGAAATCGTTGCTGTATCCTGTGATAAAATATCTCTGATTTTCATGTTTTTAGCCTCTCTCATCCCGCATAAAAACCGGTAGGAAATCCTGTTTTGCCTCTTCTTCGCTTTTACTTTCCGCAATGATATTCCGGATATTCTGCATCCGTTTGTCCAACGCTGCACTCTGCTGTGCGCAGTCATACAGCTCATCCTTCAGGAACTTTGCCTGACTCTCCGGAATATTTTTCTTGTATTGCAGCTTGTGTTCCAGACTGGCCCAGAAGTCCATGGCAATCGTGCGGAACTGCACTTCCACATAGACCAGCTTTTTCGTATTCTGCAAAAAGATCGGCACCTGCACGATCAGATGCAGACTCCGGTAGCCACTCTCCTTGGGATTCTTGATATAGTCCTTGCGTTCCACCAGTGTGATATCATCCTGTCGCAGAAAACTCTCCGCAAGCTCATAAATATCGTCCGGGAAGGAACAGATGACCCGGACTCCGGCAATATCGCGAATATTCTCTTCGATGCCTTCCATAGTCATAGGGATATTTTTCCGGCGGATCTTACGCAGAATACTGTCATACGATTTCACTCTGGTCTTAATCCCTTCGATGGGATTCCGGTCGTATTCCAGGGAATACTCCTGATTCAATACCTTGAATTTCGTCTCCACCTCCATGATGGCACACTGATAATACGACATCAGCTCGTCCATGGGGCGCTTGTTTTTCTCGATCAGATCCAGGAATTGATCCGATAATAAATGCTGTTTGAAAAATTTATCTCTGAGTGTATCCATAATATAACTTACCCTTTTATTGTCTATTTTTTTAATCAATATCTTTTATCGACAGACATGGTGACGATAATACTAAAAAGAAATAGCATCCCACCGTCCAAAGTGAATGCTATTTCTTTTCTAACATTTAACTGAGGGCGAATCGGAATTTTCACCTCCGACCACCTTTCTAAGTAGATTATACATTATGAGGGGTTGAGAAATCAATCCCCCTTTTCATTGAATCTTGATGATTTCATCACATAAACAAAACAGCTTAATACACTTTAATCAAACACTGTCGGTGCATTCGGATCTTGCAGTGCCGCAAAACACATCAGTATCTGCTCCCTGGTGCATTTTTCCACCGCAAGATTTTCGGGGAGCGTGTCCTCATCAAAAAATGCAATGCCGGTCGTTTCGATATTGTCTTCAAATTCACCGCTTTCGTATTTGCACTGCACGAAGATTTTAACCACTCCGTATGCATAGTTTGTCACATTATGCTTACGCCAGTCCTGAACAGCGATCAGCTTTTCTGCCGTCACGGCAAAGCCCGTTTCCTCTTTTACTTCCTTTACCGTATTCGAAGCAACCGACTGGTCAACGTCGCACCAGCCACCGGGCAACGACCATGTACCGTTGTTTTCATGAACAAGCAGAATTTTCCCATCCACAAATACAGCAGCTCTCGTATCCACTTTTGGGGTCTGGTAACCTGTTTCGTTGCAAAACAGATCATAAACCTTGGCAACGGGAATATCTGTCCTTACAGCAATCATTTCCGCCGAGATTCTGCGTAGCTCTTCATAACGTTCTATATCGTATTTGTCTTTTCCGTATTGCAGTCCTGCCTGCGCAATGCTTTGAATACGAATTGCGAAATCTAACCATGCATCATTCATCATCAATCCCCCTTAAACTGTCCGGTGAGTCCATTATATCACGATTCGCATCTCCGATGCTCTACGCTGCTTTGCAGCTATCGTGATCAAATTCGCCGTTCGCCAGAAATCTGCCAGCAGCTTTCTGGCTCTCTTGCGCTCATTATACTATATTGCGCACGAATCGTTAAGTGTATATAATAAAACTCAAGTCCGGCAAACTACAGAGAACACAGGAGAAAACAAATGGCAAAAAAAGTGTTATTGATCAATGATCTGGCGGGATACGGCAAAGTGGCATTATCTGCAATGCTTCCGGTATTGTCCTATCTGAAATACGAGACTTACAATCTCCCCACAGCAATCGTATCCAATACTTTGGATTACGGAAAATTCGATATTCTGGATACCACACAGTATATGAAGAACACTTTGGGTGTATGGAAAGCCCTTGATTTTCAGTTTGATGCCATTTCTACCGGTTTTATCGTATCAAAAGAGCAGACGCAGATGATCACGGAGTTCTGCATCGAGAATGCAGCTAAGGGCGTCACTGTATTCACAGATCCCATCATGGGCGATGATGGAAAGCTGTACAACGGCATGTCAGAAGAAACGGTGGAACTGATGCGAAAGCTGATCTCCGTGGCAGATTATATTGTGCCCAATTACACGGAAGCCTGTTATCTGACGGGAACCGCCTATGAAGCAGACGGCATCACCAAGGAAGACTATCATAAAATGATTGATGCACTGCGAGCATTGGGCACAAAGTCCGTAGTGATCACCAGTGCGATTGTAAAAGATTCCGTGAATAAAGCTGTAATGGGGTATGACCATATAGAAAATAAGTATTTTCAAATTGATTTTGATGAGATTCCGGTTCGTTTTCCGGGTACCGGCGATATCTTCTCTGCCATCTTTATGGCCAAAATATTGAACGGTGAGACTTTGCAGACCGCAACACATAAAGCAATGAATGCCGTACGGACAATGATTATGAAAAATGCGGAGAATGCAGATAAATTCAAGGGAATCCCCTTAGAAACCTGTTTGGAGGTATTGGACGAATGAGCAGACCCAGAATTCAGATTACATTAATTGACCAAAAAGGAACAAAAGGCTGCCACAGGGGACATAAAATCGGCGATTCTTATGATTTTGGCACAGAACGCGGCAACCTGTGCCCCATGGCAATGCATGTGGCGTTTCCTTATGTAGATATTCTCCGGTATGGTGGAGAAATCCCCGGAAATCCGAAGGGAACCGCTATCTTTGCCTGCCCGGATGTGGATACGCTGAATGTGTTTAAAATTGAAAGGATTGATGAAAAATAAGCGGCTCCGGCGAGCCGCTTTTCATTTTCTAGATGGTCGATGCAATGATCTGCATCTTCCCCTGCAATTCCACCTTACCATATCCATCAGGCAGGATTAGGTGATCGCCCTTTTTTAAATGAGTACCATTCAGGGTGCCTTCGCCTTCTACCACGCTCATCAGCACAAAGGGCTTGTCCTGCCAGGTCTCCATGCGATGCTCCACGTCGATGCGATATACCGTGTAGTAAGGGCACTGAATCAGCTGCTGGATGGCATCTTCCTTTTCTTCCGTGTGTATCACGCTGTTCTCTGCGGATTTGGCAGGGACAGTAATGACCTCAATACTCTGGGCGATGTGCAGCTGTCTGGGCTTGCCGTTACTCAGTCTGTCGTAATCGTACACACGGTAGGTGATATCACTGCTCTGCTGGGTCTCTAAGAGCAGGGTGCCTCCCTTGATGGCATGTACGGTACCGGGATCGATCTGGATGAAGTCACCGGGCTTAATGGGAATCTCTCGGATGAACTCCTTCCATTTGCCCTCATGAATCATCTGCTCCAGTTCTTCCTTCGTCTTTGCGTTATGTCCGACCACCAGTGCAGCATTTTCTTTGCAATCCAGAATGAACCAACACTCTGTTTTTCCCAGAGATCCGTTCTCATGCACTTTCGCATAAGCATCATCCGGATGAACCTGGATGCTCAAATCGTCCTTTGCATCAATAATCTTGATCAATAACGGAAAACGATCCATTCCCGTATTGCCGAACAACTCGGGATGCTTCTCCCACAGTTCGGACAGCTTCGTTCCCTGAAAGGCTCCGTTTCTTACGGTACCGTCTCCGTTGGGATGGGCGCTGATACCCCAGCACTCTCCGATATCGTCTCCTTCGATGGGGTACCCGAATTCTCTGTTTAACCGGGTACCGCCCCAGATATTGTGGGTACACACCGGATTTAAAAATATAATATCGTTATTCATAATTCCGTTCCTGCTTTCTTTGAATCTGTCCCTGATACATTTTTATTTATATTAATAACTCAACATTACGGTACTGTCAATCATTTCGTGTTACCTTCTTCCCTCGCCCCGGACACGATCACCGACACCAGATAGAATTCTGCCTTGATATCCGTGATGTCTCTCTGCGGTGTCTGCATGCATCATAGCGATCCGGCCGGCAGAAATGTGCATTTATCCACAGAGCATAACTTTAGCGGAAAAAGCACCATTCTGATAGGTAAACGTACTTGCACCGCCGCTTTTTTCTGCAATATGTTGGATAGACTGGATGCCGACGCCGTTTCCCTTTCGTTTGGAGGATCGAAAAACACCGTCCTTCTCCCTGATTTCGCCGTCATAGGCATTCTCCACTTCGATCAGAAGCAGCCGCTCGGCATGCAGATATGCAGTGATTTTGATCTGCCGTCTGTCTTGTGCAGTGCGGATACTGGCTTCGAGCGCATTTTCCAACAAGTTGGACAAGACCAGACACATGTTGATCTCATCGACCGGAAGAGTCTGCGGCAGATCGAGCTTTGCATAAAAGGGAATGCCTTCGCGCTTTGCCAGGGCACAATAATAACCGATGACGCTATCTGCTGCATGGTTTTCGCAGAAGTGTATACCGAGATCCGGGATGCGGGAAATGTTTTTTTCAAGGTAGCTTTTCAATCTTTCCAGATCGCCGGTCTCAGCCAGTGCGGAAATTTGATTCAGTTGATGGCGCATATCATGCCGCGCCTGCCGCACTTCTTCGATGGCGGTTTTGAGATTCTCATAGCGTTGCTGCTGCAGGAAAAGAAGCTGGTTTTCCTGCTGTAATCTCGCGTTGCGGTTGAGACTGGTGGCCATTAGCAGGAAAATTGCGTTGAACAAGAGCAAAAGCAAAAGAAGTGCAATACTTATCACAATATAGCCCTGTAATACACGACCGGTCCTAAGCGTCGTCTGATAGCGCGGGATCATAAAAAGGTTCAAAAAAATGAACACCAGCGGCAAAACCCAGAACACATACCATGTTTGCGCAAAATTATCGTCCTCGACCATCACACGAACTGCATGGGTTGACGGATAGAGCGCTGTCAGCACCAAAATCCAGCAAACAACATTATAAAATACACAGGCTGCAAGGCAGAACCATGGTTCGTCCTGTGGCAGCTGCATATGCAGAGCAATCGCAGCGCTGATAGCTCGGGACAAGCTGTTGATGCATGCAAACACTGCGCAGACAGTCAGTGCAATTGTTCCGGATTTCCAGAGGGAGATTTGGAGTGTTCCGGTATATAGCCCAATTGCAAGCAATGTGATCCCTGCCAGGGCAGACGCAGTGGAAGCATGAAGCTGATAGCAGATGATCCCAGCACCGATACACAATCCTGCCATCAGTGGGAGAATCCGGGCGGCAAGTTTTCCGGGGGACTGCTTCAGATAGGATTTTACAGGGAAATATGCAAGTAAAAGACCGGGGAGTACAACGGACAACTCCAGGATCGGACGCAGAATATCTTTCATCTCATACACCCCCTTGCAACAGAAATTCCATAAATGCCTGCCTGGCAGGCTTCAAAAGTTCCTGGTTGACATATACGCGGCTGCCGTCGGTCATGCAGAAAGCGGCGGCCTGAAAATCAGCGGCATGTTCTAAATTGACAATCGCGCCGCGGCCGCAGACAAAAAAGCGTGGATCTTTTTTCAGCGGCTCGGTAAATGCCTTAAAGCTTTGCCGCGTGGCAAGCGTTTTACCGGCAGTCGTGCGGATGTTGATCATATGAGCAAAATGCTCGGCATAGATAATGTCCCTATAGCGAAGGCGAACGTCGCTGCCACTGACTTTCACCGTCAGAATCGGCTCCGGACGCGGAAGTTTAGCGAGCATTTCAGTAACCAGACCGGCAAGTTCTCCCTCGGAAAAGGGCTTCACGAGGTAGTGAAATGCCCGCACCTGAAAGCCCTCCAGTGCATGATCGGTAGATGTTGTGGTGAAGATCAGAACGCAGTCTGCATCCGTCTTCCGAAGTTCCTTTGCGGCATCCATGCCGCTTAATCCTTTCATGTAAATGTCCAGAAATGCCACAGTAAAGTGCCGTTCTTTTTCTGCTGCAAGAAAGCTCTCGCTGCTATCAAATTCTAAGATCTCCGTCTCTACACCGTACAAGCTCAGCTGTCGCTCAAGCCGCATTTTCAACAGCGCACGTTCGGTCTCGATATCATCCACTATTGCTATTCTCATATCGGACTGACTCCTTTGTAAAAAATTCCAACTAAATTATATCATACCTGTCCAACACCGGCACAATGAAAAACTCAGATTTCGTGACGGAATTGAGGGTTTCGTGCCAAACGGCTTGAAAAGCGTTTGCATATCCGTATACTGACAAGCAGAAAGCATCAATGACGGCAGAAAGGAGGGAGTGCCGTGTACCACATTGCCGTGCTGACAAGTAGTGAAACACAGGAAGCCTTTTATATAGAGCAGCTTTCACGGTTCTGCTTTGAACGCGGTCTGTTTCCCAAAATGGACTGTTACCGTGGGCAGGAGTTGTTCTTTGATGTGGCGCGTATAAATGCGCCAACCTGCACTGTGATCGCACTTCCGGGGGTAGCAGGGTTGAATGCGGTGGAGCATCTGCGGACGCTTTTTCCCGAAATGCGCATCATCTGGTGCAGCGATCTGGATTTTTCCCTACATGCGTTTCGGCTGCGTGTAGACTATTTTCTGTTAGAGCCAATAACAGAAGAAGCGTTTCAGCAGGGACTTTCTACATGGTTAGATGGGAAAAAAACGTCTGCCTTATTCCGAGCGGATCACAACAAACATAACAATGAGGAGGATTATTGATGAAAAAGAGAAAAAAGATTTATTCTGTATTTAGCTTTCTTCTGGCGGGAACACTGTGCCTGTCTATGGCGGCCTGTGGTGGAACGCCCACACCGGCAGAGGACGAAACAACATCTTCTGCACCGTTATCCGGTGCACTGCCCGTGAAGGCTTTACAACCCAAACACGTGGATGAAAACCCTTATATGGCAAAAAGTGATGCAAACATCCATCACGACGGCTACAACACCGACTCAACGGATGAAATTCTGCCGCTCGGCATCTATCCGGAAATCAATGTTTCCTTTGAGACAACGAACCCGAACGCCTCACCCGCGATTTACTTTGACAACTACGGTCACGCGGTCGTGCCACTGCTCGGCGGCATCGCCATCCGTGATCTGAATGCAACAGAGACGAAGACGCTCGGCTATTTTTCACCGATGCAACATGATGGCGGCGGTTACGTCATCCAGAGTTCCTACACATTCCTTGACTCTAAAAACCGTGTCGTCTGCCCGACGAGCAACAACCATGTACTGATACTGCGTACGACAGAGGAAGATGGCAGCGTCATTCCGGAATTTGAAAAGGTTCTGGATATCGATATCAAGGCAGCTGCTGAGACCGCGCTCGGCAAAGAGCTGACACAAAATCTTCTGTCCGTGGTCTTTGACTACGACGGAAATCTTTGGTTCGCCACCGGCGGCTTCCGAATCTATCCCGAGCGGCAGCAGCAGGGTGTTCTCGGCTACATTGCCCACACAGCGATAGAATCGATTCTGAATGGCGAACAAACCGATCTTTCAAAGGCTGTCTTTGTTTACGGGCTGCCCCTTGGCGAGGGCGCAGAAAACGGCATTGCTGCCTCCAAAGACGGTGCGGTCATTCTGACGAACCAGAACTGCTATCTGTTGCGCGCGGAAGAAGGTGTGAACGTTGTGTGGTGCACGCCATATGAGAGTGTCGGTGCGAAGGTCAGTCATGATGGCGATAAGACTACCGGCGGCGGCCTTGCCTGGGGTGGCGGCTGCTCGCCCACACTGACACCAAACCTTGTACTGTTCACCGACAACGCAGACCCCGTTAAGCTTCTTGCGCTCGACATGAAGACCGGAGAGGTCGTAGCCAGCATGCCTGTTTTGGATGATCTGCCCGATGGGTATCAGGTGGCGGTTGAGAACTCTGCAATCGTTTATGACGACGGTGAAGGCACCGTCAGCACGATCGTCTGCAACTGGTTCGGCGCTGGTAACGCAGGTCTTGCCGACCCCGACAATGACTCTTCGATTCAGAGCTACGCCAACATTTATGACCAGAACTGGCTGATGAAGGGTAATGTTATGATCGCCCCGGGCGTTGAGCGGGTGGACACCCTAAAAACCGCCGATGGCTATGAAATGAAGAGCGTCTGGAGCCGGAACGATTTGCGCGACACGGCGATCATGAAGCTCTCCACTGCAACAGGCTATATCTACGGTTACGTACAGGATTTGGATACCGGCATGTGGCAGTACATTATTTTGGACTTTGCAACAGGCGAAACCGTCTTCACGATGGATGTGTCCAACAAATACGGCTACAATAATATGGCCATCGGCATGTACACCGGCAGCAACGGAAATACGCTCTACTGCCCGACAGGCTATCTGGAACTGCTGCGTTTGCAGGATCGCTTTGTGTACCTGCCCGAGCTTCCGTACCGTGAGGTTGATCTTGATCAGGCGGCAAGAAATGTTCTTTCGCAGGATCAGTTTGCGCAGGATGGCGGTGAAGGTACGGTTGCAAGCTGGCACAACACCGCGACCATCTGCAACGTGCATCCCAACACCATGGTAGCCTTCCGCATGAACAACCTGTCCGGCAGTGCCTCCGATCTGACCCTCTACGCCTATGGTGCAGACGGCAAGCTGGAAAAGGTTGGCTCTGAACTGTGGTCACTCACAGACGAGACCGGAGCAAATGTGACGGAGCTGACAGACGGCGTGCTCTATGAGCTGCGCGTGACCGTCTCCGACGGCGGTGATCTCGACCTGAGCGAAACAGAAAAAGAAATCAAGCTATCTGTTGTACTTGGAAAATAAATCAGTTTGAAGATAAATCAGTTTTGAAGACAGCTATCATTTACCGGATTTTTATCTGCTGTAAACTTAGATCGTAGATGCGATGATCTGCATCCTGCCCTGTAATTCTACTTTGCCGTAGCCGTCGGGCAGGATCAGATGATCGCCCTTTTTTAAATGAGTACCGTTCAGGGTGCCTTCTCCCTTTACCACGCTCATAAGGACGAAAGGCTTATCCTGCCAGGTCTCCACACGGTGTTCCACATCAATGCGGTATACGGTGTAGTAAGGGCACTGAATCAGCTGCTGAATGGCATCGTCCTTCTTCTCGGTATGCACCACACTGTTCTCTGCGGATTTTGCGGGAACCGTGATCACATCGATACTCTGTGCGATGTGCAGCTGTCTGGGCTTGCCGTTACTCAGTCGGTCATAATCATACACCCGGTAGGTAATATCGCTGCTCTGCTGGGTCTCAAGAAGCAGTGTACCGCCCTTAATGGCATGTACGGTACCGGGATCGATCTGGATGAAGTCACCGGGCTTAATAGGGATCTCACGGATGAACTTTTTCCACTTTCCTTCCTGGATCATCTGCTCCAGTTCTTCCCTGGTCTTCGCGTTGTGTCCAACCACCAGCGTAGCATTTTCCTTACAGTCTAAGATGAACCAGCACTCTGTTTTGCCCAGGGATCCGTTCTCATGTACCTTCGCATAAGCGTCATCCGGATGCACCTGAATGCTGAGATCGTCCTTCGCATCAATGATCTTGACCAGCAGAGGGAAACGATCCATTCCCGTGTTTCCGAACAGCTCGGGGTGCTTCTCCCACAGTTCTGACAGCTTCATTCCCTGAAAGGCTCCGTTTCTCACGGTACCATCTCCACTCGGATGGGCGCTGATGCCCCAGCACTCGCCGATGTCATCTCCTTCGATGGAATAACCAAATTCTCTGTTTAACCTGGTACCGCCCCAGATATTGTGGGTACACACCGGATTTAAAAATATAATATCTTTATTCATGCTCCTGTTCCTGCTTTCTTTGAATCTGTCCGTGATACATTTTTATTTATACTAATAGCTCAACATTACGGTGCTGTCAATCATTTCGTGTTACCTTCTTCCCTCACCCCGGACACGATCACCGACACCAGATAGAACTCTGCCTTGTCTTCCGCATGGGTCTCCGTGATCTCCACATGTACCCGGTGTTCCCCATAGGGCAGGTGCTCTGCCACCGTTGTCAGCTGCATTTTGTCTCCCCAGGTCTCATCGAAGGTTCCGTCCAACACGCACGCCGTCTCAGGGTTCTCATCCACCACTGCTGTGGCAATGGGTGCAGGTCCGTCCTTCACTCGGCGGTATTGCACGGCGGCACCGGTCCCCCGGAAAGTGAACTCCAGATAAGCTCCTTTTTCCCCGGCGCTCCATCCGTTTCGGAAAATATCCGTGATATCTCTCTGCGGTGTCATATCTTCTTCAAAACCGCTCTTCTCCGGTGTGGAATTAAAATATTGTAGTCTCACGCAATGCTCATAGGCATTTTCTGTCAGCGGAGCCGGAAAAATTTCCTGCGGCTCTTGCGTTTTATCATGGATTACCTTTTCCAGGAAATTCGTGATCACAGATGCCATGAATTCATGACCAAGATCATTGGGATGGAGAAAATCTGCCGTAATCTTCTCTGCCGGCAGTCTTCCGGCCGCCACAGCGGGATAGATGCTGTTCTGCATACTGATGCAGGGCAGATCATAATGTCTCCCGATCTGCGCATGATAGTATGCAGCACTTTTACCAGTATCATAATAGACATTATGGATCAGCACCATTGCCGGTGCGCTCGCACTGCCATAAATCTGCCTCACCAGGCCTTCGTAGGTCTCGCAGAAATGCGGCGTACTGTGATCGTTCACGGAAAACTCTACAAATACCAGATCCGGCAGCCGCGGAAGCAGGTCTTCCTGTACTCTCGCCGCGCCGAACTGGGAATCGGTAGCTCCGATTCCCGCATTCACGTAATCGAATTCCGTATTGGGGAACACTTTCCGAAGCCATGCAACGGTTCTTGCAGCATAGCATTGATCCGGCTCCGTCGCTGCGAATCCCTGCGTAATGGATCCGCCGATGAATCCCACCGTCAGTCTCTCCCCTTGGGCTGCCCGGCTCAGGAAATTTTTCAGTCTGCCCAGATTACCACGGTTTAAGATACCGGCCTCTTTATCAATAACATTTCCCGCACATTCTTCACATTTTAAATAGCTTTCCATCATACGCTGTCTCCAAAACCGCAAAGGACCCGCTCATCGCGGGTCCCTCGATTCTATCTTCTGCCTTCTTCTGTATCGCTTGTTGTGACCACGCTGTGTTCTTTGATATAGTCAACCACTTCATCGATGGTCGTAAACGCCAGCCCTACGTAGCTGTCTGCTGCGCCATAGTAAATGGCGATCCTGCCGCTCTCGGAATCATGAATGGTAGCGCATGGGAAGCATACATTCGGTACGAATCCTCTCTCCTCATACCACTCTTCCGGTGTCAGCAGGAAGTTCTCACAACGATATTTTACGATGGACGGGTTGTCAATATCCAGGATTGCTCCACCGATGGAATAGACATAACCATTACAGGTTCCGCTCACACCATGATAGAACAGCAGCCACCCTTCAGAGGTCTCAATGGGAGCTGCACCGCCACCGATCTTCAAGGACTCCCACCATTCGGAAGACTTTCCCATCACATGTCTGTGTTTGCCCCAAAATACCATATCGGGGCTCTCACTGACGAAAATATCACCGAAGGGCGTATGTCCGCTGTCGGAAGGGCGGGACAGCATCATGAAATTACCGTGTACTTTTCTGGGGAACAGTACGGCGTTACGGTTAAAGGGGAGGAACGGATTCTCGATTCTGGTAAACGTCTTGAAATCCGTAGTTTTAGCAATACCGATGGCTGCGCCGTAAAAATCCTGACACCAGATGATGTAATAGGTATCTTCTACCTTCACCAGTCTGGGATCATAAGCGTAGATCGGCATAAATGGCTTGCCTTCTTCATCTACAAACTGAATCTTATCTTTATCAAAATCCCAATGAATTGCATCTTTGCTGCGTCCCATGTAGATATAAGGAATACCGTTGACCTGTTCCCCACGGAACACGCCGATGAATTCATCACCGTAAGGCATTACGGCACTGTTGAAGATTCTGGCTACTCCTTTTACAGGATTTCTGCCAATAATAGGGTTCTCACTATATCTCCATACCGGTGCTCCGGTATGGTCTTCGGGTTTATCCTGCCAGGGTACATTAGGTACTGCAGGGCTGATCATCTTAACCTTGCTCATTCAGGTTACCTCATTTCTGTATTATTTATCTTGCTTCCTGTTTTAAGAACTCTTCATTTTTGTGAATGAGTTCACATCTCTGTGCCACACATTCCACGCTTCTTCCGGGATCGGAAGGGGTGTTGAATACATAATCCACAAGCTTATCTATGGTAGTAGTCGCTACGTGCATGCGGGTATCGCTGGATGCATAGTAGATAAAGACTTCCCCCTTCTCATTCGCGATTGCGCCATTGGTAAATACTACGTTTGAAACATCTCCCACTCTCTCTTCCCCTCTGGGACCGATCAGCAGACCCGAAGGCTCTGCGATCACTTTTGCCGGGTCTTTTAAGTCCGTGGCAAAAGCATAAATAACGTAACGTAAACCGGCTGCGGTATTACGTACTCCATGTGCGATATGTATCCAACCTCTGTCTGTTTTGATGGGGGTAGCGCCCGCACCGTTTTTGGCCTCGGTAATGGTGTGATATTTACGCAGACTGGTCATGCGCTCTTCGTCGATCACTGCATGAGTGATATCGTCACACAGTCCGAAACCGATTCCTCCGCCACTTCCGGTCTCGATGAAATCATCCATCGGTCTGGTGTAGAAAGCATATTTGCCATCCACGAATTCCGGATGCAGCACTACATTTCTCTGTTGGGGAGAACGAAGGGTCTTTAAATTCTCCAGTCTCTCCCAGTGTTTTAAGTCTTTAGTTCTTACAATGCCTGCAGCCGCTACTGCTGCGGACAGATCATTTACGGAGGTATCCTTGCTTTCGGAACAGAACACACCATAGATGTAACCATCTTCATGTTTGGTGAGACGCATGTCATAGACATTGGTCTCTTCCGGGCAGGTGTCATCTAACAGAATGGGATAATCCCAGAAACGGAATCCATCGACACCGTTGTCACTCTCCGCCACACCAAAGAAAGACTTTCTGTCGTTACCTTCGATACGGGCTACCAGATAATACTTGCCGTTTAATTCAATGGCTCCGGAATTCATGACCGCATTGATTCCCAGACGCTCCATGAAATAGGGATTGGTCTTGGGATTGAGATCATATCTCCAGGTCAGGGGAATATGTTCTCTGGTCAGAACCGGATATTCATAACGGTCGTAAATACCGTTGTAGAAATCGGACTTTACATTTTTACGGGAAAGCAATTTCTCCTGCTTCTCTTTCTCTATGTAATAACGCTCTAACATCTCTTCATAACCTCCATGCACATTCTGCCGTTATGGTAAGGGCACTTCCAAGGCTCCACGATAGGACGGCCGGGATAGGGATTTCCTTCCGGATCCACTTCCCAGAACCATTCGGAACCGGCTCTCTTATCAATCACATGATCCCGGATAAATGCCCATTCCTTCTCGGCTGCTTCCAGATATTCCTTCTTCTCAGGCTCTTTCTCATAGCCGTTTAAGAAACCGATCACAGTCTCTGCCTGTACCCACCAGACTCTGTGCACATTCACGACACCTCTGTCACATTCGTTTGCCAGAGAGTGTCCGTCGAATGCCACCTTATAGATCTGCGCGGTAAGGTCTTTGGTGATGACATGCATCTTCTGTGTCAGTTCCGGATCATCCAGTACCTTACAGCCTCTGTCGATCAGCCAGGCGGTCTCAATATCGTGACCATAGGAATGCAGATCCAGAATGGTATTGTAATACTTATCAAAGAACACTTCCTGTCTGTGCAGCTTGGGATTATAAACCTTTTCAGCGAACAGATCCATGATCCAAAGCAGGCGTCTGCGCACCTTTTCATCACCGGATACCCGGTACAGCTCCGTATAAGCTTCAAATACATGAAGCAGGGTGTTCATGGTCTTGTCTGCCAGGACACCGTTCTCCGACAATTTCTCATTGGATTCCGGTTTAAAGTCTCTGGTGAATGCTTCCAGATAGCCCACCTCATCCATACAGGTTGTTTCGATCAATGTAAAAAGCTTTTTCGCCAGTTCCAGTGCTTCTGCGTCACCACTTGCCTCATAATAGGAGGATAGTGCATAAATGCAGAATGCCTGATTGTACGTATGCTTTGTGGTATCCTTCGGTGTTCCGTCGTAATTTAAGGACCAGTAGATTCCGCCGTATTCTTTGTCAAGACAATAGTCTTTCAGGAAAGCGTATCCGTGCTTTGCCTCATCAAGCAGGCTTTCGTCTTTTAACAGTGTATACGCATTGGAGAAGAACCAAGTGATCCTGCTGTTCAGGATACAGCCCTTTTCTGCCTTTTTATCCAGATTCAGATCATAATCCAGGTAGCCGTAATAGCCGCCGAACTCGTCATCTCTCATTCCTTTCCAGAAAGGAATGATCCCCTCTGTCAGATGGTTTTTAATTTCTTCCCGCATTTTCATTGTTTCTATGTTCATCATGTTCCGCACTCTCCTTTGTATTAACCCTTGACAGCGCCGGAGGTGATTCCACTGTAGATCTGTTTCTGACAGAGCAGGAATACGATCAGAGCGGGCAGCAGAGACATCAGTACACCTGCACAGATCAGATTGTATTTGCTTCCAAGAGGTCCGGTGAAGGTATACAGGGAGGTTGCTACCACACCGAGAGTCCTCTTGTCCTGCAGATACAGACTGGCGCAATAATACTCGTTATATACGCCTACTCCCTTAAGCACCATCGAAGTTACGATAGCGGGTTTCAGAAGCGGAAGAATGATCTTCCAGTAAATGGTAAAATAGGAGGCTCCGTCGATAAATGCAGATTCATCCAACGATACCGAAATGTTTTCCATGAACTGGATGAAGATGTAGATGGAGATAACATCCGTACCCATACTCATAATGATATAACCATACAGATGATTGATAAATCCAAGGTTACTCATGATCTGATACACAGATACCTGCATGGCAATTCCGGGAAGGAGGGTTGCGAACAGGAACAGGCTGCGGATCAGTCCGTTGCCGGGAAACTTGAACCGGTTCAGTACATAAGCGAGCTGTGTTCCCACCAGGACGGAGCCTAACAGTACAAATACCAGGATGATCGCTGAATTCAGATATGCTCTGCCCATGTTGGCGCGGTTAAAAGCATCAATAAAGTTCTGGAAGTTCAGCCAGCTTTCCGGCAGGGTCATTACATTGGTGCTCTGGTACTCTGCATCGGTCTTGAACGCCGTGATGACGCAGGATACGATGGGCAAAAGTGCCACGAAGGAGAAGAATACCAGGCTGAAATACTTAATAACGATCCAGATGACAGCGCCTGCGCTGTAATGTTTGTGGTTAGTTTTCATCTTTGCCATTTTACACTGCCTCCTTCTTCCATCTTCTCTCTCTTCTGAGCCGTTTTCTTCTGGTATATTCTTCATTATCCGCATCGGAGCTTCTAAATACCAGTTTGAAGAAAAGCTTTTGTAAAATTGTTGCTGCAAAAATGATCAGTAACAGTACCACCGCCATAGCAGACGCCAGACCTACCTGCTGGTTGGTATGTGCGATCTTGTCCATCAATACGAAGTAGGTTGCGGTTCCGCCGCCACCCTTGGTGATAACGTAAGGAGGATCGAAAGCACTCAGGGAACCTGTGATAGACAGGATCACGTTCAGCGTAACGATGGTCTTAATGCTGGGTAAAATAATATGTATAAACTGTTGGAATTTATTGGCACCGTCCAGCTCTGCTGCCTCGTACATCTCGGAGTCCACGGACATGATGGCACCGATGAAGAGTACCATGTTGTTGCCGTAATAACGCCATACCGAGGAAGCCACCAAAGAGATATTGTTAACGCTCTTGTCCTTCAGCCAGAACGGAAGACTTTCTAAGTTAAATCCACACCACTGTAATACCGTATCGAATACAAATCCTCTGGTGTAGAAGAATTTGAAGATAAATCCAATGGCAATACCACTGATCAGATAAGGGAAGAACATGAATCCCTTGAACATATTGCCAAACTTGGTCTTAAAGCTAAGGATCGTTGCCAGGTACAACGCAAGTACCAGCTGCACCATTGCGCCTGCCATGTAATAAAGGCTCAGCTTCAAAGCACTGAAGCATTCATCTTTCTTAAATACGTCGATGTAGTTCCGAAATCCTACAAACTGTCTTTTGTCTACCGGGGTAGCATATTTCATTTTATAAAAACTGAATTTTACCATCTCTCCAAAAGGAAGATAGGTGAACACGAACAGCAAAAGCAGGGGAATGATCATGAAGGACAGTATGACGATGGTCTGTTGTCCGTTCCTGCTCTTTACCCATTTTTTCATGCTGAAGGGTTTTTTTGTTTTCTTCATTGTCTCTGCACCCATCGAAATACCTCCATGCCCTTCTCTCTTAGATAAGAGGGAACCGGATAAATGGTTCCCTCTCACTTCAGAAGATTAAATTAGTTACCTATTAATTACTGGATCTCTACACCACAGCTCTCCTGTGCGGAAGTCCACTCTTCGTTCCACTCGTCGATGATCTCATCGTAGGTCTTGGAGCCATCTGCTGCACACTCTACCAGCTCCTGCAGCTTGGTCTCACCGTTGTTGTTGATGTTAAGACCACTTTCAGCATTCAGCTCGTTTAACAGATCCTCTTCGCCTTCGATCGCAGGCTCATCCACTACAAAGTCGATACCCTTGAATGCTGCGTAGAAATCCGGTAATCTGGTATCCTTGATAGCAACGGGAAGTCCGCCGCAGTCATAGGAGAATCCGGATTCTTCTGTCATGAACTTAACGAAGCACAGAGCTGCTGCCTGATTGTCTTCGGTGGTGTTTGCATTGATACCAAAGCTGTAGTCAGGGCCTACAGATGCTGCCTGCTTACCGCTGGTCAGGGTAATAGGGAAAGGCATATAAGCGATGTCGTCAGCGTTGTCGCCAGCTTCCTTCATCTGAGGAACTGCCCAGGAGCCAAGAACCATGCAAGCGATCTGACCATTGTTGATCATACCCTTACAACCTTCCCAGTCCGTGGTGGAGTAGTCTTCCTCGGTAAGGCCTTCAGCAACTGCATCGTACATTACTTTGTATACGTTGTAAGCGCCTGTTCCGTCGCCGGGATCAGCAAAAGGATTGGCTGTGTGCAGTAACTTCTGGTTCATATAAGTGCTGTCTCCGGTAGCACTGCCGCTGATAGCGGGATCCCACTGGCCGCCCATTGCCCAGCCAGCTGCGTAGTTGGTGTACAGAGGAATGATGGAGCTGTCATACTCTTTGATCTGCTTTAATGCTGCGATGAAATCTTCGGGAGTCTTAGGCATCTCAGTGATTCCTGCTGCTTCGAATACTGCCTTGTTATATACGATACCACCGCTAACACCTGCGGTGTAAGGAACACCGTATACAGTGCCTTCGTACATCTGGTTGTAGTAGTTCAGCTGTCCGTCCATCTCGGTAGTAGTTCCAAGAGGAAGGAAGTATGTGCTTAAGTCAGCCTTGTCAACTGCGGGGATAAACATAACATCGCCCCAGTCACCACCCTGCAGACGAAGCAATGTGTCACTTGCATAGTCGGTGATACCTTCAATATCAACAGTGATGTTGGGATACATCTCGTTGAATGCATCAATGTAAGTCTGGAAAGGAACTGCTGCGCCGTCCTCTAACAGGTCGGTACGGTTAGTCAGGACCTTAATGGTCGTGGTAATGTCGGTGTAATCCTCACCCAAAGTAAGCTCTGCGTAATTCAGACCGGTTACCTCTGCCTCTGCGGTTCCTGCTTCCGTAGAAGCTTCTGCGGTTGCAGGGGTTGTACTTGCACTGCTTTCAGCAGCACCGTTGTCTGTGTTTCCACATGCTACCATGGACAATGCCATGACAGATGCTGTGGAAAGAGCTAAAAACTTTTTCATCTTCATAATGAAATCCTCCTTAATAATGTTTGTTACATTTGATGATGTTTGCTGTTTTGTAACTTAATTTAATTATACATAACCATATTAATTAATCATCAACTATTCTTGCTTTTAATCTCTTATTCTTGCTATTTTCGTTATTATCTTCTATTTTCACAAGTTTTATTCCTATGTTTTGTATATATTATACAATTAAAACAATTGATTTGAGTTAAATTAGCTTATTTAATTAACTAATTTTTCTTTCTTTACATCCTTTGCCATTGAAATAGCTTAAATAATGGTTTATAATGTATTTAAGCTTACTTAATTTTTTCAAAAAAGCATGTTTCTAATGTGAAAAACAAATTTTTCACATGAAGTTTTGTTCCTGCACAAGCTGCTAAAGCAGCCAAAATTTGAAGTTTGCGGAAAGGCAAGGTTTTTGTATGAACATTTCCACCACTTTTCTTAACGCATTAAAGCACACTTCCTCTGATGTGGAGGGACAACGTTCCCCAGAGATCCTACTGGGACAGATCTACAAAGTATCCCTGGAAGACAAAGGCTTTTTACTGCCTCTGGCCGGTGGGGAATTCCGCCTGTTAGATCCCTTTTATTATGAATGGAACCCCTTTCCTTCTTATCTGCTGCTCTACACCTTAGAGGGTAGTGCTCTCCTTGCCACTCAGGGCAGCGAGGTGGTCCTGGATCGCGAGCATCTGTTGTTCTTAGATTGCAGTCAGGGTTTCTCCCTCCGACTGTTGCAGGGAAAGTGGCGCTTTCAGATGTTTTTCTTAAGTGGGAAGGAACTTTCTTCTTATTATAGCATATTTGAAGCTTATTTTACCTGTTGTTATCCAATTCCCATCGGTTCCTGTGTCTCACAGCGCATGCAGCAGCTAACAAAATTTCCCTTTACTCCGACCCCCGCAGAGCAGCTGCAGATTCATAGGGAGCTGACCGGCATGTTCACCGAGCTGGCATTGTCTGCCCTGTCCGTCTCCCGGGATGCCAGACCTGTTCCTACCTATCTGCTGTCCATGAAAGCGGATTTCGAGGAAAACTATGTGGAAAATCACTCTCTGGAATATTTTGAGCAGACACTGGGGATCAGCCGCTACCGTCTGTGCCGGGAATTCTCCGCCGCCTTCCATACTTCTCCGCTACAATACCTGCAAGAGAAAAAAATAGAAGCAGCTAAATCGCTGCTCCTATCTACGGATGATCCGATTCATGAGGTGGGGTCTATGGTAGGCATCGACAATACCAATCATTTCATCCACCTGTTCAAAAAGCACACTGGTGTCACACCCTTTGTCTACCGGCAGAACGCGCCGCAGTCTATACGTGAGACACGCTGTCCTTCAGTACCAGGCGGCCTTCCACCACGGTGACTCCCCCTTTGAAATTATCACTGGTGATCTTCTTGATCATATTATGAATAGCTCTTCTCGCCATCTCTCCCATATCTACTTCATAAGTAGTAATACGGATATCACTGAGTCCGGGATACAGGTAATTATCAAAGCCGACCACTGAGATGTCCTCCGGTACACGATATCCGTTCTCTCTCAGTTTCTTGATCAGAAAGCTTGCGGTCAGATCGCAGTTGCATACGAATGCGGTAGGCATATCCTTCGGAAGCTGCAACATATTCACCGTATCGATCTTACCGGTTTCAATGTGACGATCATCCAGCACCCATTCCTTCTTCTGTTCCAGTCCCAGCTCTAAAAGAGCCTTTTGATAACCGAAATATCGGTCCGTAATGCTCTCGGTGGCCAGCAGGGTTCCCACATAAGCGATCTTGCGGTGTCCCATCCGGTACAGATAATAGGTCAGCTCATAGGTTCCGTAGTAGCTGTTGGAGATCACGGAATCACTGGCTTCTCTGCCGTTATAATAATCCAGATAGATCACAGGGATCCCAGCTTCTGTATTCAAATGCTGCAGGTAATCATCCATCATTTTACCAATGACGATAATGCCATCCACCTTGCGTTCCTGTACCAGCTTCGGCAATCTGCCATTCTCTTCCTCTGCCATTCCGATGACCTCCAGCATGGTAAAGCATTCCTTTGCTGTGGCTCTGGTAGCTACCGACTGATACATCTGCCAGTAAAAGGACTCATATTTATCCAAAAATCTCTCAGAGATCAGAATGCCGATATTGTAGCTCTTCTGGTTCTGACTTTTTCTTGCCGCTGACGGCTGCTGATAACCCAGTTCTTCCGCAATACTGTGGATTTTTTCCCTTACTTCCTCACTGACGCCTTTTTGTCCGGACAGTGCTTTTGACACTGTTACCGTGCTGACTCCTACCCGTTCTGCGATATCTGCTAATTTTACTGCTTTTGCCATAATTTCGTACTCCTTATCGCTATTTTCACTGTCATCTCCGTTAAATCATCAACCCTACTTAAATCTTAGTAATCTGAAAATCTTATGTCAAGGCATGCTCCTGCCCAGTTTTACGCCTCAGTCAAATGGATCAGCCTGCTGCGGTAGTCACCCCACAAAGGTGCTATTAACATGCCGGCCTGCATCAGCACATCACCGCCGAGTACTTCTCCGGTCTCCTCTATGCGGTAGCGGTTTTCCGGTGACAACCCTTTCAGACGCACTCTTCTGCTGTGAAAATTCGGTCTTGATAATACCTGTACATAAGTTATCAGCGCTTCCTTTTTATCCTTGGAAGCTACCATGTAGCAGTCGTAGCTGCCGTTTTCTAAATATGACGCGATCCGCCAGTAATCTCCCCTGCGGATCAGATCGTTGTATTTGTGATACATAGCGGTCTGTGCAGGGATCTGCTGCCTGTCCTCCTCAGGAATCTTCGTGATATCAAGCTCGTAGCCGAAGGTGCCTGCCAGTGCCACATGACCCCTGGTCTCAAAAGGTGTCACTCTTCCCAAGGCGTGGTTGGGGCAATCCGATACATGGGCTCCCATAGTGGATAACGGATATAGCAGCATCGTGCCTTCCTGAATCTTCAACCGTTCAATGGCATCCGTATCATCCGAGCACCAGATCTGCGGACTATAATACAGCATGCCCGGATCGAATCTTGCTCCACCACCGGAACAATTCTCTAAGAGCAGATGAGGAAATTCCGCAAGCAGTCTCTCCTGCAGTTCGTATACCCCCAACACATATCTGTGGTACAACTCTCCCTGACGATCCGCAGGCAGTTCCACGCTGCCCAGATCCGACAGCTGACGGTTCATGTCCCATTTCACATATTCGATATTGGTGCTGTGCAGCACTGCCGCCACGCTTTCAAAAGCATGATCTCTGACTTCCTTCCGGGACAGATCCAGTACATACTGATTCCGGCACAGGCTTCCTACACGGCCCGGAATGGAGATTGCCCAGTCGGGATGCTCTCTGTACAGATCCGAATCCGGCGAGATCATCTCCGGTTCGAACCAGATACCGAACTTAAGTCCCATGGCATTTACCTGATCCACCAAAAGTTTCAGACCTCCCGGAAGCTTCTGCTCATTGACCTTCCAGTCACCCAGGCTCGTGCTGTCATCATTACGGTGTCCGAACCAACCATCGTCCATGACCAACATTTCGATCCCAAGCTTTGATGCCTGCTTTGCAATCTTTAATAATTTATCGGTGTTAAAATCAAAGTACGTAGCTTCCCAGTTATTGATCAGGATCGGACGCTTTTTATCCCGGTATTCTCCACGGATCAGATGCTCGCGGTACATATCATGATAATGATGTGTCATACCGCTAAGCCCCTCTGAAGAATAAGTCATTACTACTTCGGGCGCAGCAAAGCTTTCTCCCTGCTCCAGTTTCCATACAAAATTCTCCGGATGGATCCCCATAGTCATACGGATGGAGTCGAACTGTGACAGCTCTGCCTGTGCCAGGAAATTACCGGAATATACAAAATGCATGCCGTAGACTTCACCGGTATCCTGCGTTGCATTTTCTGACAGCAATGCAATAAACGGATGCTCCTGGTGGGAGGATTCTCCTCTGACAGACCCAACGCTCTGCTTACCATGCATCAGGCTTCTCCTCTCCATCTGACGTTCTCTCCCCCAGGAACCGTGCAAGGTAAGGATGTCATACTTTTCATCCGTGCAATCCAGATCCAGGCAGGCAGACATAACTTTTGTCAGATAAATCGGCTGTTCTGCTGTATTTTTCAGGATTACACTGCGGGTGATCACATCTACTTTTTCAAATGTAGTATAGATCAGTTCTGCCGTCAAACCGGTCGTCTGGTCCTCCAGGTGCAGGATCAGGGTGTCGCAATCCTCCTCTCCCGGAAAAGTAGAAGGCAGCCCGGGAAGCGCGGGCTTCTCCTTTACGATCTCATGGGAGACGTAATTTAGCTGCACTCCCACATGTCCTCCCACGGTCCGGATGGAGACAGCACTCTCTCTGTAGTCTCCTAACCCGTTCCCCGGATACTCCATGGGGAAGGAATCCAGGAATGCCACACGCTCTCTGTTGTTCTGTGACGGGACGAAGGGTGCCTCCCCCGTACGCATTAAATATAACGGAGCCGGTGCATTTTCGGTATACTGCAATTTCTGACCGTAGTATACATGCCCCACAAAATTCTCCTCATCCACAACAGCCATGATGTAGCTGGTGTGTTCTGTATCCAGCCAGAAGGTTCTGTCCTGTTCTATGTATCTGATTGCCATACTTTTACCTCTTTCTTTCCGGAATAAAAATTTTTCTAAAAATCGTCATTTCCAAACTTCTCCGAGCGGCAAGTGCGCCCCTGTCTTTTATGCTTTCTGTTGATATATCTGTCACAAATGTAAAAAATCAAACGGTGCTTCCGTTTCTGCCTTCAAAAACTGCATCAGCATCAGTCCGCAGCGCATGGATACCCGCTCTTGTCTCAGGATCCGGAGTACCTCCTGTCTGTCCGCCAGGATCACCTGAATATCCTCAGTGTTCTCCATCTGCTGTCCCACCTGCTCCGTCACCGTGCCGAAGATCATACTACCGCTCTCGTCCGTCAGCCCCTGCGCCAGGAAAAAGCCTCTGCGGAATGCCGGCTCCCCGCCTTCATATACCTTCAGTTTCCAACCGGTCTCCTCGATCATCTCCCGGCAGGCAGCCTCCGAAGCCGTCTCTCCCGGCTCGATCAATCCTGCTGGCAGTTCATAGAGATAATCGTCCATGGGGTAACGGTACTGCCGCACCAGTACCAGATGTTGTCCATCCTCCGTTACCGCATAGACCGCCATACCTTCGGGGCGCAGGCTATGAGTCTTATGTTTGATATTATCCTCACCATTGCGGGAAGCAAAATAATAGTGAAACGGCATGCCGTCCCGCCCCAGTGCATCGATATGATACAGATTTAAAAACGGATTGTCCGTCAGCTTTTCTATGCCCCGGTAATGTTTTTCATCCTTATTCCGCATTCAATATTTCCTCCAACAGCGCCACCGCCAGTTCCGGGTTTTTCATGCCATCCGCCAGTCCTACCGCTGCCGTGTGCTCATACCAGCCGGTCTTTTGCACCCAGGCATTATCTTCCAGCCTGATTCCCGCCACGATCGTCTCTCCCGTCATGGTATTTAACACTTTGATCTGCTGATCTTCATATCTATCCAATAGTTCCTCAGGCATATAATCCCTTAAATTTACCAGATAATCCGTGCCGCCCATGAGCTTCAAAAACTCTTCGTCAGAAAAAAACACATCCACCGACCGGGTCATGAACAATACCTGGATCGTGCTGAGATTCGTGGAATCCACGTCGGAATCCGAGTTCGGATCGATCCAGATCGTATAATTCAGGTTCACCACATCCCGTTTGGACATCACACCGTGTTCCCGCAGGAAATCTGTAAAATAATCCGGACCGGTGGCTTCGATGTGCTCTCCGTCCGTATTCACTGCCATGACTCCCATGACGAAGCTTGTCTTGGTGGCAAAATGCACGATCAGGAAGATCAGAATGACGATTCCCGTTGTCACGCCTATGGTAACCCGCAGATAATAGTCTATAAAATACTGCCATTTTTCAGAAGGAGACAGTTGTTTCCATTGTTCTTTCTGCCGGATACGGTCTTCCTTTTCCAAATTGCTGTCTCCCTTCTGTTTCTCAAATCTTCCATCTGATAACATCCTGCTTTTAGTACTATATCAATCTTTAGTATATCAAACTAATTTAATCTTGTATAGCAGACTTTTTAATATATTTTAGGCTTATTATTGTTAAAAATAAACAGACAAAGCCCTGTCATGCACTTAAATTGACATGACAGAGCTTTGTCTGTTCTATTTCTTTGATCAGATAAGAAGGGGAAATGCTTTAGCGATCCATCTCCGCAATGCGTCCGGTGGACTTATGCTCCTTGATGATCCCCTGGATCTCCTTCAGGTCAGTGCATAACAGATCGCCGGGGATGGTATTCTTCAGGGCACTGATGGCATTACCGTATTCCAGTGCTCTCTGGTACTCGCCGGGATGTGCCAGCAGTCCGTACAGGACACCTGAGATATAAGCGTCACCGCTTCCAATACGGTCTACGACTTCGATATCGGTGTAAGGCGCTTCTTCATAATAAGTATCGTCCTTGGCACTGTAAATGATAGAACCGAAGGTATGACGCTTCGGGCTATGTACGATACGCTGTGTGGATGCCACGATGGAGATCGGATACTCCTCCGTGAAGCTCTTCATAATGCTCTTGGCATCGCCTTCCTTCAGGAAAGTCAGGCGTGCGGTGTCCTCGGAGCAGAAGAAGATATCAACATAAGGCAGAATGGATTCGATGCATTCCTTCGCCTCAGCACCGGTCCACAGATTGCCGCGGAAGTTCACATCGAAGGAGATGATGGCTCCCTGCGCCTTGAAACGCTTGATCATCTCAATGGCGGTTGCTCTCAGTTCGGGGCTCAACGCCAGTGTAATGCCGCTGGTATGGAAGCAACGGGTATCACTATACAGGCTGTCATCATAGTCCGCAACACTCAGTTTATTGATAGAAGTATTCTTACGGTCATAGACAATACGGGGTTTTCTCGGATAAGCGCCATTCTCATAATAGTACACACCCAGTCTCGCATCCTTATCATCGTCATATACCAGATAGTCATCGCTGACGCCGCAGAGACGTACACGGTTCTTAATATATACACCAAGGTCATTGGCCGGCAGCTTGGAGATGATACCACAGCGCAATCCCAGCATTGCCGCACCGGTGATGGCATTCAGTTCTGCACCTCCGGCCTGCTTGCTGAAGCTGTCGCCTCTGGTGATACGCTCATTATCGGGCGGTGATAATCTCAGCATGATCTCTCCCAGGGAGAGCAGGTCAAATTCCTTTTTCTCAGTCAGTTCCATAATATAAACTCCCATCTGCATTTTTGCCAAATGTTGTATCGGAATCTCTCCGGTGTTCCTCACAGTGTGCCATTGAAACCCCTTACATTTTCTCTTTACATTTGTACTATAACACAAATATATGGCGTCGGTAAAGGTGCCAGACATAAATTAAAAATTTAACGAAAATACTGAATTTGCCGTCAATATCTGCTATAATCAATCTGTATTATCATTCTAAGAAATGAGGTATTTTTATGCATTCAAAATTCCTTTCCGATAGTAACACTTTTTACAGACGTTATTGTCCGGTTCTGATTCTGTTACTGGGAGCACTTCTGCGTCTGTTATACCTGTCCCGGGTGCCCGGTGGCCTACATCAGGATGAGGCTTTTGTCCTGCTGAACTCCTATGACCTTTTACACGAAGGCAGGGATTCCGCAGGCTATGCATTCCCCATCTATATGTCCAGCTGGGGAGACGGGCAGAGTGCCATGTACTCCTGGCTTCTCACTCCTCTCCTACTGTTGAACAAAGGGATTCCCACTACTTTTCTCGGAAGGCTTCCTCAGGCACTGGTAGGTATTCTAACGCTTTGGTGCGTCTATTGTCTGGTAAAGGAAATGTTCGGCCACACTGCGGGTCTCTGGGCCTTATTCGCCTTAAGCGTCTGTCCCTGGCACATCATGGCCTGTCGTTGGGCATTGGATGCCAATATGGCCCCCGGCTTTCTCATGTTCGGTCTGTACTTTTTCGTACGGGGCATGAATGACAACCGTTATCTGTTGCTCTCGGCACTTTTTTACGGTCTCTCCCTCTATTGCTACGCAGTGATCTGGCCGATGCTTCCCATCCTGCTGGCTCTGCAGGTATGTTACGGGATCCGCTATCATAAAATCCATTGCAACCGTTACAGCGTTCTGTCTGTTCTGCTCCTGTTTGTCCTTGCATTACCGTTGCTTTTATTTGTCCTGGTCAATCAGGGACTGTTGCCGGAGATCGCCTTACCCTGGATCACCATTCCCAAAACACAGAGGTATCGCGGCGGAGAGATTGCTTTTTCCCTAAGTTCTGTTTATGCGAATTTCAAAAACACGGCACATTTATTGTTATTGCAGGATACCGGAAGTCCCTATGACTTTCTGCCGCCCTGGGGTTTATTTTACGACATTGGCCGCCTTTTCATCCTGATCGGAATCGTCTGTATGCTGTACCGGCTGATTCGTTCTGTGCGGCAGCATGTGTTTTGCTGGGAATTCTTCCTGTTTGCCCAGCTGATGGGAGGTGGAATCACCTCGCTGCTGGTCACCGCCAGGATGCATCAGATCAATGATCTCTATATCCCGCTTGTCTTATGCGAGGCATATGGTATCTGGAAATGTTCCTGCTTCCTGAAGGGGAAGTCTCAATCTCTCGGCAGGATTTTTACAGGCTGCACCACTGCATTCTTCCTCATCTGTCTGGTTCTGTTCCAAAAGGACTATTATACCAAGTATGCGGAAACTACAAACGCTTATTTTTCCCAAGGTGTAGAAGACTGTGTTGCGTATTCGATGAAACAGTGCAAGACGCTCGGTCTGACTACGATCAGCGCGGAAAAGGCAACGCAATGGCCCAGACTGCTTCTGTATACACGGACATTGCCTTCCCAGTACCTGGCTACCGTTACCTATGATGTTGCCCCGGCTCCGGCTGCCTTTACCACCGCTGACGGAATCCGGGTCAACACGCGCATCAATTACGATACCATATCCACTGACAGTATTTATATTATTTACTACACAGAGGCCGATCTGTTCAAAGACAGGTTCACCCTGACACCTTTTTATGACTGGTATGTTGCTGTCCCTAAATAGCCTCCATGTAATCAAAATAGTCATCTTCGCTGGCAAATAAGATATATTCGTTCTCCACATATCCCATGTATCCGCTGGCTGTTACATATCCCTTCATCGTAAAATACCTCCTTATCAGAAGCCTTTTGTTTGCTGTTCTGATAAGAAGGTATCTCTTTTAATGTCCCATAAAATTCTCTTAATTTTCCTGAGCCGGCAATTTTTCCAGCACCAGTTCTTTCATTTCTTCCAGTAATTCCTCTGTTTTCCCCATCAGGAGTTCCGCATCGGTCTCTACCAGTCCCGTTTTTTTGTATTTATAGGTAAAAAACGGATTGCCGTATGCGGTGAAGCTCATTTCCTCTCCATGCTTTTTCAGAAACGCGGGGATCTTCAGCGGGTCTATGGCTGCATCCGGTCGGAAATTAAAGGTGATCCGGCCGTTTTTGCCCTTGATCTCCGTCATATCCAGTGCGTGTGCCGCCATGCGGATCAGTGCGATCCGCAGCAGATTATCCACTGCCTTGGGGATATTGCCAAAACGGTCTAACAGCTCATCCTTCATCTCATCCCGCTCTTTCAGCGTCTCAATGCCGGCGATGCGCTTATAAATATCCAGTTTCTGCGTTTCATTCACAATATATTCCGCTGGAATATATGCATCCACATCCAGGTCGGTCACCGTGGTGAAATCCACCGTCATATGGATTCCCTTCAGATTCTGCACCGCCTCATTCAACATTTTGCAGTAGAGGTCGTATCCTACGGCTTCCATGTGGCCATGTTGGCTCATCCCCAGCAGATTCCCGGCCCCACGGATCTCCAGGTCCCGCATGGCAATTTTGAAACCGCTGCCCAGATCTGTGAATTCCTTGATCGCCGCCAGCCGTTTCTCCGCTACTTCCTTTAACATTTTGTCCCGCTTGTACATCAGAAACGCATAGGCATTCCGGTTGGAGCGTCCCACGCGGCCTCTGAGCTGGTACAACTGGGACAGACCCAGATTATCCGAGTCATGAATGATCATGGTGTTTACATTAGAGATATCCAGCCCGGTCTCTATAATAGTAGTGGACACCAGCACATCGATCTCTCCGTTGATGAAATCAAACATGATCCGTTCCAGTTCATGCTCCTTCATCTGTCCATGGGCATAGGCCACATTTGCTTCCGGCACCAGTTTCGCGATCTGTGCCGCAATATCCGCAATATTATTCACACGGTTATAGACATAGTAGACCTGTCCGCCCCGGGCCATCTCCCGGACAATAGCCTCTCTGACCAGTTCGTCGTTGTATTCGCAGACAAAAGTCTGAATCGGCAGCCTGTCGTTGGGAGCCTCCTCCAGCACGCTCATATCCCGGATACCGATGAGGCTCATGTGCAGGGTACGGGGAATCGGTGTTGCCGTCAGGGTCAGCACATCCACGTTCTCTTTTAGTTTCTTGATCTTCTCCTTATGAGCCACGCCAAAACGCTGCTCCTCATCGATGATCAAAAGCCCCAGATCCTTGAACTTCACATCCGCCGACAATACTCTGTGAGTACCAATGACGATATCCACCATTCCCTTTTCCAGGTCTTTTACTGTCTTTTTGATCTCCGAGGATGTGCGAAAACGGCTCATCAGGGCAATATTGACCGGGAAATCCTTCATTCGCTGCACAAAAGTGTTGTAATGCTGCTGTGCTAAAATGGTGGTAGGCACCAGGTACACCACCTGTTTGCCCTCCTGTACTGCTTTGAAGGCAGCGCGGATCGCGATCTCTGTCTTACCATATCCCACATCTCCGCAGATCAGACGATCCATGATCCGATGGCTTTCCATGTCGGCCTTGGTGTCCGCGATAGCACTCAGCTGATCCTCCGTCTCCTCGAAGGGAAACATTTCCTCAAACTCCTGCTGCCATACCGTGTCTTTTCCAAAGGCATAGCCCTCACTCTGCTGGCGCACCGCATACAGCTCCACGAGATCCTTTGCCACGGCACTGACCGCACTGCGGACCTTGGTCTTGGTATGTTCCCATTCTTTGCCACCCAGCTTATTCAGCTTCGGCTTCTTCGCCGCATCGGCGGAGGCGTATTTCTGGATCACATCCAGTCCGGTAGCGAGAATGTACAGATTGCCACCGTCCCGGTACTCGATCTTCAGGTAATCCTTGACAATGTTTTCTACCTCTACCTTTTCGATGCCTTTGTATATCCCCAATCCGTGGGTCTCATGCACTACGTAATCACCGATCTTCAGGTCATTGAAATCGTTGATCTTCTGCCCCTGGTAGAGTTTTTTCTTTTTCTTCTTACGTTTCTCCGATCCAAAAATATCACTCTCTGACAGCACCACGAATTTCAGCCATGGGTATTCGAATCCTTTATTTACATGCCCATAATAGGTCAGGATCTCTCCGGGCTGTACTTCCCGCATGGGGTCTTCCGTATATACTGCCGTGAGTCCCGCACCGCCGTCTTCCGCATTCCGCAGATCCTCTGCCAGACGTCTTGCGCGAGTACGGGAGCCGGACAGCAGCAGCACCCGATATCCGCTTTTTTTATATTTTTTCAGGTCTTTTACCAGGGATTCAAAGCTGTTGTTATAGGGGGCAATGTTGCGGGCTGCAATATCCACATGTTTTTCCGTCCGGAAATAGCCGTACTTGGTCTCCATGGTAGCCAGTGTCACCACGGCATTTTTCTCCAATGTGGCCGCCACCTGCTCTCCGCTGTAGAGAATATTCATCTGTCCCGGTAGCACATAGCCTTTTCTCGCACGCTGCTCCATGCTCTCCCGGAATTCCAGTTCAATGGCGTCCGCCTGCTCTTTCACCCGCGCCGGTTCATCAATATAGAAGACCAGAGATCGTCCCGCCATATCCGCCAGCAGCTCCGGCATAGTCACCGTATTTTCATAAAAATATCGGATATATCCTTCCAGGTTCGCTTTGCTCTGGAATTCCAACAGCTGTTCCTTCAACTCGCTTACCTGGGTGGCGATTCTGTGGGCTTCCTCCGGCTGGTGGGCATCCCGGAAAATTTTCTCCTGTTTGGCGGCTTCCTTCTCCAGTCTGGCGATTCCCTTGCGAATCTGCTCCTCAGACAACACGAACTCCGTCGCCGGGTAGACCGTGATACTCTCCAGCTTCTCAATGGAACGCTGGCTTAAGATATCGAAGCTGCGGATGGATTCCACTTCATCCCCCCACAGTTCGATACGGTAGGGATTCTCCTCCGTCAGGTCAAAAATATCCACAATACCGCCACGCACGGAGAATTGCCCTGGGCTTTCCACCTGATAGGCTTTCTCGTATCCCATAGCTACCAGCCGGGATGCCAGTTTACTCTCGTCCAGACTACCGCCCCGCTCGGTGTGGATGATGTCCTTCTCCTCCCACAGCACCTGGGGTGTCATCAGTGCCGCATAGGTGGTGACGATGGTGACAGGCTTTCCCTCCACGACTCTGCGCAAGGTCTTGATCCTCTCCTGTACCAGCTGATTACCGTGAATATCTGCCTGGAAAAAGATCAGGTCCTTCGCCGGATACAGCATGACATTTCTGTCATAAAAGCGGTATTCCTCGTAGATCTCCTTGGCTTTTAAGTCATTATAAGTAACGATGACCTTGTATTTCAGGCCATCGCTGAGTCCGTAGATCATGTGAAGTTTCTGTGAGTCCACGCATCCGGACAGGGCAACCGTTCCCTTTCCCTGTCTGACGATCTTACGGACCTCATCATATTCCGCCAGTTCTTTCAATGGCGCAAGTAGTGCCTGCATTTTTTCACGCTTTCTTACTGTTAAAATGGTTCATGGCTGCGTCTGCGCTCTCTGTGAGGATCATGCGGATCGCTTCTGCGGCGGTCTTCGTAGCATCATCCATAACCTTACGTTCTTCCACCGGGAAATGTCCCAATACATAATCTGCCAGGTCATAATTCTTCGGTTTCTCACCTACGCCCATGCGGACACGGGTAAAAGTATCATGTCCTAACATCTTGATGATATTCTTGAGTCCATTATGTCCGCCGGCGCTGCCCTTTTTGCGGATGCGGATCTGTCCCACATCCAGGCTGATATCATCGGAGATCACGATCAGCTCCGAGGTATCGTCCACCTTATAATAATCCACGATCTCACGGATGCTCTCTCCGCTTAAGTTCATGAAGGTCTGGGGCTTCGCCAGGATCACCTTCTGCCCTGCCACATAGCCTTTGCCGATCAACGCCTTGTGTTTGCTCTCCATGACAGCAATATTTTCTTCCTCTGCTAATCTGTCTATGACATCAAAACCGATATTATGTCTCGTATTTTCATATTCTTTTCCGGGATTTCCCAGCCCTGCGATAATATACATATACTTCTCCTTACTTTCTTGCAATCAATGCGTTATCTTATATTTTCGCATTTTTACGCAGAAAATGCAACTATTGGATATTTTGACACAGGGCTTGACTTTTCCCAGATTATTGTTATACTGAAACAGTTGTACAGCCCATAAAAACAAGGTCTTACAGGGCTCGCCGATTTCCGGCGTAAAATGAATCGAGTGTTCGTGACCTTCCACTCGTAAAACAAAACTAAAGGAGAAAACAAATGAACAAAAAAGTACTGTACCTCGTACACGGAGCGGTGATCGCTGCTCTCTATGTTGTGCTGACCATGTTAGCCAACGCTCTGGGACTGGCTAATTATCCCATTCAGGTCCGCTTCTCGGAAGCCCTGACGATTCTTCCCGTATTTACCCCTGCTGCCATACCGGGACTTTTCCTGGGATGTATCATCAGCAATACCATGACCGGCTGCATGCTGCTTGACATTATCTTCGGCAGCCTGGCAACGCTGATCGGTGCATTTGGCACTTATCTGCTGCGTGATAAGAACAAATGGCTGGCTCCTCTGCCTCCCATCATCGCCAACACCATCATCGTTCCTTTCGTGCTGGCTTATGTGTATCATTTAGAGGGTGGCATTCCTTATTTCATGCTGACCGTAGGCATCGGGGAAGTGATCTCCTGCGGCATCCTGGGTATGCTGCTTCGCACCGTGCTGCAGAAATATCGCAAATACATTTTTGACGTACAGAAATAAGCAATTTAATTCTCTGTTCTCATGTATGTGATGAAATGATTGCCATTCTCAGCAAACCACGCTGTGGCATCATTCATTCCCTTCTTATACAGCTTGCCGGTGGCAGGTTCCATAATGACCACATTGAATTCATTAAATCCTGTCACCAGCACTGCTTCCCCGTCCTCCAGGATCGCCAATACCGGGATATCCTGATTCACATAATACAGCACTGCATCCAGCGTACACCCACTTAAATCCAGTACCTGTACTCCCGTCATATTTTCCGACAGGATCGCAGTAGCGGTCTTGCCCTGCGCCAGATCGTACTCGGTGTTACGGGTAATTCCGGCATGTCTGAGAATGTTATCCAAGCATACAGCCAAGCTGTTCTTCTGCTCCGTGACGCTCTCTTCCTTGATGGCCATGATCTGATTCCTGCTGACACGGTTTCCTTTGAGCCATACCGTAACTCCGCGGTCATTGGTCACAATGCCGGACGTGTCATAGGCTTCCTTCACCGCCGTGCCCGGAGCACTGTAGATACCGCATACGCCATACGCATTGCAAACATAATACCGGGGCACTTCACTGACCGCATCCAGTTCCAGCTCTCTACCGCCCTCGAATACAACCTCCTTGGGGTTCAGCACCTTGATGGTCTTCGCATCAATGGAAGATTTCGTCTGAATCTGCACATAGCGCTCATAAATATCGATATTTGCCGTGACCACTTTATTCTGTCCGGCTTCTTCTTCCACATTGTTCATGATCTGGTCATCCAGGATCTCCTGGTAGCTGCCGTTCTCCGTCCGCTGCAGGCGGGACAGTGTGATCTGGTTGCTCTCGATCGTACATCCCACGACATAGATTCCTTCCTGCCCGTATTCTTTCAGGCTGGCACCGGAAGAATTACTGATACATACCTTATACATAGGATAGAAGATCTGTCCGGAATTCTCCGTGCGGATATCGCTCTCCCTTGCCACTCCGTAGATGATGTCCTCTCCCATAAAGCCAAGAGGACGGATGGCATCCCCATCCTCAGCCCGGATCACGGTCTGTTCTCCGGTATTCAGGTTCCTCACATTCAGCTGATTACTGTGATTGATATCGTCCCCTTCCTGCCATACGATGATCTCATGATTCTCCGATACCTGAAGACTGTCATCCTGCCGGATGCTTACCAGCTGCTCTGCGCTTCGGTTCTCCAGATCCACATCATAGACACCGTTTTCGAGGAAAAAGTACAGATGCTGCTGCCTGTTCCGGTACAAAAGCTGGCCCATCTCGTCTTTCAGCACCGCATAACTCTTGGAATACGGAATATAGACCTCTTCCTCGATGGTGTTCAGCGAATTGTCGTAACTTAAGATCTGAATGCCGGTCTCGCCCTCATGTCTTCCGCGGTTCATGTAGCCGTATACGGCAAATTTTACATTGCCGCCCTCGTCCACATCGAGGATCTTGATACCGTGATGGTCATACAGCGTACGACAGTCCGCATTGTCCTTGTCATAGAAAGAGAAGATCACCGTGAGCCCATTGGTCACCGCGTTATAGCAAAGCAGCTGTCCCCTATCGGAAAATACCACGGTATTTCCATCGGTGCTCTCCACCATGTCCACATTTTCATCCGTGATCCCCAGGAGAATCTTATCATTGGCATACATCCGCCCGGTATCCGGAATCTGCGTCATGGTCCGCTCATAATCCAGCAGATACATTCTCTCCGAGGTATATCTGACGCGATAGTATTCTTCCACGCTATAATATATCTTATTTTTCCCCTCACCGGTAGACACTACAAAATCCATCAGCAGGGAAGCAATGTTCCCATTCACCTGTACCAGGCGCAGAGAAGCTGCTCCCTCCTGGGCAGGCTCCAGGTTCCCCCAGGTAATCTGTTGGAAATTGCTGTGGATGTTCACTTTGTGAAAAGTACCGTTATCCGTCAGTTTCGAATTCGGTTCCAGGTATTTAGTCAGTTCCTTTGCCGCTTCTTTGTCATACAGTTTCCCATGGAAATCCGATGCGAACTCCAGGATCTCTGCGATATGCAGGTCGTCGTTCCACAGAATCGTCGTATAATAGTAGACCTTCTGTTCCCCTTCCAATTCCAGGATCAGGGTCAGGCTGTACTGTGTATTGGTATCGATCAGGTCTTTTAAAGTCAGCGTGACCGGAAAGCTTTTACCTCCCGCCTTCCATCCGGTGACTTCTCCGTTCTCTATAAGTCGGGAACCGTCAATGCTGCGGACTTCCATGGAAATTCCCGTGATTTCTCTGCCATAGGTATCCACGGTAAAATTTGCCTGTCTGTCCGCACCCAGCATAGTCACGGTATCTTTCTGGTATGCGACATCCATTTCCACTGTGTTGCCATGCAGCTCGTTGCATGCCACACCGCCGCTCTCCATGGTGATCACGGGAAGTGTCGCCGGAGCCATTTCCATGGTCATGTTATTATGTCCCTGATTCATAATGCCGCCGATGATAAACGCTGATGCTATAAACACCACAACGCACACGGCAATTTTAATAATCGTTTTCTTCATTCTTGCTTCTTCACTCATTTATTATTCAGCAGTTTGTCCAGTGTCGGCATCACATGCAGCAGTTCCTCCACAGTACGGATATCCGTACTGTGCTTCGGGCGCATGCTGCCCTTTTTCACCGCACGGATCAACAGATTCTTCGGAGTATGTTCCATGTCGATGAATTCCAGTATCTGTGTCTCGTACCCCTGCTGTTCCAGGAGATTCGCTCTGAGGGCATCTGTAAGCAGTGCCGCGATACGTTCCTTGATGATCCCATATTTCAATACCAGCTTCAGAGAATCACACTTCATCTGTCTGTTCAGTTCGTGCTGACAGCAGGGTACCGCCAGGATAACTCTGGCTCCCCATTTTACCGCTTTGTCCAGGGCATAATCCGTTGCCAGGTCACAGGCATGCAGTGTCACCACCATATCCGCCACATCCGTTCCCTCATAGGTGCTGATGTCTCCCCGTTCAAATTTTAATCTGTCATAGCCCAGCTTCTCCGCCAGTTCATTGCAATGTTTGATCACATCAGTCTTCAGATCCAGTCCAGTCACCTGAATGTCTCTATGCTGTAATTCGTGCAGATAGTAATACATGGCAAAAGTAAGATAAGATTTGCCGCAGCCGAAATCAATGATCCGGATCGTCCGGTCTGTCGGCAGTTCATTGATCACATCCTCGATGAATTCCAGATAGCGGTTGATCTGGCGGAACTTATCGAATCTCGCCTTCGTCACACGACCGTCCGGCGTCTGCACACCCAGTCCCACCAGAAAATCCACAGGCTTTCCTTCCTCTAAGATATAATGCTTGGTACGGTTATGCGAAAGTGCCTGCAGATCCTCCTGTTCGGGAGCGGTACTTTTCCCCGTTTTTGATACACCGTTATTTTTCACCTTCAGAGTCAGCTTTCCTTTTTTACTGACTAACGCCGTAGCCTGTAAGCTTTTTGCCGTAAATTCTCCCTGCCGGAACTGTTCCTGCAATGCGGCACAGATTCCGTCCGTCATCTGCGCCGCTGTATAATTCTCATGAAATACCTGCGTTCCTTTGTATCTCGTCTCCTGAAACAATAATTCGTCCCGGATCAATACCGGTCGGATCTTTACTTTCTGTATCTGTTCCGGATTACGACTGTTGCTTAGAATGATCTGTTGCAGATCTTTATTCAAAATTTTCTGTAAAAGTATTCTCAATTCTTCCATAGTTTATCCTGCTTCCATACGCTTCATGCCTGATGAATTCACAGTGTTCATTGTAACATAAATGCTTCCTCTTTGCTATAAAAATGCAATCATTCCGCGTTTTCCGCCGTGTCTTCTCTTGTAGATCTCATCACACACCAGTACCTGGATCAGATCTCCGGAGACTTTTCCCGATTCCCGCTCCAGGATCTTACCAATGGTATCAGCGATCCGGTAGAGGCTGAAGCGGTCCGGATATTCGTCATAGATCATACTTCCTTCGTAATCGTATTTGTCCAATATTTCCGCAATCCTGCGCTGACAGCGTCTGACTTCTCCGGGATAGGTCTGCTGCAGATATTCCAAGTCATTTAATATTTCTTTTTCATCCATTCTTCCGGGATATCCGGGCAATGTCATAAAAAACGGTCTTGCTACCATTTTAAAATGCCTCATGCTTTTTTATAGCATATGCATTTTCTCTCTATAAAGTGAAAAACAGGTGCTGCGAAAATTATCGCAACACCTGAATTCTCGCCATTGCTCTCTGCAATGCCGTCTCTGCTCTGGCAATATCCGTCTCCGGCGTCTTGCTGCGCAGTCTCTCTTCCGCACGGTGCAGTGCTGCCTCCGCACGGTTCTCATCGATCTCATTGGGCCATTCGATGATCTCTGCCAGAATGATAACTCCCTCGGGAAGGATCTCGGCGAATCCAGAATGCAGTGCTGCCTCCTTCTCTCCGTCCTTCTCCGTAATATGCAGGATACCCGGCTTCACGATCACCGTCAGGGGAATGTGTCCCGGAAGGACACCGATCTGTCCTTCCGTGGTATTGAATTCTACCATATCCACAGTTCCCTCATAGAATACTCTTTCCGGGGTTATGATACGAAGTTGAAAATCTTTATCTGCCATATCTGAACTCCCCTCTCATGCTATGCATGAACCTTTGCCAGTACATCATCGATGCTTCCGGCATTCAGGAAGTAGCTCTCCGGAATATCATCATGCTTGCCATCCAGGATCTCACGGAATCCGCGGATGGTCTCGCTGATCGGTACGTATTTTCCTTCCAGACCGGTGAACTGTCCTGCCACGAAGAAGGGCTGGGACAGGAATCTCTGGATCTTACGGGCACGGGATACAACCAGCTTGTCTTCCTCGGACAATTCGTCCATACCGAGGATGGCGATAATATCCTGTAATTCCTTATATCTCTGCAGGATCTCCTGCACACCGCGGGCGGTCTCATAATGCTCCTTACCTACGATTCTGGGATCCAGGATACGGGATGTGGACTCCAGAGGGTCTACTGCGGGATAGATTCCCAGTTCTACGATAGAACGGGACAGAACCGTGGTGGCATCCAGATGTGCGAATGTGGTCGCAGGTGCCGGGTCTGTCAGGTCATCCGCAGGCACATAGACTGCCTGTACGGAAGTAATGGATCCGTTCTTGGTGGATGTGATACGCTCCTGCAGCGCACCCATCTCTGTCTGTAATGTAGGCTGGTATCCTACTGCGGAAGGCATACGGCCTAACAGTGCGGATACCTCACTTCCTGCCTGGGTGAAACGGAAAATGTTGTCGATGAACAGCAGCACATCCTTACCACCCTTGTCACGGAAGTACTCTGCCATGGTCAGTCCGGTCAGACCGACTCTCATTCTCGCTCCGGGGGGCTCATTCATCTGTCCGAATACCATGGTGGTCTTGTCCAGTACGCCGGACTCCTGCATCTCGTGATACAGGTCGTTACCCTCACGGGTACGCTCACCTACACCGGTGAATACGGAATATCCGCCGTGCTCGGTAGCGATATTACGGATCAGCTCCTGGATCAGTACGGTCTTACCTACTCCGGCACCGCCGAACAGACCGATCTTACCACCCTTCTGATAAGGGCAGAGCAGGTCAACGACCTTAATACCGGTCTCAAGCAGTTCTGTGTCCGTAGACTGCTCTGCGAAGGTCGGTGCAGCACGGTGGATAGGCTCGTAAGATACCCCCTCCGGTACCGGCTTGTTATCAATCGGCTGACCCAGTACATTAAATATTCTGCCCAGGGTATTTTCTCCTACCGGCACGGAAATCGGAGCTCCTGTGGCGATTGCCTCCATTCCTCTTACCAGTCCGTCGGTAGTACCCATGGCGATACATCTGACAGTATCATCACCCAAGTGCTGGGAGACTTCTACTACCAGTTCTCCTCCATCTCTGGTAGGGATGCGGATCGCGTCATTGATCTCGGGAAGTTTGCCCTCATCGAATCGTACATCCAGTACGGCACCGATGACCTGGGTGATCCTTCCTTTATTCTCTCCTGCCATTTCTACCTCTTTCCTGCCCACTGATGGGCATGTTCCAATAATTAAAGCGCCTCTGCGCCTGCAATGATCTCTGTAAGCTCCTGGGTAATGCTTCCCTGTCTTGCGCGGTTATACTTCAGTGACAGATCACTGATCATATCCTCCGCATTACTGGTGGCATTATCCATGGCCTGCATACGGGCACCGTTCTCACTGGCTGCCGCTTCCATCAGTGCACCATAGATCAGACTGGAAATATATTTCGGTATGATCATATCCAGTGCTTCCACATCTTCCGGTTCAAAATTCATCAGTGCGTCAGCACCCTCTGCGGGGGCTTTCGCGTCTGCATCATATTCCACAGGCAGAAGCTTCAACAGCTTCGGCTCATGGCTCACCGTGTTTTTAAAATGTGTATATGCCAGATAGATCTCTCCGATCTCTCCGGCTGCAAATGATGTCAACAGCTTCTGTGACAGAAGCATTGCTTCCGCATAAGCCGGTTCCTCAATGACCTCCGGATAGGATTCCTTCACGGTATATCCTTTTCTCTCCAGGATCTCCCGGCCCTTATTACCGATGGCATAGACTACCACGTCTTCTGTCTTCCAGTCCTCCTGTCCGGTGATCAGTTTGGCTACGTTGGAATTGTAACCGCCTGCCAGACCTCGATTGGAGGTAATGACAATGACCGCCTTTTTCGGACAAGCCCCCGGGACAAGATACTTGTGTTCCAGATGACCTACCCTGGACAGGATATTATTTACGGTATCATACATACAGTCAAAATACGTCTGAGAACGTTCTGCACCTGCTCTGGCTCTTTGAAGCTTTACCGTAGATACCAGCTTCATCGCCTTGGTGATCTGCTGTGTGCCCTGAATGCTGGTCTTACGGCGCTTGATATCACGCATTGATGCCATAGTTACCTCTCATTCTGCCGTATATCACGGCTGACACACTTATTTCAGAAACTCTGCCTTGAAATCATTCAGTGCCTTCACAAGCTTTTCTTCCGTAGCATCGGAGATCACCTTTTCCTCAGCGATGGCTGCAGGAATCTCGGGATGCTTAGTATCCAGATAATCGAAGAATTCCTTCTCAAATCTGGTGATGTCCTCTACCGGCACATCCAGCAGGAATCTCTTAGTCACCGCATAGATGATGATAACCTGATACTGTACCGGCATAGGCTGGTACTGAGGCTGCTTCAGCACTTCCTTGATACGTTCGCCCTGCGCCAGCTTCTCCTTGGTATCTGCATCCAGTTCAGATCCGAACTGTGCGAAGGAAGCCAGCTCTCTGTACTGAGCAAGTTCGGTACGGATCGGCGCCGCGATCTTCTTCATTGCCTTGATCTGTGCCGCACCACCTACACGGGATACTGACAGACCTGCATTTACCGCGGGACGGAAACCGGAATTGAACATTTCTGTCTCCAGATAGATCTGTCCGTCGGTAATGGAAATTACGTTGGTAGGAATGTATGCGGATACATCTCCTGCCTGGGTCTCGATGATGGGAAGTGCCGTCAGGGAACCTCCGCCGTATTCGTCACTCATGCGGACCGCACGCTCTAACAGTCTGGAATGCAGATAGAATACGTCACCGGGATATGCCTCACGTCCGGGTGGACGACGAAGGAGCAGGGAGAGTGTACGGTATGCGGTAGCATGTTTACTTAAGTCATCATACACTACCAGTACGTCTTCTCCGTTCTCCATCCACTCCTCACCGATCGCACAGCCGGAATAAGGAGCGATGTACTGTAAGGGAGCCAGGTCACTTGCCGTGGATACCACAACGGTGGTATATGCCATGGCACCAAACTCCTCCAGTGTCTTTACGATATTTGCCACGGTAGATGCTTTCTGACCGATGGCTACATAGATACACTTTACGTTCTGACCCTTCTGGTTGATGATCGTATCGATCGCAATAGCGGTCTTACCGGTCTGACGGTCACCGATGATCAGCTCACGCTGACCTCTTCCGATGGGAACCATGGAGTCGATTGCCTTGATACCTGTCTGGAGCGGCGTGTCTACGCTCTTACGAGTGATAACACCACTTGCCACACGCTCAATCTTGCGGAATTTATCGGTCTGTATGGGGCCCTTGCCATCGATGGGCTGTCCTAAGGAGTTCACTACTCGTCCAAGCAATGCATCACCTACGGGCACCTCTACCACACGTCCGGTGGTCTTGACGATATCGCCCTCTTCGATATTGCTGGCGCTGCCAAGCAATACGACACCGACATTATCTTCTTCCAGATTCAGCACCATGCCATACACATCGCCGGGGAACTGTAACAGCTCACCCTGCATGGCATTTTCCAGTCCATGTACACGAGCGATACCATCCGCTACCTGGATGACGGTTCCGACATCGGAGACATCCAGCTGGGAAGAATATCTTTCGATCTGTTCCTTAATGACGGAACTTATTTCTTCTGGTCTTAAATTCATGGATCTGTCGCACCTTTCTTTCAGCCGGTCATCCCAGCTGAATATTTAATAATTGTTTCTTCATATCTTCGAGTTTGGTCCGGATACTGCTGTCCACTACCCGGTCACCTACCCGGATCACCATTCCGCCGATCAGTGTCGGATCCACATGGTAATACACATCAAAGGACTGATAAGAAGTCGTTTGAAGCAGCTTTTCTCTCACTGCCTGTTTCTGTTCCTTCGTCAGCTCCACTGCGGTACTTACATATGCGGTTCCCATTCCTTCCGATTCTCTGACCAGTTCGGTAAAATAAGCAAAAATTGCCTTTAATGAGCCGTAGCGTTCCTTGGTCACCACGATCTTCAAAAATTCTGTCAGATCGTCGCTTACCCTGCCCCGGAAAACCTTCTCCACCATGGAGAGTTTCTCCTGCTTGGGAATCCCGGGATGCTTCATCAGCTTGTCAAAATCGGGATTGTCTTCCAGGATCTTCTGAAGTTCTGCGGTCTCATTCATCAGACGGATCGCATTTCCATGGTCGACCGCCACTTCGAAAAGGGCTTCTCCATAGACTTTGGAAACTAATTTTGCCATGTGTCCTCACCCATTTCCTTCAGCGTCTCTTCGATCAGACTGTTCTGTCTGGCGGTGTCTATGGACGCACCCACAAGCTTACCTGCCATGACAGATGCCACGGATACGATCTCCTGTTTGATCTCGTCGGACATTTTCTGTTTTTCCAGTCTGGCTTCTTCCTGTGCTCTCGCCAGGATTCTGCCTGCTTCTTCCTTCGCCTGTGCGACGATGCGCTCCTCGTTCTGGAGTGCCCGTCTTCTGGCATCACTTAAGATGTCCTCTGCCTCTTTGTCGATGTTTTTCAGCTTCGCCTCATACTGTTCCTTCAGTTCTGCGGCTTTTTCCTGACTGGTCTTCGCTTCTTCCAGTTCTCCTCTGATCTTCTCTTTACGATCATTTAAGAACTTTCTCGCCGGATTGAACAGGAAATAGCTGAGCGCCAGGAACAATACGAAGATGGCAATGATCATCAGGCAGGAATCTGCCAGCAGCTGCCAGTCCAGGTCAAACAGTCTTGACATGGTCTCGCCTTCTGTTAATAGTATCATTTTCATCCGCATTCCTTTCGTTTAATCAGGGAAGTAAGGGCTTTACGAACAACAGCAGCATAGCGATCAGCAGACCGTACAGACCGGTGGTCTCGGCAACTGCCTGTCCTAATAACATGGTGGAAGTGATCTCGGACTTAGCACCGGGATTACGTCCTACTGCTGCGGCAGCATGTCCTGCTGCGATACCCTGTCCTACACCGGGTCCGATACCGGCGATAACTGCCAGACCTGCACCGATTGCGGAACAACCTAAGATAAAGTTTTCATTAAAATCCATAGTAAATCCTCCTATTATTGAGATTCTTTCAGAATCTTTCTAGCATTTTAAGTTCACGCGTCTCCTCTTGCATTTGCGATATAAGTCATCGTCAGCATACAGAATACGTATGTCTGGATGGCTCCGGAGAACAGGTCAAAATACACATGCAACGCTGCGGGCCACGCCGTAGCGATCACACCTAACAATCCGTAGATCAATGCCATCATTACCGTTCCGGACAATACGTTTGCGAACAGACGCAAAGACAACGAAATCGGTACAGCGATCTCACTGATCAGGTTGATGGGCAGCCAGATCGGCAGCCAGGGCGGCAGCGGGGAACACATGCCTTCCCAGATCTCCTTCGGCTTCTGGTACTTGAACTGGTTATAATGAATCAATATAAAAGTCAGTACGCCGAGGGGCAGTGTCACACCATAATCCGCTGTGGGGGGACGAAGTCCCAGCAGACCGGAAATATTACTCACCAGAATGAAGATGAAGATCGTTCCAATGTAGTTATAGAACTTCGGTGCCGCCTTGCCCATGGGAGTATCCACCATGGCGTCCAGCTTCTCCACGATCAGCTCCACCACATTCTGAAAGCCTTCCGGCACTTCTCTGGCTTTGGCCATACAGCGGTTGGCGACAATAGCAAAACCAATGATGATCAACATGACGATCAACACACACACATGTGTGGTCGTTATCCATACCTCATGACCGAAAAAGGAATACTTAAACACGCCATGTATCATAAAATCGATATTATCGGCACCGGATAACAAAATTCCATGTTCCATCGTTTCACCTCCTTATTATTTATTCTGTTGTTCTGTCACTTCTCCGTTCTTTTCGGCTCCTTCCGGGTTCTCCGGGGCATTTTCGCCTCCGGCAGTCTCCTCCGGCATCGCCTGGGGAATCGGATCCGTTTCATGAAACAATTTATTGCATAATTTATGGGTAAGCGGCTGTAGAAACGCCGTTACTTTCATACATATCACATAGGAGAAAAAGAAGATCAGAGGATTCATCACCTCTGTCTTCATAAGCACCAGCAATATAAAAATCAGTATCACATAACGCAGGATATATCCGCGGAAGATCATCTTCTGTGCGGTCTTCTCCGGCTGATCCAGCGCCCGGTCCAGGGAACGGTACATATGATATGTTGCTGCAAGCGCAAGCAAGACACCGAGCCACAGGCTCCCTGCATACATCATTTTATCCTTCGCGATAAAGGCTCCGATGATCTGTGCCAGCACTCCCAGAAACAGGATTCCTAAGTCCATCTCCAAAACGGTTCTATTTATCTTTTTTAGTGTGTTTCTCATCGCTGTCATCATAAATTGTCCTGGCCATACGGTATACATTCTGCCCTCCGGCCACTGCTCCCATACAGAAAAGCAGGATCATCCAGAAGTTCGTTCCGAAATGTTTGTCCATCCAGACACCCACCGCCGACATCAGGCAGATCGGCACCAGCATGTTGATACCGAATTGCATGATCAGCGCAATCGAACGGAATACGGTTCTGTCATAGGGTTTCTTTTTTCTTGACACTGCTTTCTCTCCGTGTTGATTTCTGCTCTAAGCATATATTTTTGTACATTTTTAAATATATTTTGTCCCCACAAGACAAACCTATAGTCATTATAACGAAATCTGAACACTCTGTCCAGTAAAATCCCCTTGCTGAAACCGTAAAAAAAATATAAATTCCAACTAAAAAAAAGATTGACTTGGATACTTTCTCGGAAGTACTATTTGAGTAACTATTTTACAGAAATTATGAATGATCACAGAAAGAGGGATTGCCGCAATGCAGACCACTGCCAATGATGAAATTAAGATCCGGACCGCCACACCGGAAGATGCCGAAGCCCTGGCTGCCATTTACGCTCCCTATGTGGAGAACACCTCGATCACTTTTGAATACACGGTTCCTTCCGTGGAGGAATTCGCCGAACGCATCCGGCATACCCTCGCCCGTTACCCTTATCTGACAGCAGAGAAAAACGGTGTTCCCATAGGCTACGCCTACGCCTCCGCTTTCAAGGGTCGTGCTGCGTACGACTGGTCCGTGGAGACCTCCATTTATGTCAGTCAAAATCTTCGAAGCAGTGGTGTCGGCAGCCTTCTTTATCAGAAGCTGGAAAAATATCTGACAGCGCAGCACATCTGCAATGTATGTGCCTGCATCACTTATCCGAATCCGCCCAGTATTGCTTTTCATGAGAAGCACGGTTACAAGACCGTTGCTCATTTTCATGCTTCCGGCTTCAAGCAGGGGGAATGGCATGACATGATCTGGATGGAGAAGACCTTGTGTCTTCACACCGTGCCGCCACTGTCTTTTATTCCTTTCCCGGAACTTTGAACGCTATCAAATTGATACAAAGGAGAAATGCTATGAATAACGAACTTCAGATCTACCGGAAACGCCTGATCCCGGAAGAATGTATTTTGTTAAAAGATGATATTATCGTAGAACAGAACGATGATTATATTCTGACAAAATGGAAAACGCTGAATCCCAAGACTACTTTTTCCCATGGCTGTTCCTGCTATTATCTGAAGGAAGGGTTCAAGATCAGCAAGTTCTACCGTCATGACGGGTCTCTGTTGTACTGGTACTGCGATATTGTAGAATACACCCGCCGTCCGGAGGACAATGCCCTGATTGTTACCGATCTGCTGGCTGACATTATCCTCTATCCCGACGGAAGAATGCATGTCGTTGACCTGGACGAGCTGGCAGAGGCACTGGAAAAAGGTCTGATCACGCAGGCACAGATGACTGACTGCCTGCGCCAGTTAAATAACCTGATCACGATCATCTATCGTGACAAATTCGACCGTCTCCAGAGTCCTCTGGAAAAAAGCGGACTGTAATTACTGAACTATTCAGAGTAACGCATTCGCAAAACCGCACTTGCAGTGCTTACTTTTTGCTCATGTGTTTACTTTACTCTGAATAATTCAGCAAATCTCCGATGCAATGTCCCAGCAGCGTCAGCAGGGTGATGTCTTCATCCGACCACTTACGGTTACGATTGAACACTTCAAAATTGACCATTGTATAAGGAATTCCTTCTTTTCTGGACAGGCACCGAAGAGCAGCCCCAACCTCCTGCTCCTGTGTCACAGCATAGGCTGCCGGGTTCTGGGAACGAAGTTTTATCATATTGGATTCTACAAAAATACCATCATCACCAAACAGTGCCAGATACCCTTCATCTTCAAACCCGGGACGACCATCCGGAGCCTCCACCACATAATTACCGTTTCTGCAGACAAGGTTACTACCTCTGTCCGAAAAAATAGTAATACCATCCAGATCAAACAGACTGCGGATCTGTTGCAGGCGCTCTTCATTTTTCACAATAGCGTTCACGCCCGATACACATAATTTTGTGATCATATCTGTGATAACTTCCCGTTTTTTCTCCTTGGATACCGCATAGGCCATAGCCATGTTCTGCATATCGTCGGTCTCCAGCTTTCCATGCAGACGCTCTTCATATATAATGTGTCGATTCTTGCCTTTTTCCTTGGCAAGATACAGAGCTTTATCCGCCTTGCGCATCAGATACTCATACTCTGTTCCGTCCACCGGGTATTCCGACACACCGATAGAAGCTGTCACATGGATCTTCGGATCGAATGCCAGTCTGAGTTCCTTCGCAATGGTCTTAAGCAGGGTTTTCAACTGTTCCCTGGTCTCAACCTTCTCTAACAGAATCACATACTCGTCTCCACCGAATCTGCCGATGACACCTCTCTGTCCTACCAGCTCCTGCATGATCTCTGCCACTCCACGGATCACCTGATCTCCGAAGATATGTCCATAGGTGTCGTTAATATGTTTGAACTCGTCAACATCAATGATCACCAGCCAGCGGACCCGGCCGTCCTTCCGATTCAGCTGTTCGATGGTATATTCCGTCCATGCCCGCTTATTCAGCAGACCTGTTCCGGCATCCCTGGCTGCCGGAGTCAGATAGTAGGCTTCCTGCTTACGGTTTTTGTCCGAATCTATGATACCGGCCAGCATGTTCCGGTTTTTCGGAATCCGGGAGGCTCTCACCGTCCACATTCTCTCGTCTTCATCCTGACCGTTGAATTTCATTTCAAAGGAATCTTTGCCATTACGCAAATGGGCACAAAACGCCCGCAGATGTTCTTCCATTTCGGCAATGTTACTGTCTGTATGTGCGTTCTCCACCATCCGGATCAGATCCTTCAACGATCCCTCAAACTGATTCATTGCCCGTTCATTGACATATTTATACACTGTGATATGATCGCTGTCGATCAGATATTCAAAGTAATAAACATCTTCCAATGTCATAAAATGACGATACTTTAAAATGCTCTGTTCCAGCTGTACCGTTCTATTCTCCAGATCATGCAGATCCGATAGTGTGATCTGATACAAAGGAATTCCGTCCTCTGTCTGTTCACTCTGTTCCATACGCAGATACACATTCCGGGTACTATCTTTGAGATTGCTGAGAACTGTCATTAATTCCAGTGGAGCGAGCAATTCCGCCGCAACAGCCTCTTTCAACAATTCACCATCCTCCGGCAGCACCAGTTCACTCACCGGGCGAAAAGAATTTTCCTCGATAAATTCATAGTAATATTCCGATGCCTTGGCTACTGTCAGATCCTTCCTCACATAGATCTTCCAATTCATAATTCTGTTGGAATACCCTTCTCGTTCTACGATGTTGATTTTCATAGATTATCACTTTCACCTTAGTAAAATATATGGCCACCGATACTGATGCCGGTCAGTCCTTCCACCGGGGTACGGAAATACACGCAATTGCCTACATTCGTCACTCCGGACATTGCCTCATCCGCCGCCTGATAGCAACGGCTCGTGGCCTTGTTCGCAGCCAGAGCCAGTTCCAACCGTCCACTGGCTACCGGTGAGAACTGTTTGTTCTGATAGATCACACCCACCACCGTGTTGGGATAGACTGAACTTCTGACACGATTGATCACAACGCTGGCTACCGCCAGTTGACCGTCATAGGGTTCGCCTCCCGCTTCACAGTAGATCAGATTGGCTAACAGATATCTGTCTCCCTCTTCGAAAGAGATATCGGAAATATCCCGCCAGGTGGCATTTGCCGCTTTCTGGGACATAGCGATCTCTTCGGCAAGCTTTTTCCTGAGGGTTTCCAGATTATCCTCTTTTTTCTTGATCTCCGCTTCGTATGCCAGGGCTCTCTGTTCCGCTTCGGAGATGTCTCCGGCATATTTGGCGATATTGTTGGATGTCTGGCTGATCAGACCGGATACCTTGCTTTTTTCAGCTTCCGCTTCTAATTTCAGATTATCCAGCTCTGCCTTCTCTGTCTGAAGCCTTGCCTCTTCCTCTTCGATCAGCTGGCGGTTTTCCTCGAATTCCTTCAGCTTTTTCTGGTCATAGGCAGCGATCCGTTCAAAAAAGTCCGCAGCATTCAACACCTGGTCAAAGCTCTGCGCGTTCAGAAGAGCATTGATGTAACTGGTCTCGTTCCGTTCATACATATCCCGGACGCGGATCACCATACATTCATACTGCCACTCTTCGGTAGCCTTCGCTTCCTCCAGACTGTCCTGGGTATCTGCGATCTCCTGCTCCTTATCCGCGATCTGCTGTTCCAGATCCGCCAGATTATTGCTGACCTCCGTCAATTGACCGTTCAGATTATTCAGTTGTCCCTTGAGGGAATTCTGCTCTCCCTTCAGGTTCTCCAGATTATCATTTTCCTGGTTCAACTGGTTCTGCAGTTCATTTTTCTCCTGCTGTTCCTTCTGAATCTGCTGCCAGGTACTGCTGGTAGCTTCTACTTTGATGTCTTCTGAAGAAAATGCTCCTGCAAGGATCACCGCTGCAAGCAGTACAGCTGTCTTCTGTAGGCGCCTCAACCGTTCATACTCCTTTAATCTGTCGTTCAGACCCCGATATGTATCGTACGTCCTGTCCTGCTGTATGGAACGCACTCCACTCCCGCCGCATCAAACATTCGCCTGGCTGCCCGGTTGGAGGGTGTTCCCCGATATTTGTCGCTGTCATATACTACGGTATGGATCCCTGCCTGAATGATGGCTTTCGCACACTCATTGCAGGGGAAAAGGGACACGTACAGTTTTGTGCCCTCTAAAGATCCTCCGCGGTAATTCAAAATTGCATTCAGTTCACTATGTGTCACAAAGGGATATTTTGTCAGATTACTATCCTTGTCATTCTCCCTCTCCCAGGGGAACTCATCATCGGAACAACCCTTGGGGAACCCATTGTATCCCATAGACAGAATCTTATTGTCCGGGCTGACAATGCAGGCTCCCACCTGGGTATTCGGATCCTTGGACCGCATCCCCGACAGGTGGGCTACCCCCATGAAATATTCATCCCAACTGATATAGTCACTGCGCTTGGCACTCATTGGTGTCTCCTTTATTTGGTACCGAAAATACGGTCTCCAGCATCTCCCAGTCCGGGAACGATATATCCGTGATCATTGAGCTTCTGATCCATTGCTCCGATATAGATATCCACATCGGGATGTGCTTCCTGCATAGCCTTCACACCTTCGGGTGCTGCGATGATGCACAGCAGACGGATGCTCTTGCATCCCTTGTCCTTCAGCAGCTGGATGGCCGCGATGGAAGAACCACCGGTGGCCAGCATGGGATCTACGACGAATACTTCACGCTCTGCACAGTCTGCAGGAAGTTTGCAGTAATATTCTACGGGCTTTAATGTCTCCGGATCACGGTACAGTCCGATATGTCCTACCTTTGCAGCCGGGATCAGGGACAGCATTCCATCTACCATACCAAGGCCTGCGCGCAGGATGGGTACCAGTGCCAGTTTTTTACCCTTTAACTGTTTTACGGTAGTCTTGCAGATGGGAGTCTCGATCTCTACTTCTTCCAGTTTCAGATCCTTGGTAGCTTCATAGCCGATCAGCATGGCAATCTCGCTGATGTTCTGTCTGAAATCCTTGGTTCCTGTTTCCTTTCTGCGGATGATTCCGATCTTCTGCTCAATTAAGGGATGGTCCATAACTACTACTTTTGACATATGATTGTCCTCCTGTGTTTTAGTGTTGTTGGTTGTATTTTGCGCCCCAGCTCAGATTTCTTCGATCAGGCTGATTCTGCGGCTGTGTCTCTCTTCTCCGGAAAAGGGTGTGTTCAAAAAGGTCTCAACGATCTCCAGTGCCAGATTCTCTCCTACGATACCTGCTCCCATTGCCAGCATATTGGCATCATTGTGCAGCCTGGTCATTTTTGCAGAGAGCGGCTCCGAACACAATGCACAACGGATACCTTTTACTTTATTAGCTGAAATACTGATACCAATACCAGTAGTGCAGATCACAATGCCCTTTTCGCAGGTACCGGCTGCCACAGCCTTTGCTGCCGCATGCCCGAATACCGGATAATCACAGCTTGCCTTGCTGTCGCATCCAAAATCCTGAAAAGGAATATTATTCTCCTCTAAATATTTTTTAACTTTTTCTTTCAGATCATATCCACCATGATCACTTGCGATTGCTATCATTTTTATTCTCCTTATATTTAAAATGAAATTTAAAGCTTTACAACCTTATGCCCCGCCGCCTTCAGCAGCCGGTTCATAATAGCCTGTCCGAAACCATCCGTGGAAAATCCCTCAGAATAGATTTTGGTGACACCTTCATCATCGAATTCTCTCAGGATCGTATACAGATGTCTGGCAATGCTGTCTTCATCCCTGCGGCTGCCGACACTTTTTACCACATCTGCCGTATACCCGGAAAGCATTTCTTCCGTTCCGATAATACCGGTCTTCTCTCCCGCCACATGATCCGCTGCGGCTTCCCGGTTGATATATTCTCTCACCTGTTCCGGCGTACCTTCCACAATGGTGAGTTCTCCCCTGGGGGCATAATGTCTGTATTTCATACCGGGCGCCTTGGGGGCCTGTCCACTGTCTGCCCGCAGGATCGTGGCATCTGTGTCCACCGTTCCCAACACCGCACTGAGCTTTTCCCGGGTGATATATCCGGGGCGGAGAATCTGCGGCGGACTCACCGTCAGATCAATGATCGTGGACTCCAGTCCGATTCCCACTTCTCCACCGTCGATAATGGCATCGATCCGGCCCATCATATCTTCCACGACATATTTGGCCACGGTAGGACTCGGTTTCCCAGAAGTATTGGCACTGGGTGCCGCAATATATCCGCCGCTGTACTCGATCAGCTTCTGTGCCGCCGGATGTGATGGCATACGGATGGCTACCGTATCCAGTCCTCCGGTGGTCTCGTAAGGCACTGCATCTGACTTCGGCAGGATCATGGTAAGGGGACCCGGCCAGAAAGCATCGGCGATCCTGCGTGCTTCTTCCGGCACATCCCCTGTTATTTTGTAAATGTCTTCAAACCGGTAAATATGCACGATCAGTGGATTATCCGAGGGTCTGCCTTTCGCTGCATAGATCCGCTTTGAGGATGTCGGGTTCAATGCATCTCCGCCCAGACCGTATACTGTCTCCGTAGGAAATGCCACCAGACCTCCCCGCCGTAAAATCTCTCCGGCAGCTTTCAGTTTAGCATCATCTTCCTCACTGACCGGACCGTCTCCGGGTTGAATCTTGATGATCTCTGTATTCATATTTTTTACCTTCTGTGTTCTAATGCATTTGGAGATAGTATATCATAGATGCGGTAAAATGGAAAGAGACTGTTTCAGGTACCGCAGAATTCCCTTATGGATCAGCCATGCAATACGATCCTGATATTCTTCATCGCAAAGCTTTTCCGCCTCCGCTTGATTTGACAAAAAGCCACACTCCACGATCACGATGGTTCCTTTGGTCTTCTTCAGAAGATAATAACTGTCGTTGGCCTTGACTTTGCGATGATTCTCCGGGTCCAGTCCCCGTACCAGCTGATCCTGAATGCCGGAAGCCAGTGTCTCGCTCCCCATACTTCCGGTATAATAAAACACCTGCGCCCCATGTACGTATTCCTCCGGATAACTGTTCTGGTGAATACTTACCGTCAAAACAGGATCGGTTTTTTCTATGATTTCTATCCTGCGTTTCATATCCTGTACCTTTTTATTGGAAGCATTTGCATCATACAATCCGTCCTCCGTCTCCCGGGTCAGCACCACTTCCACATCTTCCGCTTCCAGATATTTTTTCAGTTTTTGAGCAATCTGAAGGTTGATATCCTTTTCCGGTGCCCCATTGATGCCGATCTTCCCCGGATCGTCTCCTCCGTGTCCGGCATCGACGACCACGCAGAGTCTCCCGGAGTCATCTGCCCCCATTCCCGTCTCCCGCAAAGCATTTACCGCATGCATCGCACCAACATATTCTGCTGCTTCCCTGCCGGTCAGCGCCATCGACAGAATTAAGAGCCCTGCCATGATCAGTTTCAATGCCTTCTGTTCCATTTTTTCAGCCGCCTTATTGTATTCTATATGATTTTATATGCATTTTCCGCAGGAAATATCTTCCCGATGCAAAATCTTCCAAAATTAAGAAATCCTTTTGTTTTAACCTATTGCATCCTGTTGCCTGTTCAGCGTATAATAAACACATGAAATCGAATAGAAAAACACTTTCCGTAATCTTATTTATATTGGCCGGAATTTGTATCCTGGCAGCAATCATTCTCTTCGTGAGGGGTCACATGGAGGACCGGCACATGGAAGAATCCCTGGATGCTTTAAGACCCACTGAGTCTCCGGCAGAGACCGTTCCTTCTTCGGAACCTGAGACCATTGCAGCTGCTACGACGGAATCCGCCGCGGAAGAAGCGGTTCCCGCTCCGGAAGAGGTCACCAGGGTTCCCAATCCTTACGCCGACAGCTTTCTTGCCAACGAAGACATGGGCGCATGGCTGCAGATTCCCGGCACCGGGATCGATTATCCGGTGATGTGGACTCCGAGAGATGAGTCCTATTATCTGTATCGTGCTTTCGACGGCAGTGAGAATAAAAACGGCTGCCTCATATTAGATACGGACAGCTGCCTGGATCCCCTTTCCACGAATCTCATCATTCACGGTCACAACATGAAATCCGGTGCCATGTTTGGCAATCTCACGGATTATGAGGATCCGGATTTTTACGAAAATCACAAAAATATTATCCTGTACACCGAAGAATGTCAGCGCAATTACGAAGTCATTGCTGTCTTTCGTTCCCAGGTCTACCGGAAGACCGATCAGGTATTTAAGTTCTACAAATTTTTCCAGGCGGATACCCAGGAAGAATTTGATGACTTTTATAACAATATCAAGCAGTTATCCCAGTATGATACCGGTGTTACCGCACAGTTCGGGGATCATTTTCTGACACTGTCTACCTGCGTGTATCACGTAGAGCAGGGCCGGTTTGTAGTCGTTGCCAAGGAAACGGAACCTGGCGATCACTACCTTCCCATACAGGAATAACCAACAATCTATCAGGAGGATTTTCTTATGAAAAAACTGAAAAAAATCGTTACACTGCTTACGCTTGCAGCTGTGTGCCTGACTGCTCCCGCATTCGGCAAGATCACAGCCAACGCAGCAGAACCCAACACCTATGTTCTGAACTTTTCCCCCTCCAAAGGTGAATGGCGCTTCAAGCCTGCATCCTCATGGTCCGAAGAAGTTCAGGACCGCGAGCTTTACTATATGATGCAGGAAATCAAAGACGGTGACTACATCGTAGTCCAGAATGATGTTGACTGTAACCCTCTGAACCTGAATGTTCCCGTACGTCTGGGTAACCTGACGATCAAGAACAGTGTCAAGACTCCTGTCATCACTGCAAAAGGTTATGACAATGTTTATGTTCTGGACGGTACTACCGCGGCAATTAACGGTGATGTATCTCATGCCTATGTATACGGTGGTGCTCGCGTTAATTTCAATAACAACGTTGACACTCTGGAAATGTACGGCTACGGCAGTGAATACAACAATCTGCATGCCTATATCACTGTTGTCGGTACGGTAAATCATCTGTCTGCCAAAGACGGTCAGACCATGGAGACTTATTATGACTACTATAATTTTGCAGCCAATAAGCTGTACACCGAGGATGGCGCCTTAAGAACCGATGCACAATATTACAGCAAGACTGCTCCCGCTGCCGCCGCTGAAGCTGCACAGCCTGCTGCAACTGCTCAGCCCGCTGCAACTGCTCAGCCCGCTGCTTCCTCTTCTGCATACGATGATGTGCCCAAGACCGGTGAAAGCGCTCTTTCTATTTATCTGTTGGGTGCCGCAGCTCTCTGTGTTGTATCCGGATATGCACTTCGTAAGAAAAACGCATAATTACATTATAAGAGCACAAAATGCCTGGCCAAAACGGCCAGGCATTTTATATTGCTTATTATTGCAGGTAGGCGTTGATCAGTTCCCAGGCTGCCTGTGTTCCGTAGCCGAGTCTCCATACTGCCACACCACCGATATTCTTGGTAGTCATCATATTCAGCTTCACAGCGATGGATTCCGCATCCTCCAGCCAGATCTGATAATTTACGCTACCGGAAGTCCATTCCGCATAATTCTGGCAGGTCACTTCATCCCATTCTGCACTCACGCCTGCTTTACTCATGAAGTCTGCTTCATTGCGCATTGTGATATATTCGTCTGTCACATCCGTTCCTTCCGTCTTCCACAGGATCGTATAGAAGGGAAGTGCATTCACTACTTTATTCGCCGGTACTTCCTGAAGCGTTCTATCCAGTCCGTCCGATACATAGCTGATGCTTGCAACACTTCCGGGATCCTTGCTTCCGTGCCAGTGCTCATCATATCCCATGATGATCACATAATCCGCAACTTCTCCCTGAATATCCAGGCGATAGTAGTCATTGAAATTAAAAGGTACATAATTATCGATTGACAGTACCAATCCCTTATTGCGGCACTCTATGGACAGTTCTCTTAAGAACTCCACATAATGCGGTCCGCAGTCACTGCTCAGCTGTTCGAAATCCACGTTAATCCCGTCAAGTCCCAGTCCCATTGCCGTATCCGTCACATTTTTCACCAGGTTCTGTCTGGCCGTGGTGGATGACAGCATATTCAATGTACTGATAGATATGCCGTTTTCATTCGCATAATTAAAATTATCCAGCACACCCCACACCTGCAGTCCCATCTGATGGGCGGTCGTTACATAACCCGCTGTTGCAAAGCTTCGGAACGCTCCGTTTTCATCCGTCATACTGAACCAGGTAGGTGCGATCACGTTCATTCCTTTCGTGCCGGACACCATAGAGTATAAGGTATCATTACCTGCGACACCTCCTATGGAATGCCAGCCGAGGCAGATCTTGCTGTCTGCGGTAAGGGATGTATACTCCGGTGCCTGATAATCTGTCACCGGTGTTTCCGTCTCCTCCGTGATCTCACCCAGGCGTTTATTTTCCACATATCCGATGACTGCATCCGCTGTCTTTACCTTACTCCAGGTCTCCATCTGTTCCAGTATCTCAAGGGTATCTCCCTTGACTGCCTGTGTCAGGATCGGGCTCTTTACGCCGCCTCTCAGCCGGACTGCGGTATCCTTTTTCAGCTGTGCTACCTGTCTGATTCCCCATTCGGTATTGACCTGTACATGTCTGTCATAACATTCATAGGAATAATTCGTAAACAATTTTACATAGTCAGCTGCCACATATACGTTATCTCCGTCCGCGAAGCTGATCACATAACCGGCTTCCTGTGTTCCTTCCGTTGTCGTATATGCAGTCTCTCCGAATGTTGTCCGGATCACTTCTGTCGGAGTAGCATATAACAACAGATTCTCTGTCATATCCGCATAAAATACTTCGTTCATATATTTATGAACAGTTGCCAGATCGAAATAGCACACACCGTCTTTGATCAGTGCCTGTTCCTCCACCATTTCATTCTGTAAAATAATGGCACTCCTGTCGTTCTCTGACACCTGATAGAATTCATTCCAGTCGGCTTCTTCCTTGCTGTAGGAATATTTATCCAACAGCACTTTGCCCAGTGCGCAGCCACCGATCACAAGGATCAGCAGGATCGCCACGATCACCGGTAATACTTTTTTCTTCATATGTGCTCCCATCCGCAGGGGATTCCCCGCATTGTTCTTGCCTCTTCTTTCGTTCCGTCCGTCTCCCGGCAGAACAGTCTTATTCTATCACAATTCCCGCATATAATACAAGGAACAATACTCATTCAGTCACACACTGCAGGACACAGCCAGAGAGGCAATCCCATTTTGCAGTCCCGCAGCGTATGTTCCTTCCCCTCTGACCGTTCCGGCCATACGGGCGCTGACACCTCCTAAATGACAGTTCCGGGCCATCCACAGCAGTTTTGGACCAAAAGTATTCGTGAAACACTTATCCCTCTGCTGCGTTTTCCGGTACTTGTATGAATATAAATGCCTCTGACGGTACTTCTTTAAGGTAGTTCAAATAAAACATTGGAATTATGATTGTGAAAAATTTCGTTGAAATATTATGACCAGACACGTATACGCCTGTAAGACATCTCCATACTATATTTTACAAAACAATAAATGCTCTCCATCGTTTTGTGAATACAAATAAAAATGGGATGAAACGGAACGAATCGTTCCTCGTAAATCAACAAGAAAATAAGAAATCCGTCAGCCTCCTCTCCGTACCGGAGTATCAGAGGCATCTATAGGTGAGATTATATACTGTAATGCCTTGTTTGACAAGCTCTTTTATTAAATTTTTTTAAACTGTGAAAGGCTTCTATTGACTAAAATATAGGGAAAGTATAAGCTATATACCATACCAATGCGAAGGCAGAAAGGAAGTGTTGTCGCATGAAAATAGAAAAAGTAAATGAAAATCAGATTCGCTGCACGCTGACCCGCGAGGATCTCGCCAGCCGCGAATTAAAAATAAGTGAGCTTGCCTACGGTACGGAAAAGGCAAAATCCCTATTCCGTGACATGATGCAGCAGGCCAATTTTGAATTTGGCTTTGAAGCCGAAGACATCCCTCTGATGATCGAGGCCATCCCGCTGAATGCGGACTGCATCGTGCTGATCATTACCAAAGTAGAAGACCCGGATGAACTGGATACCCGCTTTTCCCGTTTTGCTCCTTCCGTTACGGAAGAAAGTGATGAGGACAGTGATGAGAGCACTGCAGACGAGGTTCTGGATCTGTTCCGCCGTATCCAGAGCGAAGACAATACTGCAAGCGCTCCTGAAGCTCCTTCCGCGTCCGCTCCCGAGGAGAGTGACAGTGTACGTTCCCGCCTGTTCCGTATGGAATCTCTGAAACAGGTGATCAATGCGGCAGTAATAGCCGGAAGCCATTATCATGGGCTCAGCACTCTGTATCACGAAGAGGGTGCCGACGGGTATTATCTGATCCTGACGCAGGGCGAAGAAGATCGCGAGGTCTTCGACCGTGTCTGCAATGTCATCTCTGAATACGGTATTCCCAAGCGTTCCACACCGGCAAGCCTTACTTTTCTTGAGGAACATTGTTCCACACTGATCGCCGAACATGCTTTACAGCGTCTTTCTAATACTTCAATGTAACAACAGATTGTAACATTCAGGAGAGTTCCCACTTTGTGGGGACTCTCTTATTTTTATGGTTGTTTTATACCTGTCTCTCCCAGCGAGAGTCTGTAGAAAAGAAGCTGGGAAACGCGTAACTTGAAAATATAGTCTTATTCGCATATAATAAAATTTAATACATGAATTGCTCCGTTGCAATGTAGCTTACGCAATTCCATACACATTCGGAATTACAAAGGGTCAAAACGCCGGTTACAGTGGAAAGGATGTACACGATATGATTTCCGACGAAGAATTATACCGACAATATTTAAGTGGCGATGAAACAGGGCTGGAAGAATTGATAAGAAAATACGACAATCCACTGACCTTATACATCAACGGCTATCTGCATGACATTCACGAGGCGGAGGACCTGATGATAGAAGTATTTTCCTACCTGTTCGCCAAAAGGCCCCATATCCGGGATGGCGGATTCAGGGCTTACCTGTATAAAGCTGCGCGCCATTTAGCTTTGCGCCATAAAAGCATCCGGCGACATCACTTCTGTCTTGATGATCTGACCAAAGAGCCGGAAGGTGGGAAACTGGTGGATGAGGTGATCCGGACAAAAGAACGAAATCAGATTCTGCATTTATGCATGGGTGAACTGCATCCGGATTACAGAGAAGCTCTTTATCTGACCTATTTTGAGGGTATGAGTTACCGGCAGGTCGCTGAAGTTATGGGAAAAAGCGTGAAGCAGATCACTAATATAATGTACCGGGGAAAAGAGCGTCTGCGGGGATTATTGGAACGGGAGGGAATAACAAATGCGGAGTCATGAGGAACGGATTGCAGAAGTCCGACGAAGGATTGCGGAAAAAGAGCGGCAAAAAAGGCGGAAACAGCGGCGGATCGTTGCTATTTCCTGCATAGCGGCATGCCTTGCTGTGATCTTCGGGGCTTCCTTTGTCATGTCCGGGATTTCCAGACAAATGGTGCCGGGGAACTCCTCCGGATATGAAACGGCGGCAACGATCCTCGGTGGAGGTGCTGCACCTGAATATATCATAATAGGGGTGCTTTCATTTCTTCTCGGCGTATGCGTGACGATCCTGTGTTTTCGTGTCCATCTGCTGGACAAAGAAGATCAGGCAGAGCAGAGGGGGGACCGCGCCAATGGAATTGATCATTAATCTTTTGCAATTTTTCGTCACCCTGCTGGGCTTCTGTCTGAGCGGCATTCGTTATCTGAGGCATCGGACACTGTCATATTTTCTGCTGATTTGCTTTTATGGCTGTTTCGCACTGGGCTCCCTGTACTGGACATTATATCTGTTGTTGTTTTCCGAAACACCACGGATCTTTTATGTATCGGAATTCGGCTGGGTCTCCAGCGTTATTTTTCTCTATCTCCTACAATATACTCTCTCCTCCCCGGAGGAAAGAAGCTTTTCCTGTCGGAAATCCCTGCTGGCTCCGCTGATCGGAGTTCCGTTGTGCGCATTTTACTGTACCTTTGGTGACATTCTCTCCAACCTGCTCTGGTGCGGCATGATGATCCTTGTCTCCTATCGTTCCATCCACGGTCTTGTCTACGCAGAGACACAGACGGGAAAAGGACGGAACCTGCGGTATTTTCACATCGAAATTCTCTGCTATGTTGCGGTAGAATACGCTCTGTGGACCTCCGGCTGCTTCTGGCCGGGCGACTCTATCTTCAGTCCCTATTGCTGGTGTGATCTTCTGCTGACGTTCTGCCTTTTCGGGCTGCTGCCTGCCACAGGAAAGGCGGTGCGGACATGACCTATATTGAAAATGTATTTATCTGTATGGCCTCACCCCTGTTGATCGCCGCCCTGTGCATGGGTAGGCGGCAGGCCAAATTCTTTCTGTGCTGTCTTGCAGGAATGGGGGCATGCCTGCTCTCCGCTTACATCAATACCTTCTTTGCCGCTCTTTACGCAGCAGATACGATTGCCGCCACCGCAGAGATCGCACCTGTGGTAGAAGAAGTGATGAAACTCCTGCCGTTGCTCTTTTATCTTCTTGTATTTGAGCCTGAACCGGTGCCGATAAAAAATGCTGCCATCATCGTTGCACTTTCCTTTGCCACCTTTGAGAATGTCTGCTATCTGATTCAAAACGGAGCCGGACATTTTTCCTTTATCTTTTTCCGGGGCATTGGAACGGGTGCCATGCATGTGATCTGTGGTGCCATCGTCGGCGGTGGGCTGGCGTATGTATGGCAGCGCACTTGGCTGAAGATTGCCGGAACCTGCGGTCTGCTCGGGGCAGCCATCACTTTTCATGCGATTTATAATCTTCTGATCGCCTATGGCGGTGCGATACAGTATATCGCATACATTTTGCCTGTGCTGATCCTGACGGTGGGAAAACTGATTGTCCGCCTGCCCCAGAGTCACAACTGAATCCTGTCTTTTGCGGAGCTGCTGTCGGCAGCTCCTGTTTTTTTCAACTTTTTTTCAACTTTTTTCAAAAAATTTGATTTTCAGGTGAGAGTTTTTTCGCTTTTTTGTACCTAATTAGATGAAGGGCATATGTATTTTATGACTTTACTTTCCGAAGGGAGGTTTTCAACGATATGTATGATACAGAAAAGCGGGTCGAACTTGTGAAAAAACGGGTGCATGAAAAATATCGCCGGAAGAAGCGCCGCGGGATCTGCCGGCTGTCTGCCCTGTGCACAGCATTGTCTGTGTTCCTTGTGGGAACGGTGTACACTGCAGCCGGTCAGACGCAGATCACCGCCCGGGGAATGTACGGTTCTATCCTGCTGCATGAAGACGCCGGCGGTTATGTGCTGGTGGGGGTAATTTCTTTCGCCACGGCGGTCATGATCACAGTACTGTGTATCAGACTCCGGGAAAGAGAACACCGCGGACAAGGCACGGGAAAAGGAAACGCATCACAACAACGGGAGGAAAAAAATTCATGAAAAAGCAAAAAATTCGGTTCTATGCGGCGCTGCTTTGCAGTTCCATGGTATTTTCTCTGGTCTCCACGCCGGTATCGGCAGCAGAAACCGGACATCTGACGAATCCCCCGACATCCACAGAGGGTCCGGGATCCCCGGAAAGCGCATCGGGAAATGAAGCGGCAGCTGCCCTGAACGGGCTGTACACAGCACTGCCGATTGCAAACGGTGTGAAAGAGGTGGCGACAGCCGAAGAACTGGCGGCTGCACTGGCAGATAGCAGTATTTCCAGGATCACACTGAAGGGTGATGTTGAAATCAGCAGTACTCTGACAGTTAACCGCACTGTGACGCTGGATTTGAACGGTAATGTACTGAAAATGACCGGCGGCTTCAGCGTAATCAAGGTAGAGTCGGGCGGCAATCTGACAATTGCGGACAGCACTCCCAACAAAGAACATAAATTTAACCCGAACTATACAGATATGTGGGGATGTGGCCTATGGAAACTGGACAAAGACACCGGCACGGAAATCGTCTCTGGTGGGGTTATTACGGGCGGTGGCGGTAATTTTGCCCACAGTGATGGCGGCGGTGTGCTTGTTAATGTCGGCGGTAAACTGACCATGACCGGTGGCAGCATCGTCGGATGCTCGGCAGGTGGTCTCGGCGGCGGTGTACACCTTGCTTATGACTCTTCCATCGGCAAGAGCAGCACATTCACCATGACGGGCGGAAGTATTATCGGCTGCGCGGCAAAAAACGGCGGCGGTGTGTCTGTCTCCCCGGGGTGCACATTCACCATGGGTTCCGGCTCTGAGATCCGCAACTGCAACGCACAATCCGGGGGTGGTGGTGTGGACATCAGCGCCCTGTGGAATTCAAATATCATCGGCTACTTTATCATGAACGGCGGAACAATCCGTACCTGCACAGGATTATACGGCGGCGGTGTGTACAACTCTGGATCCTTTATTATGTTAAGCGGTACGATTAAAGACAGCATCAGCACCGCCCCCCAGTATGCTTCAAGCGGCGGGGTGTGGAATGATAATCAGTTCACCATGACAGGGGGCACGATCGGTGATCCTGGTAATCCGAATGATGCAAGCTCTGTATACAATACTTCCACTCAGAGAGTTACTCTTACTATAAGCGACAATGCAAAAATCTACACAGATGTAACAAACGTTGGCATCCTGAATGCTGACGGCGGCAAAATAACCGGCACAATGACGAACGATACCAACGAGTACGGCAGCGGCACGATCACCGGCAGTGAGGGTGCCGCCGGCAGCACTGAGTTCCATGGCAAAGTGACCAACACCGGCACCATCCGGAAGGGCACATTCAAGAATGAGGTCATAAATGAGAGCAGTGGTACCATTAACGGCGGCACATTCACCGGCGCGATCACGAACAATGATGGTACGGTTTTAGACGGTGATTTCAGCGGTGCCACCCTGAACGGTATGCTCGTGATCACTTTTGACCCGGACAATGGAGACCAGAGCATCACCAAGAAAGTAAATTGGAGCAAGGACGGAGCGGCACTCACCGCACCGTATCCTGTTCCCACCAAAGAGGGGCATAGTCTTGAAGGCTGGTATTATGATAACAACGGTACGGAAACAAAATGGAACTTTGACACGGATACAGTCAAATGCACTATGACCCTCAAGGCAAAATGGACGAAGAACACGACTCCCATCATTCCCGGCAACAACACCAACAATATCGTAGAGCAGTATAAGACTGACGACAGCAGCTCAGGAGAACAGACCGACCGTGAAGTTCCCTCTCCTGTCGTGAAAAACACCACCTCCTATATGACCTATACCGTACAGGCAGGTGACACTCTCTGGGCAATCGCCAGAAAATACAACTGCTCCGTAACCGAGATCGTGGCAGCCAACAGTGACCGGATCAAGAACCCGAACCGGATCCACGCCGGCTGGCAGCTTAAAATCCCCAAAAGTGGAGCGCCCGTCTCAGGCAGCACTCCCGATGCTGTCCTGCCTGAGAATAAGAAAAGTGGGATATACATCGTCAGACAGGGCGACACCCTTTGGAAAATCGCCAGAAAGTACAACTGCTCCGTGGCTGAAATCATTTCCCTGAACCGGGAACTGATCCGCAACCCTGCTCTGATTTATTCCGGCTGGGAACTGAAAGTACCACAGAATTAAGGAACGGAGGGACAAATAAGTGAGAAAACAAAGAAAACGAATTTATGCGGCACTGCTTTGCATTTGCATGGTACTTTCTCTGGTCTCCACGCCGGTATCGGCAGCGGAAACCGGACAGATGGCAAATACCCAAGAGCACGCAGCGGAGTTCTATTCGCAGGAAAGTGTATCTGGAAACGAAGCCTCCAGTGTATCAGAAAACGTAGCTACGGCGACCCTGAATGGGCTGTCCGTGGCTGTACTTGCTGCAAACAGTGTAGCAGAGGTGACGACAGCGGCAGAACTGACCGCGGCGTTGGAAAACAGTGCAAATGACACTGTCAAACTGATGGCAGATATTACTATCGACTCTACATTGGTTGTCAGCCGTACCGTCACTCTTGACCTGAACGGCCATATACTCAAATATGAAAACAATACTGTCCAGGGCAGCGTTATCACGGTGGGAAGTGGCGGCGTGTTGACGCTTCAGGACAGTGATGCAACGGCTTCGCACCATTTTACCCCGGACAGTAACGGCCTGTGGGTACCGGATGAAGTAAATGGCACGGAAAATGTCTCCGGCGGCATTATCACAGGAGGTGATGCCCCATATGGCGGCGGCGTGTATATCCATGATGGCGGCAGGCTGACAATGGAAGGGGGAAATATTGTCGGCTGTAAGGTCGGCGGCGGCGATGGCTCGGGCGGAGGCGGTGTGTGTATTAAAGGCGGCACCTTCCGCATGATGCGTGGAAGCATCATAGGTTGTTTGGTGGATATTTATTTTGCCTATGGTGGCGGCGTATGGCTCGAGGGGAGCAGCAGCGAATTCATTATGGAAGGCGGCAGCATTGAACATTGTGTAGTCAATAGTCCTTCTCATGGTTATGGTGGCGGGGTATGCGCAACGGGTGCAGCCGGGGATCCGGCGGGGGGTGCGCGCTTTACCATGACAGGCGGAAGCATTACGGAATGCAGTGTCAGCGGTCGTCTCTCTGGCAATGGCGGTGGCGTAGGCATAACGCCAGAGCTAGGAGGTCGTCCTGTTTTTACGATGAGCGGCAGCGCATTTATTGGCAGTAATACAGCTCAAACGGTTCACTACTTTAACCTATTGTCTGGGGATAATATATGTATTGAAGGCGGCATAATGCATGCCAATGGCGGAACAGTGGCAGCGTCGCCGGCCGGATCAAATAACTGCTCAATGTATAATTATTCAAGCGGATTGATTACCGGCGGAAGCAGTGAAACCACTATTTTCAAAGGCTATGTTGTAAACTGCTCATACGCTACAATTTCCGGTGGCAAGTTTATGGATACGGTGTTAAATGACGGATATTCCTGTATTATTTCCGGAGGCGAATTCTATGGGGCGGTAACAAATAAGGGAACGATTAACAACGGTGTATTCTATGGATTAGTGACCAATATCGGTACAATTAATGGCGGGGCGTTTGCAACCCTGCCGGCTAGCGGCGGTTCCACATGGTATCCGGTAACCTTTGAGTGGAATGACGAAACAGCTAAAGCAGAAAATCGTCATGTGATGGAGAATACTACAGTCACTCCTCCTGCCCCTGCCCGTAGCGGCTATCGTCTTGCCTATTGGTATCAGACAGATGAAAACACAGCGTTTGACTTTGACACCCCTGTTACTGGAAAGATGACACTGAAGGCAAAATGGGCGCGGTTATATGCCATAGATGTCCTGACCGAGGGACAAGGCACTGCGCAGGCCAGTCCGACTTCTGCGGCAGCGGGTGACAAGGTTACGCTGAGTGTCACACCGCATGAGGGCTATTGCCTCAAGGAATGGGCGATAAATCCTGACACCCTAAGCATCGGGGACGACAATACATTTACCATGCCGGAGGGTCCCGTAACCGTGAAAGCGGTTTTTGAAGGCATCCCCTATTCCGTAACGCTGCAGATGAACGGCGGTACGATTGCCAGCGGAAAAGAAGTAACCGGCTACACTTACGGCACCGGAGCAGTTCTTCCGACCGCCGATGATATCACCCGCGAGGGATATCGCTTTGACGGCTGGTACGCAGACAGCAGTTTTTCCGGTTCGCCCGTCACAGAGATCACAGGTACCGATACGGGAGACAAGGTATTCTACGCAAAGTGGATGCGGAACACGACTCCCATCGTTCCCGGCAACAACACCAGCAATATCGTAGAGCAGTATAAGACTGACGACAGCAGCTCAGGAGAACAGACCGACCGTGAAGTTCCCTCTCCTGTCGTGAAAAACACCACCTCTTATTTGACCTATACCGTACAGGCGGGTGACACTCTCTGGAAAATCGCCAGAAAATACAACTGCTCCATAACCGAGATCATGGTAGCCAACAGTGACCGGATCAAGAACCCGAACCGGATTCACGCCGGCTGGCAGCTTAAGATTCCCCAAAGCGGAGCGCCCATCACAGGTGGCACTCCCGATGCTGTTCTGCCTGAGAATAAGAAAAGTGGGATATACATCGTCAGACAGGGCGACACCCTCTGGAAAATCGCCAGAAAGTACGGCTGCTCCGTGGCCGAGATCATCTCCCTGAACCGGGAACTGATCCGCGACCCTGCTCTGATTTATTCCGGCTGGGAACTGAAAGTACCACAGAATTAGCCTCCCCTGAAAGAATCTACCGGGCCAGTCATACTTCATAATGTCGGATTGAATATTTTATCTAAGGGAAAAAACGAAAAAATAGACGGCCAGAGGCCGATGATCTGAGTTCCTTGAATTCTTTAGATTTCTCAAATCCGCGCAATCGGCGGACACATTTCGATTGCGCGGAAATCTGAGCTATGAAATTCCATAAATACTTTGTTTCACCTGTGTGCCCCGGTCAGGTGATGTTTCCAAAACAGACATACAAAGCTTACAGCTCCTCGATCACTTTCATAAGCTCATCTACATCAATGCCATGTACCATAGCTGCCTCTTCCAGGGTCTCTCCCTGTGAAGCAGGGCATCCCAGGCAATGCATTCCTGCATCGAGGAGTACGGGAGCTACTTCAGGATTGGCACGTAAGATCTCGCCAATGGTCATGTCTTTTGTTACTCCGGTCATATCGGTCTCCTTTCTGCCGTATAAGGCTTTTTTAGTATAATACTTTCCCCAAAAGATTACAAGAATATTCTTGTACATCAGCATTTGTTCCTCCCCCGGGATCAGCTCTGCCGCAAACCACATTCATAAAAGCATTTGCTTCACAAATGGCGCCGCTTCGTAGCTCACATTTATTTCATGTTGGTGCGCTTTGTCCATGAAAAAGAGGTTTTCGTGCTTTGTGCGCAAGCGCCCTCACCAGGGGATAGTCTTTTTATGTCAGAGCTGATGTACAAAAGCGCGTACATTACCTAAAACTGTTGACACTTACCCTTGTCAGGTAGTACACTTTTATCGTAAAGAAACAGCTTGGGACGCCAGCGCAACTGGTACTCTCAGTTGATAATATTAATTGTTTTTACTAGAAGGAGGTAAATTTTCATGGCAGAAGCATGGAGAGGCTTTAAAAGAGATGGCCACTGGGATGTAGACGTCAATGTACGTAACTTCATCCAGACCAACTACACTCCGTATGATGGAGATGAGAGCTTCCTGGAGGGACCTACCGAAGCAACTGATAAGCTTTGGGGCAGACTTCAGGAGTTACAGAAGGAAGAGCGTGAGCATAACGGCGTTCTGGAATGCGAAACAGAGATCGTATCCAGTCTGACCGCTTATGGCCCTGGCTATATTGATGAATCTATGAAGGATCTGGAGCAGATCGTTGGTCTGCAGACAGACAAGCCTTTAAAGAGAGCATTCATGCCTTATGGTGGTATTAAGATGGCTCAGCAGGCAGCAAGCACCTATGGCTACGAAGTAAATGAAAAATATGACAAGATCTTCAATGAGTATCACAAGACTCACAACCAGGCAGTATTTGATGCTTATACCGATGAAATGAAGGTTGCTCGTCATACCCATATCGTTACCGGTCTTCCCGACACCTATGGTCGTGGACGTATCGTAGGCGACTACAGAAGAGTTGCTCTGTATGGTATCGATTTCCTGATCGAGCAGAAAAAGAAGGATAAGAAGAACTGCGGTACCGGCGTTATGACCGAGGAAATCATTCGTCTGAGAGAAGAGATCGCTGATCAGATCAAGGCTCTGCAGGGAATGAAGGAAATGGCTAAGATCTACGGCTACGATATTTCCGGTCCCGCTACCACCGCCAAGGAAGCTATCCAGTGGTTATACTTCGGTTACCTGGCAGCTATCAAGACCCAGAACGGTGCAGCTATGTCCGTTGGACGTATCTCTACTTTCCTGGACATCTATATTGAGAGAGACTTAAAGGAAGGCACCCTGACCGAGAAAGAAGCTCAGGAGCTGATCGACCATATGACCATGAAGTTCCGTATGGTTAAGTTCGCTCGTATTCCTTCTTACAACCAGCTGTTCTCCGGTGACCCCGTATGGGCTACTCTGGAAGTTGGTGGTATCGGCATGGACGGCCGTCATATGGTTACCAAGAACGACTATCGTTTCCTGCATACTCTGGAGAACATGGGACCCAGCCCCGAGCCGAACCTGACTGTTCTGTACTCCAGCGCTCTGCCTGATAACTTTAAGAAGTACGCAGCTAAGATTTCTGTGAATACTTCTTCCATCCAGTACGAGAACGATGACGTTATGAAGCCTATCTGGGGTGATGACTACAGCATCTGCTGCTGCGTATCCGCTACTCAGACCGGTAAGGAGATCCAGTTCTTCGGTGCTCGTGCTAACCTGGCTAAGTGCTTACTGTACGCTATCAACGGTGGTAAGGATGAGAAGCATCTGGACAAGGACGGCAAACATATGCAGTGTGGTCCTGAAATCGCTCCTATCACTTCCGAGTACCTTGATTTCGACGAAGTTATGCATAAATATGACATCATGCTTGACTGGTGTGCATCTCTGTATGTTAACATCCTGAACCTGATCCACTACATGCATGATAAGTACTACTACGAAGCAGCTGAGATGGCTCTGATCGATACCGATGTAAGAAGAACCTTCGCAACCGGTATTGCAGGTCTGTCCCATGTAGCTGACTCCCTGTCCGCTATCAAGTATGCTAAGGTTAAGGTTATCCGTGATGACCAGGGTTGTGCTGTAGACTTCAAGATCGAAGGCGACTTCCCTAAGTACGGTAACGATGATCCCAGAGCTGATGAATTCGCTGTATGGCTGCTGAAGACCTTCATGGAGAAGATCAAGAAGAACCACACCTACAGAAATTCTGAGCCTACCACTTCCGTACTGACCATTACCTCTAACGTTGTATATGGTAAGGCTACCGGTGCTCTGCCCGATGGTAGAGCAGCTTACACACCGTTCGCTCCCGGTGCATCACCTTCCTACGGTGCTGAGAAGAGTGGTCTGCTGGCTTCTCTGAACTCTGTAGCTAAGCTGCCTTATGAGTATGCTCTGGATGGTATCTCCAATACCCAGACTATGGCTCCTTCCGCTCTTGGTCACAACCTTGACGAGCAGAAAGAAACTCTGGTACGTGTAATGGATGGTTACTTCGATCGTGGTGCTCATCACCTCAACGTTAACGTATTCGGTACCGAGAAGCTGTTAGATGCACAGGCTCATCCTGAGAAGCCTGAGTACGCTAACTTCACCATCCGTGTATCCGGTTATGCTGTTAAGTTCATCAGCCTGACCAAGGAGCAGCAGGATGATGTTATCGCAAGAACCTGCCATAAGAGTCTGTAATTCTTACAGGTTTTGAGATAATTGATGTATATGGGGCCGGGCAGTAATGTCCGGTCCCTTTTTGGATATACTATTCGTAACACTCACCCCTCAGCTGCCTGCATGGCAGAGAATGGAGATTATTACAATGATCAAAGGCAGAATTCACTCATTAGAATCCTTCGGCGCAGTAGACGGACCCGGAATCCGCTATCTTATCTTCCTCAAGGGCTGCAATATGCGTTGTCAATATTGCCACAATGTAGATACCTGGAATCCCGACACTGACAATCTGATGACAGCAGACGAGCTTCTGGATAAGGCAGAGCGTTTCCGCAGCTACTGGGGCAAAGAAGGCGGCATCACCGTCAGCGGCGGCGAAGCTTTATTACAGATTGATTTTCTCATCGATCTCTTCCGTAAGGCTCACGAGAGAGGCATCAACACCGACCTTGATACTTCCGGACAGCCTTTTACCAGAGAAGAGCCCTTCTTCTCCAAATTCAACGAATTACTGAAATATACCGATCTTGTCATGTTGGACATCAAGCATATTGATGATGAGGAGCACAAAAAACTCACCGGCCATACCAACAAAAACATTCTGGACTGCGCAAGATACCTCTCCGAACAGGGTATCCCCATGTGGATCCGTCATGTGCTGGTACCCGGAATCACTGACAATGACGAATATCTGAAGAAAACAAGAGAATTCATTGACACTCTGGATACCGTTATGAAGGTAGAAGTTCTTCCCTATCACACATTAGGGGCATACAAATGGAAAGAGCTGGGAATCCCCTATAAGCTGGAAGGTGTGGAACCCCCCACCGAGGAGAGAATTCAGAATGCGAAGAAGATCCTGGAGTTCAATAAATATAAATAAACAACTGTAACTAATGATAAAAAATACTAAATAAGACTTGTATTCAAGCCCTATTTATATTACAATACTAATAGTTATATTGATAAATTTGTATCAAACAATATGATTTGATACACGCAAAATAGGAGGAAAAGATTATGGCATTTGTTATTGGTGATGCTTGTGTAGCATGTGGAGCTTGTGAAGCACAGTGCCCCGTTGGCGCTATCAGCATGGGCGACGGAAAGTTCGAAATTGATGCAGATAAGTGCATCAGCTGCGGTTCCTGCGCAGGTCAGTGCCCCGTTGGTGCTATCGCAGAGGATTAATTTCCGACTTAAAATGCAACCTTGGAAAGGCATTTCAGAAAATGAAATGCCTTTTCTTTTTTTCTGCTTTATGTTTTTCATTCTCTTTTGGATTCACGGGTGTATCTTTTGGTTGTTTTTGCAACCGTCCTTTGGTCTTTTTCCGTAACAGCTCGTCCATCTTCTGATAATATTCTTCGCTGCGCTGTTCCAGCCTGCGATCCCGCTCTTCCTCACGCTCTTCTCTGCTACGGAACTGATAATCCAGTTCTTTCACCATGCTCTCCTTTAATTCCCGACATAGCTCCTGATTATTTTCTTTTACGGCTTCACGGATCATCTGCTGCAGAATCCACTGTAGTCTTTTAACCTTCTCCTCCCGGTTTTCGCCTGTCAGCGAGGTCTCCTGCACCGGTGATGGTACTGTTTTCTTCACTGTCTCATCTACAATTTCAATTGCCATACGCGGTGCGGCAGCTGCTTCTTTTTCTGTCGTTTCCTCCGGCAGCACATCCAGTTTCCCGTCCTTTAATATCATTTTAATTGCTTTCAACTGTAATCCCCTTTCTTTCATGCTCTTGATCTCTTTGAAACGTTCTACATCTTCTTTCGTATAATAGCGATGCCCCAATTCGTTACGTTTGATGGGCAGGTGCAGTTCTTCCTCCCAGTAACGAAGCACATGGCTCTCCACCTTTACCTGTTTTGCCGCATCCGAAATCAATAAATACTCTCCCATAATCTCTCCTTTTCTAAATTGTCATATTATGAAAATGTGAAATAAAAAAGAGAACAGGTACAGGGGAATTTCCCTTACTTGTTCTCTTTCGTGTTTTATATTCTGTATTCGCAGGATACTTAAAAATCTTTTTTTCTGTCGTTTTCCAGGTTAGCGAACTTGGTGTACTCCGGCAGCCATGCCAGTTGTACGGTTCCGATCGGACCGTTTCTCTGCTTGGCAATGATGATCTCGGAAATACCCTTGTCCGGTGAATCATGGTTGTAATAATCATCACGGTAAATAAACATTACCACGTCGGCATCCTGCTCGATAGCTCCGGATTCACGCAGGTCGGACAACATCGGCCGATGATCCGGTCTCTGTTCTACCGCCCGGCTCAACTGGGACAGAGCCAGCACCGGTACGGATAACTCTCTGGCTACCGCCTTTAAGGAACGGGAAATATCGGAGATCTCCTGCTGTCTGGAGTCGCTGCTTCTGCCGCCGCTGCCTGACATCAACTGTAAATAGTCGATGATGATCATGGACAGTCCATTTTCCTGTTTCATTCTTCTGCATTTGGAGCGGAGCTCTGCAATGCTGATGCCCGGCGTGTCATCAATCATCAGTTTGGATTTACCGATGACACCGGCACTCTCGATCAGTCGCTCCCACTCCTGGTCATTCAGCTGGCCGGTACGAAGCTTCTGTGCATCCACGCTGGATTCCAGGGAAAACATACGGTTGATCAGCTGCTCCTTACTCATTTCCAGACTGAATATGGCTACCGGCAGATTCTGCTTAAAAGCCACATGCTGCGCGATATTCAGTACAAACGCTGTCTTACCCATGGAAGGACGGGCGGCGATCAGCACCAGATCAGAGGGCTGCATACCGGCAGTACGATAATCCAGATCAATGAATCCGGTGGCAATACCTGTAACAGTTCCGTGAAGCTTGGATGCCTTCTCGATCTTGTCCATAGCATTCATAACCACCGTACGGATCGGGACGAACTCTTTTACATTCTTTTTCTGTACTACCTCATTGATCTTGCTCTCGGTACTCTCCAGGATTGTATCCAGACTTTCTTTCCCGCTGTAGCAGGTATTGGCAATCTCTTCGTTGGTACGAATCAGTCGTCTGAGGGTTGCTTTCTCCGCAACAATACCGGCATAGTACTTAATGTTAGCGGAGGTGGGCACCGATGCGATCAGGTTCGTCAGGAAATCCAGTCCGCTGACCTCCGGCGGCACATCTTCCCTGGATCTCAGTCGATCCTGCAGGGTAACAAAATCCACCGGTTTTCCCTCGTTGTTCAATTCCACGATCGTGTCAAATACAATACCGTACTGACGATTGTAGAAATCCTCTCCCGAGATCTGTTCCGTCGCGGCAGCGATTGCCTCCGTATCGATGAACATAGATCCGATCACCGACTGTTCTGCCTCCAGGCTGTGGGGCATTATTCTTTTGATTACATTTTCATCTATAGCCGGCATGGGCCTGTCTATGCCTCCGTAACTTTCACCGTCAGTTTTGCTGCCACCTGAGGATGAAGCTTTACTGTCACCTCATAGGAACCAAAATTCTTCAGGCTCTCGGGAAGTACAATTTTCTTCTTATCGATTTCAATGCCATGCTGTTCCTTGCAGGCAGTTGCGATCTCCTTGGAAGATACGGAGCCAAAGGTCTTGCCGCCTTCTCCTGCTTTGATCTTAACCATGACCTGCTTAGTCTCCAGCTCCGCTGCCAGAGCTTTTGCCGCATCCAGGTTCTCCTGTGCTACTTTTTCTTCATTCGCTTTTTGAAGCTTCAGGTCATTCATATTTTTGGAAGTTGCTTCCACACCGATCTTTTTCGGTAAAATATAGTTCCTTGCATACCCTTCGCTGGCTTCAATGATATCTCCTTTTTTGCCCAGCTTTTTTTCATCCTGAAGTAAAATAATTTTCATGTTATATACCTGCCTTTCCTATCTCTAAATCTCTCCGGATTCCAACATATCGTCAATGGTATGCTTCAGCACGCCGATGGCTTCTACCAATCCTACACCCTCCATCTGACAGGCTGCAGTGTTCATGTGACCGCCGCCACCCATACGTTCCATAATGATCTGTACATTAACCTCATCAATGGATCTGGCACTGACATAGATCTTACCCTGATAATCCGTGAGTACGAAACTTGCCTTGATTCCTTTGATATTCAGCAGTTCGTTGGCTGCCTGTGCCCCAATGATCGTAGGACTGGGCAGATCCTCCGCGGTACACAGAGAGATGGCAAAAAACTGCTTGTAAATCTCTGCCTGGCTGACTGCGTCTGCCTTTGCCTTATATTCTGCAGCATCCTCACGGAACAGTTTTCTGACTCTGGTGACATCTGCGCCATTTCTACGCAGAAATGCGGCAGCTTCAAAGGTGCGGACACCGGTCTTGGTCATAAAGTTGTTGGTATCGATCATGATACCGGAGTACATACAATCCGCCTCTTCCGTACGGATCTTGATATTGTCATAAGTGTACTGCAGGATCTCGGATACCATCTCACAGGCCGAGGATGCATAAGGCTCCACATAGGATAATGTGGCATTTTCTATAGTCTCTGTGCCCTGTCTGTGATGGTCCAGAACCACTACAGATTTACAGAAGCGCAACAGATCCGGGCATTCTGTAATGGACGGCTTATTGACATCCACGACTACCAGTACGGTGTTGCTGCCTGCCATATCAATTGCCTGCTGGCTGGTGATGATCATATCTTCATCATATTCCGGGTTATTCTTAAACAGCTCTACCAGAGGCTGAACAGAAGTCGTCGCCTCGTTCAGTACAATATGGGCTTTTCTGCCCAAAGTCTGGGCAATCCGGTAGATACCCACTGCAGACCCGAAGCTGTCCACATCAGGCATCCGGTGCCCCATAACAATGACGCGATCCTTGCCGGTAATGATCTCCCGCAGGGCGTGGGCTTTTACTCTCGCCTTGACACGGGTATTTTTCTCTACCTGCTGACTCTTGCCACCGTAGTAGGTAATGCTCTCCGGAGTCTTGATGACCGCCTGGTCACCACCACGTCCCAATGCCAGATCAATGGCAGTACGGGCGAACTCATAATTTTGTGCATAGGTCAGACCATCCAGTCCGATACCGATACTGATAGTCACAGCCATTTCGTTACCGATGTTAACGGTCTTCACTTCTTCCAACAGATCAAAACGGCTCTCCTGCAGCTGCGCCACCGCTTTTTTCCGCATGATCACAAGGTATTTGTCCTTCTCCAGCTTTTTACTGATACCATCCAGGGAAGCAATGTATTTGTTCACCTTACGGTCAATCAATGCGATCAGCAGGGACCTGCGGACTTCCTCTACGCTCTCCAGCGCTTCCTCATAGTTATCCAGGTAGATCATTCCCACCGTGAGGCTCTGATCATCCACTTCCTGCAATGCAATGTGCAGCGCGGTCTCATCAAACAGATAGACCGCGATCAAATAGCCGTTGTACCCTTCCGCATCGATCATATCGCTGTGTTCTGCCATTTCCTTCAGGGAAATCTTACGGAACTTTGCTACGTATTCACAGCCTTCATACTCCAGTTCGTACTGTGCCTCATCCACACCGGAATCATCCGGAAGCCTGTCCCTGGTAATGGTAGGGAACAGGGAAGTAATGGATTTGTTATATCCCTTTGGCTGGTGTACCACATTTTCAAAGGCAATATTCGTCCAGATCACCTTGCCGGAATCATCCAAAAGGGCATAAGGCAGTTCCAGATCCCGCAACAGTTTCCGCTGGATCTGTCCATACTCCGTGGCAAAACTGATCAGTTCATTCATAATGATCGGTTTATTATAGAAATACAATGTCAGTGTAATTGCAAAATAGAAGATCGTAAATCCGAAAGTAAGCAGTCCGGCACGAAAATCCAACATAAATACCGCGGCATCAATTGCCAGCAGCAGAAGTCCCAGATACAGGGTGAACTGAATATATGTACGGATTCTTCCCTTCAGTCTGATTCGTTTTTTCATCAAAGAACACCTCTCAATGTTTGCGTTCGACAACTTCTATTATAACAAATAATATACCACTATGCCACCATATTATTTTGACGAATAGACAATATTCCTCTGTCAAATTTGTGCTTTTTGTCAGCATTTCAGGTTAAAATCGCTCTTATCTGCATAATTCCCAGAATGCCACTGCACTGGCTGCCGCTACATTCAGGGAATCCACACCTCTTGCCATAGGGATGCAGACCGTGTAATCACAGTCTGCGATAGTGTCCGCTGCCAGGCCTTCCCCTTCCGTCTCCAGAATAATTGCAAGCTTTTCCGCTTCATGTAATACCCGGGCATCCGGTGACAGGCTGTCTTCCTTTAACGCCATAGCTGCGGTACGGTATCCCATGCCGCGCAGCTGTGCCATCGTGCGATCCGCCCAATCTTCCGTCCCCAGAAAAGTCCAGGGCACCTGGAATACCGTCCCCATGCTGACTCTCGCCGCACGACGGTACAAAGGGTCGCTGCAGCCTGCAGTCAAGAGCACCGCATCAATTCCCAGCGCTGCTGCGGAGCGGAAGATTGCTCCTACATTCGTGGGATTCACGACGTTTTCCATGATAGCGATGCGTCTGGCATCCCGACACAGCTCCTCCATCTTCGGCAAAGCTCTCCGCCGCATGGCACAGAGCATGCCACGCGCCAGCTTGAAGCCTGAGATCTGGGATAATACCTCGTTAGATGACACATAGACAGGAATTTCCTCCGATCTCTCCATGATCCGCCCCAGGACTTCTCTTCCCTTCTCGGAATCCGCTTCTCTCTGTTCCATCAGAAGCGACAACGGTTCGTATCCCGCCGTCAGCGCCCGCAGGATCACGTTTGCGCTCTCCGCAATGAACAACCCGGGCGCCGGTTCGTAATAGCGGAGCAGCTGTATTTCCCTGCGTTCGTTGTAAATCTCCAGTTCCGGTGTATGTAAATCTGTGATTGGTATTCTTCTCATGCCGCTTCGTCTCCTTGCATACGTCGAAAAAAGACCAGCCACTTTTGCGGCTGGTCTCTTACTACTGTCTTAGTCTGAATTATTCAGCTACGTAAGGCATAAGTGCTACGTGACGTGCTCTCTTGATGGCAACGGTCAGTGCTCTCTGATGCTTTGCGCAGGTACCGGTAATACGACGAGGAAGGATCTTACCTCTCTCAGATACATACTTCTTCAGCTTAGCTGTATCCTTATAATCGATTACATTATCTTTACCACAGAATACGCAAACTTTCTTTCTTCTGCGCATACCGCCTTTTTTTCTCATCGGAGAATCGGTCTTCTCAGTCTTATTAAAAGCCATTATTATTACCTCCTATCGGAATCTGTCAGGGCAGAGGCGGGTGTCAGCTCCGCTTGTCACTGAAACTTAGTTAAAGGGTAATTCTTCATCGATGCCGTCAGGGATGTTCATAAAACCATCACCGGCTCCGGAAGGAGCGGGGGCATTATTACCACCACCAAAACCAGCGTTCTGGTATCCACCGTCATTACTGCCGGCAGATGCATTCTTGCTCTCTGCGAACTCTACGTTCTCAACCACTACATCGGTAGTGTACACACGCTGTCCATCCTTATTGGTATAACTGCCGGTCTGGATACGTCCTTCCACAACGAACTTTGTTCCCTTGTGGCCATATCTCTCGATAAACTCACCAGTCTTACCAAACGCTACACAGTTAATAAAATCAGCATCCGGCTCGCCATCACGCTTAAATCTTCTATCTACTGCAATGGAAAAACGAGCGATCGCTGTTGCGGTAGCTCCCTGAGAATATCTCACCTCAGGATCCCTTGTTAAACGTCCCATAAGAATTACTTTATTCATATTTCGCTTCTCGCTTTCTGTTTATGCCTCGTCCTGTCTAACGCATAAGTATCTGATCACGTTGTCCATGATACGAACACGGCTCTCGATCTCTGCAGGAACAGTGCTCTCAGCTTCGAATCTGATGAAGTAGTAGAAAGCTTCTTTCATCTTCTGAACTTCGTAAGCAAGCTTCTTCTTGCCCCACTCGTCCACTTCTGTGATGTTGCCGCCGAATCTCTCAACCAGTGCCTTGCACTTGTCAACAACGGCTGCTCTCTCATCATCCTCGATCTTAGCGCTAACAACAACGGCTAATTCGTACTTGTTCATGTTAGTTACCTCCTTTTGGTCTCTGGCCCATATTTCACATATGAGCAAGGAATAAAGTGTCTCACGAAAGAACATGTTACCATATCCCCGTGCACTTTTCAAGCTTTTTCAACGATTTCTTTCACATTTTTTTCTAGTAATTTCCGTGCGATCATAATCTGGTGACCGCAGCCCAGACATTTCAGTCGAAAGTCCGCTCCCACGCGGAGTACTTCCCATTCTCTGCTTCCGCAGGGATGTTGTTTTTTCAGTTTCAATACATCTCCCACATTAATATCCATAACGCTCTTCCTCGTCTCTCTTGTCTGTATGTCCACTCCTGTGCCGGCACTTCGCAGCCGGTACCTGTAACCTTATTATAAGGATGTCGGGGTCAAAGGCCCCCGACTTTGATACCTACGGATTGCTTCGTGCTACGCACTCCCACAATCCTATAAGTTGTTCGCCATAAAATCCTTCACTATGCCAAAAGCTTCTCTCAGCAGATTATTCGGTACTGTAAGAGGAAAAGTTCCGGATGACAGTCCCTCCACATGCAGATATCCCTGCTTCTTCGCAATGGCAAGAGCTCGGAACATATGAAAATTATTGGTGACAACGACCACACTGTCCTCCGATTTATTCAACAGTTCTCCGCTGTAGATCAGATTCTGTGTCGTATTCGTGGAAGCATCTTCCGCAAGTATCCTCTCCGGATCGATTCCTGCATCCGCAAGATATCCTTTCATACCCTCCGCTTCGCTGACAGGCTCGTTATAACCCTGTCCGCCGGACACGATGACTTTCGTCTCCGGATTGGCATTCAGATATTCTATGGCTTTATCCAGACGTTTTTGGAGTACATAGCTGGGACCGGTAGTCTTCCACTGGGCTCCCAGTATGATGACGTAGTCCGCTCCCGCCTCTGCTTTCGCACCGAACTGTCCGAAGATCATTCCTTCTAATATAAGAAGCAACAGCATTCCAGCTGCCACCAGCCCGCGGAACGTCATACGGATCCAGCGCGGGATTCTCTCCTGCACGGATTTATGAGTCAGTATCCAGCCCCATGCAGCACAAAACGCAGCGATCGCGCCCCAGATCAGGAAAAAATAACTGCCAAAGCCGACAAACAACCCGATTCCCACACAATACAGCGCACACAGCACCGCCAGAACATACAGTGCCATTGCTCCGTAGTGCTTCTGATCCACGCCTCTGCCTCTGGGATCCAGATAGATCACTTTTTTACTTTTTTCCACCGGAATCAAGCGGTCCCTCTTCATACATCCTCCAATCTTTCCCTATGGCTTATTGTAGCATATCTGCAGCACCTGGCTCAATACCACATAGTTTAGGGTTTTCTTAATTTTTTAAAAATTTTTCTTTTACCGGCATCGGCTGACTTGTACCTTGCGGAAAAATGTGATGTAATTGATTAGTATAATACTTTAGAGAAGAAGGATTCTTATGTGCAGACCGACACCAAAAACAAATTTCACAAAATGTCTTCCTATCATAATTTTGTTTTTTACTGCCCTCCGGATACTTGCCGGATTGCGGATCCCTTATATGATCCTCGCCGACCAGCGCTATGACGACCGGATGCTGTTCGAGAATGCCTACGATCTGTTAAGTGGCGTATGGCTGGGCAGCTACGACGCCTATGCTCTCGCCAAAGGGATCGGATATCCGATGTTCCTGGTTCTTGCGAAAAAATTATGTCTGCCTTATTCCGTGCTGTTGGCTCTACTGCAGGCTGTGGGTGCCTGGCTGTTCGTCCGCGCATTATCCGTCAGATGGAAGAATCCCTATGGACAGACGCTCCTGTATCTGCTTCTGTTATTTTCTCCCATCAGTCTGACGCAGCTGGTAACACAGCGCCTGTACCGTATGGCTATTGTTCCCGGAATGGTGCTGGTTGTATTTTCCGGCATGATCGGTCTTACCCTGCGCAAGGAGCTTCCCTTGAAAAAGCAGCTTCCCTGGGCAGTTCTGACCGGCATGGCTCTTGCCTTTTTCTGGCAGATCCGAGAGGATTCCGTCTGGATCCTGCCGTTTATCGCTGTCATGACAGTATGGAATGTAGGCTATGTGATACTGGCACTGCATAAAAAGCGGACAGGACGGCAGCTTTTGCTCCAATGTTTCATACTTCTGTTGCCGATATTGCTTCTGTTTTGCGGCAATATAACGATTTCCGCCATCAATCAGGTCCACTACGGTGTATTCCTGACCAACGACCGCACGGAGGGAAATTTTGCCGAACTGATGTCCCTGTTCTATCATCTGCAGGGCAATACGGAAGCAGGCTCCGACATCTGGATCTCCAGGGAGACGATTGCCAGAGCGGAGGCCGTCAGTCCGACCCTGCAACAGCTCCAGCCGCTATTAGATTCCTATGTGGAAGACTGGTCTACGAGTAACGGAGAGATCCCCGGTGACCACTTCAGCTGGGTGTTACGGGATGCGGTACAGGACTCCGGCTATTCCCCGGATGCCGTCAGTGCGCAGACCTTTTACGGCAGCGTTCTCTCTGAGCTCCATGCGGCAGTAGAGCGGGGTGATTTAACAAAAAGGCAGGACGGTGCGCTCTATTTTTCCTCCCAATCCAGAGGAATATTACCTTCGGAAATTCCGCGTATCCTGTCTGATACTCTGCAAAATATATGGAAGATCGCCGGTTATACGGACTGTGCTCTAAGCAGCTCTGCCAAAAGCACCGGGCGTCTGTCGGATATCCGCCGTATGGAGGCATTTACCTCCTGCCTGGCAGTGTATCCTACACTGTCACAGTTCCAGGCGGCAGATTATGATTCCATTGCCGACGAGACCTTATATGATTTCAATGAAGTCTATAGTTCTGGTATGGTGTCTCTTCTGAACAAAATAAATGCCCTCTATCAGGTGTTTGGAAAGCCCGTATTTTTGCTGGCTCTTCTTGCTCTCCTTGTGCTGACTGTCCGCGTGATCCACGGACTCTTCCATGGAGGCCGAACCGATCTGGAACTGTGGATCCTAAGCTGCGGGATCTTGCTTAGTGCTGTTTTACTGCGTTTTGGCTGCGGTCTGTTTACCGGATGGTTTACCGAAGATATGCAGAAATTCATCAACAGCTTTTATTCCTGCGGTGTCTATATTCTGCTGCAGCTGTTTAAATATCTGGCGATCGGTACAATTTACGAAGGAGGAATAACTTATGGAAAATTTGAAGGAACAGATTCAGGAATTGCAAAAGATCATTGATACCTACGATAACATTGTATTTTTCGGCGGTGCCGGTGTCTCCACCGAAAGTGGGATTCCGGATTTCCGCAGCGTGGACGGTCTGTACCATCAGCAATACGACTATCCTCCGGAGACCATATTGAGTCACAGCTTTTACCGTTCCCATCCGGAAGAATTTTTCCGTTTTTACCGGAATAAGATGCTCTTCCCAAAAGCTCAGCCGAACGCCGCCCATAAAAAGCTGGCAGAGCTGGAACGTGCCGGAAAAGTACGTGCTGTAATAACACAGAATATCGATGGACTGCATCAGGCCGCCGGAAGTAAGACTGTCCTGGAGCTTCACGGCTCGGTACTTCGCAATTACTGTGAAAAATGTCATCAGTTCTACGGTCTGAATGCTATCTTAAACAGCACCGGCATACCGCACTGTGAGAAATGCGGTGGCACCATTAAACCGGATGTGGTCCTGTACGAGGAAGGACTGGATGAAAAGACGATAAATGCCGCCGTCAGATACATCCACGAAGCAGATGTCCTGATCATCGGCGGCACTTCTCTGGCTGTCTATCCCGCAGCCGGGTTAATTGATTATTTTCAGGGTGATAAGCTGGTGGTCATCAACAAAAGTGCGACCCCCAGAGACAAAAATGCGGATCTTCTGATTCAGGGACCGATCGGGGAAGTATTTCACTCGATCCAGAATCCGTAAGAAATATCCTGCTCTCCGCTGATATGATAAATGTCTTCCACATCAGCACCCCAGCTGTTGATACCTCCCACGCCTCTCACTGCTCCCAAGATGGATACCACCGTCCTGCGGGCAGGAGGGAGTTCTTCATGATGCATGGCATTTTCCAGTTCCTGCGCCGTATAGGGGAGACAAGAAAATGCGAAGTCTTTTCCCTCTTCCGCAGTTATTTTCAAACGGCTGCTTCTTCCTCCACGGTCTGTATTATCCAGGGAAGTCTTCCTGACGATCTCCAGCCATTTGGTCTGCATATGCATCCCACAGTCCTGAGGCACCATATAAGGTGTCACCGGCAGGCCCTGTACTTCATACACACCGGGGATTCCTCCTGCCATACGGTCCGGATAGGTCTCTCCGGACAGTCCTTCATAGGTATACCGCTCCGCTGCGGTGGGCATCAGGAACCTCATTCCGAATACCGGAAGCTCCGGCAGACCCTGTTGTCCGCGATACTCTGCCTGCACATGGATTCTGCCATCCGTTTCCACCGTATAAGTCACTGTCACCTCCGTGGCCGGAACTGTCGGCGTCTCATACGTATAGATCATCTCGAATCTGTCACAGGTCTCTTTTCCGGTGTATTTATTATTCGCCGGTGCCAGCGGGATGGCAATCTCCTCTCCATCCATCCGGGCCTCTACCCGGCTGCAGCGTACAAAACGATCCGCCGCGGACCATACCGCACTGCGGAATGCGAATCCACACCCTCTGTCATTATCCGTGACCGCGCGCCAGAAAGCCGGTCGGGGAGTCCTGTACAGCCACTCTTTGCCATCCTTATATAAAGACTCCATGCCTCCGCATCCCACAGAGAAAATATAGGAAAAATCCTGTCCCTGTATACCTATCGTCACATCACCGATTACGATTCTGAGTGCCATAATAATATCTCACCTCCTGCATTGCCGGTTTTTCACTACGGTCTGCGAATAAGATTCCATTCCCTGAGAATTCATAATCACTGGGTCTGTCATCAAAATCTCCTCCGTAGCGCAGTACTCTGCGTCCCGTCACTTCGTCCTTTACCCACAGTGCCTGGTCGATATAGTCCCAGATAAAGCCACCCTGGTACATATCAAAACGGTCCAACAGGTCCATATAGGAATTCATTCCACCCAGGGAATTGCCCATATCATGCATATATTCGCACAACAGATACGGCTTTTTCGGATCGTTTTCCAGATAATCTATAATCTCCTGCGGATATGCATACATCCGGCTCTCCATGTCGGAAATCACATCCTCATATGCCTTGTTATGGAAAACACCCTCATAGTGCACCAGACGCAAGTCATCGTTTTCCTTGAAGAACTGCTGCATCGCAGCGATATCATCCTCAGCATAGGATTCATTTCCCAGGGACCAGAACAGGATTGACGGATGGTTCTTATAACATTCAAAATTCGTTCTGGCGCGGTCCACTACCGCTTCCTTCCACTCCGGCACAGAACCCGGTACATTCCAGGAGGGCTCTGTGTCACCCATCTTCTGCCAGGAGCCGTGGCTTTCCAGATTCGTCTCCGCCATCACATAGATTCCGGCTTCATCGCACAGTCCGTACCATTCCTTGCGGTCCGGATAATGACAGGTTCTGACCGCATTGATGTTGTTGCGTTTGAAGCAGGCAATATCCCATTTCATGTCTTCCATTGAAATACATCTGCCGGATGCCGCATTCCACTCATGACGGTTCACACCACAGATCACCAACCGCTTACCATTCAGCTTCATTACCTTATCCTGCGGATCCAGCGAGAAATCACGGAAGCCTATTTTGTACGGCACCACTTCCGTCATTTCCCCCTCACTGTCTGTCAGAGTGATCTCCAGCTGATATAAGTACGGATTCTCATGGCTCCAGGGGATTACTTTTTCTGCCAATGTTTCCCGAAGGTGCAGCGTCTGTTCCACCTGTGACTGCAAAATCTGTGTCTGCTCCAACAGGCATTTCCCGTTGGCATCCGACAGGCATACACGCATTTTGCCCGGACGCTGTCCTTCATCCTCAGCAGATATTTTGATTGCTGCATCTAACATGCCTTTTCCATCCTCTACGGAAAAATAAGGCTTCGCCCAAAGGTCTTCCACGTGCCACTGCGGCTTGGCATATAATTCCACACTCCGGAAGATTCCGAAAAAGCGGAAGAAATCCTGATCCTCCAGAAAAGCAGCCGTACTGCGCTTATGTACTTCCACTGCCAGCAGATTGTCCTTTTCCTTAATATAGGGTGTCAGATCGAATTCGGAGGGGGTAAAGCTGTCCTCTGCATATCCCACAAAATGCCCGTTCAGCCAGACATACATCGCCTGTTCCACGCCTTCAAAACAGATGATCACCCTTTTCCCCCGCAGACCTTCCGCCAGGTGAAAACGCTTGCGATAGCTTCCTACAGGATTATACTCTGCTTCGCTGAAAGCACCTTCTGCCAGACCTTTCCCCAACGTATACGCCGGACGGCGGTAGATTTTCCCCTCCCAGGGATACATATTATTGATATAATGAATTTGGTCATAACCTGCCAGTTCAATATGTCCCGGCACACAGATCGTATCGAATTCTACATTTGCAGTATTCTCCTGATAAAAATCCACCGGCCGGCTTTTCGCGTTCACCGAATAGGCGAACTCCCAGGTCCCGTCCAGAGACTGTACCAGGGAACTCCTGCCCTCTGCCGCTTCTTCCGCATCCTGATAGATCGGATGATCACTGTGGGCTGGCAGTTGACCGACCCGGAACACCTGTGGATCGTCCAGCCATCTGATATCTGCTTCCATTTTGCTCCTCCTTATTTATCCCTTTTCTATTATAATAATTGTGAATTTTCTTCCATGCAACAAGTATTTCTCTCTTTCGGCAAAACAGATCCAATGATACAACGCTACCCGGAAATCAAGATTTTTGTGGCAGCATATGTGAAAATATGTTAATCTATAAAGGTATTTGCCTTATATCCACAAATGATAGGAGATTTCGTCTATGTTATCCACAATTGAAGCAGTCAACAGTGTTGTCAACAATTTTATCTGGGGTGTCCCCGCCATGATCTGTATCATCGGCGTCGGTCTGTATTTAAGTATCCGGACGCGTTTCCTGCAGATCCGCAAGTTCCCCTATGCCATGAAGGTGACACTGGGACGTATGATGAAGAAAAAAGAAGCCTCCGACGGAGCCCTGACACCTTTCCAGGCGGTATGTACCGCTCTCGCAGCTACCGTTGGTACCGGTAATGTGGCAGGTGTGGCAGGTGCTATCGCCATTGGCGGTCCCGGTGCGGTATTCTGGATGTGGGTATCTGCGCTGCTCGGCATGTGCACCAAGTTCGCCGAGGTAACGCTTGCTGTACACTTCCGCGAGACCAATGCACAGGGAGATCTGGTAGGCGGCCCTATGTATTATATTAAGAACGGACTGGATAAAAAATGGCACTTCCTGGCGTATTTGTTCGCCGCTTTCGGTGTACTGGCTGTGTTTGGTACCGGTAATGCCACACAGGTCAATACGATCACTACCGCCATTGATTCTGCTCTGAGCAGCTTTAACGTACTGCCTGCAGATGCTGTGAAGCTTGTCAACCTGATCATCGGCGTGGCTCTGGCGATCATCATTGCCCTGATCCTGATCGGCGGCATCAAGCGGATCGGCAATGTCACCTCCAAACTCGTTCCTTTCATGGCGATCATGTATATCGTGTTGGCACTGGGTGTGATCTTTTTCCATATTAAGTCTGTACCTGCTGTATTTGCTTCTATTATAGAAGGTGCTTTCCATCCCGCCTCTGTCACCGGCGGTGTGGTCGGAAGCTTCTTCATGAGTATGAAAAAGGGCGTATCCCGCGGCATCTTCTCCAACGAAGCCGGTCTTGGTACCGGATCCATCGCCCACGCCTGTGCCGATACGAAGAAGCCGGTAAAGCAGGGCTTCTTCGGTATCTTTGAGGTATTCGTGGACACCATCATCATCTGTACTATGACAGCGCTGGTCATCCTGTGCAGCGGCGTACCCGTAAATTACGGTGAAGCTGCCGGTGCGGAACTGACCATCAGTGGATTCACCGCTGTCTACGGCAGCTGGGTATCTGTCTTTACCGCCGTGGCGATGTGCTGTTTCGCATTTTCGACGATCATTGGCTGGGGACTGTACGGTACGAGATGTATCGAGTTCCTCTTCGGTTCCCGCTCCAACATGCCTTTCATGGTGCTGTATTCCCTTACAGCTATCGTAGGCGCTACCATGAACCTCGGACTGATGTGGAGCATCGCCGAGACTTTCAATGGACTCATGGTCATTCCCAACCTGATTGCCGTGTTCCTGCTGTCTGGCGTTGTAGTGAAGATGACAAAGGAATATTTTGCAAAAGAAAACGGATAGTATCTGAATGGGATCTGCGTTATGATCATTGGATAAATAATGTAGTTCTTTCGTTTAATAATGACGATAAATTGAGAGTTTACGCGAGCAATGAGCCGCGCATAGGCATAGTGAGGACAGCGATGGGCGCTTGCGCACAAATCGCTGTCTTTACTTATGCCGTGATGCGGCGAACGCCGCGATATGAAATAAGATTGGCAGCGCCTTTTGCTGCCAATCTTATGAATAGCGTGGCTCATTGCGGATGCCATCTGCCACCCGGGGAGATCTGTTTGTATTAAAAACACCATTTTCTGCTAAAAAAATACAAAAACATGAGATTTTGCCATGTAAAAAGCTGTTATTTTCGCTGAGCGTGCAAAATGAAGAAATTCCGTACAAAAATTCCTGATTTAGAAGTTTTTTTGTACGGATTTTGCTATTTTGATGCGATTTTCACCAAAGCAATAGAAAGAGGGCTACGGGGCTGTTTTGCTAACTCCCTGCTTAGTAGGGCAAGCATATTACTGCCCTGAAAGTGCTTTTAGAAATCCAAGCAGTATTTTTATTGAAGAATTCATGAAAACGTTCTGACAATTACCGCTTCGGCATAGGATGCTTCCATTCCGGCAGTAAGTATCAGTCACTATAAAAGAAAATCACTTCAAACTTACTGCTTATACAGCACAAAATAGATTTCAGGCGGTAAAGATTGGAACAGCAAAACCAAAATACCACCCAGGAAGACAACAAAGTCATCCGGGTGGTATTTCACTAACTTTCAATTTACAAAATAATAATATTCGCGCATTTCACATCATTGGCGAGGTCGTACACTCGTCCGGTGGTAAGTCCCAGGACCTTTGGACGGAGAACGGCATTGGGGATATTCTCCACGATGCGGGCGGTCTCGCCGTTGCTCAATGCCACGTCTGTGCCGACAGGATAGAGGATGACGCTCTCTAAAAAGCAGCGCATAACGTTAATATCCAGTTCTTCCGTCATGGACATGATCATCTCCACGGCATCTCTGGGGGAGAACGGTTTCTTGTAAGGGCGCTCCGTCACCAGGGCATCATAGATATCCGATATGGAGATCAGCCTTGCAAACAGGTCTATTTTATCTCCCGTAACCCCCATCGGGTATCCCTTTCCGTTTATCTTCTCATGATGCTGCAGCACACCCAGCTTGATCTCCGTGGACAGGTCCTCCTTCGGCTGCAGGATCCGGTAGCCATATACAGAATGCTGCTTCATAATGGCGAATTCCTCGTCCGTAAGTCTCGCTGCCTTGTTCAATATTTCATTCGGTACTTTTGATTTCCCAATGTCATGTAAAAGGCCTGCAATGCCGATTTCGTATACCTGTTTGTCATCCAGTCCGTATTTTCTTGCAACGATCATGGACATGGTCGCTACATCCACGCTGTGTTTGAAGGTGTATTCATCGCTGACCTTTAATGCCCCGATATCCACTGCCACCGCATCATTATCTTCAATGGCACGCAGTAGATCATCTGTTATGCTCCTGGACGCATTGGTGAAGTCCGGCGATTGCGTGTCCTGGTACAAATACTGCACGCCCTGTGCCACACGGTTTCTTACGCTCTCAGAGATCTGTACTTTGGCAGGATCCTTGACCTTCACCTGATCATATTTTTTCTGTAAGGGTTCGGGCAATGACTGTGTCTTATCTGCCTCTGCCGGTTTGATATCTTCCGTACCTTCACAGGTATAGATGCCTGTGACTCCCATTTTCTTCAGCGCATCAATATGGAAGTCCTCCAGTCGGGTTCTTCTGGCGATCAGTACACGACCCGCACGGTCTATGATCGCCTGATCGATCATCATTCCCGGCTGCACAATGCGCAGCGGCACATATTTTCTCCTGATCATCGGTCGCTTCCCCTTTCCGGATGATTTTAGTTCATGCATTATTGTAGCATATCTTCATGAAATCTTAAAGATATCTGTCCAAAAGTTTAAAACTGCTTAAAAGACTTTTTATCAGACATTCCTTTATACTCTTCTATAGAAAAAGACGGTTATTTTGTCAAAAAAGGGACTCTTGGGAGGGATTTTTATGAATACAAATGCAGCACATCAGATACCGGTGCACCGACAGCGCCGCAGAATTTCCAGACAGGAGATGCTCCGCCGGAAGCGAGCCATCCGCAGAAGAAAACGCATTGCACGCTTCTTCCGCATTTCCGTTGCTGTTTTGCTGCTTCTCACCGCAGTATCTTTTTGGCAGGATTACGGTGGCGAGATTCTGCCCACCGTCAATCATCTGTACTACCAGCTGACTGCAAGATACGACCTGCCGGTATCCAAATATGATTTTGCCGCGCTGCAAGAAGAAAATGAAACCACCTTCGCCGAAAGTCTCTCGTCCGTTGATGCAGATGCTGAAAACATCATAGAAGCCCTGTCAGAGCTTGTGAAAAACAATGCAGAAGCTGCAGATTTCGTAGCTGACTACCCTAATCGGCAAAATTATCTGGGTCAGTCTATCGACCTCACTCACGATGTCATCATCGGACAGGTCCCTCTGTTCCTGCAATGGGACAAGCGTTGGGGCTATGTGTCCTTCGGCGACAGCATCATCGGTCTCTCCGGCTGTGGGCCTACCTGCCTGTCCATGGCCTATGTATACTTCACCCGGGATTTGAACGGCACCCCAAGAGAAATGGCTTCCTATTGTGAAAAAAACGGATATTATACAGAATCCGGTACCAGCTGGTCCCTGTGGACCGATGGCCTGTCGGCTTTGGGTCTGTCCGGCGAAGAATTATCCTTAAGTGAAAACAGTATGAAAAAAGCCCTGGATCAGGGCAAGCTTATCGTGTGCAGCATGCGACCGGGGGATTTCACCACCTCCGGCCACTATATCCTGCTCTTTGATTATGATGACACGGGCTTTTGTGTCAAGGATCCCAACCGGGTAAGCAACAGTTCCCACACCTGGGACTATGTCACGCTCTCCCCGCAGATCAAGAATCTGTGGGCCATCAGCCCCACTGGTTTCTGACAATATCCGCTAAGATCTTTGCCGTGCCGTCGATGCCGAACCGGCTGCTGTCGATCATGAGATCTTTGTGGTCGAAGACACTCTGCCAGCCGGGAATGTATGCCTTGTGGTAGCGGTTACGTGCTGCGTCAACATCACGCATCATCTTTTTCGCTGTCTGGGGATCCATTTGCAAATTCTCCACGCAGTTTTTCAGTCGCGCTTCCTCCGGTGCATAGACGAACACATTCAAATGATTCGGAATGTCTTCCAAAATATAATCTGCACAGCGGCCTACAATAATGCAGGAGCCTTTTGCCGCAAAATCACGGATGATATTTTTCTGAGTATAGAAGATCTCATCTTTCAGGCTGGACATTCCCATCCCGAGCGGATACTGCCTGCGGAAAAATGTGGACTTCATACTCTCTTCCTCGTCGCTGATGACGGATACCGGAAGTCCCATGCGCTTCGCTGTGGCTTCCACGATATCTCTGTCCAGGAATTCGATTCCCAGATTTTCTGATAATTCTTTGGCGATGGATCGTCCCATACTTCCGAATTGTCTTGAAATCGTGATCACATATTGTTCCATACAAATCCCCATTTCTGCGCACGTTTTTATATATAATAGTTTTGTTCCGAGTGTGCGCGAACACGAATCACATATATTAAAAAGGCAGTTATTCCGCTACCACCCGTACCGGTCTCTTCCGCCGTTTCTGCATAGAGCGCACCACGCAGGACAGGGTGTAGTTGATGATAAAATAGATCAATGCAGCCATTCCAAACAGCACAAATACATCGGATACGTTTACATTGCCGGTGCCATTGTAGCGGCTGGCGGCGGAAAGCAGCTGTTTGGTTCGAGCCATCAGTTCAATGGTTGCCACGTTGGCCAGATAGGAAGAGTCCTTGATGGTCGTGATCACCTGGCTGAGGAGGGTCGGGATGACGTTCCGGTATGCCTGGGGCAGGATGATATAGATCATGACCTGCACCACGTTGAAGCCCTGCGCATGACCGGCTTCAAACTGCCCGTGGGCGATGGAGTTCAGTCCTCCACGGATGATCTCGGCAATGACGGAAGAGGTAAACAGGATCAAAGCAACCGCTGCCTTGAACAGCAGCTTCGTCTCTACCGTGGTCAGTCCGAACAGCTTCCGGTTGAACAGCTCCGGGCAGGGGCAGAACACCAGGCAGATGAAGATCCACAGCAGTAACGGTGTATTCCGGAACACTTCTATGTATACGGTGGCGATAATACCAAATATTTTCGTAGTTTTGCTTGTGCAGTAATTCCTGCACAGAGCCAGTACGGAACCGATGACAATTCCTAACACGACGGCGATCAGCGCAATGATCAGAGTGAATAGTGTTCCCTTCAGGATATAGAGCATTACTCCCTTTTGTGCCAAAATGGAAAAGCTTGCTTCCAGATTACTCATTGTCTGTCACCTGCCCTTCTGTTTTTTGGAATGTCACTCGTTGATCCCTTTTTTTCAGATGAATCTCCCAGACACTGGCTGTCTTGGAGAGTGGATAACATATAATGAAAAATAGCAGTCCGCTGACCAGATATGCCGGTGCATAAGCACCGCCGGTATTTTCCCCGGTGACAAAGCTGTAAGTCAGCGAGATCAGATCGGCTCCGCCGATAATGTACAGGCAGGAGGTGTTTTTGATCAGGTTCACGATCTGGTTTACCATAGGCGGTAAAATGATCTTGATGCTTTGCGGAAGGATGATATAATACATCCGCTCCACATAGGTGAATCCCTGGGACTGTGCCGCTTCAAACTGTCCCTTGGGAATGGATTCGATGCCTGCACGTACCACCTCAGCCATATAGGCTCCGGTATATACGCCCAGTGCAACAATACCTGTCGGCAGGATTCCAATGCTGTGACCGGAAAATGCCAGTGCATAGTAGAAGAAACACAGCTGGAGCAGGATCGGTGTATTCTGCATGATCTCTACATAGACTCTGCTGATGACCTGCAATATCTTTTTCCCGCTGGTCGCCATCAGGCCGAAGATCACACCCAGCACCAGTGCCAACAGAATGGCGAAAATTGCTGTCTCCACAGTATTCAGAAGTCCTAACAGGAATGTACTCCTGTACGCCCAGACCTTGCCCCAGGCTCTCGCTGAAATAATACCAGACATAGTGTTTCCTCCCGGTTACTTTTCATCTCTACAGCGCCCCTCCGTGTACTCCCTAGTCTTCGGGCGCTGTAGACTGCTTCTTATGTTATCTTTACTCTAATCCGTTCTCAGTGATCAGGCTGTCGATCGTACCGTCTGCCAACCATCCCTGGATCAGCTCATCCACATAAGCGGAGAGGCCGGAACCCTTAGCGGTAGCTACGCCGTATTCCTGAGGTGAGAACTTGTCATCGATGTAAGAACGTCCCTCGGTCTTGTAAATCGCCAGAATAGACTTATCTACACAGAACGCATCTACTTCACCGGCACTCAGTGCAGTGGAGATGGCAGGATAGTCATCATACTGCTGGAAAGAGATGCCTGTGGTCCACAGTGCGGGATCGAAGGTATCTGCATCAAATCCGCTGCCATCGATCAGACCGGCTTCGATCATAGCATTCACCAGTGCTTTTGCAGAAGTGGAACCGGAGGATACACCGACCTTTTTGTCTACCAGGTCTGCCAGAGAAGTAATGCCGCTCTTATCCTCTACCAGTACGGTTACATAGTCTGTAAAATAAGGAGTGGAGAAATCCCAGCTCTGCTTTCTCTCATCGGTAATGGTGAAGGTAGCCAGTACGCAGTCGATATCGCCGGAATCCAGAAGCTCGGTTCTGGTAGCTGCGGTAACTGCGGTGAATTCTACGTCCACGCCGAGGCTCTCTGCGATCTTCTCAGCCAGGCTGATCTCCAGTCCGGAATACTCACCGGTCAGGGTATCCTGGAAGCCGAAGCCGACTACCGCATTCTTAACACCGACTCTCAATACGCCTCTGTCTACGATCGCCTGTACATCTGCTGCCAGCTCTCCGTCTGCTGCTGTGGTCTCCGCAGGTGCCGTTGCCACTGCTGTGCTGCTGTCAGCGGTAGAAGCTGCTGCCTCAGATGCAGGTGCTTCGGAGCTTCCGCATCCGGTGAGCAGTGTTGCTGTCATTGCCATTGCTGCCGCAAGTGCAATCCATTTTCTCAAATTTTTCATAACTTTCTCCTCCTTTTATTTCCTCAATATATATCTAAACACGAAGCCTTTCTGACTGACACGCTGTAAAATGCGGCTTCATGGATAGACCGACATGATAATACATCTGCCGCTGTGCTGACCAGAGTATGGTTCACAGGATTTCAGCGGATGATCTTGCCCAGGAACTGCTTTACGCGTTCGTTGGAAGGATTCTCGAAAAAGTGATCCGGAGTTCCCTCTTCTATGATCTGTCCATCTGCCATGAATACCACGCGGTCCGCTACCTGTCTGGCAAATCCCATCTCGTGGGTGACCACTACCATGGTGATGTTTTCTTTTGCCAGCTTGATCATGACATCCAATACTTCCTGGATCGTCTCGGGATCCAGTGCGGATGTGGGTTCATCGAATAGTATGATCTTTGTCTGTGCACACAGGGCTCTCGCTATGGCTATCCTCTGCTGCTGTCCTCCGGACAGTGTGGTGGGATATACATGTGCCTTGTCCCGCAGACCTACTACATCGAGATAATGATATGCCAGATCCTCCGCTTCCTTTTTGCTCTTGTGATGAAGCTTCATGGGAGCTATGGTCAGATTCTTAAGCACCGTCATGTGCGGATACAGATTGAACTGCTGGAACACCATGGAGATGGACTCCCGGATGATCTTGGTCTTATTCGCATGCGTCAGCTTCTGTCCATCGATATAGACATGACCACTGGTAGGCTCCTCCAGGAAATTCATGCATCGCACGGTGGTGGATTTCCCAGAGCCGGAGGGTCCGATGATAACCAGCTTCTCGCCTTCTTTTACTTCCAGATTGACATTTTTCAGTACCTGGAGATCTCCGAAATTCTTACATACATTTTCCAGTCTGATCATTTTGCTCCTCCATTCTGTGTTCCGGGCAGGAACTTATGTAACAGAAAAAGGCGCTTTTACCGATTTGGTAAAAACGCCTTCGTTTTATGGGTTAAATCTTAAACAGTTTTGTGCGCTTTGTCAAGCTTTTATTTCATCAAATCTTTTAACACTTCTTTTGCTTTCTCCAGCTGGTTATCCACCGGGGTATCGCTGTTGTAGTAAGCATCCCCGTCAAACTCGCATTCCACATCCGGCTCAATACCGGTGCCGTGGATATTGCGGCCGTTGGGGGTATAATAGGCACTGATGGTGATCTTAATGGCGGAACCGTCGGTAAACGGCATGATCTGCTGTACGATTCCCTTGCCAAAGGTAGTGGTACCTACCAGGGTTCCGATGCCATAGTCCTGAATGGCTCCCGCCAGGATCTCGGAAGCGCTGGCACTGTTCATATCCACCAACACTACCAGCGGTACTTCGAGAGGAGTCTTGCCGTCGCAGGTATATTCTGTGCGCTTGCCCGCCTTGTCTTCGGTATATACGATCATTCCCTCCGGAAGCAGCTTTCTTGCGATCTGTACCACTGCATCCAGACTTCCGCCGGGGTTGCCCCGCAGATCCAGGATCAGTCCCTTCATATCGGATCCTTTTACGGTAGCCAATGCATCCGTGAACTGGTCTATGGTCACATCATCGAATTCCACGATCTGGATATATGCCATGTTGTCATCCAGCATCTCATATTTGACGGTGGGACTCTCCACCTTTGCTCTCTCTACCGTAACGTGCAGATAATCGCCCGCGCCCTGTCTGACAATCGTCAGATCTACCGTGGTGCCAGCTTCCCCGCGGATCATGCTCACGGATTCCGTCAGCGTCTTGCCCGCAGTGGACACTCCATCCACTTCATAGATGATATCGTTGGCCCGCAGGTCCACATCCGCCGCCGGTGCGCCCTCGATGACACCGCTGATCTTCGGCAGATTCGTATCGGAATCCATGCTGACATAGGCTCCGATACCATAATAGATTCCCTGGGTCTGTTCTGTCAGTTCGTTCAGTTCCTCTGCGGTGTAATACTCGGAATACGGATCATCCAGAGCCTCCATCAGTCCGCGGTACATACCGTCCTCCAGCTGTTCATTGGTGACCTCGCTTAAGTAAAAGTTCTCTTTTACCGTGTCTTCCAGCAGTTGCAGCTTTTTGATCGTCTGGGCATTGACAGCAGAATCCTCGTCATAGGATACCTGCGCCGACACATCGTCCTTCACGGTAACGATACGATGGATCTGGAAAGCGATAAAGATGCCCCCCACCACGAGAAGAGTCGCAGCGAATCCTACGATAATGCCGCTGAGGAACAAACCCTTTCCGGCATTCCTTTGGGACTCCGTCACCGTTTCCAATTCCTTATTTTCTTCCATATATACTCTCCTTTATTTTCCAAGCTTTCGTTGCAACACGGCGCGTCTTTATCGCAACACGCATTTCTCCGTGCTTCGCACTCTCGAAATGCTGCATACATTCGCATTCCGGGCTATCGCCCTACTTGCTCATGTATGTTTGTTCTGCTAATCGCCATAGCGCTCTGCCCGCAAGCAGTCACGCGCTCTGCGATTGCAGAACTATTGCGACAGGTAATTCCAAGGTGAAGTATATGCTCCATCCTTACGAACACTGAAGTGCAGATGGTTGCCGGTGGAACGTCCGGTGGAGCCTACCGCCGCAATGGTCTCCCCTCTGACTACGATATCACCCCTGGACACATACAGTGCCGATGCGTGCATATAGATCGTATACAGGCCGCCGCCATGGTCGATCATGACGTAGTTCCCCATGGTATTGCTGTAGGTGGCTGCCACCACCTGGCCGTCGTAGGCTGCATAGATCGCTGTTCCTTTCGGTGCGGCGAAATCCACGCCATTATGGAACTGTTCAATTCCCAGGGTAGGGTGGATACGGTTGCCATAATCATCCGAAATTCTGGTATAGGATGCCAGCGGGAATTTGAATACACCACCGTCATAGGTCAGCACCGTACCGCTGGCCTCCAGGATCCTCTTTTTCTCTGCTGCGATCGCCGCCTCCAGTGCTGCGATCTCTGCATCCTGATCGGCGATGGATTGTTTATACTCCTTGATCGCCTGTTCTTTGTTGGAAATATCGCTCTCATAGGCGGTGATATCCCGGCTCTTCTGGTCGATCAGGGCCTCCATATTGGCCTGCTCCTGCTCCACCCCGGCCTTAGCTTCATCCAGGATCTGTTTCTCCGCTTCCAGTTCTTCCTTACACAGTGCAATGTATTTACGGTTCTCCATGAATTCTTTCCATTGCTGGCGGTCATATGCCATGACCAGATCCATGAAATCCGCCCGGTTCAAGAAATCACTGAAGCTCTCCGCCTTTAACATCATATCCAGGATATAGGAATCTCCTTTTTCATACATGACACGGATACGACGGATCATGGCATCCTTCTGCGCATCCTCTTTGGCCTGCGCCGCATCCAGTTCCTCCTGTGTCTGTGTGATCTCTTCCTCTTTGGCTGTGATCTGGCTCTTTAGGTCTGCAATATTCTGTTCGATCTCGCTCAGATTCTGATCCAGCTGTGCAACGTAACTTTTCAGATTACTTTTCTTGGTTTCCAGATCTTTCTTGATCTGTTCCAGGTTGCTCAGGTTGCTCTTCATCGTTTCGCGTTCTTTTTGTGCCTGATTGATCTGATCCTGTTTCTCCCGGATGCTGTCTGACGTAATGGAAGACATGCTGGTAGCCTGCGCGGGAAGACCGCTGCCGCATACCGGGACCGCCAGCACCAGGCAAAGTGCCAGAAGGATTCCTTTTTTATTCTTATTCATTTAACTCCCATCCGTATCACTTGTTTGCGGGTTTTTAGAACCCGGGTACTGCCATGCAGATACCCGGGAATGACTACTTCATTATACGTGTAGATGTTTTCTGACGGTAGATATGCTTCCCAGGAAACCGATGCCCACACCGACTCCCAGAGATACCGGGATCAGGAAATGGAACACTTCATCTACCGACAGGAAATTCAGGAAACCACTGAGTACCATGAATCTTTCCACGATATAATTCAGTGCGTAATTATACAGAGAATAGATCAGTCCCAGCGGAACGGCAGCTCCGATCAGTCCGATGAGCATGCCTTCCAGTACGAAAGGTGCACGCACGAAAAAGTCCGTGGCACCGATATATTTCATGATATTGATCTCTTCCGACCGCACGGAGATACCGATTGCTACGGTATTGCTGATCAGGAAGATGCTGACAGCCAGCAGGATCACAATAATACCCATGGACACATAAGCGATCAGCAGATTCAGTCCGCTCAGGGTATTGGCCGTCATCTCGGAATAATTGACCTTACGCACCTGCGGAATGGACTGCAGCCAGGTCACCAGTGCATCCTGCATGGACACATCGCTCAGGAAAATCTCATAGCTGTCTTCTCCCGCCAGCGGATTCTCCGGGAAACCTTCCGCATAATCCTCGCCGAAATAGTCCGGTCCGAAGGTAGCCCATGCCTCGTCTGCGGATTTGAACTGTACGTCGGATACCTCAGCACGCTTGGCGATGTCCTGTCCGATCTCTTCTATCTGCTGTTCGGAAGGAATCTGTCCCTCTGTATGACTCTCACAGCCATCCCATTCACTATGGAAAAATACGGTCACAGACACGCCTTCCTCCGCTGTCTTCAGGATGTTCTGGAAGTTAGCCACGATGGAGTAGAACAGGCCAAACAGAAACAGGCATGCCGATATGGTCGCAATAGATGCCAGGGAATACCATTTATTTCGGAAAATATTGGCAAATCCCTGCTTGATCGTATATAACAGTGTACTAATCTTCATCAATATACCCACCCTTCTCTTCGTCGCTGATGATCACGCCTTTTTTCATGGTGATCACTCGTTTCTGCATGGCATTGACGATTTCGCGGTTATGGGTTACCACGACTACCGTGGTGCCGCTTTCATTGATCTCCTCTAACAGCTTCATGATCTCCCAGGAATTATTGGGATCCAGATTACCTGTGGGCTCATCCGCCAAAAGTATGGAAGGATTGTTCACCAGCGCACGGGCCAGTGCCACGCGCTGCTGCTCACCTCCGGAGAGCTGTTTGGTCTTGGCTTTGTATTTGCCTGCCAGCCCTACCGTAGCCAGGATTGCAGGAACATTTCTGCGGATCTCGCTGACAGGAGTCTCCACGATACGCTGTGCAAATGCTACATTTTCATAAACATTACGGTCATTCAGCAGTCGGAAATCCTGGAACACCACGCCCAGGTTACGACGGAATCGGGGGATCTGTCTGTGCTTTAATTTCGCCAGATCATTTCCCATAACATAAACACTGCCGCTGGTCGATGTAAGCTCCCGCAGCAGTAATTTGATCAACGTCGATTTACCGGATCCGCTGTCACCTACGATAAATACAAATTCCCCTCTTCCGATGCTCAGCGTTACGCCGTTGAGTGCCGGAGAGCCGGTGGAATAGGACTTGCTTACATTGTCCAGGAAGATAATGCCATTTTCCTCTATGATCCGTTCTCTCTTCAGCCTTTGTGCTTCTTTGTTTGCCATTTGCTATCTTGCCTTTCTACTGCCTTGTCATCATATTTCACCATATTGATTTCTTGCATAGCCTCATTCGCAAAATCGCTCCTACGGAGCTTTTCTTTTGCTCATTGAGGCTTTCTCGCCAAAGAAATAACGTCAAATGTTCTTACGAATGCAAGCATTCGACGCTCATTTTCCGTTATTTCATGGCTCTGCAAGAAATCAATACTCATAAGTTTCCATGTACTTCATATATTTTACAACCATCAGCGCGATCTTGAAGGTGATGGCGTCTTCGAATACGCGCAGATCCAGTCCGGTACTCTTCTGGAGTTTATCCAGACGGTATACCAGTGTATTTCTGTGGATGAACAGCTGTCTGGAGGTCTCGGACACATTCAGGCTGTTCTCGAAAAATTTATAGATCGTGGTCAGTGTCTCTTCATCGAAATCATCTGGGCTTTTGCCGCCGAAGATCTCACGAATGAACATCTTGCACAGCGGAATGGGCAGCTGATAGATCAGTCGGCCGATTCCCAGCTCACTGTACGCGATAATATCTCTCTCATCGAAGAAGATCTTGCCTACATCCAGCGCCATCTTGGCTTCCTTGTAGGAACGGCTGACTTCCTTGATCTCATGCACGATAGTTCCGTATGCGATCCGGACGTCCCGGATGCCTTCCTTCAGAAGAGTGGTCTCCAGCGCTCTGGCTGCCTTCTCGATCTCTTTTCCGGTATCGGTCTCTGAGAACTCCTTCACCACGATCACGTTGCTCTCGTCCACTGCCGTGATGAAATCCTTGCTGTTGGAACCGAAATGGGTTCTGGCGATCTCCAGGACGTTATTATCCTTGCCGCCTGCGGATTCCACGATCATAACCACCCTGGGAACATCTGTCTGGATATGAAGCTTCTTGGAACGACTGTAAATATCCACCAGCAGCAGATTGTCCAACAGCAGGTTCTTAATGAAGTTATCCTTATCAAATCTTTCTTTATAAGCTACCAGCAGATTCTGGATCTGGAAAGCAACCATTTTGCCGATCATATAGACATCTTCACCGGTACCGCCGGCTACGAGAATATACTCCAGCTGCTGTTCGTCATAGATCTTGAAATACTGGTATCCCTGGATCTCCTGAGAATCAGCCGGTGATGCTGCGAATTCCACCGCAGGCTTAGAACAGTTCCCCATATCCATGGTGGCCGCTACTTCCTTGCCATCCACATCCATGACGCACAGTTCGACTCTGGCGATTCCTTTCAGTCCTTCAATGGTGTTCTGTAAAATCTGATTTGATATCATCTTCTGCTCCTTCAGTCCCCAACTATAATTCTCTTTCGCTGTTACCCCGGAAAAATGATACGAGAGCGTATCCCTCATATCATACATAATACAAATTTACAAAAAAACTGGTAAAATTGCAATAGTTTTTTATGCACTTTTTAGTAAAAATGCTATTTTATTTTCAAATAAGCGTAAAAAAAGAGTTCGGAAAACTAATATTCCGAACCCTTTTCGTCTTGACGTTTATTATATTACAGTCGTAAGTCTATATTGGCACCCAGCTCCGGTGTCACGCTGCGCTCCATGGCTGCGGAATCGATCATCTGTACCAGTCCCTGGCCCAGAGCTTCGTTCGTATCCATTGCCTTGCCCAGCATTGCTGTTCCCACTTTATTCTGTAAGTTGGTAGATGCCATTGCCATTGATAATCCTGCGATATCCATTGGACCACCTCCTTGTCTGCACCCTTCGGGTAATGTTATTGTATCACTTTCCGTCAACGATTACAACGTCAGATTCTGCGGATATTTTTCTCCGTGATCTGAATTTTGCCTTCCTTCAGCAGGTGTCCCACGGCACGTTTGAACTCGTTCTTGCTCATGCCGGTCTCATGGGTAATGACCTCCGGTGCTGCCTTATCGTTAAAAGGTAGGGAGCCTTCATAGCTGTCCAGCAATTTTTCGATCTTCTCCGCATCCTTCTGGATCTGCAGATATGCCTTTTCCCGGATGCTCAGTGTGAGTTTACCGTCTTCCAATACCTTTACAACGCGGGCGGTCACCTGTTCTCCGATCTTCGGCGGCTCTGTGGCACCAAAGAGTTCTTTTTTCGGGATGAGTGCGGAGAAGCAGTCATCCACCGCTACGAATGCACCGAAATTTTTGCTGATCTCATAGATTCTTCCTGTCACCATGTCATCTTTTTTATAAGGGCTGTCTGTGCGCAGCTGTTCGTAGACATTCATGGTCGCGCAGAGTCTGCCGCTTTTGTCGATATAAAGGGAAGCCAGCACCTGATCTCCGGCTTTTACTTTTCGCGTCTGCTGTTTGAAGGGCAGGAACAGATCCTTCTCCAGCCCCCAGTCCAGGAAAGCTCCGACTTTGCCGATCTGCACTACCGTCAGCAGTGCCACCTGTCCCATGATTAATTTGGGAGTTCTGGTCGTGGCGATCAGGCGGTCGCTGGAATCCCGATACAGGAATACCTCCACCTCATCTCCCACGTTTGCTCCGGCAGGGACCTGTTTGGCCGGCAGGAGCACTTTGTCTTCCGGTGCTTCCTTCGTTGCCAGATAGACTCCGAATTCTACTTTTTTCACAATTACCAGCGTCTGTTTTTCGCCTAATTTCAGTTCCACGGTTTCTCCTGTTCTGTCTGTTTCACAGCTTTTGCTCAGTTATCGGTTTCTTTTCCTTCTGCTATTATCACTACTATCGTAGAAATTCTACAGATACATAGAGTCTGCCTTCCTCATCCTGCAGGCAGATGATATATCCGGTCTCTGTCTGCACTACATAAGGATGCAGCACATCATCCAGAAATGCCTGTTTTTTATATTCCACACGCATCTGACGGATCACAAAATCATCCGGCAGATATTCCATGGCAATATTCACATATTGCCCGTTATTCACGTGATGGTTGGTATCGAGATGATGTTTTTTCACCACGATAGGTTCCAGCAGCTGTCCACCCTCCGGTACGGTGATCTTACGGGGGGCATAGTCCATGTCCAGCTTTTCGTCGATCCCATAGCCTCTGCGCATATCTTCATTTACCATCACCGGCTTGCCCGTGGCGACGTCCAGAAGGCTCCATAGGGAGTTAGCCTTCGCGATATATTCACCCTTTTCATCCAGCATGGCAAAATTACGGTATCCCAGAAATGCTTTTAGTTCATAGGGCAGGGTCACGATCCTGACTTTTTCCCCTAATTGCGGATAACGGTTCACAACGATCTGCCAGGCAGAAAGCACCCAGACCTGACCGATCTCCTTCATATAGCCGATTCCAAGCCCCACATCTTCCGAATGGAAGGTGGAACAATCCTGAAAATAGTTCAGCAGGGCATTCAGCGTCAGTCTCCCTTCGCTGTCTGTCTCACTGTAACGTATTCTGCTGTCAAATGCATACATGTATCTTATCTCCTTTGTCTGCTCCCCACTGTCAGCCCCTGCGGAATGTTTTTACAGGGACAACGGAGAGATTCCCAACAGCATCTGCACGATCTCCGGGAACATCTGCAGAAGGATCATCACGATCCAGAAAATGCAATAGCAGAGCATTCCGGGATTGCAGATGACTGTTTTAAATCTCTGTCCCTTGGGGATCTGTCCCGGATCCAATGCAAATCTTTTACGGAAGACAATAAACAATACAATTCCGGTGATCACAACTGCCAGAATAAACAATACATAGACCATATAGCCGATCCATCCCGGCAGATACGCCATCATGAAATCCATGACCGCCTGCGCATCCCCACCGTTCATAACGATCTCCTGGTATTCGTCCAAATGAATTGCCTTCAATAACAGTACACTGACTACCGCCCCCATAAAATTAATGCACATGTGTAAGCCGATGGTGATCTTCAGGTTACCGGTCTTCACATACAGAAATGCCAGGAACATTCCTAGCAGCATTGCATACGCGAACTGGTTCAGGTTGCCATGGAACAGTCCGAACATCAGACCGGACAGGATAATCGCCACTCCCTGACCGTATTTTAGGGTGCGATCCACGATCAGCTTGCGGAAAATATATTCTTCCAGGATCGGTGCGCAGATCACCATATAGAGAAAGGTAACGATCATGTTGGACTCTGTGGCGTAGGCCATAAGGGCATTATCTACTTCCGAGCCCTTCAGTGCGCCGACTACCGTAGTGATCAGCGTTCCCACCAGGTTGCCGCAATACATCAATGCATAGCACATGATCAACGCCACAACGAACTGCCCGGGGGTTATGCTTTTCTTCACAGGTGCTTCCCCCGGCATCTGTTTTACCAGCGCGATCAATACCGGCATGCCGATCAGATACAACGGTAGGACAGCAAGGATCAGGTTGATGGTCGTATTCTCCAGCCACTCCGGTTTTACCATTCCCACAACACCCACGACTGCTATCTGTACCGCATAGATGATCAATGTTCCGATCAGGAACCTTAAGCCCAGACCGGAAAAATTCTTCTTCATACTTTTTTCGTCCATTTTCTTTTCTCTCCCTCATGTCATAGAAAAAGCTGTGCACCGCAAGGATACACAGCCCCTTATTTTTCTGCTGCGGTCTATTCCCCAAGACCACTCTCTACAGCTTCTACCAAAGTCTTCAGCGCTTCTGCCTCATCCTCGCCTTCGCATACGAATTCAATCTCATCTCCGCACTTAACACACGCTCCCAATACGCTCAGTACACTCTTGGCGTTGGCTGTGTTCTCACGGAATTTGAAAGTGATCAGAGACTTGAACTGCATTGCCTCCTTGCACAGAATTCCGGCGGGACGCAAGTGCAGGCCCGTAGGATTCTTGATTACAACTTTCTGACTTACCATATCATAAACCCTCCAATATCTATATTAATATGCATTATTTCTTCTAACATTCTTATGAATTTACATACCCATTACATACGAATTACATTCTTATCATAGCATGAATGTAATGCATTCACAAGAACTTTTCCAAGACATCTTTCGTATTCTGTCTGTTTAGAACATGATATCCTGGATCAGGCTGGCAAGTCTCTGTGCTTCCTCCTGGATCACCTGCTGATCTTTTCCTTCGATCATAACTCTTACCAGAGGCTCTGTTCCGGAAGGACGGATCAGGACACGGCCTTCTCCGGCGAACTTCTCCTCCAATTTCTGAATGGCATCTGCAATCTCGGGATATTCCATGTACTTTTCTTTTTTATGGTTGGCTACCTTGGCATTTACCAGTGCCTGGGGCAGTACTTCCATGATCTGTGCCAGCTCGGACAGCGGTTTTCCGGTCTCCACCATTACCTGTAACAGATGCAGTGCGCTGAGCAGTCCGTCACCGGTGGTATTCTCATCCAGGAAAATGATGTGTCCGGACTGTTCTCCGCCGAGACTTGCACCAATTTCCTTCATGCGTTCCAATACATAACGGTCGCCTACCTTGGTCTTCTCCATGGTGATGCCGTTCTTCTCAGCCATCAGGAAGAATCCCAGATTACTCATTACGGTTGCTACGATGGTGTCCTTTTTCAGGGTTCCCTTGCTCTTCATAAAATTGCCGACGATTGCCATGATCTGGTCACCGTCTACGATCTTACCATTTTCATCTACAGCTAACAGTCTGTCTGCGTCACCGTCAAATGCCAGACCGACATTTGCCTTCTCATAGACTACTCTCGCCTGCAACTCTTCCATATGGGTAGATCCGCAGTTGGCATTGATATTGGTACCGTCCGGGTTGTTATGAATGGCTACCACGCTGCCGCCCAGTTCCTTCAGACATTCCACGGAAGTGTAGAAAGATGCGCCTTCCGCACAGTCCACTACGATCTTCAGTCCGGTCAGATCCACATTTACCGCTCTCATCGCATGGTTAATGTATTCTTCTCTGGCATCCGTGCGGTATTTGATCTTGCCGACGCCGGGTCCGATCGGGAACTTAATACCGGGCATATTGTTCCGGATCAGAGCCTCGATCTCATCCTCCATAGCATCCGGAAGCTTATAACCGTTGCCGTCGAAGAACTTGATTCCGTTAAATTCCACCGGATTGTGAGAGGCGGAGATCACAACTCCCGCATCTACTTTGTATTTTTTCGTCAGATAAGCCACTGCCGGGGTCGGGATCACTCCTACATAGATGCAGTTGGCACCTACCGAACAGGCTCCTGCCATCAGGGCATTTGCCAGCATATCTCCGGAAATTCTAGTATCGCAGCCTACCATGATGGTGGGTTTATGCTCATTTTCCTTAGTGAGCACATAAGCTCCGGCCTGACCTAACTGCATCGCTAGCAGGGGAGTCAGTTCCTCATTGGCAATACCACGTACACCGTCTGTTCCAAACATTCTAGCCATTGTAAAAGTCCTCTCATTCCGTCGCTCTTCACGACATATTGCTTTTTTATTTATTGATTATCAGTATCTGCATTTTTCAGGCGGATATGGATATTGATATCCGGGACCACCGTAATATCCTCTGCCAGATTAAAGGTTACCGGTATGGTATAGGTACCCGGTGTCAGTTCTTCCACACCGTTATCCTCCATCCATTGCGTCAGGTTCAAAATGCCCGTCACGCTGCTGTCGTGCAGTATGCTGACATCCCTGGACAATCCGGATACTGTAATATTGTATTCCTCTGCCGTGGAAGTGATCTCTGCTTCCATGCCGTCCGGTACTCCTGTGACAGAAATATTTTCTGCTGCTACCGTGAGATCCTTGCTGACGATCGGTTCAATGTAGACTGTAGCCGTGATCTTGCCATCAAAGCTCTTATCCGCCAGTCTGACATTCGCCGGCAGGTATTCCTTCAGGTTGATGATATCCACCAGATTATCAGACTGTCCCGTAATATTCATACGGTCCTCCGGCACGGTAATCGCTGAAATTCCCACCAGTGTGGATACGGTTCCCGCGATCCTGACTGTGGGTACGCTGCTCTCCACCTCTCCGGTAGCCATATAGCCATCCTCGGGTACACCCATGTATTCTATTTCTACTGGAACTTCCTTCGTTGCCAGTACTTCTACCGTCATATATGCGGAATCGACATTCTTCTTAACGCTTTCCAGCACCAGTTCGTTATCGTCCGCATCATACAGCTTGATGTCCACATTTGCCGACAGGCTGGTGGTGGAATCCGTCACATTGATATCCACCCCGGCATGATCCACTTGCGAAATAGCGGATTTCGGTCCAGTCACTTCGATATTTGTCTGATCCAGTGTCACATTCCCGATCATGTAACCGGAAGCCACATCGCCGATGGTATTGCTCTCCAGCTTGATCCATTTGCTGGTCTTATCTTCCACGTTCAGCCGCACGGAATCGTGATTCCCTTTGATCTCCACAGAATCATTACTGATATTCTCACAATAATAGGTGATCGCGATCGTATTGATATCTGTCAGCTTGCTCATATCCGCTTCCGCTACGATATCACTTCTGCGCAGCTCGGATTTCACGATGCTCTGCGGTCCGGTGACCGTCACACGGACCAGATTGCTGTTGTCCAGGACCTCGTATACTTTTCCTTCTTCATCCAGGAGTTCTGTATTGATCAGACGGACCTGGATATTGTTGAAGGTGACTGTATCCTTAGGGTCGTAAATCTGCGCCACCAGGAACCACAGTACAAAAGCGAGTAACAGAGAAGCAAGCTTCAGTCCCAGATTACGTGTCAATAATTTTTTCATTTTTTGTCTCGGCTCCTTCCCTTCCAGATTCGCAGATTCTTGTGTTCCTCTACGGGGTTGTTCAGGATCTTATGCATTCTGTCACGCAGGGAATCCGCATCGAGATTACGTTCCAGCTCACCTTCATAAGCCACACTGATCTTGCCGGTCTCCTCGGACACAATGATCGTCAGGGAATCCGTGATCTCTGAGATACCCACACCGGCCCGGTGTCTGGTTCCCAGCTCCTTGCTCAGTCCCAGATTGTCAGACAACGGCAGATAGCAGGTGGCGGATACCACTCTGTTCCCCTGTATGATCACCGCTCCGTCATGCAGCGGTGTATTATGTTCAAATATATTGATCAGCAGCTGGCTGGTAACAATACCGTCCACATCGATACCGGTTCTCTCGTAATCACGCAGAGATACCTTCTGTTCGATCACGATCAGGGCTCCCGTCCTTACCTTGCCCATCTCCACACAGGCTTTGGTGATCTCGTTGATCGTCTTCTCCGAGAATTCTTCATTCACGCGGTGGCTGTTGTCAAACGGCAGCACAGAGCTGATAATGTTTTTCTTGCCCAGCTCTTCCAATGCCTTCCTTAGCTCAGGCTGCAGCACCACGATCAATGCCGTCACCGCAAACCCCAACACATTCTGCGCCATCCACAGTATCGTTGTCATCCGAAAAAAATAAGCCAGCAGCAAAAAAGCAAGGATGACAATCAGACCCTTAAGCAATATCCATGCCCGGGTCGTCTTCATCCATACCAATGTATAATACAGTAATACCGCAATGATCAGGATCTCCGCCACATCGCCGAAATCCATGGTCGTACGGTAACTGCTGAAGTTTTTCGCATATTCTGCCAGCTTATCCCACAACTGCATTTTTCATTAATCCCTTCAGAACAATTCTTCGTAATCGTCCGAGTCGTCCTGCGCCATATGGTCACTGCTTATGGTAACGCTTCTGCCGCCGGTCATTTCACGTCCGCGGTAAGGATTTTGCTGTCCATAAGGAGCGCTGCTTCTGGCAGGCGCTGTACGCTCTGTTACTACACTTCTTGCGGATCCTTCCGCACTTCTGACATTCTGTCCGCCACTCCGGCTCTGACCGGAAGGTCTGCCCTGCCCCGCAGGATGGGCCGTCTGGTTTGCCGGCCGGCGCTGGGTGTTGATCTTTTTCACAGTATTGGTCGGTGCCGCAACGGTCATCTTCGGTACCGCTTTTACATAATAATAATACTCATCATCTTCAAACTGCACCTTTTCCGTCCTACTGTAATCCAGGCAGAACCGGAAAAATTCTATCGCCTTACATACCAGCACAGTAACAACCGCTCCCAGCAGCGCACTGAAGATAGAAAGGTTGGTATCATACATGAGATCCCCCACCAGCAGGATCAGTACTTCTATCATGACTCCGGCGATCATTGCGATGGTCCAGGAATGATCCACACTCATTCTGCGAATGAGATATACTACGACCACCGTAATGGTAAATGCCACGATGGTTACCAGCATAGCCTTGCTTCCCAAAATGCCGTCGATCAGCAGACGCAGCTTCGCCGTAGCCTCTTCCGCACCCATGGAATTGATCGTAGGTGCATTGGTGATCACTGTCTGAAGCAGATAATATACCACAACGCCGCAGCTTACCGATACGCAGGAAGCGGGAGTGCCGATCAGTCCCATAGCCACCGGCATCACATAGGGAAGCTTCAGCATACACAGCACCGGTGTCAGCACCACTACCATTGCTTCCTTCGCCGTGAAACGCAGGAACAGCAGATACAACAGTAAGAATACTACCAGTCCCACTGCAGCTGTCTCCAGAGACAACGCATACATATGCAGCAGAGAGAACATCATGGCAAATAATACAATAAAACCGGTAGGCAAAAAGGAACATAGCAGAGAAACGATCAGTACGATCGCCATATTGTCCAGTTTTGTCATGTAACCCATTTTACCGTTTATGATACTCAGCACAATGAAGCTGAGCAGGAACTTGATCACCGGTGCAATAAACGCTTCATTCCGGCTGTATATCTTTTTCAGATTTTCTCTTAATTCCAGTAACGCAGTCATATTTCCTCCAAATTAATCTGCTGCCTACTCATTATATATAGAATTCAGCTTTTTCAGATTATTATAATAGCATTTCAGGCTTTTTTTCGCCCTGGCATAACGCAAAGAGCAGATCAGGTAGGAGGCAATTCCGTATACCACTACCGTGATTCCATAATATATCAGAACATTTTTGGCAAAACTGACCAGATCCATTTTATAAATGTCCTGCATAAAGGTCTCAAAATCGTAAAAAATAAACAGAGCAAAACAGACCGCATAGGCGATCGTGGCACACAATACGGATTTCAATACCTGTATCGCAATGTAGTCACTGCGAAAATACCGGCCGATCGCCATGTTCCTTTTGCCTTCGTTTTCTTCATAAGATGCCATCTGGGTCATCAATATGATCTTTTCTTCGTTCAGCATAACTCCTCCGTCTGCGGATGCCTACAGATAACGCATCCGTTCTCCGTCCCTGGAGATTCTGGTGCTCTGCGTTCCTACAGACTTTTTGGGCAGCACACTCTGGAGATCCATGGACATTTCATACTTACATTTTTCGCAAAATCTTCCGCTGCGGATCGGTGCGCCGCACTTTTCACACTGCAGATAGATTGCGGATCCTTCTGTCAGCTCCAGTCTCTCTTCTCTGAGCCACTGTTGGATCTGTGAGGGTTCCACATCGCAGTTCTCTGCCACATCCTGTATTCCCACTCCGGGATTCGCGCGGATATATTCTTTTACTTCCTGGAACTTTGCTTCCATTTTTTCTCTGCAATGAGGACACAGGATTGGACCTGCTACATAATTAAATATATGTCCGCACATTCTGCAATTTCTTATATTCATTATACTTCACACCTTCCTCATCATAATCCGGCCCCACAGGCCAGCGTAACGCAATACACTTCGGATACGCCATGGGATTTCAGCAAAGCTGCGATCTCATCCAGCGTGGTACCTGTCGTATAAATATCATCCACCAGAATAATCCGGTCATATAATTTTACATCATTTCTGCCTATATTAAAAGCCTTTTTCAAATTATTTTGCCTTTCCGCGGGATTTAACCGCTTCATAGGCGCCGTATTCCGCACTCTTTTCACCAGCTTTTCATCTACCGGCAGCTGCATGTTTTTCCCCAGGGCCCGTGCCAGGCAGGCTGCCTGATTGTATCCCCGCTTCGAAAGCTTCTTTTTATGCAGAGGTACCGGTACCAGTACGTCCGGCGATACGCTGCGGATAAAATCTCCCAGATATTTTCCCATTTCTTCTCCGAAGAATTCCGCGTATTCCTGTCTTCCCTTGTATTTAAAACGGTATATGGAAGGTGCGGCCGCCGCATATTCATACAGTGTTCTGGAGCGATCAAACATATGCTGTTTCTGGTGGCAGTCGCTGCAGAATTCTCCGTCTTCCCGTATCTTTTTGCCACATTTCATACACCATGGCGGAGTTACCACGCGAAGCTTCGGAAGACATTCCAGGCAGATCTTCTCTCCGAAAGGTTTTACGATCCTGTCACACACCGGACATCTCGTAGGGAACAGCAGCTGCCATAGTATCTTCATGCTTCCTCCCGCAAGCAGCATATCTCGGGGAGATCACAAACCTCCCGGATTCTCTGCTCCAGTGCAGTGTATCTGCGATTCTCACTGACATTGTCGATCATATTCCGGACTGTTTCACTGCTTCCCAGAATCGTGACACAGTTTCTGGCTCTGGTAATCCCCGTATACAGAAGATTGCGGTTAAACAGCATTCTCGGTCCTCCGAGAAGCGGCAGAATAACCGCCGGGTATTCACTTCCCTGGGACTTATGTATGGTGATTGCATACGACAATTCCAGTTCTTCCAGTCCGGAGAATGGGTAATTTACACGTCTGCCATCATCAAACTCTACCGTCAGTGTCGCAGCGGTATCATTGATCTCCCGTATTCTTCCCATGTCTCCATTGAATACACCCAGGCCTTTATCTATGGGAATATTATATCTGCCGACGATCTCCCATTCCAGCTGATAGTTATTTTTGATCTGCATGACCTTGTCGCCCTCACGGAACACTGCATTTCCGCACGCATGCTCTTTTTTACAGGGATCGGCTGGATTCAGATACCGCTGCAGAATTCCGTTTAAGGTTTCACATCCCAGACTCCCCTTTCTCATGGGCGTCAATACCTGAATGTCAAACGGCGTTGCATTGACATATCGGGGCAGCTTATCCTGGATCAGCTGAATCATATGTTTATATATGACATTTACGTCACTTCTCTCCAGCAGGAAGAAATCCTTTGATTTATTGTCTAACGCGATCTGTTCTCCTTTATTGATGCGGTGTGCATTGACAACAATGTCACTTTGTCCGGCCTGCCGGAAGATTTTCTCCAGTGTCACCATGGGGAACGCCTTGCTGTTCATGATGTCTCTTAATACCTGTCCCGGGCCTACGCTGGGCAGCTGATCCACGTCTCCCACAAGGATGAGTCTCGTCCCCGGAAGGATTGCTTTCAACAGCGCCTGAAACAGCTGGATATCTACCATGGACATCTCATCAATGATCACGACATCAGCTTCCAACGGATTCTCCTGGTTTCTTTCGAAATTTGCCTTTCTGCTGTCATCTCCGGATAATGCGCTGTTCAGTTCCAACAGCCGGTGTATCGTCTTAGCCTCGAATCCGGTTGCTTCCGTCATCCTCTTCGCCGCACGGCCTGTGGGTGCTGCCAGAAAAATATCCATTCCCTCCGATTCGAAATAACGGATGATCATATTGATGGTAGTTGTCTTGCCGGTTCCCGGACCGCCGGATAAAATAAAAAGACCGTTTTTGATACTTTCTTCCACTGCTTTCAACTGCAGTTCATCCAGTTCCATGGACAGATTTTCCGCCATCCGCTCCAGTCTCTTGCGGATTGCCATGTCCTGTGACGGCAGATTCTCCGATTCTGCCATGGGAATATTCAGATTCCGCAGCATATTGGCACAATTCAGTTCCGCATAATAATAAGGTGCCGTAAACACCGCTTCTCCTTTCGCCACCAGCTTCCGGTCCACGATCAGATTATCCACCTGCGGACGGATATTATCCTCTGTCACTCCCAATAGTTCCGCTCCACGGCAGAGCAATTGCTCCAATGGCAGATAACAGTGCCCTTCTCCTACCGCCTGTAACAGCGTATACAAGATTCCACTGCGGATACGATAATCCGAGTCCGTGTGAATTCCGATCCTTCCCGCGATCTCATCCGCGATCCGGAATCCGACGCCGCTCACATCCTCCGCCAGACGATACGGATTTTCCCGCATGACGCTATACATTTCCGCACCATAAGTATTATATATTTTTACCGCCAGTGTATTACTTATGCCGTATTGCTGCAAATATACCAGCGCTTCCCGAAGATCCTTTTTTTCTTCCATCTGGATGGCGATCTCCTGTGCTTTTCGTTCGCTGATACCCTTCACTTCCGCCAGGCGCTCCGGCTCTTCTTCTATGATCCGGAACGTGTCATCGCCGAATTTTTTCACAATACGAGCCGCCAGTGCCTCTCCCACTCCGCGGATCGCACCGGATCCCAGATATCTTTCCATTCCTACACGATCCGTGGGGGTCACCGTCTCGTAGTTCTGTATTTTAAACTGTCTTCCATACACCGGATGCTCTATATACTCCCCTTCGGCAGTGATATTTTCTCCCTGTCCCAGACCTTTGCACATGCCGACACAGGTCACTTCTTCCCCTTCCATCATCAGTATCATGACGGTATATCCATTTTCACTGTTCTGAAAGACAATATGATCTACATATCCTGTAATGCTTTCCATTTTTATTCCTCATTCTGCTGTGTATTTGTGGCTGTTCTCTGCGAAATGCCCGGAAAATGCCGCGGTTGCGGTAAAAGATAAAGAAAAGGGCCGCCGGGAACGGCAGCCCGAAATACTTACTCAAGATTATAATTGCGCTTCATTTGCTCATAAAGCATCTGTGCCAGTCCCAGACTGTTCTGCTCTGTGGAATCTGATGCGATCTGCTGTACCATTTCATCCTTATAATAGTCCATCAGCTGGGAATTGGAGGAAGAAGTATCCTCGCTCTCCGGAATGGTCTTCATCATTTCTTTGAACATCTGCTCCAAAAAATAGGATTCAAACTGTTTGCAGGCATCCATGAGTTCATCATCTGTTGCCTTCGAATAATCGGAGCTGTTTAATTTATCCTGTAATTTGGAAGCCGTCTGGTTCGCTGCATTGGTGTAAGCGGTACTGTCCAGCGCAGAGTTTCCGTATAAACTTCTAATATCCATAATTTAGCCTTTCTAGATTCCACGGTAATGAGCAATGCATCTCGAAAACGCTTCGCGTTTCCTTCGATGTCGGGCATTCGCCCTATCAAACCGCAATCTGACAATTTTGCCTGCCAGCAGGCAAATTGTCATCTTTCGCTTTGACATTTCTCATTACCTACGCAGGTTGTTAGCCTGCTGTAGCATTTCATCGGATGCCGTAATGGCCTTGGAGTTCAGTTCATAAGCTCTCTGTGCCACGATCATATTGACCATCTCATCCACTACCTGTACGTTGGAGCTTTCCAGATATCCCTGGATGATACTGCTTCGTTCCACATTATTATTGGTAGCTTCGTTGATCGCCTGTCCACTGGCTGCTGTCTGCTGATACAGGCTGTCTGCCAGTCTCTCCAGGCCGTTCGGATTGTTGAACTGGAATACGCCGATCGTAATACCGATGGGTTGCGGATTGTTCTGTGCATCCGGATAGCAGAGGCTGCCGTCCTTGCTGACAGTAACCTTGCTCATTACATAGTTATTACTAAGGACAATGGGACGTCCCTGCGTATCCAGTACCGGAAGTCCCTCTGAGGTTGCCAGCATATTGCCACCGTTCGAAGCCAGGGTAAACTTCAGATTACCATTTCTCGTATAATAGGTATTGCCGTCCGCACCGCGAACTGCGAAAAATCCCTTACCGTCAATTGCAAATGCGGTGTCGCTGTCGGATGCCGTCAGGCTTCCTTCCTTAAACACGGAACTGATGGAAGCATTCCGTACGCCCAGTCCCACCTGTGCACTGCTCGGTTTCGCATCTCCATTAGCGGAGGTTGTTTTCGTCTGGATGTTTTGATATAACAGGCTCTTAAATTCATTCACCTGTGTCTTATAGCCTGTGGTGTTGACATTTGCCAGGTTATTGGCAATGGTATCCACATTTGTCTGTTGTGCGATCATGCCGGTCGCTGCTGTCCATAAGCTTCTGACCATATGTAGTCTCCTCTCACGCTGTCCCTAATATCATCCATGATCCGGTTTTCCATCCTGAAAGTTGTGTATCAAGGTCGGGTGCTTTTGCCCCCCGACATTGATGCCTACGGATTGCTCCGTGCTACGCACTCCCACAATCCTACCCTCTATTCGCATATCGTGGGATTATCATCCCACTTTTATGCTCATATCGGGGCGGGTCCTAAGGTCTTTCACCCACCTATGAGCAAGCTCATGTGGGCTTAGACCTTTTGACCCTGGCATCATTATATATATCGGCTCTTTTTTATTTTAGATTACTGTACTCTGCCAATCTGGTTCACTGCTACGTCCAGTGTATCGTCGATCGTCTGCACTACCTTCTGATTCGACTCATATGCCCGGGTAATCGAAATCAGATTCACCATTTCCGATACGATCTGCACATTTGCCATTTCCAGATAACCAGATTTCACCTGTGCTTTTGCCGCAATCGTTTTGGCACCCTGGATTGGCTGATAGTAGGTCTCGCCGTATTTTTCCAGATAATCATAATCTTCGAAATCTGTCACCTGAATCTTAGCCACTGCCTGACCATTCTGGTAGATCGTGCCGTCATCTGTGATGGAAGAATCGATCAGAGTATTCAGCCGGATCCGTCTGTTCTGTGTATCCAGGACATAGTCACCCTCTTCTGTCACCAGATAGCCGTCCTTGTTCAGTGTGAATTGACCGGCGCGGGTATATTTGGTATCTGTCTCTCCGGCTTTGTTCGTAAATTCAATGGCAAAAAAGCCTTCTCCCGACAAAGCAAGATCATACGTATTGCCCGTGATTCGGAAAGATCCCTGGGAATAGTCTGTATAATTCTCACCGATCTTAACTCCGGGATTCTTCACTCCCAGTCTCTGCACATTTCGCATGCCTACGGACTGGTCCTTGATCTTAACTGTCAGCACATCATCAAAGGACTGGCTGGTGGAGCCTTCCTTTTTATAGCCGACGGTAGATGCATTGGCCAGATTGTTGGTCATGATATCCATTCGGTTCTGCTCGTTTATCATACCCGTGTATGCGGTGTATAATCCTTTAACCATTTGTATCCTCCATTTGCGATATCGATCCTTCGACAAATGTCCGGCATCCTGCCATTTGCTTCATTAATTATCTCTGTATCCTGCAAGGAACTCTACGTATTTACCGGTTCCGATGGCTACTGCTGTCATGGGATCCTCAGCTGTCATGGTATTGATCCCTGTCTTGGCAGAGATCAGATCCTCCAGACCGCGCAGTAAGCTTCCGCCTCCGGTCAGCACAATCCCTCTGTCGGCAATATCCGCTGCCAGCTCAGGGGGAGTCTTCTCCAGAACACTGTGAATGGTCTCCACGATCTGTGCTGTGGTCTCGCGCAGAGCTTCCTCTGTCTCCTCGGAAGATACCTTGACGGTCTTCGGCAGACCGGTTACCAGGTTACGTCCTCTGACATCCATATAATCCACTTCCGCTCTCTTATAGCAGGAACCGATCTTGATCTTCAGATCTTCTGCGGTTCTCTCACCGATGAGCAGATTGTGTTTCTTACGCATATAACGAACAATGGCTTCGTCGAAATCATCTCCGGCGATCTTGATGGAAGCGCTGACTACCGTACCTCCCAGAGAGATCACGGCGATATCGGAAGTACCACCGCCGATATCCACGATCATGTTACCGCAGGGCTTGGAGATATCAATTCCGGCACCGATTGCTGCTGCAATGGGTTCTTCAATGATGGATACCTCTCTGGCACCTGCCTGATAGGTAGCATCTTCTACGGCTTTCTTCTCTACTTCCGTAACGCCGCTGGGTACGCAGACCGCGATACGGGGCTTACGGAAAGTTCTCTTACCCAGAGCCTTCTGGATAAAATACTTCATCATTTTCTCAGTTACAGTATAGTCGGAGATAACACCCTGACGTAAGGGTCTTACCGCTACGATATTGCCGGGAGTTCTTCCCAGCATCAGACGTGCATCCTCTCCAATGGCTTTAATCTTGTTCGTGTCTCTATCAAAAGCTACAACAGAGGGTTCCTTTAATACGACTCCCTTTCCTCTGATGTATACCAGAATGCTGGCGGTACCTAAATCAATTCCGATGTCTGTGCACTGCATTTTCTATTCTACCCCTTTCCGATGGTATCAATCTATATATAAGTTTAGACTCTACACGCTATTTTAGTCATATACATCATATTATAACTGAATTTTTCCCATTTTCATAGAGGGTAATTATTAATTTTTATAACTATTCAGAACCATGCAAATATCATCGCCTATTTGTCGAATTTTTGCAAATGGGGGCTGAATAGTTATCGTAACTCCTTCTCCAACATCTTTTTCACATAGTAGCCGGTATAGGATTTTTTCACCTTTACGATCTCTTCCGGAGTACCCTGTGCGATCACGGTACCGCCGCGGTCGCCGCCTTCCGGTCCCATATCGATAATATAGTCCGCGGTCTTGATCACATCGAGGTTGTGTTCGATGACGACTACAGTATTTCCGCCGTCTGCCAGTCTGTGGAGGATTTCCACCAGCTTATGCACATCTTCAAAATGTAATCCTGTCGTAGGCTCATCAAGAATATAGATCGTCTTCCCGGTACTTCTCCTGGAGAGTTCGGTTGCCAGTTTGATACGCTGTGCCTCACCGCCGGATAACGTGGTAGAGGGCTGTCCCAACTTCACATAAGAAAGTCCCACATCATATAAGGTCTCGATCTTTCTGCGGATATAGGGCACATTCTCAAAGAAAGGCAATGCTTCCTCTACGGTCATGTCCAGTACGTCGAAAATGCTCTTGCCCTTGTATTTCACATCCAGTGTCTCACGATTGTAACGTTTGCCACCGCAGACCTCACAGGGCACATAGACGTCCGGCAGAAAATGCATCTCGATCTTGATAATGCCATCACCGCCGCAGGCTTCGCAACGTCCGCCCTTGACATTGAAGCTGAAGCGGCCCTTGCTGTAGCCCTTCGCCTTGGCATCCGCCGTAGAGGCGAACAGATCGCGGATCAGGTCAAACACTCCGGTATAGGTAGCCGGATTGGATCTGGGGGTGCGTCCGATGGGGGACTGGTCAATGTTGATGACTTTATCCAGCTGCTCCACGCCTTCGATTCCCTTATGTTTACCGGGAATACAACGTGCACGGTTCAGCTCTCTCGCCAAATGTTTGTAGAGAATCTCATTCACCAGTGAGCTTTTTCCGGAGCCAGACACACCGGTAACGCATGTCATGACGCCCAATGGGATCTCCACATCTACATTTTTCAGGTTATTTTCCTGTGCTCCCAATACTTTGATCCAGCCGGTAGGAGTTCTCCTGGTCTCCGGCACAGGAATTCTTTTTTTACCGCTGAGATATTGTCCCGTAATGGACTCCGGGATCTGCATGATCTCTTCTGCAGTACCACAGGCGATAACCTCGCCACCGTGGGAACCGGCACCGGGACCAATATCTACGATATAATCCGCTGCCAGCATGGTATCCTCATCGTGTTCCACCACTACCAGGGTATTGCCCAGATCCCGAAGATTCTTCAGGGTATTCAGCAGTTTGTCATTGTCTCTCTGGTGCAGTCCGATACTGGGCTCATCGAGAATATAGCACACGCCCACCAGTCCGGAACCGATCTGGGTCGCCAGGCGGATACGCTGTGCCTCACCACCGGACAGGGTAGCGGTAGCTCTGGCCAGGGACAGATATTCCAGTCCTACATCCACCAGGAATCCCACTCTGGCGCGGATCTCCTTCAGGACTCTCTCTCCGATGAACTGCTGCTGTTTCGTTAGGGTCATGGTGTCCAGGAACTTCTGCAGGTCGCGGATAGACATGGAAGTGATCTCGTAAATATTTTTATCGCATACCGTAACTGCCAGGGACTCCTTCTTCAGGCGCATTCCCTTACATTCTTTACAGGGGGTAATGCGCATAAAGGTTTCGTATTCCTGTTTGGAGCTTTCGGATGCAGTCTCGCGATAACGACGCTCCACATTTTTGATCAGTCCTTCGAATGCTACCGGATACACACCACTTCCGCGCTGGCCGGTATAATGTACCATAACTTCCTTACCATTGGTTCCATGGATCAGGATATCATGAATTTTCTGCGGGTACTCTTCAAAAGGAGTGTCCAGGTCAAAATGATATTCCTTGGCCAGTGCCTGCAATATGGCATTGGTAAAACTGCCCTTGTCCGCGCAGGACTGCCACCCCATCACGGTAATCGCTCCCTGATTGATGCTGAGTCTCTTGTCCGGGATCATCAGATCCTCATCAAACTCCATCTTGTAACCCAGCCCAAAACATACCGGACAGGCACCGAAAGGATTGTTGAAGGAGAAGCTTCTCGGCTCCACTTCGCTGACACTGATGCCGCAGTCCGGACAGGAGAAGCTCTGGCTGAAGGTCACCGGCTCGCCACCGATCACATCCACCACCAACAGGCCTTCGGCCAGCTCCAGTACGTTTTCAATGGAATCTGTCAGACGGCGCTGAATACCATCCTTTACCACCAGACGGTCTACTACAATGTCGATATTGTGCTTGATATTTTTATCCAGTTTGATCTCTTCCGTCAGTTCATACATACTGCCGTCGATCCGTACCCTGACATAACCGCTTCTCTTGGCACGCTCCAGCACTTTGGCATGCTCGCCCTTACGGCCTCTGACCACGGGGGCCAGCAGCTGGATCTTCGTACCTTCTCCCATGTTCATGATCTGGTCTACCATCTGGTCTACGGTCTGTTTGGAAATCTCCCTGCCGCACTTCGGGCAGTGGGGAATACCGATCCTCGCATACAACAGGCGGAAGTAATCATAAATCTCCGTTACCGTACCCACAGTGGAACGAGGGTTACGGTTGGTCGACTTCTGATCGATGGAAATGGCGGGAGACAGTCCCTCGATGCTTTCTACGTTGGGTTTCTCCATCTGCCCCAGGAACTGTCTCGCGTAGGAGGACAGAGATTCCATATAACGCCTCTGTCCTTCGGCATAGATCGTATCAAATGCCAGGGAAGACTTTCCGGAACCGGACATACCGGTGAGTACCACCAGTTCATTTCTGGGAATGTCCACATTAATGTTTTTCAGATTATGTTCATTGGCACCCCGGATCTTAATGTATTCCCGGGGGCGCATCTTCTTTGCTTCTTCCATTGTCTTGCCTTTCTTATTTCATATCATTCCATATCATTTAATTGTTTCTTTAATTCAAGCATTTTATCTCTAAGTTCTGCCGCCGCCTCGAAGTTCAGGTCTGCCGCTGCCTTCTGCATCTTCTTCTGGATCTCGCCGATGAGCTTCTCCAGTTCCTTCTTCGTCATGGATTCCGGATCCTTCTCGAAGCGTACCTCCTCCTTGGCGATCACCCTGGAGATGCTGATGAGATCCCGCACCGCCTTTTTGATCGTCTGCGGGGTAATGCCATGTTCTTCGTTATACTTCATCTGAATCTCGCGACGTCTGTTGGTCTCGTCCAGCGCTTCCCGCATGGAATCCGTGATCGTGTCGGCATACATGATGACATGTCCCTCCGCATTACGTGCGGCACGGCCGATGGTCTGGATCAGGGATGTTGCACTTCTTAGGAACCCTTCCTTGTCCGCATCCAGGATCGCTACCAGTGTGATCTCCGGAATGTCCAGTCCTTCTCTCAGAAGATTAATACCTACCAGCACATCAAATACATCCAGTCGCATATCACGGATGATCTGGGCACGCTCCAGCGTATCAATGTCGGAATGCAGATATTTTACCCGGATACCGACTTCCTTCATATAGTCTGTCAGGTCTTCCGCCATACGCTTGGTCAGCGTGGTGATCAGTACCTTATGGTGTTTTTCAATCTCTTTATTTACTTCTCCGATCAGGTCATCGATCTGTCCTTCCACAGGGCGTACCTGTACTTCCGGATCCAACAGTCCTGTCGGACGGATGATCTGCTCTGTCCTGAGCAGCTCATGCTCCTTCTCATAATCGGAAGGTGTCGCAGATACGAACATCATCTGGTCTATATGTGCTTCGAATTCTTCGAAATTGAGGGGTCTGTTGTCCAGTGCAGAGGGCAGACGGAAGCCATAGTCTACCAGTGTCTGTTTTCTCGAACGGTCTCCTGCATACATGCCGCGGATCTGCGGAATCGTCATATGAGACTCGTCCACGATGATCAGAAAATCATCCGGGAAAAAGTCCAGCAGCGTCATGGGCGGCGCTCCCGCAGGAAGTCCGTTCAGATGTCTGGAATAATTCTCGATGCCGGAACAGAATCCGGTCTCACGGAGCATCTCGATATCAAAATTCGTCCGCTCCGCGATCCGCTGTGCCTCGATCAACTTGTCTTCGCCCTTGAAAAACTGCACCCGCTCCTTCATCTCTTCTTCGATATTGTCGCAGGCTGCCTTGATCTTCTCCTGCGAGACTACGTAATGAGATGCCGGGAAGATTGCTACATGGTTCAGCTCTGCGTGGATTTTCCCTGTCAGAGGCTCCACCTCGGCGATCCGGTCAATCTCATCTCCGAAAAATTCGATGCGGATCAGATAGTCTCCGCCCTGTGCCGGGTACACTTCCACTACATCTCCCCTGACACGGAAAGTTGCACGTTGGATATCCATATCATTACGGTTGTATTGAATATCGATCAGCTCCCGGAGCACTTCATCCCGGTCCTTCACCATTCCGGGGCGCAGAGATACGATCAGATCCTGATATTCGTCCGGGCTTCCCAGACCATAGATACAGGACACGCTGGCCACCACCACGACATCTCTGCGTTCCGCCAGGGATGCTGTCGCCGACAGACGCAGCTTATCGATCTCATCATTGATGGAAGAATCCTTGGCAATATAGGTATCCGAAGACGGCACATAAGCCTCCGGCTGATAATAATCGTAATAGGAGACAAAATATTCCACTGCGTTCTCCGGGAAAAATTCCTTCATTTCCCCGTAAAGCTGTCCCGCCAGTGTTTTGTTATGCGCAATGATCAGTGTTGGCTTGTTCAGCGCCTGGATCACATTCGCCATTGTAAAAGTCTTACCCGAACCGGTGACACCCAGGAGGGTCTCAAACTGATTGCCCTGCCGGAAACCTTCTACCAGTTCCGCGATTGCCTGCGGCTGGTCTCCGGTGGGCTGATATTCGGAATGTAATTTGAATTGTGAGGGTTCGTTAGAATGATTCATGATGCCTCTCCGTGCAAATCTATCGTTGGAATAATGATCCATAACTATCCGGCAGCGTTACATCGCACCAGATAGTTATGGATAGTATTTTCACGTTACGCACAGATTATAGCAGATTTTTTTTGAAAAGTACAGATGGTTTCGAAAATACGTTCGAATGGTTTGTTCTTTTGTATCTCGCTTTGCCTGTAGAAATCTCTATACAATAAAGTGTTCCACATTCTGCCGGAGCTTGTCCGCAGCGATTCTTGCAGCCTCTGCTTTTTCCTTGATATCGTTGGCTTTTTCTGCGACCACCCCCGTCTTATCCGCAATATCCGTAGTTCCCGAAGCCCCTTCGGTAGCTGCCTTGCTGACTTCGTTGATTGCCTCCATAACACCGCTGATAGATGCCAACAGTTCTTCGGAGGATGCAGAGAAATCCGTTACCAATCCATCGATCTGACCGGCATCATTACTGTAAGAATCAGCCATACCGGAAAATGTTGCAAAGCTGTCCACCACATCTGTTCCGACAAATCCCAGCAGCTTCTGTGTTCCTTCTGCCAGATTGTTTACAGCATTCATCACATTCTTGGTTACATCCTGGATATGTGCAACGGCTGCCTTGGACTGTTCTGCCAGTACACGGATCTCCTCCGCCACCACAGCAAATCCTTTTCCGGCTTCTCCTGCACGTGCTGCCTCAATGGAAGCATTCAATGCCAGTAGATTCGTCTGTCCCGTGATCTGCATAATAGATTCTGCCAGAACTCCGATCTGGTTAACTACCTTGATTTCTTCCAGTGCTCTGGTCAGTCCTTCATTGATCTCTGCATGAATGGCTTTGGTCCGCTGATCATTCTGCGTAATGTCTTTTTTGATACCTACCGCACGCTCACGGATCGCATCCGCCTCAGTAGCACCATCCTGGGAACGTGTTGCAATATTTTTTGCTGCACTCTCGATCTCATGAGACATAGCATTGATCTCTTCGGAAGATGCCGCTGTCTCTTCCATTCCGGCTGCCAGTTCCTCCGTAGTAGCGGACACATCCTCGATCTGCTCATCCAGTGCCTGAATACTGTTATCAATATTCTGCACCATATCGTTGATTTCGTTCGCCTGTTCCTTGACCTCACCGATCAGGCCGCCCATTTCTGTCCTCATAGACTCCAGAGAGACTGCCAGCTGTCCGAAATCATCACGGCGTTTCAAAAGCTTATCTCCCATAGATTTTGTAAAATCTCCCTGTTCCATCACACCGATAGATGCCACACATTTTTTGAGAGGTTTTACAATACTGATAATAATGAAGACAAGAAGGACGATCACAACTGCTCCTTCTATCAGGGTCGATGCAATGAACATCGCCAGTCTTCCTGTCACATAACCGGAAAATTCGTCACTTACTGCGGCAATCCTGTCATCAATATAATCGGTGTAATTACCTGTGCCGATAACCCACTGGAACGGTTCAAACGCTTTGCTGTAGGAACGTTTAGGAGAAGATTCGGTCTCTCCTTCCTTTGGGAATACATAATCTACATAGCCTCCGTCCGGCTCCTGTCCCACTCGGATGATCTCCTTGACCATCTGATATCCGTTGGCATCCTCGGTCTCCATACGGTTGGTACCCTCTGTTGCACTTCCCAGCAATACGACATTGGTTCCGTCATACTGATCTATCCAGAAATATCCGGAATCTCCATAGCGAAGCTGACGGATCTCATCTGCTGCAAGTTTCTTTGCCTCCGCTTCCGTATACACGCCCTCCTGATACTGGTCGTAAATGGTCTGGCAGAGCGAAATTACGTTATCTACCTGCTGCTTGATCTGCTCATCGTAAGAATCTCTTTCATCGGTCTCCATAGTCTCCAATGCCCTGGACTGCAGCTCCATCATGCTTTGTGCTGAAAATATGGTGCACAACACCAGTGCAGCCATCGTTGCCAGTATTACCATGATCATTTTAGTCTGTACTTTTATGTTGTTCATAAGTGTTTCTCCTCTCCCCTTTTGTTTCGCCTGCTTCTGTTGGCTTTTTCATTTTAAATTTTGTTTTTATTTTACCATATTTTACAATTTTATTCAATATTATATATCTTTTTTTGTGCATAATCACTAATTTTCATTTATAACTTTATGATATATCTATTTTCAGAAAATAAAATCGTTATCAACCCTTATCATAAATATTTCCAGGCACCAAAAACCTCAGCAGATTTCTCTACTGAGGTTCTCATTCGCAGGTCAACCCCTGCTTCGCAGGGCTACAAGGATTCGAACCTTGAAATGACGGAGTCAGAGTCCGTTGCCTTACCGTTTGGCGATAGCCCTATGTCGTTTACTTGATGAAGTATACACTATCTTTTCTCATTTTGCAATACCTAATTTAAAAAATTTTAAAAAAGTATACAAAATTGGAACAATTCAGCCAAAAACAAGGCCGCATCCACCTTTTTTGTGATTGCGGCCTCGTCATATTTAAAAAATGAGAGAAACGATATAAGCAATGATTATACTTCAAAGATCAGGTCGCCGTAGGTAGGTACCGGCCATACTTTCTTATCAACCATCATCTCCAGTGCATCCACAGGAGCTCTCAGGTCATCCATTGCGGTATGTACCACATCTTTATAGAAGAAGGCAAGCTTCTTGGGATCTTCGATACCTGCTGCCTCTGCCAGTTTATCTTCCAATGAAGTCTCTGCTGCCTGTGCCTCTGCCAGTTTCTCGGAAATACTCTTCAGAGCTGTGGTCTGCACAGTAGCATCAGCGCCTGCACTCTTAACAGCCAGTACGGTATCCGCCAGAGTCTTGGTGTACTCCATAACTGCGGGAATGTACTGCTTCTTCGCCATATCTACCATGGTCAGAGCTTCGATGTTGATGGTCTTGGAGTAGGTCTCATACAGAACCTCCTCGCGGGATTCCAGCTCAGCCTTGGTGAAGATACCGAACTTCTCGAACAGCTTGATAGACTTTTCGGTGGTCAGAGTCTCAGAAGCTTCTACCATGGACTTGATGTTGGGAAGTCCTCTTCTGGCTGCCTCTTCTACCCATTCCTCGGAATAGCCATTGCCATTGAAGATAATTCTCTGATGCTCTGTCAGGTACTTCTTGATCAGGTCATGTACCGCAATATCGAAGTCGTCTGCCTTCTCCAGAAGATCTGCTGCCTCACAGAAAGCCTCTGCTACGATAGCATTCAGAGTAGTGTTGGGGCTGGCGATGGAATCTGCACTACCTACCATACGGAACTCGAACTTATTACCGGTGAAAGCAAACGGTGAAGTTCTGTTACGGTCTGTTGCATCCTTATCCAGATCAGGCAGTGTGGATACACCGGTTAAAAGCTTACCGCCCTGGATAGAATGAGTTGCATCACCGGTCTCCACCAGCTGCTTTACCACATCCTCCAGCTGCTCGCCCAGGAATACGGAGATGATTGCGGGAGGTGCCTCGTTCGCTCCCAGTCTGTGATCGTTGCCGACATCGGATGCACTCTGACGAAGCAGGTCTGCATGCGTATCTACAGCTTTCAGGATACAAGCCAGTACCAGCAGGAACTGGATGTTCTCGTTCGGAGTATCGCCGGGATCCAGAAGATTTACACCATTATCGGTTCCCAGTGACCAGTTGTTATGCTTACCGGAACCATTCACGCCGGCGAAAGGTTTCTCATGAAGCAGGCAGGTCATGCCGTGACGACCGGCTACCTTTTTCATGGTCTCCATAACCAGCTGGTTGTGATCTACTGCAATATTGGCGGTCTCATAAATGGGAGCCAGTTCATGCTGTGCGGGAGCTACTTCGTTGTGCTGTGTCTTCGCAGTTACACCCAGTTTCCACAGTTCAATGTTCAGGTCTTTCATGAAAGAACCGATTCTCTCACGGATAGTACCGAAGTAATGATCTTCCAGCTCCTGTCCCTTGGGTGCGGGTGCACCGAACAGGGTACGTCCGGCGAAGATCAGATCTTCACGCTTCAGGTATTTATCTCTGTCTACCAGGAAATATTCCTGCTCAGGTCCAACGCTTGCTACTACCTTCGTAGCTTCCGTGTTGCCGAACAGTCTTACGATACGAAGTGCCTGGGTGCTGACAGCTTCCATGGAACGCAGTAACGGTGTCTTTTTATCCAGTGCCTCACCCTTGTAAGAGCAGAATGCAGTGGGAATGCAAAGGATCACGCCGGTAGCATCCTCTTTCAGGAATGCTGGAGATGTGATATCCCAGGCAGTATAGCCTCTTGCCTCAAAGGTTGCTCGTAAGCCTCCGGAGGGGAAGGAAGATGCATCGGGCTCGCCCTTGATCAGTTCCTTACCGGAGAACTCCATGATCATCTTACCGGATTCATCGGGATGAGTTACGAATGCGTCATGCTTCTCTGCGGTAATGCCTGTCAGCGGCTGAAACCAATGTGTATAATGGGTTGCACCATTCTCAACGGCCCAGTCCTTCATTGCTTTAGCTACAACATCTGCGGTAGCCAGTGACAGCTCTCCGCCATGATCAATGATCTTCTTTACTTCTTTGTATACGCTCTTGGGTAATCTTTCCCTCATTTTCCCCAGAGTGAATACCTTACTGCCAAAGATTTCTTCCACATTTAATACTTCACTCATCTTCGTTTCCTCCTTAATTTTGCAATTTTTCATGCTTCCTGCGACTTACTTGCACAAAAAGAAAGGCGCTACACTACTAGTGTAAACGCCTTCGTTCGCATTGAAAAATATTTACTTGTGAGGATCGCTCCTCTATGGTTCATTACTATACAACAGTTTTTTTTCGATTGCAATACCCTTTTTGAAAAAATTTTATGATTGCATCCGAAACGACCTTTGAAACGTTCTATACCTCAAAAAGCAGATCCGCATACGTCGGGAACGGCCAGTATTTTTTATCTACCAGTTTTTCCAGTTCGTCTGCAGGCTTTCTCAGCGCAGTCATAGCCACCATGACTTCATCGTGATAGCAGAATGCCTGCTCCTTGCCTCTCTCCATTGCGGATGCCTTCTTTTCGACATTGAGCAGTGCCTCCGAAGCCTTCTCCATCTCAGTCAGCTTTTGCGTGATCTGCTGCAACATACGGACAGGCACATAGGTATCTCCCCCTGCTTCCGTAATGGCAATGACAGCATCCGCCAGAGACTTGCTGTACTTCATGACTGCGGGGATGATCTGCTTATTTGCCATATCCACCATGGTCAGTGCCTCGATATTGATGGTCTTCGCATAGGTCTCATACAGTACCTCCGCACGGGAACGCAGCTCTGCTTCGGTGAAAATACCGAACTTCTCAAACAGATGGATTGCCTTGGGTGTGGTCAGAGTATCCACTGCTGCCACCATGGAAGGAATGTTGGGCAGTCCTCTTCTGGCTGCTTCTTCTTCCCATTCCTTGGCATAACCGTTGCCGTTGAAGATAATGCGCTGATGCTCGGTCATATATTCCTTGATCAGGTCATGTACTGCCATATCGAAATCTTCCGCACCTTCCAGGCGGTCTGCCGCTTCACAGAAGGCCTCTGCCACAATAGCATTCAGAGTGGTGTTGGGGCTTCCGATGGAATCCTCGCTTCCCACCATACGGAACTCGAATTTATTACCGGTAAACGCAAAAGGTGACGTACGGTTTCTGTCCGTCGCATCCTTGACAAAATCAGGAAGCGTGGATACGCCGGTACGGAGCACGCCGCCCTCTTTCAGATTATCGGCCTTACCGGTCTCCACCAGCTGTGCCACCACATCTTCCAGCTGCTCACCCAGGAAAATGGAAATGATAGCAGGAGGGGCTTCATATCCACCCAGTCTGTGGTCATTTCCTACATTGGATGCACTCTGACGCAGCAGATCCGCATGGACGTCTACTGCTTTCATGATACATGCCAGTACTAACAAAAATTGAATATTTTCATTTGGGGTCTGTCCCGGTTCTAACAGATTCACGCCGTTGTCCGTGGTGATGGACCAGTTGTTATGCTTACCGGAGCCGTTCACACCGGCAAAAGGCTTCTCGTGCAGCATGCAGCGCAGGCCATGCTTGCCTGCCACGCGTTTCAGAGTCTCCATTACCAGCTGGTTATGATCTACTGCCACATTGGCAGACTCATAAATCGGTGCCACCTCATGCTGTGCGGGTGCTGCTTCGTTGTGCTGTGTCTTGGAAGTAACGCCAAGCTTCCACAATTCGATATTCACATCATGCATGAAGCCGCCGATGCGCTCACGGATAACACCGAAGTAATGGTCATCCATCTCCTGGCCCTTGGGTGCAGGAGCACCGAACAGAGTCCGTCCGGCGAAAATAATATCTTCACGCTGCAATGCCTTGGCAGAATCCACCAGGAAATATTCCTGCTCTGCGCCGACGGAGGGCAGTACCTTGGTTGCCTCTGTATTACCGAACAGACGCACAATACGGATTGCCTGTTTGCTCAGAGCTTCCATAGAACGAAGTAACGGTGTCTTTTTATCCAGAGCTTCGCCCTTATAAGAACAGAAAGCAGTGGGGATACAAAGGGTCGGACCGGTTGCTGTCTCTTTGATAAATGCAGGAGAGGTAATATCCCATGTGGTATAACCTCTTGCCTCAAAAGTCGCACGCAAGCCCCCGGACGGGAAAGAAGATGCATCAGGCTCGCCCTTGATCAGTTCCTTACCGGAAAATTCCATGATCATACGGCCATCCTCATCGGGATGTGTTACAAAAGCGTCATGTTTCTCCGCGGTAATGCCGGTCAGCGGCTGGAACCAGTGGGTATAATGTGTCGCTCCATTCTCAATCGCCCAGTCTTTCATGGCCGTCGCCACTACATCTGCTGTCGCCGGGGAAAGTTCTCCTCCCTGATCCATAATCTTTTTTACTTCTTTGTAAGTGCTCTTGGGGAGTCTCTCCTTCATCTTGCCAAGGGTAAATACCTTGCTGGCAAAAAGCTCCTCTACATTCAATTCCTCGCGCATGTCCCTACTTCCCTTCGGTATACTATAGAATTATTATCCAATATAGTTTACAACACGTGCGTTATGATGGTCAATATCTATTTATTAAACACTTTTACAACGTAACAGATCATACTTCTCCGCAGCCTCGGATAATTTTATCCACAACACCTGCTTGGGATGGGGCGCACTATCCACACTTTCCCCATCTTCTGTATACATTGCTTCCACAGTCACAGGTACATTTGCGCCGTCCGGCTTCATGATCTCGATCGTATCTCCCACGCAGAATTTATTCCGCTGTTCGATCCGGCACAGATTATCCTTTACCGCCTCCACGATTCCAAGATAGATATATTCATTCACATAGGTGTTATTATCATAGATCTGTGTATTCTCATCTGGTTTTCCGAAATAAAATCCGGTGGTAAACTGTCTGTAGGTACACTTTGAAATTTCGGTCTGATACCAGTCCATATTTTTCTCATACAATTTCGGATCGGTAAAATAGTCATCAATGGCTTTCCGATAAGTTCTGGTCACAGTTGCGACATACAATGCCGTCTTCATACGGCCTTCGATCTTCAGGCTGTCAATACCTGCTTCCACCAGTTCCGGAATATGCTCGATCATACACAGATCCTTGGAGTTAAAAATATAAGTTCCTCTCTCATTCTCATATACCGGCAGATATTCTCCGGGTCTGGTCTCTTCCACCACAGCATACTTCCAACGGCAGGGATGGGTACAGGCGCCTCTGTTGGCATCTCTCCCGGTAAAAAAATTGCTCAGCAGGCATCTGCCGGAATAAGAGATACACATTGCACCATGGACAAAGCTTTCAATCTCCATTTCTGCCGGAATCTTTTCCCGGATTCCTTTGATCTCCACCAGAGACAGTTCTCTGGCCGAAACGACTCTCTTCGCTCCCAGTTTCCACCAGAACAGATAGGTCTCATAATTTGTATTGTTAGCCTGTGTGGAAATGTGCACTTCCACCTGAGGCCATACTTCCTTCGCGATCATAAACATTCCCGGATCTGAAATGATCAGCGCATCCGGCTGTTCCGGTTTCATATCCCGCAGCTCGGCAAAATATTTTCTGGCCCCGTCAAGGTCATAGTTATGTGCCAGAATATTGGCCGTTACATATACTTTTACGCCATGCGCATGAGCAAATGCCACACCCTCTGCCATTTCCTCACTGCTGAAATTCTTCGCTTTGGCCCGCAGTCCGAATGCTTCTCCTCCGATATATACAGCATCTGCTCCGAACATCACCGCAGTCCTTAATACTTCCAGGCTGCTGGCCGGGATCAAAAGTTCCGGTTTTTTATAATTCATATTCCTTCTTCTCCTACTATTTTTTTGTACTCAACGTCACGCCATCCCCCACGGGCAGAATCACTGTCTCCAGTTCGGGATGATGTTTTAATTCGTATAAATATTCTCGCATTCTCGCATGGATCGTACGGTTGCGCCTGGTGACCGCAAATCGGGATTCTATGATATCTCCGTCCTGCAATACATTATCCGAGATCAGCAGACCGCCCGGAGACAGAAGTCTCAGAATATCCGGCAGGAAATTGATATATTGCCCCTTGGCCGCATCCATGAAGATCACATCGTAAGTACCATCCAATTCTTTCAGTATCTCTGTGGCATCGCCTTCCAAAAGAGTGATTTTGTCTTTTCTTCCATATTTATCAAAATTTTCTCTGGCTATGGGAATTCGTTTTTCATATTTTTCTATGGTTGTGATATGGCAATCCGCCGGCGCATATTCACTCATAAGTAACGCAGAAAAGCCGATAGCAGTCCCGACTTCCAGGATGCTCTTCGGCTTTGTGTATGTCAGTAAAAATTTTAACAGGCTTTGCATAGATCTGCGTATGATCGGAACCTGCGTGTCCAGCGCATATTTTTCAATTTCATTCAGCCATGCGGGATTCCCGCTGTCCAGAGAATCGATAAATGCGGACATTCTCTCGTCTATGATCATAATACTCCCCGTTTCTATTGTCCGTTTCTATTGTCCGTTTTTATTGTGCAACGGTTTCCAGCGGTTGTGTCTCGCCGGTCAGTGCGCTGCCGTTATCTATGGTCTCAACGGATTCTTCTTCCGTACTTTCCGTCTGTCCAGCCATGACTTCCATCATTTCCTCTGCGGTCATAGCAGTACTCAGTTCATAAGTTCCGGGTTGCCAGTCCTTCTTATACTCAGATAACAGATACTGTAATGCGAACAGTCTGCCGTCACGTGTCAGGCCCTTTTCCTGCATCATTGTGCCGATCTCCGTTGCGGACATGTCCGAGGTCAGGGTTACTGTGATCTTACGTCCCTCTCCGGCAGAAACCGCCGGTTCTGTGAAAATACGATAACCGTAGTCATAGCAGGTGGAAGCTCCCGTGTAGACCAGATATACTACAACCACCACAAATACTACTTTTAAGATCGTGCCCAATACGGCACCCGCCAAATTTGCTGTCTTCATATCTTATGCCCTTTCTTACTCGAACTTCATCTGATCGGTGACATAGAGTCCGATCTCCTGCATCATACGGCAGAAAGCCAGTTCCGCAGCAAGAAAATCAGACACCAGCGGATTCTCGCGAAATGCTTCATTCTCTCTGGTGAACTGATCGATCTTGTCGAAATTGGTATCTTTGCTGGTCTGCAATTCAAAGTTTCTTGTCCGGAAGTCATCGATCTGCTTTTTTAATTCCGGCTGCTCCTTTATACGACCCAGTTGTCTGCGATACTCCATGTACGCATCCGTATTGCGGATCGCCTGTACCATCTGTTCTACGGCCTGATTCACATTTTCGTCCGATGTAATCTTCATCTGCTTATGACCTTTCCGGCTATCATTAACCTGCTACACTTCCATGATGATGGGAAGGATCATGGGACGTCTCTTGGTCTTCTTCCACACATAATCACTGAGAACATCCTTGGTGGTGGTCTTCAGCTTGCCCCAATCCGTAATTCCCTTATCCAGGCATGCCTGCAGTGCATCATCCACAGTGCGGCGTGCTTCCTCGATCAGTTCATCGGATTCCTTCACATATACAAAACCTCTGGATACGATATCCGGACCGGCTACCAGCTCACCACTGGCCCTATCCAGACTCATAACCACGATCATAATACCATCTTCTGCCAGGTGCTGTCTATCTCTGAGGACCACATTTCCTACATCACCGACACCCAGTCCGTCTACCAGGATCGCACCGACGGGTACCCTTCCGGCAACTTTCGCCTGTTCCTCGCTGACTTCCAGCACATCTCCGGAAGAGAGGATGAAAATATTGTCCTTGCTGATACCAAGGCTCTCTGCGATCTTTGCCTGTGCTTTCAGGTGTTTATATTCACCATGCACGGGCACCGCATACTTCGGATGGATCAGCGTGTAGATCAGCTTGATCTCTTCCTGACAGGCGTGTCCGGATACATGGGCATCCTGAAAAATAACATCTGCGCCCTTGCGAAGCAATTCATTGATGATCTTGGTAACCGACTTCTCATTTCCCGGGATCGGGTTGGAGGAGAAAATAACCGTATCTCCCGCGCCGATGGTGATCTTGCGGTGCATGTTGTTGGCCATACGGGACAGGGCTGCCATACTCTCGCCCTGGCTTCCGGTGGTGATGATCACCTGCTGTTCATCGGGATAATTTTTCATCTGATCCAGATCCACCAGAGTGTTTTCGGGAATATTAATGCACTCCAGCTTGATGGCGGTATCCAGAATATTCACCATACTGCGACCTTCCACAGCTACTTTACGGCCAAATTTATAGGCTGTGTTGATGATCTGTTGTACCCGATCCACATTGGATGCGAAAGTCGCCACAAAAATTCTGGTATTTTTATGTTCTTCAAATAAGGTATCAAACGTCTTACCTACGGTCTTCTCGGAAGGGGTAAACCCGGGACGCTCGGCATTGGTGGAATCGCACATCAGTGCCAGTACACCCTTTTTACCGATCTCGGCAAAACGCTGTAAATCAATGGCATCTCCATAGACCGGAGTATAGTCTACCTTGAAGTCTCCGGTGTGTACCACGATACCGGCAGGGGAATAAATTGCCAGTGCTGCAGCATCTACGATGCTGTGATTCGTCTTGATGAATTCCACACGGAAATCACCCAGATTGATGGACTGACCGAACTTCACCACTTTGCGTTTGGTCTTCTTCATGAGATTATGCTCTGTCAGCTTGTTCTCAATGATCCCCATGGTCAGACGGGTTGCGTAGATGGGCACATTGATATCACGCAGCACATAGGGCAGTGCTCCGATATGATCCTCATGTCCATGAGTGATGACAAATCCCTTTACCTTATCGATATTATCCTTCAGATATGTTACATCGGGAATGACCAGATCGATTCCCAGCATATCATCCGCAGGGAAAGACAGTCCGCAGTCCACCACAATAATACTGTCCTCATACTGGAAGGCAGTAATGTTCATACCAATCTGCTCCAGACCGCCCAAAGGAATGATCTTCAGGCCTGAAGCGTTACTATTCTCTTTTTTCTTTTTCAACGAAATTACCTCCAAATTCTATACGTCTATACAACTGTTCTTAGTGTATGTATCCCGGCGTTAGAATGGATTGTTATGCTCTGCAAAGAAAGACCTGTGATTTACCTCCCGTTTTCACGGCTCTCTTCTCGAAAACTCCCGTGAAAATCAGATATCCCAGATCTTACGATTTCATCAAAATAACGGTTTTTTCTCATGCCCTTCGTGTATTCCCTGTCACTTTTGGCATAAAATCCATTATATGTCGAAATCGGCAAAGCCTCCAATATCCCTCTCTGCCAATCATACAAATCATATATAAATATAAGACCGTCCTTCTCGCAGGACCGCCTGTATTTATCTAAAATTAAATTAAATCAATGTCCTCCAGCATATCCGCAAATACTCCGGATACCGCTTCCAGTTCTTCATCATCGGAGACTACATCATAAATGCTCTCTTCTTCACCATCCTGAGACATATCCTTCAGGATCAGGGCATCTCCGTCTCCCTCTTCTACATCGGTTACCAGGATGTAATTGTGTCCACCGATCCTGGTCTGTTCCAGTACATAAAATTCTACAGGTTCTTCGCCCTCCGGGCGAAATGTGATCTTTTCCAATTTACTCATTCTGATTCCTTTTTCTTCTCATTGTTCCTGCGATCCAGATATCCCTGCAGGATCAGGGTTGCTGCGATCATATCCACGTAATCCTTGCGGTTCTCGCGACGGATCCCCGCTTCCATCATTGCCTTGTCCGCAGCTACGGTAGTCAGTCTCTCATCCCAGAAGTACACGGGCAGACCAGTCCTGCGTTCCAGCTTCTCCTTGAACTCTTTGGTCAGTTCCACACGGACACCCTCAGTATCGTTCATGTTCTTGGGAAGTCCCAGCACAATCTCGTCCACTTCGTTCTCGACGATCAGTTCCTCGATCCGGGCCAGCGTCTGTCGTAATTTATTTTCTTCTTTGCGGCGAATGATCTCTACTCCCTGCGCAGTTAAGAGCAGACTGTCGCTGATCGCCACGCCCACGGTACGTGAGCCGAAATCCAAACCCATGATACGCATGTGGGTCCTCCTGATAGTTGTGATTATTTCCAGTGTTTGGTCCTGATATACTCCGTGAGCAGTTCTTCTACCAATTCATCCCGCTCCACCTTCATGATCAGGCTGCGGGCATTCTTATGGCTGGTAATATAAGTGGGGTCTCCACTCATAATATAACCAACGATCTGATTCACAGGGTTATATCCCTTCTCTGTCAGTGCCTCATATACGGTAGAGAGCACCAGCTTTACGCCGGTCTCAGGTTCTGTCTCTACCTTGAAGTATTGTGTATTTCCTAAGTCCTGCATACGATCCTCTTATTCTGCCTTAATGCAATTTCTGTAACTCTTCAGAGCCCCATTCGCGAAACCGCTGCTGTGCAGCTCTGAATAGTCGCAAATTTTCCGTTATGCCTTATATTACCGCATTTACTTTGAAAATTCAAGGGGTGATAACAACAGAATCTCATCATTTACAAATCCTTCCACCGTGCCGCGCACTACAGTATTGGTCACCGCTTTTTCGCCGTTCTCTGTCAAAGGAACCGCTACCTTCACATAATCTCTTGTATGTCCCAGTAGATATTCCACTCCGTCCAGCTCCTTTATCTCCTCCAGCAGCACCTCCGCTTCCCTGCCCAGATAATGTGCCCGGAATCGCTTCGACTGCTCTTTCTCCATAGCCAGAAGTTCTCCGCTTCTTGTGGTTTTCACGGGATCCGGCACCTGGTGAGACATCACGGCCGCTCTGGTACCTGCCCTCTTGGAATACTTGAAAATATGCATCTCGAAGAATTGAATCCTGTCTAAAAATTCCTTTGTCTGCGTAAACTCTTCCTCGGTCTCCCCGGGGAATCCAACGATGACATCCGTAGTAATGGCAGGATGATCAAACACCTTGCGGAGCAGTGCTACGCTTTCCGCATATTCTTCGGAAGTGTACTTACGGTTCATACGGCGCAGTGTGGCATCACAGCCACTCTGTAAGGACAGATGAAAATGGGGACACAGCTTCGGCAGTTCCGCCATTCTTGCTGCGGTCTCCTCTGTGACGATGCGGGGTTCCAGGGAACCGATGCGGATCCTCTCGATTCCTTCAATATCGTGGATCCGTTCCAGCAGATCGATCAGCTTGCTGCTGCCGGAATAGTCTCTTCTCTCCTCGTCTTCTTTTAATACGGAGACACTTTCTCCCCGCTTCCAGGCTTCCTCGTCGAAATCAATGCCGTAGGAGCTGATATGGATACCTGTCAGTACGATCTCCCGGTAACCGTTCTTCGCCATGCCGGTGATCTCCCGGATGATATCTTCCGCCCTGCGGCTGCGGACTCTGCCCCTGGCATAGGGGATGACACAGTAAGAGCAGAACTGATTGCATCCGTCCTGAATTTTAATATAGGCACGGGTGTGCTCCGCCGTCTGTTTCAGAGTCATTTCTTCGTATTCTGCGGTATGGTTAATATCTATGACAGTAGTGTCATGCAGAGTCTTGTCCACACCATGTCCGGCATTTTCTGCATTCTCCGCCACCGCATCTTCCTGTTCCAGATCCCGTAAATATTCCTCCAGAATGGATGCCAGATCCTTCTTGCGGTTGTTGCCGATCGCCAGATCAATGCAGGGATCCTGCTCCACATCTTCCCTTCCGGTCTGCACATAGCAACCCACTGCCACTACCAGTGCCGCCGGATTTTTCTGCTTCGCACGATGAAGCATCTGTCGGCTTTTCCGGTCTGCAATATTGGTAACTGTGCAGGTATTTACAATGTAAATATCCGCGATTTCATCAAATGGTACAATAGTATAACCTTTTTCTTGTAACATTTGTTGCATTACTTCTATTTCATAGGAATTAACCTTACATCCAAGGTTGTGTAATGCTACACTTTTCATAGGATTCCTCACTTTTTTTGTATTGTTTTCGTCTTGACTTTTGGTCGTTCAGCCATTAATATGAAGTCAGAAGGTATGACACACATTAAGGAGGTAGTCAACATGAAGACAGTTCAGATTTCTTTAAATTCTATTGATAAGGTAAAATCTTTCGTAAACGATATTACTAAGTTCGATTATGATTTCGATCTTGTGTCCGGCAGATACGTAATTGATGCAAAGTCCATCATGGGTATCTTCAGTCTGGATCTTTCCAAGCCTATCGACCTGAACATCCATGCAGAGGATGGCGCTGATGAGGTTCTGGAAGTATTAAAGCCTTATCTGGTATAAGTTACCGATTCGGAAGTCCGAATACATAGTAAAACAGAGAACACCTTGAGAGACGCAATCCTCTTGAGGTGTTTTTTATATGCCATTCCAAAAAAGTAACTATTCAGTACCTCTGTTTCCCCGGTTCTGAATAGTTACTCTGCATTCGCACTTATGCTTCCGCAATAATCAGTTCTTTGGTCTCTAATGCCGTCTTCACCAGTTCGTCGATCTTCTCACCCAGATTGTGTTCATGTCTGCGGATCACCTTTACATTCGGCTTCGTCACGGGATGTTTTGCCACGAAGATGGTACAACAATCTTCATAGGGCAGAATGGAAGTCTCGTAAGTGCCGATCTTCTCGGATACTTCTACAATCTCCTGCTTGTCAAATCCGATCAGAGGACGGTATACCGGTAGTTCACATACTTCATTGGTAGCGATCAGGGAATTCATAGTCTGGGATGCCACCTGTCCGATGCTCTCACCGGTGATCAGGCCCAGACATTCCGTCTCTTTCGCGATCTGTTCCGCGATCCGCATCATATAACGGCGCATGATGATGGTCAGTTCCTCATGCGGACATTTCTCATAGATATATAACTGAATATCGGTAAAGTTGATCACATGCAGGTAGATCGGTCCGGTATAACGGGCAACGATCTTCGCCAGATCCACTACTTTCTGCTTCGCACGCTCGCTGGTGTAAGGCGGTGCATGGAAATATACTGCATCGATCTTGACGCCTCTCTTGGCGATCATATAACCGGCTACGGGAGAATCAATACCTCCGGAGAGGAGCAGCATTCCCTTGCCGCCGGTACCTACGGGCATTCCTCCGGGACCGGGCAGGATCACGGAATAGATATAGATTTCTTCACGGATCTCAATGTTCAGCATGATATCGGGATGATGTACATCCACCTTCATATTGGGATAAGCCTTCAGGATAGCTTCTCCCATATCCATGTTGATAGTCATGGAATCCTTGGGGTAATTTTTCCGGGCACGTCTCGCTGCCACCTTGAACGTCTGGTTACAGTCCGGATATACCTTTGCAATGTAGTCGATCACGGTCTCACACAGCTTCTCGAAGCCCTCATCCTGTACGTGCACCACCGGACAGATCCCGGAAATGCCGAAGACTCTCTGCAGGTGCGCTACCACTTCATCATAGTCGAATTCCGACTCTGCATCCACGAAAATACGTCCCTGCGTCTTGTGCACCAGGAATTCTCCTTCACATTTTTTCAATGCGTATTTGATCTGGCGTACCAGAGCATCCTCGAACAAATAACGGTTTTTTCCCTTAATACCGATCTCGGCATATTTTATCAAAAATGATGTAAACACGTTCTTTTCCTTTCTTGTTTTATCTACGGCTATATCTGCGTAACATAGGTACTATATTGTACAATGCCCGTAAGCATACGTCAATCTCTTCTTCCGTGGTAAATACGGAAAAGCTGAATCTTATGGTGGAATCCAGCAGGGATTTGTCGACACCGATGGCTTTCAGTGTAGCGGAAGGCTGCGGTTTGTGTGCGGAGCAGGCACTTCCCGCCGATACATAGATTCCCTTGTCCTCCAGTGCATGCAGGAGCACTTCACTTCTGACGCCGGCAAAAGATACGCTGACAATGTGTGCCGCCGTCCCCTCACCGTACGGTGCATCCGGCAGAAGTCCGTTGACCGTCACCTGATCCAGTTCTCTTACGCCCTCGATAAATCGTCTCTTGCAGGCACAGAGTCTCGCATGATCCTCATCGAAACGACTGTACAGCATTTCCGCTGCTTTTGCCAGTCCTGCAATCCCCGGTACATTTTCCGTACCGGAACGAAGATTCTGCTGCTGTCCGCCTCCGAATACAATGGGTTGGATCTTGACCTTGTCTCCCACATATAAAAGTCCGACACCCTTCGGTCCATGGATCTTGTGTCCGCTGACCGACAATAGGTCGATGTGCATCTTTTTCGGATAGATCCTGGATTTGCCGAATCCCTGTACCGCATCCACATGGAACAGCGTATCCGGGTTCATCTGTTTGATCAGTGCTCCGGCTTCCTCAATAGGCTGCAGGGCACCGATCTCATTATTGGTATGCATAATGGATACCAGAATCGTCTCCGGTGTCATGGCTCTGCGCAGGTCTTCCAGATGAATGCGTCCGCAGGAATCCACCGGCAGATACGTGACACGGTATCCCTGGCTCTCCAGGTAACGCATGGTCTGCAGAATGGCAGGATGTTCGATCTGTGTCGTGATCAGATGGTTGCCCCTGCGGCAATTCGCCAGGGCGCAGCCGATCAATGCCATATTATCAGACTCTGTACCGCCGGAGGTGAACAACAGCTCTCTCTCCTCCACCTTCAGGATCCTTGCCAGAGTCTCCTTGGCATAGCGGAGGTACTTCTCCGCCTCCACTCCCTTCATATGCAGGCTGGAGGGATTTCCGTAATCTTCACACATGATCTTTGTCATCAATTCGGCTACTTCCGGAAAAGTTCTGGTCGTAGCGGAATTGTCCAAATAGACTTCCATTCTCTTCTTCTCCTTGCTATCTATCTGTGTAGCAGCTACTCAAAGTCCATTCGCCGGATCGCTCTTTCAAAACTTTCCGTTTACTCTGAACAGTTACTATATTCTTCTTATGATTAAAATATGCCAAAGGCAGATACTCTGTGCCGCCCATCCGCTAATTTTCCAACTGATACATCAGCCATGCGATAGTCGTAAATCCGGCTGTCTCTGTACGAAGAATCCTCTTACCCAGCGTAATGGGGTGGATTCCGGCCTCTGTGGCGGTCCGGATCTCCTCCGGATCAAAGCCGCCTTCCGGACCGATGAAAATAGCGATCCGCTGACCCGGCTTTACACTTTCGATCAGCTGTTTCGTCTGTTCCATCCCCTCTGCCAGTTCGTAGGGCACCAGCTTCAGATCCATTTCTGATGCCATTTTCACTGCCTGTGCATAGCTCATTACAGGTGCCACCGTCGGGATCACACCCCGTTTGCTCTGCTTGGCGGCTGCTTCCGCAATTCCCTGCCAGCGCTTTATTTTGCTGTCCGCTTTTTTCTCATCCAATTTCACCACGCAGCGTTTCATTGCTACAGGAATCACCTGAAAAGCTCCCAGTTCCACTGCTTTTTGAATAATGAGTTCCATTTTATCCGCCTTGGGCAGCCCCTGGAACAGGTAGATCTTTGCGGGAAGCTCCACACCATCTTCCTTGATAAAACGTAGTTCCAGACGAACACAGTCTTCCTCCAATGCCAGGATCCCGCAACGGTATTCCCTGCCGTCGATTCCGTTGCTGACCGCCACTTCCTCACCGGGACGCATCCGCAGTACATTTTTGATATGATTGACATCGGCTCCCCGGATGATGACGCTTTTTCCCGCCACATCGATCTGCTCCGGTTCTACAAAAAACTGATACATAAACACTCCCGCTTCCGACTTCTAGTTCTTCCTTGCGGTCACACTGACCCATTCTCCCTGATAAGTGACTTCCAGTACTTCCAGGCCTGCTGCCTTCACTGCCTCTACCACAGTCTGCTCCTTGTCATCAATAATTCCGGAGGTAATGTAGATACCGCCCTTTTTCAACTGATGTACGATCACGGGAGTCAGTGGCACCAGCACATCTGCCAGGATATTGGCTACCACGATATCATAGCACTCATACCCCACTTTGTCCTGTACTTCTTTATCGGTGATGATGTTGCCGATCATCATGTCGAACTGTGCCGGATCAATGCCGTTCACATCACAGTTCTGTGCCACAGCTTCCACCGCACAGATATCCAGGTCGGTTCCCACAGCATGTTTTGCACCAAACATCAGAGATAAAATTGCCAGAATACCACTGCCGGTTCCTACGTCCAGAAGCTCCGTCTCTGGGGTAATGAACTTGCGCAGCTGACGGATGCACAGCTGCGTAGTCTCATGCATCCCGGTACCGAACGCCGTGCCGGGATCGATATGGAGCACCATTTTATCGGTATCCTCAGGCTTGATATTTTCCCAGGAAGGGATGACCAGGATGTCATCAATATAGAACTGATGGAAATACTGCTTCCAGTTATTGATCCAGTCAATGTCCTCCGTCTCATCCACGACGACGGAACCTTCTCCAATATCCATAAACTGACGTAAATCTTCCAATTCCTGCTTCACATCGGCAAGCACTGCTTCGGTGGTAGTCTTCTCACCAGCTACTTCCAGACTGCCGTCTTCTTTTTCCTCTACAAAAAAGCTTAAGTATGCAATGCCATCATCCTCCGGTCCGTCCGGCAGGATATCCACGAACATCTGCTCCTTCTCCATCGCAGTCAGAGGCACCTTGTCCTCGATCTGTGCACCCTCCAGTCCCAGATCATACAGGGTACTGATAATAATATCTTCCGCATCTGTCACGGTCTTTATTCTGAATTTCACCCACTTCATATTGTGATTCCTTTCTCGCACTCATTATATCATGATTCGCACCTACGGTGCTTACCGTTGCTTCGCAACGATCATGATCAAATTCGCCGTTCGCCAATTATGCAAGCATATTGGCTCACTTGCGCTCATTATATCATAAGCTCACGAATTCGTGCTTTCGCACTCTACATCCTGCTTCGCAGGATTATTCGTTCGCTAATGAGCCCAGAAAACCAAATGTCTGCTTCGCAGCCGCTTGGTTTTCCTTGAGGCTCATTATATCATCAGCCCTGTCTTTTCCTTGCTCTTCTCGATCCTGTGGTTCAATTTGCGGAATGGCGGTTCCAGTGCCAGTCCCAGTAATAATGCGATGATCAGGAATAGTACCATTTTGCCCACATTGATCCAGTAATCCACACCGTACATTCCTGCAATACATTCTTTAAACGCTTTCATGCCAAACTGGAACGGCAGGAAAGGATAGATCCACTGAAACACCTTCGGCAGCGCCTCAATGGGGAAGGTTCCTCCGCTTCCCGCTACCTGAATGACCATGACCACGATGGCCAGTGCTTCTCCCACATTGCCGAAAGCAAACGTCACGGAATACATGAAACAGCTGAACGCCGCACTTGCCACAGCTGCTGCCAGCCAATATAGAAATTTATGCTGGCACTGGATCTCAATGTAGTAGAGATTGCCCAGGATCGTCAGCAGTGTCTGTGCCTGTCCGATAAGGAAAAACAGCAGATATCTGCCAAAGTATCTTTCATATTCTTTGTAATGATCTCCGGGATCAATGGGTTTCACACCCACATGGATGATAGCCACTAAAAACAGTGCTCCCACCCAGATCGCCAGGATCGTGTAAAACGGCGATGCCGCGGAGCCGTAGTGCTCCACCGGATAGACCGGTACCGTCTGAAGCTTCACCGGTGATGATACGAATTCCGCCACGGAAGTCGGATCGCTGGCCATGGCTTTCAGAATATCTTCATAAGAATCCGCCCCGGTGATCCGTTTTATATTATCCGCTATTTTACTTACCTTGTCCAGCAGTTCCTGTGCAATTGTCAGGGAATCCTGCAGGCTTAAATTGCCTTCCCGGATGGTCTGCTCATATTCTCCCAGAATATCTGAGATCTCATCCATATTCACATCCGTTCCGTTCATCATAGCCGCGGCATTTAAAAATGCCTGCTGCATGGATTTCCCGGTATTCCGGAAAGAAGGTCTGACATTATTATTGTAATCATTCATCAGGTTGTTCAGCTGCTTATTGCAGATCTGAATCTGTTCCCGGATCTGTGCCCGCAGCGTATTCACATCCGTGTCGACCTGACCCTTGCTGTTCTGCAGCTGTTTTAAATCCGCCTCGATATTTTTCAGAGACTGGTTGATCGCCTGAATCTGCGCATCCTGTCCGGTGACCAGGCTTCCCAGCACATCCATGTTGGCCTGCATTCCCTGTACCAGACCGATCGCCATTCCCAGTCCGGTATCGGTAGTACTTCCGATATTGTTACTGCCCATCTGATCCAGCAACCCATCCGAGAACACAGACAGATATTGCAACGCTTCCGTCACCATGTCCATACTGCTGCTCACCATATCCCCCATAACATCCACTGCATCTACGCTGGAATTGATCATGGTCTGCATACCGATCATGGTATTTCGTCCGTTCTCCAGTATATTGTCCATATCCGGAAGCATATTCCGGCTGGTGGCCATGATCATCTCCGCAGAACTCATAATACTCTGGAAGGACTGCAGCATTACCACATAATCCTGCAGCTGTGCCTGTACGGAATCCAGTGAACCTGTCACACTGGCCTGTCCGCTTGCATTCGCCATGGACAGTCCATTTCCGGCTTTCATGACAGCTTCTGCCACGGTGCTGACAAATGTGGCATTCACCTGCTCCTGCACGGCATTTTTCGCTTTTCCGGTAATCTTGGGTGCGATACCGTTCTTTTTCTCGTTTTCATAATAGTAAATGGTAGGATGATCCACTTCTCCGTCCAGGAATCCCAACATCTCCTGTGTGAAGTTCTCCGGAATGATCAATGCCGCATAGTAATCACTGTTCTTAACTCCTTCCAGGGCTTCTTCGGTAGTCCCCGGGAATACCCACCCGATGGTGGTATTGGCCCCCAAAGCCTCCAGCACACTGTCTCCTACATTCAGGGAAAGTCCCATGATCTCCGCTCCGGCATCATCGGAAGCCACCGCCACCTTCAGCTGACTGGTAGCTGCAGGTTCATAGGGATCCCAGTTGGAGAAAATATTGAACCATGCATACAGTGCCGGGAGAATACTCAGTCCCATAATAATAACAACTGCCACCACATTATTGCTGATCCGACGGATGTCGGTGGTAAATATTTTCCAGATGTTACGCATATTACTCGCCTTCCTCCCCGTCTTCTGTTTCTTTTATTTCTTCTGCTTCGTCTTTTTTCTCTGTCACTTCTGCCTGTGTCTCCGCCGGGGAGTTCAGTCCCTCACCGATCATTTCCCGGGTCTTGCGGATGATCTGTGCCGCTCTGTCAAAATCCGCAGGGGTTACTGCTTCGATCGTTCCCTCTTCCCCCTTTAGTTCCATGATCTTTTCCTGCAAGTTATGATCCATATATTCCACAACGATCAGATAGATCGACAGGGCGAACAGTGACACGATCCACAGGATCAGGAAGATCACTTTATTGCTGCCGGTCAGGAACAACAATGCCAGGAAAAACAGGGGCACGATCCAGATGCACTTCAGACCGATCTTGATTCTTTTTCTGTTTTTTTCATGAAGGGTCTGCTCATAGTCCAACACCTTCTGAAAAATCTCTTCGTAGTCTCTTTCCATGAAATTTCCTTTCTGTCTTACTTTCTGTCTTATTTTCTGCCTTACTTTCTGCCTATTCGGTACTTCATTCGCAAAACCGCTCCTGCGGAGCTTTCCTTTTGCAATGTTTACATGGCTCCGAATAGGCATCACATGAGTTCCGTGTCTTCCATTCTCTCTTCCACAAAGTGATTCAGTTTGACGAAAGGGATCCGGATCACCAGGCCGATCAGCAGGCCCTCCAGCATAAACAGGATCAGCTTTGCCAATGCTTCCATATAGGCCGTTCCGTACATTCCCGCCAGCGCCTCACGCATTGCCGTAATGGCATAGGGGAATGGGAAAAAGATATATATTTTCTGATAAGTATCCGGCAGCAGTTCAATCGGGAACGTACCGCTGGATCCCGCGATCTGCAATACCATGACAATGACGCAGACAGCCTTACCCACATCTCCGAATGCCAGTGTCAGCGAATAGATCAACAGGGAAAATGCAGTTGCCGTAAAGCTTGCCGCCAGGAAAAACAATGCCGGCTCCACAATATTGACCTTCAGCAGCCACAGATCTCCCGCTACGATAATGGCTGCCTGAATCTGTGCCAGCAGGAAAAACAGCAGATATCTGCCGAAATACAACTGATAACTCTGTGCATTTTCCAATCCTTTCGGAGAGGCTTTTACTTTCACCAGTGCCACCAGTATCGTAGACCCTACCCAGATGGCCAGTGTAGAATAAAACGGAGTCATAGCGGATCCGTAGGTGGCCACAGGATATATGGCAACAGTCTCCATGGTCACCGGAGATGCAAAATAAGCTCCCAGGCTATCCGGGTCACCGCCCAGGAAACGCACCAGAATATCCATCATTTCTTCTTCGGAAGCACCTTCCAGCTGTTCCGTCAGGTCTGTCAGTTTGTCGCTGATGCTGTCTACCACGCTCTGAATCTGGCCAAGGCTTTCACTGGTGCCGTCCACTGCGTCGCCTACGCCTTCCATGACCACACCCACATTTTTCACCGTGTTACTCAGAGTATTTACCAGTCCGGTCACCTGATTCAGGGAATCTGTCATATTGGTCAGTACTCTCTGCATCTGCGGTACCAGGTTATTTTTATAAATGCCCTGCATATTGCTTACATTATTTTCGCAGCTGTCGATAACGCTCTTCAGGTTATTCATGGCATTGTTGACATTGACTTTTGCCTTCTCCGCCGCCTGCTCATCCGTAGCTTCCAGCACACTGCCCACCACGGTGTTCATCATATCCAGTTCCTTCTGCATTGCCTTCAGTGCCTCAATGGCCGCGTCAGAAGCCGCACTTCCTCCATTGCCGCCGGCACCTGCGTTGCCTCCGGAGACAGAAGCATCCCCTCCGGAGACGCTGCCCTGTAATTTCTGCTGCAACAGTACTGCCAACAGATCATTCACCTGTCCGTTCAGGGTATTGGTATCCCTCGCCACTTTGTTCAGATCTTTGGTCATCTGCGCTGTATCATCCGCCAGTTTACTGGCATCCAGCGTCTTTTTCATATTTTCCAGGGAATTGTTGATATTTGCCATGGAAGTATCAATATTATTGCTGAAATCAGCCAGCGTGTCCCGGGTCGAAGACAGATTCTGACTGCTCTGGTTCAGGCTGGCAGTCGTCGCATCCAGTTTCTTCTGCATTGCCGGGATTTCATAATTTACATGGGTGATCGCAGCTTCCAGTCGGGTATTTCCCGCGCGGAAGGAATCGATCATCGCGCTGTATTCTTTCAGATTGTCGTTTAGTTCCGCGAGATCTGCACGGAATTCATCCACGTAACTGCCGCCCTGCACCTGCGCCGATACGGAATTGCTCTCTTCAAAAATGGTAGTGGCTGCCACTTTAATAAATGTCTCGTTAATGGTATTCTGCAGCGTTCCCGCTACCGTATCCGTGATCTTCGTAGCAATGGCATTGCTCTTTTGATTCTGATAATAGATCAGCGCCGGATTCTCGAAATCATCCGAAAATGCATTATACATGCTGTATGTAAACTTATCGGTGATCACAATAGCAGCATAATATTTTCCTGACTCCACACCCTCTTTTGCTTCTTCCTCTGTGTCCGGAAAAATCCATTTTACGCTGGTATTAGAATGCAGACTCTCCAGAACGGATTCTCCCATATTTACCACGGAACCGTCCTTTAACGTATAGTCCTGATCCAATGACACCACTGCTACGGGAATCCCGCCGGTATTGGCATAAGGATCCCAGTTGGCAAAAATATTAAACCAGGCATACAGTGATGGGATCACGCACAACCCAATAATTATGATCAGTGCAAAAGGCTGCTTCACTAATTGTTTGACATCTTTTGTGAAAATTTTCCAAATATTTTTCATCCGACTTCTATAGACTCCTCATGTGTATCTGTATTATATTACTGATTCATGCGCTGTTCAGCTTCGCATACCCCCAGCAACAGAAAAAAGAAAGGGGTATTCAATACCTGCTGAAAGCTGATCAGGGAATGCATTCCATAAGTAAAAAGCAACATGATCGCCATGGAATTTCTGCGGTATTTCCGCAATGCGGTAAGAAATACGGCTGCATAAGCAGCAGTTCCCAGTACCCCCAGGTTGATCAACGTGGTAAGCCATTCATTGTGTGCATTCGTAAAAATCGAACCGGCAAAATAGCCTTTGTCAAATAGTACCGTGCCTCCCGGTAACACCTGTTCCAAATAAGCTGCAAAGCAATCCGGTCCGACCCCCAGCAGCTTATGCTTAAGATCGCCACGGCAGAAACCCTGCCATGCCATCTGCCATAACATTCCCCGGCGATTGCCCCACTCCGCAAAATCGCTGCCCTGCAGTTTCAAAATATACCATATTATCACACCCGCAGCCAACAACAGACTGCCGCACAGTGCTCCGATCTGTAGCGCCCTCTTTTTCTTTTCCGGAAGAGCATAATGTATCCCACAGAATAACAGACACACTACTGCAAGCAGAAACCATCCCTGCCATACTGCCATTTTTCTTGCAATACCATCCTGTAATAAAATATCATAGGTTCCCCGGGATTGCATCACCTTTCCCCACAATAACATTCCAACGCAGGCTCCGGACAACAGGACAAGCAACGGCTCCCAAAGTCCATTTTTTTTACGACTGCTCCAAAAACATATCCACAGTGTTACACATACCACCATCACACCGCCGTCACTTCCCTGTAAAAACAACATCATCACCACAAGGACATTACCGCCTCCAAGCAAAATGGAAGCAGCTCTTCTCCCCTCTTCCGCAGCCTTACAAAAAAGTGACAGTGACAGAGGAAGCATCACACTGTAATACCCGCTGAGCCAGTTATTATTTCCCAAAGTACTGAGCATATGTGTATATTCCCAGTCCCCTACCACATAGCCCTTCAGCAGTCCCAGAGGATCATAACCCAATTTTTGGAACAATCCTATGAGTGCCACTATGACAGACGCTGCTTCTCCCAGATATAAAATCCGGATGCATTGTCCGCTGTAATCCGCTGCCATCAGAAATCCGCCTACCATCAGGCAGATGGTGACAGCGCCCATGTACCATTCCCGTTCTCCGGCCCAGGCGGTCCTTCCGTAAGAACTACAAATGGCAGACAATAATGCGCAAAATCCATATAAGCAGACGGCCGTCACAACACTATGCTCTCTGCACCATCTGATTATTTTTCCCCCGGTTTTTCTCATATACATACCGGAACTACTGCTGTTTTCCATCCGGCAGCTTCTTACCACAGCGATGATCTGTACCGCCAGACAAATCCCCATACAGATCAGAGAGATATTGCGATATAAATAATATTTGCTATCGCCCAATTTGTCATATCCATTTCCGGGAATATAGTACAGCGGCAACACGACCAGAACGGCAGCCATATAGATCTGACATACTGTTTTCAGAAATTCCTCTCGCCGATTCTCCATTCCTGCCCGTCTCCTTTGTGCCACAGCCTGTATAACTACTTGAATTGTAAGCGTTTCTCCCCCTTCTGTCAAACCGTTTACTATTTACAAAATTGTAAAATTGTATATTAAATTGAGAGTTAGTGAAGAAATGCTATCAAATCCCCGTAGCCCTTGGCAGGGTATAAGAAACGCGGCACGCTCGCGCTCTGTCGCAGAGCGTAGCGGTACATAAGCGGTCACAATACGACCGCAATGCGTCCCTTAGGACGCTATGGTACCGACGTCTGCTTACGGCACTGCTTATTCTTATACCCAGCCGGGGCTACTGGTTTTTTGAAAGCTTTCCAAAACGCAGAACTCCCGGCGTATGCAATGCCATGTCGAAGATGTTTGTCGGAGGATGTTGATATTTTCTAGAAAAGTGCTGAAAGACAGGGGGAAAGCGGACACGATGTCCGCGTCAGCCGATTGTCGACATGGATGTCGACTGTAGGCGGCCCCGTCATGCCGAGAACTACTCATCACTTTTCGTAGAAAATTCACATCCGGAGACCTTACATCGAGACATGTGTATCGCATGCTCCGAGAGTTCGTGGATTTTGCCAATGTATTCAACTAACTCTCAAGTTAGTTTGGTGTAAAAACTCTAAAAACAATGAATTCCGTACAAAAAAATCCCCAAATCCGGAATTTTTGTACGGAATTTCTTCATTTTGCACGCTCAGCGAAAATAACAGCTTTTTGCATGGTAAAATCTCGTATTTTTGTATTTTTTTAGTAAAAAATAGGATTTTAAATACAGAGTTCTCCGCAATGAGCCACGCTATTCATAAGATTGTCAGCAAAAGGCGCTACCAATCTTATTTCCAAAACTTCTTTTTCTTGCCATCCTTGGAGTCTTTCTCCTTAGATCCGTTTTCTCCTGCTTCGGTTGCATTTTTCACTGCATTCAGGGAATCTCCGGTCAGTGCATCGAACTGCTTCAGCAGTTCCTTTGCCTCCGGTTTTAATTTATCGGGTGTCTGTACCACCAGTGTTACATAGTGGTCACCGCGGACATCCTTATTTCTCCAGGAAGGAACACCCTTGCCGCGCAGACGGATCTTGGTATCTGTCTGCGTTCCTGCCTTCACATCATAGACCACCTTACCGTCTACGGTGTCGATCAGTACTTCCCCGCCCAGTGCAGCCACTGCAAAAGAGATGGGAACGGTAGAGAAGATATCGAATTCCTGTCTTTGGAAGATCGGATGACGACCGACAATTACCTCTACCAGCACATCGCCTCTGGGGCCGCCGTTAACACCCGGCTCACCCAGTCCCGGCATACGGGTGGACTGTCCGTTGTCAATACCTGCAGGAATATCTACTGCATAACGCTTCTTCATCGGAATGTATCCGGTACCACGACAATCCGGACACTTCTCCCTGATCACCTTACCGGTTCCCTGACAGTCAGGACAGGTCTGTACATTACGTACCGTACCAAAGAATGACTGCTGGGTAAATACAACCTGACCCTTACCACCGCACTTGGTACAGGTCTCGGGGCTGGTACCCGGCTTTGCGCCGGAGCCGTTACAGGTCTTACAGGTCTCTTTTACCGTCAGGTCAATTTCTTTCTTGCAACCAAAAACAGCTTCTTCAAATGTAATATGCACGCTGGTGCGGATATTGGCGCCCTTCATAGGTCCGTTATTTCTGGCGCTTCTGCTTCTTCCGCCACCAAAAATATCTCCGAAAATATCTCCGAAGATGTCTCCGAAGTCTGCACCGTTAAAGTCAAATCCACCGGCTCCGCCTGCACCACCGTCAAATGCCGCATGACCATACTGATCATACTGGCGTCTCTTCTCGGGATCACTCAGCACGGCATAAGCCTCGGAAGCTTCTTTAAACTTCTGTTCTGCCTCCTTGTCTCCGGGGTTCATGTCGGGATGGTATTTTTTCGCCAGTACACGGTATGCTTTTTTGATTGCAGCATCATCTGCATTCTTATCTACACCGAGGACCTCGTAATAGTCTCTCTTTTGCTCTGCCATTTCTGCACCTCTATCACATAAATCTTAAGACGGTTATGCACAGGGCACGCTTTCGCATACCCTGTGCCGTCTGTTATCACAATCACTGTTACACAGCATTTACTGTTATACCACGGATTGCTCTGTTTGTGAAGTTATTTATACTTCTCTGAAATCTCCGTCGATGACATCATCATCTGCGGTGGAACCTGCATCGCTGCCGCCGGCCTGTGCATTCATGTCAGGACCTGCGCCCTGAGCACCCTGCTGTGCCTGTGCAGCCTGCTCATACATCTTGGTGAATACGGACTGTGCACTCTGGGTCAGTTTCTCTTTTGCAGCCTTCAATTCATCTACATCGCTGTCGCTCATTTCCTGATCCTTGGTTCTCTCCAGGATTGCCTTAACAGCTTCCAGATCAGCCTGTACCTGAGTCTTGTCGCTCTCGGGTACCTTGTCACCTACTTCGTTCAGAGCCTTCTCGGTCTGGAATACGAAAGAGTCTGCTTCGTTTCTTGCCTCGATAGCTTCCTTACGCTTCTTATCCTGTGCTTCGAATTCAGCTGCTTCCTTGACAGCCTTCTCGATATCGGAATCGGACATGTTGGAGCCAGCGGTAATGGTGATGTGCTGCTCCTTGCCGGTACCCAGGTCCTTAGCGGATACATTTACGATACCGTTGGCATCGATATCAAAGGTAACCTCGATCTGAGGGATTCCTCTGGGAGCGGGAGCAATACCGTCCAGACGGAACTGTCCGAGGGACTTATTATCCTTGGCGAACTGACGCTCACCCTGTACTACGTTGATATCTACTGCGGTCTGATTATCAGCAGCGGTAGAGAAGATCTGGCTCTTCTTGGTAGGAATGGTTGTATTTCTCTCGATCAGTCTGGTAGCAACACCACCCATGGTCTCGATGGACAGAGACAGAGGAGTTACATCCAGTAACAGAATATCACCGGCACCTGCATCACCGGCAAGTTTACCACCCTGGATAGAAGCACCGATTGCTACGCACTCATCAGGATTCAGAGACTTGCTGGGCTCTTTACCGGTCAATGCTCTTACCTTATCCTGTACAGCAGGGATACGTGTGGAACCACCTACTAACAGTACCTGACCCAGATCAGAATAATTCAGGCCTGCATCCTTCATAGCGTTCTGTACGGGGATAGCGGTCTTGTCAACCAGATCTCTGGTCAGTTCATCGAACTTAGCACGGGTTAAGTTCATATCAAAGTGCTTAGGTCCTTCTGCGGTTGCGGTAATGAAAGGCAGATTGATGTTGGTGGTCATTGCACTGGACAGCTCTTTCTTAGCCTTCTCAGCTGCTTCCTTCAGTCTCTGCATAGCCATCTTATCACCGGACAGATCTACGCCTTCTGCCTTCTTGAATTCATCCAGCATCCACTGAATGATCTTGTTATCGAAATCATCACCGCCAAGGTGTGTATCACCGTTGGTAGCCAGTACTTCGATGACACCGTCACCGATCTCGATGATAGATACATCGAAGGTACCACCACCAAGGTCGTATACCATGATCTTCTGCTCTTTTTCATTGTCCAGACCATAAGCAAGTGCTGCTGCGGTAGGCTCGTTGATGATACGCTTTACATCCAGACCTGCGATCTTACCGGCATCCTTGGTAGCCTGACGCTGAGCATCATTGAAATATGCGGGAACTGTGATAACTGCCTCGGTAACCTTCTCACCCAGATAGCTCTCTGCATCTGCTTTCAGCTTCTGCAGGATCATTGCGGAGATCTGCTGAGGAGAGTACTTTTTGCCGTCGATGGTACGGCCACGATCGGTACCCATATCTCTCTTAATAGAAGAGATGGTCTTCTCTGCGTTAGTAACTGCCTGACGCTTTGCAGGCTCACCGACCAGTCTCTCACCGGTCTTGGTAAATGCTACAACAGAGGGTGTGGTTCTTGCGCCTTCTGTATTTGCGATAACAGTGGGTTTACCACCTTCCATAACAGCTACACAGCTGTTGGTTGTACCTAAGTCAATACCAATAATCTTACTCATAATATTTTCCTCCTGTTTTTACTCTCTGTTTTCATTTTATAGTTTCTATTTTCAAAAATATGTGATAATCAAATTATTGAACAACGCCTACCATGCTGTGTCTTACGACCATGTCATGATATGTGTAGCCCTTCTGAAGTTCCTGGGCTACCACACCGGATTCATACTCATCGCTCTCCACCTGCATCACTGCGTTGTGAAGGTTCGGGTCGAATTCCTGTCCGACTGCCTCGATGGGTTTTACACCGATATTCTCAAGCTCTGTCATCAGCTGTTTGTAGATACGGTTCATACCGTCTACAAAAGGATCTTCTTTGGATTCCTCGGGAACCGTTGCCAGACCTCTTTCAAAATTATCTACTACCGGAAGGATCTTCTCGATCACACTCTTGGCACCGGTATCAAACATCGCCTGTTTCTCTTTATCGGTTCTCTTACGGAAGTTCTCGAACTCTGCCATCTGACGCTTTACTCTGTCTTCCAGCTGATCGATCTTCTCCTTGTAGGAATCTTCCTTTTTGTTCAGCTTTGCCTGCTTCTTTGCTGCCTTTTTGTCTTCCTTGCTCACAGGTTCCTCATCTTCTGTCTCTTCTTCCTTCAGTTCTTCGGCATCCGAAAGATCCTGTTCCATTTCTTCCTCTAATATTTCTTTTTCCTGATCTGCCATTTTTACTTTCCTTTCTGGAATCTGTCTATTCTTTGCGGTAAAGGTCATCCAACTGGTTCTGCACCGTCCGCAGCGTTCCGATGACCTTGTCATAATCCATTCTCTTGGGACCTATGATTCCTATGGTTCCCTTCATGCCTTCGCCTAATTCATAAGTAGCGGTCACAACACTGCAGTCCTTCATGCCCTGCACCGGTGTCTCGTCTCCGATGTACACCTGGATACCTGTGCTGCCCTCGTCTGCCAGGGATTCCTGGATCAGACCGCCTAACTGCTGCTTCTCCTCGAAAGCATTGATCAGTTCACTTGCCTTGGACTGATCTGCCAGCTCCGGATACCGGAAAATGTTGTTCGCGCCGCTGGTGTAGATCTCCAGATCTTCGTCTGCCTTGATGGCATCTGCCACGGCATCGATCACCTCACTGACGATCTCACTGTGGATTCCGGCCTGCTGTTTCATCGCTGCGATCATTCCCAAATTAATCTCCTCCATGGACAAACCATTGAGGTGTGTGTTCAGCAGGATATTCAGCTTCAAAAGCGTCTCATCATCCAGTTCCCGATCCACTGCCAGGATATTGTTCTTGATCACATTGCCTTCGGCAACGATGACTGCCAAAATCTGTCCGGCATCTACCCGGGACAGCTGGATGAACTTCACCTTGTTATGATGTACCTGCGGAGCACTGATCATGGTGGCATACTGTGTGTTCTGAGCCAGGGTCTTGACTACCTGTTTTAACAGGTTCTCCAGCTTATCCTGTCTCTCTAAGAGCATATCCTTCATCTCATTGACTTCCTGCTCTCTGGTCGCCATCATGGTATCCACATAGAAGCGATATCCCTTATCGGAAGGAATTCTTCCTGCGGAAGTGTGGGGCTGTATAATATAACCCATCTCCTCCAGATCTGACATCTCATTCCGAATGGTTGCCGAACTTAGATTCAGATCCGTATATTTCGAAATGGTCCTGCTGCCTACCGGCTCTCCCGTTTCCAAGTAGTTCCGGATAATGGCTTGCAATATAATTCTTTTTCTGTCATCCAATTGCATTCCATCACTCCCTTTGGGATTGTTAGCACTCGTCTAAAAGGAGTGCTAACATCTTCTTACCCTAAAATATCACTACAGGATATTATTGTCAACTGATTTTCCCGAAAATAATTCTAAACAAACTATTAAAAAAAACTATTCTGAGTCCCATTCGCGAAATCGCCTCTTCGGACTTTTCCGAATAGTTTCCATACAAAGACAGGACCGGCACTATTCCAGTACCAGTCCTGTCTCTAAATACACGGGAAGTGCCCGTACATATACCATTTCTATTGTGCCTCCGATAATGATCAGGAAGCATACCGCAATGCCTGCATTTACCAGCCATCTCGGAAAAGTCCTGCCTCTGAAGCTGATTTCCGAAAGCTTCTGAATCCCTTTTGTCATGTAATACATTAGCGGGATCAATGCCGGGAGCAGGTAACGTCCCTGGTTCTGATAATCTGTGGTATATGCATAATAAATTGTCAGAAAAACCGGCATGAAAATGCAATACAACATATTGATATGAAAGAACCATTCTCTTCCGGATATTTTACGCCGCTTTTTATAACGGATCAGATACAGAAGCGCTCCCACAATGCCTGCTGCAAAAAATACTTTATATGCCCGGTACAGCCAGATGGAGCCATATATGGACATGGAACCGAATGCTCCCACAAAGCTGTGGAACAGTCCGGACAAGGTATATCGTTCCCGGAACATTTCGAATACTGTATATCCCATGGAGTGATAGGTCTGCATCGTCAGAGGATTCACACTCTCTATCGCATACTGTATTGCCATTTTTTCCCGGGTGTCAAGTCCTAACAGATCTCCGTCCAGTACTATATAACTACGAATGAACCACCATCCGATTCCTATCAGGACCACCGCCGCAATAAAGCAGCCATATTTTAACATCTTCTTCCAGTCATAAGAATAACCGCCACTCTCCTTTTTCTGTAAAAAGAACATTACAAACAGTAAAATGCAGCTTACGATATATCCATAAGCATTATAATAAGAAAGTGCGCATAAAATAATACCTCCGCTCATCCACAGACTGTTCCGGACGTTGATGCCGTCCCTGTAGACACAGACCAGCGCATATACCATCATCGCCGTGGACAGCATGCAGCAGGAATCCGTATTCACATAAGTATGCATAAACAGTCCTTCCGGCAGATAGGTCACCGCGAAGCAGAACAGCCAGCGGAATCTGTCATCCTGAAATACTCTCTTCCCGATAAAGTATACAACAACTGCCATCAGCAGTCCGAAAGTCACATTCACCAGGCGTGCCGTGTATAGCAACGCGATCTCGGATTCCGTGAACAGGCTGACAAAACGCATGATATACCCCTGTACAATATAAGGAAACACGTTATACAACGCATAAGAAAATCCATACGCCGGAATCCGCACTTCTTCCTCCAGTCCCGTGGGGATTCTGCCGTATCTGCAGATAAACTGCGGGATCAGATATCTCGCATGCTCATCGGGCGGGTTGCCGAACAGGGGCGGTGTATTGGCCAGGGGCTGCAACAGGGCGATGGTAAGCGCCAGTGCCAGAAAACCCAGCAGATATAATGTGAGAATAATCTTTTCTGATTTTTTCTGCATTCTGTCATCCTTTAACATTTTGATCCTGATCATACATATGATGATACAAAGACCCCAAAGCGATGATTCAACTTTGGGGCCTGGTGAACTATTCAGACCCTATTCGCAAAACCGCACCTTCGGTGCTTTCCTTTTGCTCATAGGGTTACTTCGTAATATAAAAATAAGTATATATCCTTATGAATGCAAGCATTCAACGTATATATACTTATTTTTTATTACTCTGAATAGTTTATATGTAGAAGCTTCCGGTGGTCTCTTTGTTCATTACATAGTAAACCATGCTCTCTTCGGGTTTTACATATAATTCTACGCTGGTCAGATCAGCTGCCTTCTGCTTCAGGTCGTATTTCCATACATCCTTTGCAATCTTTAAAAGCTCTTCCTGAGAATAGGACTTGCCGCCGAACTGAACACTGATCTCGCTCTTTAACTCTGCTTTTTTTGCTGCGGGTTTCTTAGCGGGTGCTTTCTTAGCGGTTTCCTTTTTTGCTGTCTCTTTCTTAGCTGCGGGCTTTTTAACCTCTGCCTTTACAGGTGCTTTTACTTCAGCCTTTGCTACAGGTGCCTTCTCAGCTTCCTTCACAGCGGTCTTAGTTTCTGTCTTAACTGGAGTTGTCGGTGCTGCTTTCTTCACTTCTGCCTTAGGCGCTTCCACTTTCGCTGCTGCTACTGGTGCTACAGTTTTCTTAACTATTGCCATGTTACCGTCTCCCTTCTGTACGAATCATGTACAAAAACATTTTCATTCTCCTCACAAGTACCGTATTCCGGTGCTCGATAAGGGTAGTGTATTCCTTTTCCCTATAATTGTCAACTGTTATGCGAATACAAGGAAGTACAGTAATACGATAATCCCCAGTACGATCCGGTACCATCCGAAGACCTTAAAGTCATGCTTTTTGATGTATCCCATCAGGAAGCGAAGTACAAACAGGGATACAATGAAGGATACCACCGTACCGATCAGCAGGCAGGCAAGCTCCATTCCCGTGAATGTGAATCCGAACTTCAGTACCTTCAGAAGGCTGGCTCCAAACATAACGGGAATCGCCAGAAAGAAGGTAAATTCCGCTGCCACTGTTCTCGATATACCAATCATAATAGCTCCCAGGATCGTAGCTCCGGAGCGGGAGGTTCCGGGCAGTGCCGCCGCTACCAGCTGGCACAGACCGATGATCAGTGCATCTCTGTAGGTCAGCTGAGACAATTTTGTTGTGGTAGGTACACGGTCCTTATTCCAATTCTCGATCACGATAAATAGTACGCCGACCACTACCAGCATTACAGCCACCACGATGACCTGGATCGTAACGCCGCTGCTTCCGATCTCTTTTTGGAAGGCTTCGCTTACCGCATCATCAAATAACAGACCATATACGACTGCCGGGATACATGCCACAACGATCTTCACCCACATCCAGAAAGCATCCATGCTCAGTGCCACATTTCCCACTGCGGGATCTTTTGCGGATTTTACAATGCCTCCCTTTTTCGGCTGCTTATTTTTCTTCAGGTAAAAGGGCCAGATCTTGTTCCAGAACAATACAACCACCGCTAAAATAGCTCCCAGCTGGATGACTACATCGAACATATCGAAAAATCCTTCACTGGTCTGTTGAAAAGGGATCAGACGTTCCACCAGGATCAGATGTCCCGTGCTGCTGATCGGCAGCCATTCGGTAATACCTTCTACAATACCGTAAATAATCGCTTTGATAATTTCTAACATTTCTTTTCTCTCTATACTTTCTTATATTTTTAGTACTTATTTTTCCAGATATGCCAGCAGATCCTCATAGCAGGCTTCTGCCTCCCGATACCCCTCTTCGTACAAGGCGATCAGTTTGTCCTTGTCTTTCTCAATCCGTCCCACATCACTCTTTTTATGAGGACGGATCACGAATGCCTGACCACATTTCTCCTGTCTTTCGATGTAGTCCAGGCTCTCATTATAACGGATATGTCTGTCTGCCATAAGTTCATATACTTTAGGATATTTCAGATATCTGAGTTTTATGAGTCCTAACTGCGATGCGGAGGCAGGTTTTCTCACGAATCCCACTTCCTTGGTCATGACAACGATGTTTTTGCGGTTGCCGTCCAGGATCGATTTTTCCAAAGGGATCGCATCGCTGATGCCGCCGTCCAGATACAGCTTCCCATCTATTTTTACATTCCGTGCCACTAACGGCAGGGATGCGGAAGCACGGATCTTGTCAATATCTTTACGGATATCGCGGACACGCAGATACTCCGGCTGTCCCGTCTCGATGTTGGTCACCACACTGTAGGCCTTGCCGGGATATTTTTCAAATGTTTCATAGTCATACGGATACAGATATTCCGGGATCAGATGATAACAGAAATCCACATTGAACAGATCTCCGCTGGTCAATAAGCTCTCCAGACTGCAATATCGTCTCGTATCCAGATAGTCCACACTGACACTCAGCGCCCGTCCCTTTTGTCGGGACAGATAGCTGCACATATGGCACGCTCCGGCAGACACCCCATAGATATGGGAGAAGTCAATTCCTTTTTCGGTAAAAAAGTCCAACACTCCGGCGGTATAGACACCCTTCATGCCACCGCCTTCCAATACCAGTCCTGCCTGATACATCTTACAATGACTCCTTTCCGTACTCAGTCTTTACAAATTTTCGAAAGGCTTCCAGAGATCTCTCTACCTTCTCCGTGTCCACACAGTAGGCCATGCGGAAATATCCGGGGGCACCAAAGCTGTCGCCCGGTACCAGAACGAGATCATATTTCAATGCTTTCTGGCTGAATACCTTGGCATCCTCTTCCAGCGCCTTCGGGAAAATGTAGAAAGTTCCGCCGGGCTTCACACAGGTGAATCCCAGGTCTAGCAGTTCTTTATAGAGGATGTTCATATTCGTCTCATACACCGACAGATCCGCTGTCTTGTCCAGTACCTGTGCCACTGCCAGCTGGATAATGGAAGGAGGACAGTTATGTCCGATACCGCGGGAGATCTGTCCACACATATTGATCATGGTCTCCGCATCCTCACATGCCGGGTTCACTGCCACATAACCGATACGCTCTCCCGGCAGGGACAGTGATTTGGAGAAAGAATAACACATGATGGTATTGTCATAAAAATAGGATACGCAGGGACTGTCTACGCCTTCAAACACGATCTCACGATAAGGTTCATCAGAGATCAGATAAATAATATGACCGTATTCCTTGGACTTTTCTCTCAGGATATCTGCCAGTCTCTGCAATGTCGGGGTGGAATATACCACACCGGAGGGGTTGTTGGGAGTATTGATCAGTACTGCCTTGACCTTCTCTGTCAGCATCTCTTCAAACGCCTCGAAGTTGATCTGGAAGTTCTCCAGATTAGGCGGAACCACCTTCAGTACTGCCCCGGTGAGATCCACATAAGGATGATATTCCGGGAAAAACGGTGCAAAAGTCAGGATCTCATCTCCCGGTTCCGTCACCAGACGAAAAGCATGTGCCAGCGCTCCCGCCGCCCCAGACGCCATAAAAATGTGCTCTTTGCGATAGGGCAGGCCGAATCTCTTCTCCAGGTTCTCCGCAATTGCCTCCCTGACACTTGTAATACCGAGGCTGGGACTATAGCCGTGCAGTTCCAACGGTTCCTTCGTCGCCAGCATATGGATCATACGGTCGGTAAATTCTCTGGGAACCGGAACGGAAGGATTCCCCAGGCTGTAATCAAATACATTCTCGTATCCGATCTCCTGTCCTCTTGCCGTAGCGAATTCCGAAAGCTGCCGGATCACTGATTTTCCCGACAGCATGTCTTTGTATTTCTGAACTAACATACTACGCTCTCCCATCCGCGCTGTCTGCGCTGTTTATTTGATCTCTATACACTTATCACTGGACTTTTCTGTGGACAGACAGATGCCGTCTCTTCCACAGTTTTTTGCCTTATAGAGAAGATCATCCGCTCTGGAAGTGAAATCCCACTCTCTGTTATTTTCCATCGGGATTCTTGCAAAGACTCCCTGGCTGATAGATACGTATTTACTGCACCTGCTGCACTCATGCGGTATTTTTAACATACGCACCTCTCTGAGAATGTCCTCTGAAATTCTCCGGATCTGCTCCACTGTCATCCCGGTATATACGATCATAAATTCATCGCCACCGTATCTGGCACAAAATACCTGTCCCGGAATCTGTATCTTTTGCAGAACTCCGGCAATGGCTTTCAGACACCGGTCCCCCATCAGATGACCGTAGTGATCATTGTACTCTTTGAAAAAATCAATATCCATAAGCTCCACGCCCAGAAGCTTTTCTTCCGCATAGGCATGTTCAAAGCAGCTGGTCAGATATTCGTGCAAATAAGTACGATTAGCCAATTCCGTCAGTTCATCATGCATGGCAAGATCCTCCAGTACCCGGTTAGAGGCTCTCATATTCTCTCTGTCAAGCGTTACATTTCTCAACCGGTCCTGTAATTCCATAACACCGACCAAGGCGCGGTGATTTTCCTGCCGGAATTTTTCATATGTTTCTAAATATTGCCGGGTATATTTCACATATTCCCCCATGTCTCCTTTGCGTAATATGCTCTGCACTTTAAAAGGATACAGATCCAGGAAGATATTGTAATACGCTTCAACATTTTTTTCATCAATGATCCGGATCAGTTCCTCCAGATATTTTCCGTCGGGCAGGATTGCCAGGATTCCCGCCAGGATCACCAGTTCATCCATGAACTCTTCAAAAATATCCCGGTCTGACAATTGCTCCAGAAGATCTGTCGCAAGCTTTAAAGCCTCTTCCTCATGCCCTTTTAATAATTCGCAGGGAATACGATACATTTCCAATGTTATTTTCGAATAATAGCTTTCGGGAGCTTCTCTGAGAATCTGCTCTATTTCATTCCAAAGCTGCAGGGCTTCTTCCATTTCTCCCAGGTACATGTGACAGCAGCCGCACTCGATCATACAGTTGATCCTGTTATAATTCAGCTGATATGTTTTTTCCGACTTATCATAGCAGGCGATCGCTATACGGTAATGCTGTATCGCCTCCTGCCGCAGGCGCATTCTGACCAGGGTATAGGCAATATTGCTCTCCGCCATGCCCTGTATATAATAAAAATGATATTTTTCCGCATATTTCAGGCTGTTATAGTAGGAGCTGAGCGCCAACATCCGGTTATTCTTCCGGTCGGACACCGCTCCCATCATATTATGGGCTTTGGCCAACAGCTCGTACATCCGGGCATTTTCCAGGCAGCCGACACCCTCTGTAAGGCATTGCATGGTGTTCTCATACTCGCCCTTCTGCCAATAACACTCCGCCAGATAATAGAGTCCAAGCCCTGTCAGCTTCTGTGATCCGGTATCTGCCGCATACTCCAATATTTTCTGGCAGGTATCATAGTCCAGACAGCTGCCTGTTTCTCTATATTGGATAGTATCGTTTATGAAGTTCTGCACGGTCTGTGGTAAGCCGTTTAAATCCATCCTGTTTCCTTTCCGTGAACTCCCCTTAACCCCTTACTGCAATTCATTCCGTAAAAATATAATGTCTGGGTTGCAAGATAACCTTTCACCCAGACATCATAATACCACAGTACTTTATCACATTACAAGTTTGCTTTGCCCAAAAATACCATGGTCATATAAAATTTATACCTCATCCTCTGCCCATGCAAGAGCGCATTTCACTGCGCGATGCCAGCCCTTTAATAGTTGTCGCCGCTGTGTCTCCTCCATCTGCGGTGCAAAGGCTGCTCCGATCTGCCAGTTCTCACGGATCTCATCACGATTCTTCCAATAGCCTACGGCAAGTCCTGCCAGATAAGCCGCTCCCAGAGCCGTCGTCTCGATACATGCCGGACGGCGTACCTGGGTGTTGACGATATCCGCCTGGAACTGCATAAGGAAGTCATTGGCGCTGGCGCCGCCGTCCACTTTCAGGCTCTTTAAATCAATGTCGCTGTCCTTCTCCATGGCTTCCAGCACATCTGCGGTCTGGTATGCAATGGATTCCAGCGTGGCGCGGATGAAATGCTCCTTAGTACAGCCTCTGGTAATGCCAACAATTGTACCTCTGGCATACTGATCCCAGTAGGGAGCTCCCATGCCTGCAAATGCCGGAACGATATAGACCCCTGCGGTATCCGGTACATGCTCCGCATACTCCTGGGACTGTGCGGAGGTCTTAAGCATACGCATACTGTCACGAAGCCACTGGATCCCGGCACCGGCTACGAACACGCTGCCCTCCAGGGCATATTCTACGTTTTTGCTTGTGCTGGCAGCAATAGTGGTCAACAGACCGGACTGGGAGGTAATGGCTTCGTGTCCGGTGTTCATTAATAAGAAGCAGCCGGTTCCATAAGTGTTTTTCACCTCTCCCTGCTCAAAGCAGCACTGCCCGAACAGCGCCGCCTGCTGGTCTCCCGCTGCACCGGCAATAGGAATCTCGCCGCCCAGAACGGACGCATCGGTCTTGCCGTAGATCTCACTGGAACAGCACACCTTCGGCAACAGACTCTCCGGGATGTTGAAGCGCTTCAGAATTTCCTGATCCCAGCAGAGGTTATGAATATCGAAAAGCATGGTTCGGGAAGCATTGGTATAATCCGTCACATGTACGGCGCCCTTGGTCAGATTCCAGATCAGCCAGGTATCCACCGTACCGAAGAGTAACTCTCATCTCTCTGCGCGTTCTCTGGCTCCGGGAACATTATTCAGGATCCAGGCGATCTTCGATGCACTGAAGTAGGCATCGGGAATCAGTCCGGTCTTCTCCCGGATGATTTTGTCAAAACCGTCCTTTTTCAATTCCTCGATCATATCGGAAGTCCGGCGGCACTGCCATACAATGGCATTGTATACCGGTTCTCCGGTATTTTTGTCCCAGAGGATCGTCGTCTCACGCTGGTTCGTGATACCGATAGCCTCAATCTGGTCATCCGTGATACCCAGGACTGCCATGCTCTCGATCGCCACTCCCAGCTGGGAGGACCAGATCTCCATAGGGTTATGTTCTACCCAGCCGGGCTGGGGATAGATCTGTGTGAATTCCTTCTGTGCCATGGAGCAGATGTTTCCCTGCTTATCAAACAGGATGCAGCGGGAACTGGTGGTACCCTGATCCAGTGCCATGATGTATGTTTTCTTCTGTGTGTTCTGTATATCTCCCATTCTGTTATGTAACCTCCCGTTGTTCATTTCATCACAATTGACACATATCCCACTCAGATAAATTTGCGGAAGCCGTTGGGATATGTGGTCATTGCTCTAATTATATGATATCTTCTGTTATCCCCGAAACGACCGGGTTGCCACTATATTGACACCTGTGTCAGCCACATTTTCCAAGATGATATCTCCTACATGGATGGGTGCCGCTACATTGACATCTGCCAGAGCTTTCATGCAGTCATCAATCCTGCCTTTAGGAATGTCGGAAGCTGTCTTCACGGATACCACAGCATCCGGATATCCTGTCACGCGTACGGTGGATGTCACAATACGCGTAGGGTTGGTCACTTCCTTCTCTCCGTAGGCTGCGCCTCTGGGACAACGGTTACCGGTCACTGTGACACTACTGTCATCTACGATAGTCACAGTCAGAGCGCACCCTACCGGACAGCAGATGCAGGTCAATTCTTTTTGTGTTGTATTCTTCTCTGCCATCGTCTCACCCTCTTTTCTGTCGGATATATTCCACTGCGTAGTTTCCAGCCTTTTCCGCTTCTGCGGATACGTGGTCTACCAGTTCATGGACGTGGAGCACATTACCGCAGGCGAAGACGCCGGGGATACTGCACTCCAGATTCTCTCCCACTATCGGTCCTCCGGTCTTGCCGTCCATATCTGCTCCTAAGCCCCTGGTCAGTTCGTTCTCCGGGATCAGCCCACAGGATAACAACAGCGTATCACAGGGAACCTCCCACCCGGATCCGGGGATGGGTTTTCCGTTATCGTCCACTTTTGTCAGGGTCACTCCCTCTACACGGTCTCTGCCGTGAATCTGTGCCACGGTAGTATTCAGATACAGAGGAATGTTGAAATCATCCAGGCACTGGACAATGTTGCGCTTCAGTCCACCGCTCTGGGGACGAAGCTCTGCCACGCACTGTACCTTGGCACCTTCTAACACCATACGTCTCGCCATGATGAGTCCAATATCACCGGAACCCAGGATGACTACATTTTTACCGGGCATACGTCCGCGGATGTTCACATAATACTGCGCAGTTCCGGCGCTGTAAATACCTGCCGGTCTGCTGCCGGGGATGTTTAACGCACCGCGGGAACGCTCTCTGCAGCCCATCGCCAGGATCACGGTCTCTGTCTCGATCTCCAACAGCCCGTCCTCTTTGTTCATGGCGGTGACTTTCTTGCGTCCATCGGAGCGCAGGGAAATATTTGTTACCATGGTATTCAGCAGATAAGGGATTTTTGCTTCTTCTGCCATGTCAATATAGCGTTCCGCGTATTCCGGTCCGGTCAGCTCCTCCTTGAAAGTATGCAGACCGAAACCGTTGTGGATACACTGGTTCAGGATACCTCCCAGCTCTCTGTCACGCTCTAAGATCAGCACTTTTTCACAACCTGCTTTTCTCGCAGACAGCGCTGCTGCCAGTCCCGCGGGACCTCCTCCGATGATGACGATGTCTTCTGTACGTTTACTCATGGAGTGCCTCCTTTCCGACAGGCTCCTGTGTCCTCTTCCATGTTCCGCCCTCTCCGGGTGCGGTGTCTTTATTTTTACCGACCAGAATCTCTGAACCGGTTCCTTCTTTAGTAATCTGTGCCGGATCGAGATGCAGTTCTCTCGACAGTATCTCCAACGTCTTCGGGGAGCAGAATCCCGCCTGGCATCTTCCCATGCCGGCTCTGGTGCGGCGCTTGACGCCATCCAATGTCGTCGCTCCCACTAGGCGGTGAATGGCTGACAGAATCTCTCCCTCCGTCACCAGTTCACAACGACAGATCACATTGGCAAAAGCAGGATTTTCCCGGATCAGGACTTCTCTCTCCTCTTCCGTGGCAAGTGCCATACTGGGAATGCCTTTTCTGGTGTCAATAAAATCCGCCTTACGTTCTGCAGGATAAATATTTTCAACAATCTGTGCCACATACTCACCGATGGCGGGGGCACTGGTCAGTCCCGGGGATTCGATTCCCGCTACATCGATAAAGCCTGGATGCTCTGCTGCCTCTTCGATGAGGAAATCCGATTTTTCCGCAGGATCTTCGTGCACCAGATGAGCACGCAGTCCGGCAAAAGAAGTGATCGTCTGTCTGCCGTCCAGGGCATCCACACTGTTGCTTCCTAGGTTCAGGACCTTCGCCAGTCCCTCTGCCGTGGTGTCCACATCCTGCTTATCCGGAATGTCCTCCGCTGTCGGACCTACCAGCAGATTGCCATGGACAGTAGGCGTTACAAGGATACCTTTACCCATTTTAGAGGGCTGTTGGAAAATAGTGGAATTTACCAGATCACCACAATTTTTGTCCATCAGACGATACTCACCTCTGCGAGGCACGATGCGGATCTTCTCTTCACAGATCATGTTGTGGATTTCATCCGCATAGACACCTGCCGCATTGATGACGATGGGAGCCTCGAATATCTCACCATCCACCTGCACCTGATACATCCGTCCGTCCTTCGCAGGCGGGTTCTCGGTCCATACCGGTCTCTGTTCCACGATAGCTGTCACCTTGTGGTCACGATAGAACTCTACGCCGTTTTCCGCCGCATTTTCCGCCAGGGCAATATTCAGTCCGAAGGGACATACGATGCCGCCGGTGGGTGCATACAATGCTCCCACGATATTCCGGGAAACCGCCGGCTCCATCGCCCATACTTCCTCCGGAGACAGAAGCTTCAATTCTTTTACCCCATTCTCTATGCCGCGTCTGTACAGTTCTTCCAGTCCGGGCATGCCGTCTTCTTCAAAGCACAGTACCAGGGATCCGTTCCTGCGAAACGGGAAGTCCAGCTTTTCCGACAGTTCCTCCATCATTTCGTTGCCCCGGACATTTAATTTTGCCTTAAGGGTTCCCGGCACCGCATCATACCCCGCATGCACAATGCCGCTGTTTGCCTTGGAAGTGCCTTCGCAGACATCACTTTTCGCCTCCAGTACAGCGATCCTACGCTTTTCCTTCGCCAGTTCCCTGGCAATGGCGCAGCCACTCACTCCGGCGCCGATGACGATTACATCATAATCCTTCATAACCTCGCCCTGCCTTTCCTATGTTTACATTTATATTCGAATGTCCACCTTTACCTTCTGAATATCCGTTTTTTCTTTCTGAATGTCCATTTTTTAATTGTTGAAAATGTTTCCTTGCTATTTATTTTACCATATCCCGCAGGAAAACACGACCGAAAACTAGCAACACTCTGTGTAAAATGTAGTCAAAAAAACCGGACAGTGATCGCTCACCATCCGGTCTCTTATTATTGTTCTATTTTTCTTCTATAATCGCATATCCCATACTTCCAAGCTTTCCGGCTTCATAGGATTCACTCAAAAGCACGCTGCCCTTTCCCAAATACTCCCGCAGATCAATCGTTGTACTGCCATTATTGAGACAGACTGTAATCTTGTGATCTCCCCAGGTTCTCTGATAGATATATCCTCCGTCATGATCCATATATCGCAGAGTGTAATCTCCATAGGTCAGCTCCTCATGTTCTTTACGAATAGCAATCAATCGGGAAAAGAAATCATCCTCTCCATCCTGTACCTTTTCCCAGGGCATGGGCCCCCGCAGTGTTGTCTCGCTACTGCCGTCCATTCCCAGTTCATCCCCATAGAATACGCAGGGGATTCCGGGAGAGGTAAACAGGAACACCTCTGCCAGCCGGAATCTTCGCAGGTCTCCCTCGCAGTACGACAGGAACCGGTTAACATCATGGCTGTCTAACAGGTTTAACTGCCCACGCAGCGTTCCGGTACGATATCGCAGTAGCATCTTCACGATACGATCATGAAATTCCTCTGTGGAAATTTTCCGAAGGGCAAAGAAATCACGACAGTTCTTCCGGAAATCGTAATTCATGGTGGAATCAAACATGTCTCCGTTCAGCCAGGTCTCCGAGCTCTCCCATATCTCCCCTATCATAACACTCTCCGGATTTTCCTCATGAGCAGCCCTACGGAAATCTCTCCAAAATCCCCGATCCACTTCATTTGCCACATCCAGACGCCAGCCATCCACCTTAAATTCCCGAATCCAATAACGGCATACTTTCATAAAATAAGCTCTTTCCTCCGGATTAGAAGAATTCAGCTTCGGCATCTTCCGCTCATAAGCGAAACAACTGTATGTCGGCTTTTCTTCTTCCGTTGCCGGGCGTATCACCGGAAACTGCAGCTGATAAAACCAGTTGGCATATTCGGAGCTTTCTCCTTTTTCCACCACATCGCTAAACTGCGGGAAATACCAGCTGCAATGGTTGAACACACCGTCAATGACAATGTGCATTCCTCTGTTGTGAATATCCTGCACCAATTCCCGGAACTCTTCGTCCGTTCCCATATTGGGGGACACATGAAAATAGTCTAGCAGGTCGTATTTATGATACTCTCCCGCCGTGAATACCGGGTTCAGGTAGATACAGTTGAATCCCAGCTTCTGAATATAATCCAGATTCTCCCGGATCCCCTGTATGGTTCCTCCCAGACGGCTTTTCAACCGGATGCCGTTCTGCCATTCCATCTCTTTTCCCTGTCCTACGATCTCGCGGTGTCCGCTGGCAAAGCTGTCCGGGAAAATATTGTAAACGATTGCCTCCCGGAACCACTTCGGTTCCTCACAGATCTCTTCTCTGCGGATAAACGGATACTGGTAAAATTCGCTTCTCTCTACCGGAAGATATTTTGCGCAGATATCTGCATAATAGAACCTCGTCTCTTCCGGGTCTTTCAATTCAAAATAGTAGCATACCCTGTCATACGGAGTCTCAAAAGTTGCATCATAATAGTCAAAATGCATATCCGACAGTATCTTCTTCATGTACACTGCCGTAAACACAATAGGATCACCGGGTTGTACGCGGTCTCCGTACCATAGAACACAATCTGTCAGATTATCCTTCGCCACCCGGATACGAATTGTAAGATTCATCTCACTGTTCGCAAATGCATACTGCGACAGCGGTATATGTAAAATTGCTTCTTGTAAAATCATAAGTTCCTCCTGCTTTTAACCTTTGACACCTCCCGAAGACAGTCCCGATACCATGTATTTCTGCACCAGGAAAAACAAAATCAATACAGGAAGTGTTGTCAGAATTGCCGCTGCCGAAAAAAGCGGCCAGTTACGCGTATAGTCCGTAGCCTGCAGAGAATACAGCGCTACCGCCAGTGTATTTTTCTCCGCGCCTGACAAAAAGACTGTGCTGAAAATATATTCATTCCACACATAGATCACCACCAGAACAGAAGAGATGATGATGCTTGGCCTTGCCAGCGGCATGACGATCTTCGTGATCAATTGTCTGTCATTCACACCATCAATTCTCGCTGCATCCTCGATAGCCTCAGGAATACTGTCAAAATATCCCTTCATATTCCAGAAAACAAAAATCGCCATACTTCCCGCATAGATAAATACCAATCCCATATAAGAATTCAACAGATTCAGAGTCTTGATAATCCGATAAATTGCAAACATGGAGAGAATTGCCGGGAACGCATTTAACACCAGCAAAATATATAAAGTCCTCTTCCGTCCGACAAACCGCATTCTGGAAAATACATACGCAGCCGGCACAGCCACCAGCATAGTTAGCAGAACGGTCAGTGCGCTTAGCAGAAGACTGTTCACAAACCATCTTCCAAAAGGTCTCTCCGCCAGGATCGTAATATAGTTATCCATAGTGATTGTCTTCGGCAAAATATGAAATTCTGTGGAAATAATACTGTTACTCCCACTGATAGATATGCTGAATGCATACAGGATAGGAATCAGTGTCAGGAAAGAAAGTAAAATGAATCCTATATTCAGCAATATCAGCTTTACTTTTTCTTTAATTTTTTTCCCTGTCATATTCCCCTCACTGTTCCGAGATTGAAAACTCTCTTCGGTTCATGGTCTTGTAAAGCACCAGTATAATCAAAAATACAATAAACGCCACAGCGGATGAATATCCATAGTTGCTGGTAATAAACGCTTTTTCATATACATAAGTGATTACCGTATTAATATCTGCACCAGTCTTCGAACCGGTCTGCATCGTCATCAGATACACAATGTCAAACTGCTTAAACGCCGTGAATGTAGCCATAATGATCACCGGCATCAGAATGGGAAGAATCTGCGGAATGGTCACATAGAAATGTTTTTTCCAAAATCCCGCACCATCTAATTCCGCACTTTCATAGATATTCCGGTCAATACTCTGCATGGCACCGTCCATCATCGTGAACATATATGGAACTCCCAGCCACAGATTCACCACCAGACAACTGATAAATGCCATACCGTTTGTGGACAGAAAATTTACCGTTTTGCCTCCAATCTGTTTCAGTATCTGATTAAACAGTCCGAATTCCGTATTAAAAATTCCCATACGCCATAACAGAATTGATACATATGCCGGCATCGCCCAGGGCACGATCAGCAGAGTCTTGTAGACCCTTCTCAGTTTTAATCCTTTCGCATTCAGCCCAACGGCAATGAAAAAGCCAAAGGTCAACTGTAATGCCATACTGGATACAGTCCATAATAGAGTCCGTAAAAAAGCAGGAAGAAATCCGGAATCAAAAGCCAGCAATGCCTTTTTGTAATTGTCCAGTCCAACAAAATGATAATCCTTCCAATGATAAATACTCATATTGGTAAAGGATATTTCTACGGTATACAATAAGGGCACGACAATCATCAACCCTACAATGATCAGAAACGGCATACTGTAGAACCATGCTTTCTTCTTTCCTCGTTTCATCCTGCTTTCACTCCTTACCTGTCATTACATCTGCAAATTACTGCATTGCAGAAATCTGTTCCAAAGCTTCCTTCTGGTGTGCATCGCATGCCGTCTGCACATTCTCTCCACGCTTATTCACTGCTGCCAGCAGGTCATCTGTCACTGACCACATCACATCCATTTCCGGGATGTTGGGCATAGGTACTACATTGTCTGCCATAGTCTTCAGTGCCATGATCATTTGGTCCTCTGATACAGACGCATCTTCATAAGCTTTACTGTTGGCAGGTGCACAGCTTGCGGCATTTGCCAGTGCCACACCGGTCTCCTTGGATCCAAGTACCTTCAACACTTCTGCCAACGCCTCCTTTTTCGTCTCTGCTGCATGCTTCAGTACATGAACGCCCTGTACTCCGGAAAAAGGTGTCAGAGATGTGCCGTTCGGCAGGACCGGCATCGGCGCAATTCCTAAGTCAATACCGGCTTCTTTGATACCCGGTACCAGCCAGGGACCTCCGATAGTACTTGCTGCTTTTCCTTCCGTAAACAGAGTTGTCACGGTATTATACTCACCATCTGCCGGCATATATGACACAAACTGCTTATGATATTCCATAGCTTCTACCGTCTGGGGCAGATTCAATCCCGGCTCTCTGTTCTCATTGATCAGATAACCGCCAAAGCCCTGGATCCAGGCTGCTGCATTATAGGAAGTGGAATGCTGCTCGACAAATACATACTGATCTGCCGTGGTCTCATTCTTCATAAGTTCCAACAGTTCATCTGTGGTCTCCGGTGCAGTCTCCATCAGATCCTTATTGTACAGAAACAGCAATGCTTCATAGTACAACGGTAATTGATATTTGTCTCCCTGATACTCCCCGGCGCTTAACGTCATAGGAAGGAAATCCGCCAGATCATCCTCCGTCAACACATCGGTAATCGGAGACAGGATTCCCATCTGTGCAAAGGTACCTACTTTATCATGCGCCCACATAAACATATCCGGCGCACTTTCCTGATCGTCACCCACTAATTTTAAGGCATCCGACATATTTTCTTTTCTTTCAAAAGTGACTACAATCTCCGGTGCCAGTGCATCGACCTGCTTCTGTAACGTATCGGCAATAGTGGCATCCGCACAATGCCATACGGTAATATTCACCGGTTCTGTCGTCTGCGTATTCTGATTTTCCGTTGTCGTGGTTACATTACTTTCTGTATTTACGGTTGCCTCTGATCCGCATCCGCTTAACATGGATACTACTAAAAGTGAACTTAGCAACATTGCAATTTTTTTCTTCATAGCTTCCTCCTTTTGATAAAACGTTTTTCTACTTTTATAAAACACAGCGCTATGTTTAAAAAGTATTGAATCTTCTTTGCGAATTCGATATACTAAAAATAGCAGACCGCCTGCGAAATAGCAACGAAACAGCCCATAAAAAATGCACAAATTACGCAAACGTTTTACCAATGGAGGATCTCAAATGGCAGCAACAATCAAGGATGTAGCCAAAAAGGCCAATGTATCTATTTCCACAGTCAGCCGAGTACTGAGCAATCAGATGCATGTCTCTTCTTCCACTTATAAACGAATCCAGGATGCCGTAGCCGAATTGAATTACATTCCCAATTCTTCCGCGGTATCCCTGGTTAAAAAAAGCAGCACAACTGTCCTCTATGCTGACAGTTTTTACAAGGGACGCCCCTACGAGAATCCCCATATGTTCGACATTATCTCCGGTTCATCCCATGAATTACGCAAAAAAGGATATTTTCTCGGCTTATTGGATCTAGATTGTTCCAAAGAAAAAGCCGAAGAGCAGATCATCAACGCCATACAATCTAAAAAAGCAGATGGCATCCTGATCAACGGTTATTACGTAACTCCTGCAATTGAGAAAATACTATTAGCCACTGATTTCCCGCATATCTGTATCGGAAAACCCTCTTTCGACTCCATGCTGTCTTGGATTGACACAAATCATTCTCTGTCTTCCAATCTGGCAATCACTCACCTGGTCTCTCTCGGGCATAAAAAAATCGCCTTCGTCGGCGGTTCTGACAAAGACAATATTTACAGAGATCGTTTTCTGGGATATCGGCTGTCTCTCGAGCGCAACAATCTCTCACCCCGAGATGCCTATGTCATCCCTACTTCTTGCAATCTGGAAGAAATCATCCAACATACCACGGAGCTTCTGCGACTACCGGAACCTCCCGACAGCATTCTGTGCTTTAACAGTCTTATCGCCGTCGGCGTCATCCAGGCAATCCGTCAGTTCCACCTGCGCATTCCGGAGGACATTTCTATTGTCTCCTTCGACAATTACCCGTATGCACCTCTGATCACACCATCTCTGACTGTCGTGGATATTGATATGTACAGTCTTGGCACCCGTGCCGGAGCATCTCTGCTGAAAAAGATACAGAACCCGGAGATGCTGATCCAGACCTATACCGCCCTGCCACATTTGATTCAACGAGACAGCACGGTGTTACACAGTGAAACATAATTCGTATATATCCTTAAATCTTGTGGAAAATGTTCCGAATTTTAATAAAGACCGTAGCTTTTCACTTAACATTTGCTCATTAGAATTAATCAGCAGACTGGCTCCTTCATCATCATACGTGATATCAAAACAATATTCTTCCTGCTCCATCTGCTTTCGTATAGAAATCATTTATAAAATCTCCAATCTGATAGTTTCCATCACCATGTTTGTCTTTGGCAGTTCATATGCATATTCCATAATTTGTGTCATGTCCATTTTATGGATCAGCTTTCTATAGTTACTTATTATTTCTTTGTATAGATCAAAAGAAAGTTTCACCCGTACATCCTCAATTTTTCTATTACTTTTGGGCGTTGCGACATAATAATGATCCGGTATGGTGTCGGTCAGTCCATAATAATAAAATGCGCTGTTAAGTGTCAGTATTGCATTCGGATATTTTTTCATGATGATCTCTAATTCCGGCACATACCTATCCTCTGAATAGAGACCCTTTTCTGTTATAAATAGATGACCTTCCTGTATGTTTTTTTAATTTGATAATCTGTACTATATTTTTCCAGACATTCATGATATGATAATAACATATTCCCCTCCTGGTTTTAGCTATTGTAGGTAAAATATATTTTTTACCTGTTTCTATTTCAATATCATCATAACTTATTATATTTGTCCCTATTTACCTTTGTGTGTCTAATATCAAGACAGTATAATTATACATTTCACGAATTGCGTATGCAATTAGGAAATCAAGTAGTCCAAATTCAAATACAATCCTAAGAGGCTTTTCAGATAATCTGGAGAGCCTTTTTATATTTTTAGAAACGTTAAGTTATTATTTTGTTCTTGTGTCTATAAATATTATAATGTCTATACTTCATGTAGTTGTACATTTAAGGCAATGAATACACATCTTAGGTAATGTCTATGAACCATTTTTTCAACATCTCAATATAGAAAATATAATTTATTTTTGAAAGGAACATTTTATGGAAAGCAAATCACAGACATTAGTTTGGCTGTAGTGTTTTTTATCAACATGTGTTAGACTACTGTTATACAAAATCGGGATTTAAAGAGGTGTTGAGTATGAAAAGGTGGTTATCTATTTTAGCAGTATTGGGCTGTATAGTAGCGTTGTCTGGATGTAAAAATGGAAATGAAGCAGGACAAGCATATTTTAATGCAAGAGTTTTAGAAGTAAATAAAGAATATGTTGATGTTAGGTGTATAGAAGCATTTAATAGTGGGATTTCTGTTGATGAGGAATTTTCTGTTACAAAAGATGTAGTATCAGCAGGAGGAGCACCAGAATTGAATGTAGATGATAATATCCGTGTTGTATTTAATGGTGATGTAATGGAAAGTGATCCATTGCAGATAGGAACGGTTTATACAATCTATCTTTTAGATGAAAATGGAGAAGTGATTCCAAACAACTAACAACTTCCAGTTTATTGGGAAGTCGCAGAGAACGAAAAATCGGGAGCTGTGAGGAAAAGACGGATGGAACAAAAAAGTAAAAATGGGGTTTCAATCATAGGTGGTGCAGATGGTCCTACAAGCATTTTTATAGCTGGACCTTCAGAAAAGCAACCATTAAAGGTTAGGATCAAAAATAGCATATATAGATATAAGAGAATAAAAGTAGAGAAGACAATAGTTGCAAATCCGCATTCTCTTTCTGAAACAGTACAGTATGCAAAAGAAAAATACGGATTGACAGAAACTGCTCCAGGCAATAGAGAATATATTGAACAAATAAAATGCCTAAAAGAAAGTTTGATTTTGCAACATGAACCAGAACTTTTGGGTGAAATGAAGGATATTTCATTACCAGATTATTTTAATGAAGCATCTGTTATAGAGTATTTTGGTAAAACAAAGACTCGAAGTGAAATGATTGCTGAAATGCCCGATAGTATAATTCCTATGGATTTTCATTTGTATAAAATAGAAATTAATGATAATTTTCTTGAAATGGAAATAGATTATACTTGGAATATATTTGGAATGTCTTATTCAGGAAATAAAGCGGTAATGAAAAAGTTTAAGAAAATAGCCAGAGATTTATACAGTTATTATGGTGTTACTGAGGAAGATATTATAAATAAGACAGAAAGATATTCGTCACTGGTAACGAGCTTGAGTTCATAACTTCAAGTTTATTGGGAAGTCGCAGAGAACGAAAAATCGAGATTTACGGAGGAAAATAATAATGGCACTGTTCCTACTGATTACATATATAGTGATTTTAATATTTCAAATAATATTATTTGTGATATCCATTCGCAAGAAAACAAAAAAGCTTTGGCGGATATTGTTTTCGGCAGAACTAGTTCCGCTGCTTATATCCATAGGACTGATGATTTACTATAATAATCTTCCTGGATATGGATTTATGCCAGGACTAACTTATTTGGGAGAAGTATTGTTTAGTTTTGGAGCGGTTGTTTTGTACTGTATAAGTTTCCTGATTTCTATATGCAGTTATATTGCAATTTCAAATAAACAAACTTAATTTGAGGTATTCCACTTGGGTGTTTATTTGAGTTCTTTGAATGAGCTTAAATATAATGTTAAAATTTTAAAGAAGTTGGCGTGTAGTTGAATAGAAAGAGGAATCGAAATTTATAGGAGGTAAATCTGCATGAAATGTCCATATTGTGGTGATGAAATGATTAGAGGATACCTAATGAGTTCACGAGACATTACTTTTGCAGTTGATAATCTGGCAAAAGTTTTTCGTATTAAAAAATCGGACGATCTGGAATTGAGTAAAGGTTCAGGAGGAATCCCTCATTGTGAAGCTTATCGTTGTAGTAGTTGTAAGAAGATTTTGATTGATTATGCAAATAGATAAATCGATATATGCTCAAGGGGGTGGATTACATGAAAAAATTATACCTTGGATGTTAGCGACAGCAGTAATTATGTTGGTGTTTCCATGGCTTGCGGTTACATTCATAAAAGGTGATGGCGGCATGGCAGTTTGCTTCATTCTGTTTTTTGCAGTGAATCCTATTTATGCAATTTGTTCCGGAGCATACGCCAGCAAGGACATAAAAATATTTTGGTCACTACCAATTATTACAGCACTATTCTTTTTGCTTGGGACATGGCTGTTCTTTAGTATTGGAGAAAAAGCATTTATTTTATATGCGTTTGGATATTTGCTCCTAGGAATTGTAGCAGAGTTAATTTCCATGTTTGTAAAGAAAAGATTTTAAGAGGTTAAACAAATCGGTATTTCTTGAGGGAAGGTGATAGTATGAATTATATGATAAAAGGTATACAAGCACTTAAAGAATCGTTTTTCTTAGGTATCATAATTTATATTGTTATTTTTGTGTTGCTGTATCTTTTCAAAAAACGCAGAACTATCTCATGGAATTATATGTTTGAGGGAATATTCTGCATTTACTGCGTTACGCTTCTCAACCTAACGGGGATTTTCACACTAAGTTATAGTCTGAATGGTCCTTTCAATTATAATTTGCTTCCGTTTATTGGGAGTTCTATTGTCCCTATATTGCTTAACTTCGCTTTGTTTTTTCCTCTTGGTTTTTTGTTGCCGCTTATTTTTCGTTCCTGTAGAGGGAATTGGAAAAAGGTGGCGATTATTAGCGGTTTAATCTCATTCTTGATTGAACTATTACAGTTGTTTGGCGGCAGATATGCGGAAATGGAAGATTTTCTAATCAATACCTTGGGCGGATTTTCAGGCTATATTGTCTGTACCGCCATATGCGAAAGAAAGACAAATCGCCGAAAAGCAGTTGTTTCCATTGTTACACTATGTTTGACCCTTGCACTTTGTTTGATTGGAATTTATGCAGTGGGGGACAATGAAAAACAGCTACCGGATGGACTGTCTGCTGTCGAAAATAGCATTGCTGAAATCAATGTTTATTCTGAGGGAGAAGAACGGAGCATTAGCATTGATTCCTATCAATACCGCTCTTTTGCAAGTCAGATTTCCAATTGCGGCGGTCATTTGCTGGAAATCCAAAAAACTTCTGAAGGTGAAATTTGGAATGATACAGACTGCTTTATCGAGATTATATATACTGCTGACCAGACGATAAAGTTTGAAAATGCTGAGAATTTCTCCATTGAATGTGCTGACAGACTTTTATATAATGCCGACAAAAATGTTCTATATTGGGGTGAGGCAGGTTATCAGAACTGTTTGGACTATACAAAAATGAATGAAGAAATGCAGGCACATAAAGAAGAAATATTGAAAGGATATGAAGAGTTGTCTACTTCAATTCGTGATTGCTTTAACCAGTAACAATTTCAGCTTTCTGTGCGGGCTTTATGAAGGCGACCCAGTGGAGCAGGCAATAAGGAAGTGGAAATGCGGATAACTTCCAGTTTATTGGGAAGGCGCAGAGAACGAAAAATCGATATTTGTGGAGGTAAAGAGTGTATGAAAAAGGAACTGCGTATTCTGGTTATTTTAATTGCTGTGTTATTGGTAGGAACAGTAGGTTACTATTTCATGCCAAAGAAATTCGGTAAGAATGTAAATCCTTCTGAGGTAGACCATATAAATGTGTTCGATGGAAATACAGGAACTGGTTTTACTATCACCGATTCAGAAGATATCGAATATATAGTGGCGAATATTCAAGGTATTTCAATGAAAAGAGATGGCATTTCACTTGGAAGAACAGGATACAGTTTTAAAATTAGTTATATAAACAGCAACGATAAAGATATCATACCTGTATTTATTCTCAATAGTGATAATATAATTTGTAAAGATCCATTTTTCTATAGATGTGATGGTGGATTATGCTTTGATTACTTAAAAGCATGTGAAGAGAAATATAGAACTAATGTAACAGAATCTATAGAAGAAAAATAACTTCAAGTTTGTTTGTGCATTGATGGTTATCTTGAGCTTAGGAGGCGTTTAATGAAAACTGTTTTTTTACATGGGTTGGGACAAACTGCACAGGACTGGAAAGAAGTAGTCCAACAACTATCAATTTCTGATGTCGATTGCCCAGAACTTTTTTCTTTAACAGAAGATGAAATATCCTATTCGCAGATTTTGGGTGATTTAGAACAGCGGTATTCAGAAGTAAAAGAGCCGCTTCGTATCTGCGGTCTTTCGTTAGGTGCGCTTCTTGCGATTGATTTTGCTATTCGACATGAGGAAAAAGTGGATTCGCTGGTTTTGATTGGCGCACAATATAAAGTTCCAAGTTTACTGATAGATTTTCAAAATCTTATCTTCCGTTGTATGCCAAACAAGGTTTTTGAAAGTATGGGACTATCAAAAAGCAGCACCATAAAATTGGCTCACTCTATGCGGTCATTGGATTTTACTTTGCAATTAAATAATATTCGTTGTCCAGTAACAATTTTGTGTGGCAAAAAGGATACTGCCAATCTAAAGGCTTCTAAAAGGCTAAAAGAATTGCTACCCCAAGCTACTTTGCACATCGTTCCAAATGCAGGACATGAACTCAATAAATATGCACCAAACACGATTGCAGAGATATTAAATCAGTAAATTTATCGTGTAAAAAATATAGTAAGATAAATTGTCTGACAGGTAAGCGCGCTCTCTCACTTTCATCACAACATCCCACTGTCCTTAGAGAGATGGACGAAGTATAATGTAAGCAACAATCGGAGTTTGTTACTCTTTTTGGAGGTGAATTGGTAATGATAAAATTAAAAATGTCTATTGAAGATATAAGTGAGTATCAGACAGGTATTTTACCAAAGAATGCTGTTAAAATAGAAACACCTCAGAGCATTGAAGAGATGATGAAAAAAGCGGCACCTATTGCAGCGGTATTATGTGTTTTAATGTTTGTAACGATGCTGTGTAAAACAGTTATGAACAAGACAGTTGTTATTTCGCATGTATTTATTTTGATTGGTTTTTGCCTGGGGTATATTTGTTTGGTGATACACGAGTGGTTACATGGGATTGTCTATCCGAGAAACGCACTGGTTACGATAGGTAAAATAACGGGTAAGATATCATTTGTTGCATTAGCATCATATCCTCTGAAGCGTAGAAGGTTTATTGTAATGTGCCTATTACCATTTGTGCTTGGAATAATACCATTATTGATTTTTATTGTTAGTCCGGCAGAATATAGAGAACTAAATGGACTAATGTTTGGCATGTCATGTATGGGTATGGTTTCGCCATTTCCCGATGTATATAATGTTTTTATTGTCTTAAAAAATGCAAATAAAAAAGATGCAATAATGTTTTATAAAAACGATATGTATAAGGTATCGTAAATTCTTATTTATGGAGGTATATATTATGAGAGTAATCATTTCAATCATTCTTATGGTAATTGCAGCGTTGGTCGGTTTTTTCTTTGGTGCTGGAATGAACGAAGCAATGGGTGGAGCAATACTACTTTCAATGATTACAGGTTTTGCTTGCACTATTAATGCTATTGAAAAGAACAAGAAGGACTGACAACTTCCTGTTTTGAGAATTGAGAAAATCGATACTTGTAGATGGAGGTAATCAAAATGAAAGAATATCAATATTTGATTGGAAAAATTATTGTCGCAGTGGCAATTATAGTTGCCGCAATCATTATAGCACAGGCTATTGATGGAGCTGGAGAAAGTATCCGTAGTAGCTTGTTGCAATTAAGGGATGCTCTTCGATAACCTCCAGTTTATTGGGAAGGCGCAGAGAACGAAAAATCGGGCTTTGATAAGGTTATCTAATAACTGCAGTTCTTTTTTTCTTGAGTCAATTATTTTAACTAAACAATCTAATTGTTCCACCACAGCCTTCTGTTCTTCTTTAGCAGGAACTTGCAGTTCAACATTTCCAAGATTCTTTCTGGAAATTCTTTTTCTTGTAGTGCCCGTAACATTACCAAGCAAGCGTGTATAATAGGTTTTCGAACGCATAAAATAACACAAATATTCCTTATTTATTAAAGATTCATTTGGTCTACAGATAGTACAATCCACTGCTGTTATCATACGTTCTGCCTTCTCAGGGACAATACATGCTCTTCCAACTGGTTCTGGCAATCTCGAAACCAAAATATCTCCTGAAAATATTTCTGTACATTTAAGTTTATCAAAAGTACCTTCAGATATATATTTAGCTCTGGCTTCCTTCTCTAAATATGTTCCTTCACCAATATTACCCGTTTGAACCAATCTTATCCCTGATTCTGATTGGTCTTTACTTTCTATCCAGTCACCGTCAGTAAAGACAGTACATATGTCTTCTAATCTCATCTATATCATCCCTCTACGGGCTACTCGCAGAGCCCATTCGCATTCCGCTTCGCTTCATGCTCATGTTCTGCTGTCGCAGAATACATCCAATCTGCCCAAAGCACTTATGTAAGCACGCTTCCAACGTGCTTTTGCCGTCTTGTCTGTACTCTGCTCGTAGCCCTACAAATCCGTATTTGACACCCACCATGCCAATATAAAAAGAGAAAATGCCGATATAATATAATAGAGAGATAAGGAATTGCAGATAAATTATCGCTTAAAATAAAAATGCAAAGACCTTGATTTTCGGGATTTTCAGAGAGATTATTTTGAGTGGTTAATTTTCTACAAGTTTCTAAGGCTTTTGCACATTGTTAGGATATTGGCAGGCAGATGAAAATAGTGGTTTGTGATGGCGATAAGGCGGCCTAAAGGAACTGATGAATGTTCTGCCGGAGAGCTTTATCAATTACAATCTGACTGGATGCTGAAAAGGATGACAGAAGAATTTCAACATTTTGTTTTGTCGGTATCTTATATATAAGGTATAGTGAATATGATGATGAAAATGTGTGAAAAATATGGACTTTTTATTGTAAAAGTTGTATGCTAAATTCTATTAGTAATGATGATGTAAAGAATTTTCTATGTGAGAGGTGAGTCCATTGTATATTAAATTTATGTAGTTTAAAAAGGAGTTGAAAATTTGATGAAAAGTAAATTGTTTATTGTCTTTACGATGGTGGTATTGTTTATAAGCGGTTGTCGGTCAAGCGAAAAAAAAGAAGAAGTGGTGCAAGATGCTAATAATTATGCAGAATATAATGAAGAATTAGAAACGACTTCTTCAAATACTGTACTTTCTGATGATTTATTATATAGAGAGTATTCGTTAGGAGAAAATTTCAATGCTGGAGAAATATTAATCAGTAAAGAAACGCTATTAGATATCACAAAAAATCCTGATTCTGTTATTGTATATTTCAATGACGAAATGCTCGAAACTATTAGTTATAGTGATGATGATATTCATATTGATTTAGTAAACGATGGCGTGTATTGTTTTGTGATAATTGATAAAGATAGCAAGACGATTGATATTACATCGCAAATTCAAGGAACTTCTTATCCAGAAGGTGGAATACGTTATTTAAAATAATTCCGTTTATGTGGCTGGAATATCACTGTTTCTAGAGTATGTATTTATTCATTGTATGCTTATCATATCAGGTAAATATACATATCAGGATTCCAATCGCGCAGGTGGAAATAATTTAGGAGGAAAAGTAATGAAAAAACGATTAAAATATGCTTTGGCAATTTTATTTGCCTTAACTTTATTGGTTAACGGTTCATTTTCTGCTTTGGCAGCAACAGAGTCAGATGTTTTGTTGCCATATAGAGAAAAATTAAATCTTCTTAACGAGGAATTGGGAACGCAATACAAAATACCTACTAACGAGGAATTGGCTGTTACAGACATGACTGTGCAGGAACTAAATGATTTCTATACAAGCATGGATTTAAACGAATTTGAAGAATACATTTTAGAAATGCACGATCAAAATGCTAAGAATAGCGAAGCAAGAATTCAAAATGTTATTGCCGTTAATGATGGAATATCTGCTAGAGCGACAGAAACGGAACAATTCTATTATTATTCATCCAGCAATCGTAATTATTTTACATTAAAGTCCAAAATAGTTACGGTAAATAACGTGGCGTATTATAATAGTTTTGTTAATGCAGGATATAATTCAAAAGCAACGGGTTATCCTTACTATGTTCCAATGAGTATATCATATTCTGTTTCAAGTGATAGTAGGCAAATGACTGTTTCATATAATTGTAGCAAGTACATTTCTGCCACCCTAATAGATACGGGTTATTACACTATCAATGTAACATATACAGCAGGTGCTTAAGATAAGGAGGTTATTTCTATGTTGAAAAAGGTTGGATTAAGTTTATTGGCTTTTATTTTGTGTTTTAGTGTAATGGGTAGTACGCAGGTTTTTGCTGCTGAAGCAGAAGTAGTTGAAGATGAAAATCACAACTATGTAGTTGGGTATATTGTTGCACCGGTGGCATATTCAGAAGATGGAACTGTTACTGCTGATGGAGTTAATTTAAGGAAAGAACCTAATACCAGTTCAACCATATTGGAGAAAATGTATTGGGGAGAACAGGTAATTATTGATTTAGATAATTCAACTATGACATTCTATGCTATAAAAAGAGTCAAGACTGGAACAAGGGGTTATGCAAGTAAAGACTATATTCAAATAAATCAATATGTAAGGTAAAAGAGCTGATTTCATTTTGAAAAAGAGCAATCACGATTGATTGCTCTTTTTTGCGCTAATAGGAATAAAAAAGACAATTACTGTAACATTGGAAATAGATAAAGAAAGAAGCAATCAAGAGATTTTTAAGATAAAATATGTCTTATCAAAATTTATAAAAAATCAGTTCAAATTATATAGAATGGGAGATATACTCTCACAGATATGTATTTTGTTACAAATAAAAGGAGAAAATAATATTTTTTAAACACACATTAGACAATCAATGTTCTTGTAATCGTGTCTTTACAATCCTTGATAGTTTTGGATACAAAGAGATAATTTCTTCAAGTTGCGCCTCGCTATAATCAACAAATTGTGATACCTTAACAATTTCATACTTTTGCCACATTAAGGATGAAGTTTTCTTCGATAAAACCTCAAATAAATATTTATCTTCCCAGTCCTCAAACATAATGCCATTTTTCTTTAAAGAATAGTATGCTTTCATAGTCAGGGGATAATCTCGTTCACATATTAAAAACAAATCATGGGCTGTTTTGTTTTTAAGGTCATCTGTGCTGAATATAGCGTTCTTAAAAAACATGGTATGCAGTGCTACAGGAAAATAACAATTACTAAATGCCTCTTTGATAGAAGCTAAGGAGCATATCCGTATATCGTATTTTTCACATATATTGTCAAGCTCCAGCATTGTGCTTTCGCCCATATTGCGGAATTTCAGTATTTCCTCTCTGGGATGTATTGATAACTGTGAGAGGTATAGTATGTTGTTCCGTATAAGGACGTTTTGGCATGGGAACGTCATAAACGGATATTTCATTTTCGGGCGGGTACAGGTATCCTAATGCGTTCAGTTCATCAGCAATGGCAAGTACATTATAATTTTTAGGACATCTGTTTGCAAATGTCAGATAATTAAGCCCTTCAAGGTCTGAAACTTTGGTAATCCCTAAACACCATGACAGGGCTGTTTTGACTTCCGGTGAAAGGTTTAAGTCTTTAATATATGTTTCCATATCCTGCACCTCGTATTCATTGAACCACATCAGTTATGGCAAATTAAATTTTCTTACAGGACAAAGAAAAACATCTAAAATAGTGCAGATTGAAATGATAAAAAATTGATTTCACTGCATAAATCAGCGCATGTCCTTACCCATATGTGTATCTGCCGGTAACTTTTCTATCAGTGGAGACAATATAAACGATTTCGCAGAGATTATCAATATCCTTTGCAGAAAATGAACCATTTGAGCAGAAAACGGACATAAAAGCAGCTTTGCAACACTTAATTGTGTTAATCAGTCCACAACCTTATCCATATGTGTATCTGCCAATAACTTTTGTATCAATGATGACAGTTCCGGAACACTGTCGGATATTATTTTGAGCTGCTGTCCACTGCAAACTGAAAGCTGCGAAACTGCAATAATCCTATATTATTTAAATAACCGAACAGATTTATATTGGGGTAAAATTTCAAACAGATACTGGTCATTCCAGCCGCAGAGCATTACTCCATTTTTCCTTAGTGCATAGTATGTTTTCATGGTAAGGCAGTAATCCTGTTCGCATATATCATATAAATCATGGGCAGATTTGTTCCGGATATCATCTACACTAAATATGTTTCCTCTAAAGAACAGCGGGTATATTTTTTTGTGAAATTGAAATTCGCTGAATGCCTCTTTAATGGGGGAAAGGGAACGTATCTGAATCCCGTATTTTTCACAAAGGGTATCAATTTCTGACATAGCAAGTTCACCTACGTTGCGAAACTGCAATATTTCTTCTCTTGGATATGCAGAAAGCTGTGCAAGGTATACGATGCCATTTCTTAAAAAAATATTCCGCATTTTCCTTGACATGGGAATGTCATAGATTGATATTGCGTTTTCGGCAGAAGGAAGATAGCCTAAGTCATTCAGTTTCCTTATAATCATCAGCTTATTGTAACCTGTTCGGAGTTTGTTCGCTAATGTAACGCAATTATACTCTTTCAGTTCTGAAGCTTTTGTAATATGTAAATCCTGCATGGCTTTTTTAATCTGTATAGAATCGTAGTGTTCTTGAATGTCGTTTTTCATAAGTATTCCTTTTCATATATTTAGATTAATGAGATTATAACATTCTTCTTTTTACAAATAAAGAGAGAACTGGTTTATATCATAACCAGTCCTCTGTGCAAAGAAAGATATGTTACCACAATTCTAATGAATCTTCTGCATCTATCCATGTCTGCATACCACCCTCAAGATACAGCGTTGCATATTCAAGAGGGTTGTCTATTGCTAAAGCATTTAAGGTACATTCAGAGCATGGCGTTGTTTTCAGTCCTTCTTCCGCTTTTCCGCAGTCTATCCGTAAAACATATCCGTCAAAAGTGGTTACATCAATACTGTTATGGAGCATATTATACGTTGCATGAATAAACCTCATATTTTTTTCGTCCTTTCTTCCTGTGTTTTGGAAAATTTGTGAAAGCATTCCAGTCAATTCTTCCTGTCCTGTTCATTTCATGTTATAATTTGTTACAGGTTTTTCTTTCCCTTATTTTTGCCCTTATGAGAGTTCGTAACATGAGGGAAAAGGATATAACACAAGGGAAAGCATAAGGGCAAACTCACTTGCTATAAATTTAGCATTTTCGAGGGTTTGCGGGCTTTTTGGAGATAAGATATAACAGTTATTAAATGCTATAAAAAGTGTCTTATCAGAATTCAAGTTTGTAACGGAGGTATTTGCTATGAAAGGAATTAAGATTGAGTTATTGGGGATTGCAACAATACTTTTAGGAATTGCTGTGACAACAAATAATTTCTTTGGATATGTTCTAGGTTTTCTTGGATTTGGCGTCGCTGTAGCTGGCTGTTTTCTAAAAGATAAGCACTAATAACTTCAAGTTTGTCAATTACAGGTGGCATTGAAAGAGACAGCCCATTCAAGGTGCTGGCTCTTTCAAAAATTCCATTCTAATAAATTGCACGACAACTTATCAAAAAATAAGCTCCCCATCCGGTCTTTACTATCCTATCTTTCTTACTGTCTGTCCGCAAGTTTTATGGTTTTCATCAGTGTATTCTCCAGCACACCTGCCGGACAGTCATCGCTATCCGGCTTAACTTTTTACAGCAATGTATTCAGATCCACCAGGGTTCCGCCCTCGATCTCCACGCACTTGTCACTGTCAAGCTGCAGCCAGACGCTGCAGGCATTAGGGTTATATACCTTTTCGTAATCCGCAGAGAACTGTAAACGTTTCGCTGCATCCATATAATCAATGATCTCAATATTGGTGGCGTACCAGATGTCGTCTCTGCCGCCCATGTATTTACAGAAGTTCTCGATCACATCCCAGTTGTCATTATTATCGAACTCGTAGCTGTGCCCCCAGACATACATCAGCTTCAGGTACTGGCTTTTCTTGAAATCAGCAAAAAATCCCGCGTACTCCATCAGCTTCGGATCATTATGATGGCAGGTAGCATGCCACTCCAACGGATCCTTTGGCAGTGCAAAATCCGGAACCGTCTCTACTACTCTGGCATAGGCCACGCCCAGCTGGCGATACAGCTGTTTAATCTCCTCGCTGTAAGAACCGTTGGGATACGCATGTCCCCTGACGATCTGTCCTGTCCATTTCTCCAGACCTTTCCGATCCTCCAGAAGCTCCTGTGCCACTTCCACTAACGGACATCTCTCAATGGTGGGATGAGTCATGGTATGGGTTGCGATCTCATGTCCCGCATACAGACCTTCCATTTCTTCAAAAGTCATGCGGGGGCGTTCTCCCACCTGACCGTAATTCAGATTAAATGTTCCTTTGATACCATATTTATTAAAAATGTCGATCAGGCGTCTGTCCTGTACCTTACCGTCATCATAACTCATGGTCAGTGCTTTGGCTTTTCCACCGGGGAAACAAGTATATACTTTCATCTTTTCCATCCTTTTCTACTGTAATTTCTATTGTGGTTTTAATAATATGATGATTTTCATCCCACATGTTTTCATCATATTACGACCGGAACGATTTTGCAACTGATAAGAATCCGGCATTAACTATCTTTAACGTGCAGAACTTTCCATTGCCTTCCTTCCATTCATCCTTTAATATAATAAAGTATACAACAAATAAACAAATTCCAGTGAGAAGGGAGCATATTTATGAAAAAATTCAACTCCTTCCGTAATCGCCAGAACGGCTTTGAAGATTTAGGTTCCGGCACCGCGGAAGCAGCAAAAACGAAAAAAAGCTGGTGGAAGGTACCAGTCACCATTCTTGTGATTCTGGTAATCGCTATTTTTATTTTCAATTCCACCTATCAGATCCGCGAACAGGAGCAGGCGGTTCTGATCACCTTAGGACAGGCCAAAGCGGTAACAGATCCCGGACTTCATTTTAAGGTACCGTTCATCCAACAGGTCCGCAAGGTCAATACCACCATTCAGGGATTTTCCCTGGGATATGATGTAGATTCCAATTCTTCAGAAACCGACGATTCTCTCATGATCACTTCCGATTACAATTTTGTCAACGTCGATTTCTTCGTAGAGTATCGCTTCAGCGATCCGGTAAAAGCAGTCTATGCTTCCAAAGACCCTGTGCTGATCCTGCGTAACATCAGCCAGAGCTGTATCCGCACTGTCATCGGCAGCTATCCGGTAGATGACGTACTGACCACCGGTAAAAATGAGATTCAGGCTGCTATTAAAGAAATGATTCTGGAGCGTCTGAGCGAACAGGATATCGGTATTCAGCTGGTGAATATCACGATCCAAGATTCCGAGCCGCCTACCTCCGAAGTCATGGAGGCTTTCAAGGCCGTAGAAACTGCCAAGCAGGGAAAAGAAACCGCTCTGAACAATGCCAATAAATACCGCAATGAACAGCTTCCCCTGGCGCAGGCACAGGCCGACGGTATCATCAAAGATGCTGAGGCGCAAAAGACCGAGCGCATCAATGAGGCTACTGCACAGGTTGCACGTTTTAACGCTATGTACGAGGAATATATCAAGAACCCGGCCGTCACCAAACAGCGTATGTTCTACGAGACCATGGAAGAAGTCCTGCCGGATCTCAAAGTAGTCATCGAAAGCCCCAACGGCAATACACAGACCTTCTACCCTTTGGAATCTTTCACAGGTACGACAACCGGTTCTTCCACGGAAAACAGTACCTCTGAAACCGCACAATAATCATTGTCTCCAGAAAGGCAGTTTTAATAATATGAAAAAATTAAAAAATATATCTCTGATTCTATTGGTACTGGTGCTGCTGGTCATCGGATCCTCCAGCATTGTCGTTACCAACGAAAACGAATACAGTCTGATCCGACAGTTCGGTAAAGTAGACCATGTAGTGAGTTCTGCAGGTGTTACCTTTAAGATTCCTTTTGTACAGAGCGTCGATAAGCTCCCCAAGGAGATCCTGCTCTATGATCTGTCTTCCTCCGATGTCATCACCAGTGACAAGAAGACCATGATCTGCGACAGTTACATTTTATGGCAGATCAACGATCCTTTGAAATTTGCCCAGACCCTGAACTCTTCCATCTCCAACGCTGAGAGCCGTCTGGACACCATCGTATATAACTCTACCAAGAACATCATCAGCAGCACTACTCAGAATGATGTGATCTCCGGACGTGACGGAGAGCTGGCGGCAGCCATCATGAAAAACATTGGGAACACCACCGAGCAATACGGTATTGAATTGCTCTCCTTCGAAACCAAACAGCTGGATCTGCCCAGCGACAACAAAGCCGCTGTGTACGAGCGCATGATCTCCGAACGCGAAAACATCTCCGCGACCTATACCGCAGAGGGAAGCTCCGAGGCACAGAAGATCCGGAATACCACGGACAAAGAAGTCAACGTCCTCCTGTCGGAAGCCAATAAAAACGCGGAAATTCTCATTGCGGAGGGAGAAGCGGAATACATGCGTATTCTGTCAGAGGCCTATGCCGATGAATCCAAACAGGACTTCTATTCCTTCGTCAGAAGCCTGGATGCACTGAAGGCTTCCATGACCGGCGATAACAAAACCGTGATCCTGTCTCCGGATTCCCCGATCGCACAGATTTTCTACGGAAGATAACGCAAAAGCCGGTATCTGCAATATCTTGCAGACACCGGCTTTTCTTATACCAGAATCTCTTCAATCTTACGTCTTTCTTCATTGCTGAAAGAGGTTGCGTGTACAATTCCGATATTATCCAGGATCTGTGAAGGCTTGGAAGCTCCGATCAGAACACTGGTAATATCCCCATCTTTTAAGATCCAGGACAGTGCCATCTGTGCCAGGGTCTGCCCTCTCTGGGATGCCAGATCGTTCAGTGCACGTACCTTCTTCAATGTCTCTTCTACGATCGCCGCTTCTTTCAGGAATCTGCCGTCGGTACGGACACGGCTGTCCTCCGGAATACCGTGGAGATAACGGTCGGTCAGAAGTCCCTGTGCCAGAGGGCTGAAGGTAATAATACCGATGCCGTGAGCTGCAGCGTAATCTTTCAGACCATCCTTCTCAATATCTCTTACAAACATGGAATATTTTCTCTGGTTGATAATAAACGGTGTGCCCAGTTCCTTGAACAGTTCTGCCGCTGCAATGGTCTGTTCTTTATTGTAATTGGAAATTCCCACATACAATGCCTTACCGGATTTCACAATGCCGTCCAGTGCACGAACGGTCTCCTCCAGCGGTGTATTGGGATCCGGTCTGTGATGGTAGAAGATATCCACATAATCCAGTCCCATACGCTTCAGGCTTTGATCCAGGCTGGCTACGAGATACTTTTTGCTGCCCCAGTTGCCGTAAGGTCCGGGCCACATATCATAGCCGGCCTTCGTGGAAATCACCAGTTCATCACGATATCTTCCCAGATCCTTTTTCAGAATCCGACCGAAATTCTCTTCCGCCGCACCGTATACCGGTCCGTAGTTGTTCGCCAGATCGAAGTGTGTGATACCGTGATCAAAAGCAGTGTGACACATGTCCAACATATTGTCAAAATTCCCATTGGATCCGAAATTGTGCCATAATCCCAGAGATACTGCCGGAAGCAGCAATCCACTGGCACCACAGCGGTTGTATTTCATTTCTTCATATCTTTTCTCATCTGCCTGATACATTTAAATAACCTCCATCTTTTTACCTTTTGTTGTCTTTATTATATTTTTTTACGTCTCCCGTTTCTATGCAAATTTTATAGAATAAAGTGCAATATCTTACGAATTATCTCTTACGTCCCACGATCTTCAGGCGGCTGAAAAACAGGTAATACACAATAAAAGAGATACTGGTCACCGTCCAGGTCAGTGGATAGCTGAATACAATGGTGAGAATATCATTTTTCAGAGGTACGGCTGTCAGGATCCATACCACACGCAGCGCGCAGATTCCCAGACAACAGATGATCATGGGAAGCCAGCTGTCGCCGATACCGCGCAGAGTACCGGACAAAATCTCAATGGCAATATAGGTAAAATATGTAGGTACCAAAAAGTGCAGAATCTGTTCTCCGATCACTACCACCTGTGCATCCGTGGTAAACAGTTGATAACAGATCGATGCATAATTATAGAGGATCACGGACAACAGTACGGTTGCCCCCGCCGTAATTCCCATACAGGTACGCACTCCCTTGTGTACACGGTCCATTTTCCCCGCACCATAATTCTGTCCCACAAAGGTAGTGATCGCTATGCCAAAGGCGTTGACGATCATCCAGAACAGGCTGTCGATCTTGCTGTAGGCTGTCCACGCCGCTACCGTATCCGTTCCCAATGCATTCACGCTGGACTGGATCAGAATATTAGACGATGTATACATCACCGACTGCAATCCCGCCGGAAGTCCAATCCGGATGATCCTGTGGAACATTCTTCCGTCAAAACGGATCTTTCTCAGTTCCAGGCGATGCATGTCCTTCGTCCGCATCAGTACCCACAATACCAGCACAGCACTGAGCGCCTGCGACAGGATCGTAGCAAGTGCGGCACCTGCCACACCCATATGCAGTCCGATGACAAATGCAATATCCAGCACAATATTGGTCAGGCAGCTGACGATCAGGAAATATAATGGTCTCTTGGAATCTCCCACAGCCCGCAGGATACCTGCGCCCATATTGTAGATCAGGTTCCCGATGACTCCCAGAAAATAGATACGGATATAGGTTGTCGACGGTCCCAAAATATCCTCAGGTGTAGACATCGCGCGCAATGCCCATGGTGCCGCCGTAACACCCACGATCATCATGCCTACTCCCGCCACCAGACTGAACGCAATGGAGGTATGTACAGCATAGCCTACCATCTCGGCGCGTTTTGCTCCATAATACTGGGAAATAATGACCGTGGCACCGCTGGACAGTCCCACGAAAAATCCCACCAGCAGCTGGATCAGCGTACCAGTGCCGCCACCTACCGCCGACAAAGCTTCTTTTCCGACAAAGCGCCCTACGATCACCGCATCCGCTGCATTATATAATTGTTGAAAAAAGGTTCCGAATAAAATCGGGAAAAAGAACAGGAGCAGCTGCTGCCAGATGACTCCTGTTACGATCTTGTTCTCTTTCCCTATAACGTTTTCTGTCTGCTTTTGTGTTTTCTTTGTATTTTCTTCCATGTAAATTATGCCCTTTGAAAAACTGTACTTCTACGATGATAGTATCATTTCCACAGAACCTTTTCAAGAGGGCAATCTTATCCACGGCTCAGGGCAGGAAAAACCCCGGGTGGTGGAAGCATCCGGGGATCCTGTCTGCACCCGGATGAGTCGCAGCATCCGGGCACAGCACTCTATACCAAATTGAGGGATTAGATAAAAGCTAAGTTAAGTTACTCCACGTCTTGCAGAGCTGCGAAGTCCTCTTCGCCGGTACGAACCTTTACTACCTTGCCAACGTTGTATACAAAAATCTTGCCATCGCCGATATGGCCGGTGTACAGAGCTTTCTTGGCAGCCTCGATCACAGTTGCTACTGGGATCTTGCTGACTACGACTTCTACCTTCACCTTGGGAAGCAGGGTCGCATCCATCTCCACTCCACGATACATCTCGCCGGCCCCCTTCTGTACGCCACAGCCCATGACCTGTGTCATAGTCATACCGGTAACACCCAGATCGTTCAGTGCTTTCTTCAGTACTTCGAACCGGGCAAGCTTTGCAATAACCACTACTTTGTAGATTCCGGTTGCCGGAATTGCTGCCGGAGCTGTCTCTACCTTTACTGCTGCTTCCTTCATGGTTGCGGAAGCTGCGTCATAATCACTTACACCAAGGCTGGTATTTTCATTTACCTCCATGGTCATAGTGTTGGAAATATCCATAATGCTGAAGCCTGCATATGCGGAAGGAAGACCATGCTCGCAGGAATCCAGACCTACAATTTCCTCTTCCTCAGATACGCGTAAGCCAACGGTTGCCTTGATGATCAGGAATGCAATGGTAATGGTTACTGCAGTCCATGCTGCTACACTTACAAAACCTAACAGCTGTAAACCAAGCTGCTTGAATCCGCCGCCATAGAACAGACCTACAATACTGTCGTTACCGGGTGCGGAAGTTGTTGCGAACAAACCGGTTGCGATGGTACCCCAGATACCGTTCAGGCAATGTACTGCAACTGCACCTACTGGATCATCAACATGTAATTTGTAATCCAGAAGCCATACACCAAATACCACCAGAAGTCCTGCTACCGCACCGATTACGATAGCACCGAAACAGTCGGTCACATCACAGGGAGCAGTAATTGCTACCAAACCTGCCAAAGATGCATTCAGACACATAGATACATCGGGTTTGCCATACTTGATCCAGGTAAAAATCATGCAGACTACGGTTGCAACTGCGGGAGCTACGGTCGTGGTAAGGAATACGGAACCTAACTGCTCTACAGAAGTACAAGCGGCACCGTTAAATCCATACCAGCCAAGCCACAGAATGAATACACCGAGGCATCCAATCGGAAGGTTATGTCCGGGGAATGCATTTACTTTTACGATCTTACCACTCTTATCCTTATCGAACTTACCGATACGGGGTCCTAACAGTTTTGCACCGATCAGAGCGGAAATACCACCGACCATGTGGATCGCACAGGATCCTGCGAAATCATGGAAGCCAAGCTGTGCCAGCCAGCCGCCGCCCCAGATCCAGTGAGCTTCGATGGGATAGATCAATGCGGAGATCACACCGGAGTAAATACAATAGGATAAGAACTTGGTTCTCTCTGCCATAGCACCGGATACGATGGTAGCTGTGGTAGCACAGAACACCAGGTTAAATACGAAATTTGAATAATCAAAATTCTCATAGGCGGTAAAGATATCCAGTCCCGGCTTACCGATCAGACCTACTACGTCTTCACCAAGTAACAATCCAAAGCCGATCAGAATAAACACTACGGTACCGATACAGAAATCCATCAGATTCTTCATCAGGATATTACCGGCATTCTTGGCTCTGGTAAATCCGGTCTCCACCATTGCGAATCCCGCCTGCATCCAGAACACCAGGGCCGCGCCGATCAGGAACCAGACTGCAAATAATTGACCGTCTACTGCGCTTAAGATTTCTTCTGTCATAACATTTTCCTCCTCACCTTTTGTGAAATATCTTCCACAATACTTCACCTGTGTGCTGCGAGAATCACTCGTTTGATCTTCTCACGTTAAAAAAATATGCGATACCATGGTCTCTCCTTCGAAGCCCCATTGCATCGCATACTTTGGGTATAGCGGCATTGCCGTTTTCCACATACCCTTTCGCTATTTTTGTCCGGCCACGCGCGTTGTGATACTGCCAAACAAAAAGGGCGCTACAGTTTTATTCTGTAGCGCCTTTGCTATGTTGAGAGTATAGCACCGTAGTTTTTTAGTGTCAACACGTTTTTTACATTTTCTTTATATTTTTACAGTTCCAGCAGAAGCCGTTCATATAAGCTTCCTCCCCATGTGACCTGATCCTGCCTGTGGAACCCCAGGTTTCCAGCCAGTCGCAGTGACACCTCATTCTCCGGCATCACCAACATCTGTACCTGCTCAAATCCCAATTCTTCTTTCCCGTATTCCAACAATGCCTTACACACTTCTGTAGCATATCCCTGTCTCTGCCACGGGACACCGATGACGAAGCCCAGCTCCGGATCCTCATACCCCTCCCGGTTGGAAAATCCGGCTCTGCCGATGACTTGCCCGGTAATTTTATCACAGATCGTCCAGACACCGTAATTATAAAAATAATACATATTTTCTGTATAGTCTTTCAAATAAGCTTCTTCCTGTGCCCGCTGCGGATACAGGCCTTCCGTATACTGCGTCACGGAAGGTTCCGCATATATCTCATAGAGAGCACCCAAGTCCTCTGCCCGGGTCTCCCGCACGAGGCAGCGGTCTGTCGTCAGAATATCCCAGGGAATCCCCATATATCTGCGGTATACCTTCTCCATGTAATCCCAGTCCAGTTCCTCAAGGTTTTCACAGGCATAGCGGACACCGGAAAAGTTCTGATCCCGGTTATGCTCGTGAAGCCATGCCAGTACCGGACAACCCTGCCGGAGCAGTTCCCGTGCCCGTGGTCCCTGATCAATGATCCAGAGCACGCCGTCTCCCTCTGTTTCCGAACTCCGTTCAGGGGTTTCCAAACATATCATATTTTCTGGGATTTTCGGAATTTTCTTCGGATTAACTTTTGTATCTAATATGATCTGCCGCAAAAAATACATCCGCAACAATTCTCCTCTTTACCTTTTTAATGGAATCAACTAAAATATAGATATTATTTTAATCCATTTTTTTATAAAAAGAAAGGACACTATTATGGCAAAAAATCCTATTGTTACTATTACCATGAAGGATGGCGGCGTGATTAAATGCGAGCTTTATCCTGAAATTGCACCCGAATCCGTTAACAATTTTATCAGTCTGATCAACAAGCATTTCTATGACGGTCTGATCTTCCACCGTGTCATCCGCGGTTTCATGATCCAGGGCGGATGTCCTGACGGCACCGGATGTGGTGGTCCCGGCTACAGCATCAAGGGTGAGTTCGCTGCTAACGGCGTAACTAACGATCTGAAGCACACCGAGGGTGTTCTGTCCATGGCCAGAGCTATGCATCCCGATTCCGCAGGCAGCCAGTTCTTCATCATGCATAAGACCAGCCCTCATCTAGATGGCTCTTATGCCGCTTTCGGTAAGGTGATCGAGGGTATGGATGTGGTAAATAAGATCGCCGAGACCCGCACCGATTACAGCGATCGTCCCCTGGAGGATCAGGTAATGGAAAGTGTTACCGTAGATACCTTCGGTGAGACCTATCCTGAACCCAACAAACTGGATAGATAAAATAGTTGTTCATAGTTTGTTTACAAATCCTTCAAGGAATCTTCAATTCCTCAACATGTTTTAGACATTTCTGTTTCATATACTATAACCATAGAAACAAACAAAACAACCATTTAAGCCCACAACAGTTTCTTGTTTAAAAAACTTTTTCATAATAAATGCCAAGGATCAGAATCCTTGGCATCCTCCCTTTCTAGGGGTAAAATTACAGCTATCGCGGTAGAACACTACGCCGGATAGTTATTTTTTTGCAAAAAAATCTCCCGCATCGCTGCGAGAGATTTTCTTATTTATCTCAGAATTATTCAGCCTTACCAACAGATCCGAACAGTTCCATCTTCTCCTTAACAGTAGCCTTGATAGCTTCTGCACCGGGAGCTAAGAGCTTACGAGGATCGAAGCCCTTGCCTTCGAGATCCTTACCAGCCTCGATGTACTTACGGGTAGCATCAGCAAATGCCAGCTGGCACTCGGTGTTAACGTTGATCTTGGATACGCCCAGGTCGATCGCTTTCTTGATCTGATCTGCGGGGATACCGGTACCACCGTGCAGAACCAGAGGAAGCTCACCGGTCAGCTCCTGTACAGCTGCCAGAGTTTCAAAACTTAAGCCCTTCCAGTTAGCGGGGTATTTACCGTGGATGTTACCGATACCTGCTGCCAGGAAATCAACTCCCAGATCAGCGATAGACTTACACTCCTTAGGATCAGCGCACTCGCCCATACCGATAACGCCGTCTTCCTCACCACCGATGGAACCAACTTCTGCCTCGATGGAAAGTCCCTTGCTGTGAGCAGCCTTAACCAGCTCAGTGGTCTTCTCTACGTTCTCAGCGATAGGATAATGAGAACCATCAAACATGATGGAAGAGAAACCTGCTTCAATACACTTATAGCAGCCTTCGAAAGAGCCATGATCCAGATGCAGAGCAACGGGAACATCAATGTCCAGATCCTTTAACAGTCCGTTTACCATACCAACGACTACATCATAACCGCCCATGTATTTGCCGGCGCCTTCGGATACACCCAGGATAACAGGGGAACGAAGTTCCTTAGCGGTGAGCAGGATGGACTTTGTCCACTCCAGATTGTTGATGTTGAACTGACCTACTGCATAGTGGCCTGCTTTTGCTTTTTTGAGCATTTCTGTTGCGGATACTAACATTTTAATACCTCCATTTTATATACTCATTCTTGTTAGGATATACGAAATGTAATCCATTCCTAAATTCACACAGGAAACACATTTCGAATAATCACTTTGTGACTACCCAAACTATAACACAACTCGGACAAAAAGGGAACAGCTTATTGTTAAATTTTTACCAAATTTTATGATTTATTCTATTCCACACGAATATCCATTCCCCGGCAGATATTTTCTATAACTACCTTCGTATGGGTTCCGCCGTATTCTCCATCCAGTGTCCATGGCAGTGGATCTGTGGACGTAATCTCCAGCTTCGATGTCCGGAAACAGTACATGGCATCAGTATCAATGTCACGATTCAACAGCGAAACCATAATATTGTTCAGCTCTATGGGATTCTTCGGGCGCTTGATCAGTGTCACTTCAAACACGCCGTCATCCAGCTTGACATTTTTACCGGTGATCCTTTTAAATCCGCCTACCGACACAGAGTTGGTGATCATTCCAAAGATAAAATCATCTACGATCGTCGTATCATCATAAGTAACGCGCATGGGATAAGAACGGATTGCCGGAAGACGTTTCATGCCTTCCAGCAGATACGCCATATGACCCAGAACATTTTTCATGTCCTGCCCCGTCTCATAGGAGACATCCGTGAAAAGGCCGAATGCTGCGATATATACAAATATATCCTGATTAAAGGATCCCACATCACAGGCAAAATCATTCCCCTTTACAATCGTTTCCGCGGCATGCACCATATTTTTCGGCAATCCCAGACTGCCTCCGAAATCATTGGTACTTCCTGCCGGGATATATCCAATAGGTGTCCGGAAGCCACTGCGGATCATACCCGTGACTACTTCGTCCAAAGTACCGTCTCCACCGCTGCAGACAACAATATCATAGTCCTTGCTCCGATCCCTGGTCTTCTCCATGGCATCTTCACTTTTCTGCGTGGGATAAACGGTAATCTCATAATCACCCTTGGTAAACACATCCAGAATATCCGCAAGCTTGTTGCGGATCTGTGCCTTTCCGGCTTTCGGATTATAGATAAATAACATCTTCTTCATAAATACTATCCTCAAAATATGCAAAACGGGACTAACAGAATTCTCTATCAGCCCCGCTCCTCGTCATACTATGTTTTTAAGCTACCTGACCGCTTAAAAACTTCTCAATATTGTCCACAGCGGTCTGCTCATCTGCACCCTCTGCAGCTACTGTAAGCTCTTCTCCTGCGCAAAGTCCCAGGCTCATCATGCCCATAATGCTCTTGGCATTGATCCGCTTATCATCTACTTCAATGTAAATGTTGCTTTCGTACTTGCTGGCTTCCTGTACTAACAGTGCCACCGGTCTTGCGTCCAGACCATCTTCCAGTCTGACCTTAATGCTCCTTTTTGTCATAATTTTCCTCCTCTTTTACGTCCTGATTCTATCTGCTAACTCGCTGAGCTTACGTAACCTGTGGTTTACACCGGATTTTCCTACCGGGGGATCCAGATATTCCCCCAGCTCCTTCAGTGGAGCATCCGGATTCTCCAGTCTGACTTCCGCCATCTGACGCAATGTCTCCGGCAGATTCTCCAGTCCGTAGTGGTCCCGGATATATTCAATATCCTCTATCTGTCTGGTCGCCGCATTTACCGTTTTGGTAATGTTGGCGGTCTCACAGTTCACTCTTCGATTTACGGAATTGCGCATTTCCTTTACAATTCTCATATTCTCCAGCTTCATTAAGGCAACAGGTGCCTCACATACATTCAGAAGGTCCACAATGCCGGATCCTTCCTTCAGATAGACAACGTAATACTTCTTCCGAAGCACGATCTTGGCTTCTATATCAAATCCCTGTATCACACTCTGTAGTTGTCTCGCTTTATCCTCATCGGTGCATACAAATTCCAGGTGATAACTCTTCTGTGGGTCGCTCATAGAACCAATGCAGAGAAAAGCTCCTCTTAAAAATGCTCTTTGACAGCAGGAATTTTTAATCAGCAGGGGGCTCACAGGTTCCGACAGATCACCGATCTTGTCGATCACACTCCGCATCTGTTCCTCGCTGATTTTAACATCAGTATCTATATTATATGTTTTTTTCAATAATGTAAAGCCTTTTCTGACGACCGCCTCATTTTCCGTCTGGAAACCGATCATAAAATCGCCCTCTGCAGAACGTCCATATTGACCGCTAAAATGCATGATCGCAGCCAGCTCTGCAATCTGGCAATGCCTTGCCGGGCTGATTCTCTTCGCCAGTTCTTCCTTTACCTCACTCGAAAATGACATGTCAGATTCCTTCTCTGGGTACATCACGGTGATACAGTTTGATACCGTAATGACCTTCTGCCTTCAACCGTTCATATAACTTGTTTGCCAGAGTAACACTCCGATGTTTGCCTCCGGTACATCCGATGGCGATCACCAGCCGATATTTTCCCTCTTTGATATAATTCGGGATCAGGAATTGAATCATATCGGTCAGCTTGTCCAGGAAAATTCCGGTCTCAGGAAAACTCATTACATAGTCCTGTACTCCCTTATCATTGCCGGTCTGCGGCTTCAATTCTTCTATATAATAAGGGTTGGGCAAAAATCTCACATCAAATACCAGATCAGCGTCCGCAGGAATTCCGTGCTTGAATCCGAAGGACATGACTGTTACCATGAGACTGTTATACTCTTCATTCTGTACGAAAATTCGATCCAGCTCCTCTTTCAGTTCTCTTACCAGAAGATTCGAAGTATCTATTACATAATCAGAATTTTTGCGGATCGTCTCCAGAATCTTACGTTCTTTGTGAATGCCGTCCTCTACTCTGCCATCCGCAGCAAGAGGATGTACACGTCTGGTTTCCTTATACCGTTTTATCAGAGCTGAGTCATCGGAGTCCATAAACAATATCTCAAATTTGTAGCCTTTTTCCTTTAATTGTTCCAAAATGCGGGTGGCGTCCGTGAAATTCTGGTCCGCACGGACATCCAGTCCCAGTGCGACCTTACTGATCTCACTTCCGGGCATGGCAATCAGTTCCACGAACTTTTCCACCAATGACACCGGCAGATTATCCACGCAATAAAAGCCGGCATCCTCCAAAAGCTTTAATGCAGTTCTTTTTCCCCCTCCGCTCATGCCTGTTACTACTACAAATCTCATATGCACCTCTCACCTGTCTTACAGGAATTTGATCTCGGGTTCCAGGTCTACCTGAAAACGCTCTTTTACTCTTCTCTGAACTTCCCAGATCACGTCTTTTACATCTTCTGCGGTTGCATTTCCTGTGTTAATAATAAATCCGCAATGCTTCTCCGACACTTTGGCTCCCCCTACGGAATATCCGCGAAGTCCGGACTCCATAATCAGTTGTCCCGCAAAATGTCCCGTGGGGCGCTTAAATGTGCTGCCTGCGCTGGGATACTCCAACGGTTGTTTTTCCCGGCGCCTTTTCGCCAGATCAGCCATTTTCTCTGCGATCTGTTCCGGATCTCCCTGTTCCAGGCGGAAAGTCACCTTCGTCACCACAAAAGGCTGGTTCTGGATCACACTGGTCCGATAGCCGAATTCCATAGTACCATTATCCAGTTCCATGATCTCCCCATTGCGGTTCACCACGGTTACCGTGCTCACCACCTGGCTCATCTCTCCTCCGTAGGCGCCTGCGTTCATCACCGCACCGCCACCGACGGTTCCGGGAATTCCCGCTGCGAACTCCAATCCGGTGAGACCATGCTCCTTTGCAGTTTTGGCCACCTGGCTCATCAGCGCTCCTGCCTCTGCCTCCAGATAACAATCCTTCACCGTGATCTCACTCATATATTTTCCGATTACCAGTACAATTCCGCGGTATCCGTCATCGCTGACCAGCAGATTACTTCCGTTACCGATGACCGTGTATGGCACATCCACCAGGCGCAGATACTTCTGTATCCTGCAGAGCTGATCTTCATTTTCCAGATAGATCAGGTAATCCGCCGGTCCGCCGATGCGGAAGGTAGTATGCAATTTCATGGGTTCCTGAAACAGAATCCTCTCTGCCGGTACGATTTCCTTTAATGCTTCTATCACTGCTGCACTTATCATGTATATCAGGCCGCTCTTTCTTTTTTATTATAGTTATTCCAAACAGGCCTACTTTAATACCAGTGCTGCAGCGCCGTAGATTCCGGCATCATTTCCCAGCTTGGCCAGGGCGAATTTTGCCTGCTTGCAGGGTCCGAAAGCACATCTCTTATAAGAAGGCTCTATGTATTTGAATAAAATATCTCCGGCCTTGGACACACCACCGCCAATGACAAAAATCTGGGGATCAACTACACTGGCTACTGCGGCAAGTCCCTTGCCAAGATATTCTCCGAACTGTTCTGCGATCTCAATTGCTACTTTGTCCCCTGCCTTAACTGCATCGAATACCGTCTTGGCAGAGATCTCACCGCCACGCAGAATGCTGGGTGCATCGTCTTTTGCCAGGCGTCTGTTCGCCAGGCGGGTAATTCCGGTAGCGGATGCATACTGCTCCAGGCAACCCTTGTTCTTGCAACCGCAGACCTCTGTCTCATTATCTTCCATGTGAATATGTCCGATCTCGCCGCCTGCACCGTTGGTTCCAGTCAGGATCCTGCCATCAATAATGATACCTCCGCCGACACCGGTTCCTAAGGTAACGGCTACCAGGTTGGAATAGCCTTTACCGCCGCCCTGCCACATTTCGCCCAGGGCTGCCACATTGGCATCGTTGCCCGCCTTCACGGTAACAGGCAGATCCAATTCCTTTTTCAACGTTTCAGCAAGATCAAAAGATCCCCAGCCGATATTAACAGCACCGTTGACCATGAAGCCATCGGCATTTACCGCACCGGGAGCGCCGATTCCCACGCCTACCAGGTCTGCTGCGGTAATGTTCTTTTCCTGCATTTTGTTTTTGATAGATGCTGCGATATCCGGCAGAACTTTCTCTCCACCGTTATCCTTGACCGTAGGGATCTCCCACTTGTCCAGCACCTGTCCTTCGTCATTGAACAGTCCTAATTTCACTGTGGTTCCGCCCACATCTACTCCAAATGCATACTTACTCATCATCTTCGTCCTCCTCACGTCTTTTTGCTAAAGAGTTCTGTACACGAGTGTACAATTCCTTTGCTGCATTGTATCCCATTTTTTTCTGACGATGATTGATAGCTGCAGTCTCGCAGATCACCGCCAGATTCCGTCCGGGACGGATCGGGATGTTGTGACATACTACCTTATTCCCCAGATATTCGGTATAGTTTTCTTCCAGTCCCAGTCTGTCGTACTCTTTGTCCTTATCCCAGTCTTCCAGGCGGATGACCAGATCAATGGTCTGTGTATCTTTTACAGACAATGCACCGAACAGCGCCTTGACATCCACGATTCCGATTCCGCGCAGTTCTATGAAATGCTTCGTGATATCAGGGGCAGAACCTACCAGCGTATCATCACTGACTTTACGCAGTTCTACCACATCATCGGTTACCAGACGATGTCCTCTTCTGATCAGTTCCAGGGCTGCCTCGGACTTACCGATGCCGCTCTCGCCGGTGATCAGGACGCCCTCGCCGTAGACATCCACCAATACGCCGTGTACGGAGATGCAGGGAGCCAGCTTCACATTTAACCAGCGGATGATCTCTGACATAAAATCGGAAGTGGATTTCTTGGTAGATAATATAGGAACTTCATGTCTGATCGCAGTTTCCAGGAATATAGGATCCGGCTTCAGATCACGGCTGAATACGATACAGGGAATATCATAAGTCATCAGCTTCTCATACGCCTCCCTGCGGGTCTCATCTGTCAGCCCCTCCATATAAGTATATTCCACAAATCCGATAATCTGCAGTCTGGTGGCATCAAAATGTTCAAAATATCCGGCTAACTGCAGTGCCGGACGGTTGATATCCGGCTGCGTGATCTTCACATGTTTCACATCGATCTCCGGTGTGAGATTTTCCAGTTTCATTTTTTCGATAACACGGGTCAAACTTACACTTGCCATACTAATTTCCATACCTTTCTGCGAAAAACCCACCCCTGCATTTTTTCTCGAAGGTTCCCCGCCTCATTATCGTGCTGTAACTTTTGAAGTTACCATATTACTTATGATTGTACCACAGGCGGTCGCTTCTGTGAAGCGAAAAAGGCTACAATCTCCTGCGCTGTGCGCTCATTCATTTCGGGAATTTCCATCAGGTCTTCCACCGTTGCCTGCCGGATCTCCTCTAAGGACTTGAAGTGCCGCATCAGGGCTTTTCGTCTGGCGGGTCCCACTCCCGGGATATCATCCAGTACGGATCTCACCTGGATCTTACTGCGCAGAGACCTGTGGTATTCAATGGCAAAACGATGCGCCTCGTCCTGGATTCTGGTGATCAGCTTAAACCCTTCCGAATGGGTATCGATCGGAAGCTCGATATTATGATAATACAGACCTCTGGTACGGTGGTTGTCATCCTTGACCATACCGCAGACCGGAATGTCGATTCCCAGTTCTTCCAGTACGGACAGGGCAATATTCACCTGTCCGCGGCCGCCGTCCATGAGGATCAGATCCGGGAACTTGGTAAAACTGCCGTACTCCTGATCCATCTCCTGTTCTTCCAGTTCTCTGCTCTCTTCCATACCATGACGGAACCGTCTCGTCAGCACTTCCCGCATGCAGGCATAGTCATCCGGACCTGAGACGCTTTTGATCTTGAATTTACGGTAATCACTGCGTTTCGGTTTTCCTTTTTCGTAGACCACCATGGATCCTACATTTTCAAAACCGTTGATATTGGAAATATCATAGGCTTCCATCCGGGCCGTGCCGGTTAACGGCAGTTGCAACAGATCCGAGATTTCTTTCACTGCACCGATGGTACGGCCTTCCTCACGTTTTAACTTTTCTCTGTCCTGGGACAATACCAGTTTTGCGTTCTGCGCTGCCAACTCCACCAATTTTTCCTTACTGCCGATCTTAGGCACCTTCAGATAGACCCTGCTGCCTTTTCGCTCCGACAGCCATTTCTCGATCAATTCCGCATCCTCGATCTCATATTGCAGCATCAGCTCTCTGGGGATAAATGGGGTCCCCGCATAGAACTGCTTTACAAAATCCTGTAAAATTGCCGGCTTGTTATTTTCCGGCACATGTGTCATATAATAATGTTCTCTGCCGATCAGCTTGCCATCCCGGACGAAAAATACCTGTACCACTGCTTCCGTCTCATCCTGGTACAGCGCCAGGATATCTTTATCTTCACCGACGCCCTCGGTAATCTTCTGTTTCTGGGATACCTGTCGTACACTGGAGAGCAGATCACGGTATCTGGCAGCATCCTCAAATTCCATAGCTTCCGCTGCTTTCTTCATCTTCTCCTCCAGATCCTTCAGGATCGGACTGTAATTACCATTCAGAAATTCCAGTGCACCTGCCACCTGCTGTCTGTATTCCTCTTTGCTCACATATCCCTGACAGGGTGCCAGACACTGCTTGATATGATAGTTCAGGCAGGGGCGCTCGATTCCTATATCCCTGGGCAGCACCCGGTTGCAGGTACGCAGCTGGTACAGTTTGTTCAGCAGTTCAATGGTATCTTTCACCGCCGCAGCGCTGGTATAGGGACCGAAATAGCGGGATTTATCTTTTTTCATGGTACGGGAAAACAGGATCCTGGGATAATCCTCTCCCACTGTCACCTTGATATAGGGATAGGTCTTGTCATCCTTTAACAGCGTGTTATACTTCGGCGAATTCTCCTTGATCAGGTTATTCTCCAGCACTAATGCTTCCAGTTCCGAATCCGTCACAATATATTCAAATCGGGCGATCAGCGACACCATCTGGTCAATGGCCGGGCCTCTGCCGATATTTTCACGAAAATAAGACCTTACACGATTGTGCAGGTTGATTGCTTTTCCCACATACAAAATGACATCTTTGTCATCTCGCATGATATACACTCCCGGCTTGCGGGGGAGCTTTTTTAACTCTTCTTCCACATTGAACATAAATATTTCCTCACTTGTATCTATCATACCGATTCTGGAGAAAAATACAACAAGGGATTTAATATTGTAACTGGAGAGTTTACGCGAGCAATGAGCCGCGCATAGTGAGGACAGCGATGGGCGCTTGCGCACAAATCGCTGTCTTTACTTATGCCGTGATGCGGCGAACGCCGCGATATGAAATAAGATTGGCAGCGCCTTTTGCTGACAATCTTATGAATAGCGTGGCTCATTGCGGATGCCATCTGCCACCCGGGGAGATCTGTTTGTATTAAAAACACCATTTTCTGCTAAAAAAATACAAAAACATGAGATTTTGCCATGTAAAAAGCTGTTATTTTCGCTGAGCGTGCAAAATGAAGAAATTCCGTACAAAAATTCCTGATTTAGAAGTTTTTTTGTACGGATTTTGCTATTTTGATGCAATTTTCACCAAAGCAATAGGAAGAGGGCTACGGGGCTGTTTCGCTAACTCCCTGCTTAGTAGGGCAAGCATATTACTGCCCTGAAAGTGTTTTTAGAAATCCAGGCAGTATTTTTATGGAAGAATCCATGAAAACGTTCTAAAAATTACTGCTTCAGCATAGGATGCTTCCATTCCGGCAGTAAATATCATTCACTGTAATAGAAAATCGCTTTAAATTTACTGCATATACAGCACAAAATGGATTTTAGGCAGTAAAGATTGAAACAGCAAAACTAAAATACCACCCGGGAAGACAACAAAGTCATCCGGGCGGCATTCAACTAACTTTCAATTTACAAATTCTCGCGTAATTTTTCCGCTACTTTCGCATACATGGGCACGGGCACATGATATCTCTCTCCCATACGGACGACTTCGTAGACCAGGCCATCGATCTCGGAATCTTTGCCTTCCATGACATCTCGCTGCATGGAAGTGGTAGCTTCCGGTGCCAGGGAGGACAATATCTTCAGGTTGACTTCCACCATATCACGCTCGAAAGGAACACCCATAGCTTCTGCCAGTGCGGCGACCTCGCGGATCATTGTCTTGAAGGCTTCCCGCTGCTTGCCTTCTCTCTGGAAGTCTGCTGCAGTGACATGATAATAAAGTCCCGCCGCACCAATGGGCGATACATAGGAGAATTTCTCCAGGGCATCTCTTTGAATATTTTCGGAGAGCACGCCATCGATTCCACTGTCATCAAAATCTTTTTTAATATCTTTCAGAGCATTCAGCATTTCTTCATGTGCCCTTTTAATGTTTACTTTTTGAGAACTCATATTACGGACACCATATACTACCCGCAGGATCCTGCCATGCTGGATCAGTACTCCCGGTTCTTTAATATTGGCAGAGACATAGATACAGCCGTCCGTCACCAGAAGCTTTGGCAACTGCTCCTGCATTTTCGCACCGGTTCCGTAGATGTTTAACACCGGGATCACGATGGTGGAAGGCTTCGCCACGCGCTGAATAAAAGGGATGGTGTCCTCCAGGGAATATCCTTTCACGCAGACCAGTACCACATCCGGCTGCTCGACATAATGCTCCATGTCCATAGCTTTTACCGGGATGATCTCGGTGGTGCCGTCCCACATTTTCTCCACGGCAAGCCCCTTTTCCTGCATGGCTGCCAGGTGTCTGCCTCTGGCGATCAGGGTGACATCCCTGTCAGCCTTTGTCATATAAAATCCTAGGATTCCGCCGGTTCCTCCGGCTCCGATAATTGCGTATTTCACACCAAAACCCTTCCCTTCCGTTATCTACCTTTACTTTTCCACAATGATACCACGACGCAAAAGAAGCCGCCAGTCTCTGTTTTCACATAACTGACAGCTTCTCCTTGATATCATTTATTCCTTACAGGAACTCTTTTACTGACTTGTAAACGCCTTTGGCATCCAGACCGTACTTCTCTACCAGAGCAGCAGCGGAACCGGACTCGCCGAAGACATCCTGCATACCGACCTTTTTCACTGGTACAGGATAATGTGCACACAGGCAGTCGCAGACTGCGCTTCCCAGTCCGCCGATGACGGAATGCTCTTCCACGGTGACTACCTTGCCGGTCTTCTTCGCGCTGTTAAGGATGATCTCCTCATCGAGTGGCTTAATGGTACAGATATTTACAACCTCTGCGCTGATGCCTTCCTCTTCCAGCATCTTCGCTGCACCCAGAGCGGAATCTACGCAGATACCGGTGGCTACGATAGTGACATCTTTACCTTCGCGGACTACTGTTCCCTTACCGATCTCGAAATGATAACCGGGATGATCGTTGATCACGGGTACTGCGGCACGTCCGAAACGGATGTATACAGGTCCTTCATATTCCAGAGCGGCACGAACAGCGGCTCTTGCTTCCACATCATCGGAAGGGCACATTACTACCATGCCGGGGATGGTGCGCATCAGGGCGATATCCTCGTTACACTGATGGGTAGCGCCATCCTCACCTACTGTGATACCTGCATGAGTTGCACCGATCTTCACATTCAGATGCGGGTAACCGATAGAGTTACGTACCTGCTCGAATGCACGTCCTGCTGCAAACATTGCAAATGAGCTTACGAAAGGAATCTTACCTACCAGGGACAGTCCTGCTGCCACACCCATCATGTTTTCCTCTGCGATACCACAATCGATATGACGGTCGGGATATGCCTTACGGAAGATTCCGGTCTTGGTAGCTGCTGCCAGGTCGGCATCCAATACTACCAGATTGGGGAATTCTTCTGCCAGCTCCTTCAGGGAGTTGCCGTAACTTTCTCTGGTTGCGATCTTTTTCACGGTATTTTCTGCCATTACTGCTCACCTGCTTTCTCTAATTCTTTTTCAATCTTATCAAGGTCTGCCATTGCAATCGCATACTCCTCATCATTAGGCGCCTTACCATGCCAGTCTACGCTGTTTTCCATGAAGGAGACTCCCTTGCCCTTGATGCTGTGGAATACGATACAGGTGGGCATGCCCTTGGTCTCTCTTGCTTCCTTAAATGCTGCACGGATCGCATCAAAATCATGTGCATCTGCATTGATCACATGGAAATTGAATGCCTCGAACTTTTTATCAATAGGATAAGGAGAACATACCTGATCGATGGGTCCGTCGATCTGCAGGTTGTTGTTATCTACCATAACGCAGAGGTTGTCCAGCTTACGGAAGCCCGCGAACATAGCAGCCTCCCATACCTGTCCTTCCTCGATCTCACCGTCACCCAGCAGTGTGTATACACGGAAATCACGTTTGTCCATCTTAGCACCCAGTGCCATGCCGACTGCTGCAGAAATACCCTGTCCCAAGGATCCGGAGGACATATCTACGCCGGGGATATGGATGCAGGGATGGCCCTGCAGGTAGGAACCTAAGTGACGCAGGGTCGGCAGATCCTCTACCGGGAAATATCCTCTGTAAGCCAGTGCGGAATAGAGACCGGGAGCTGTATGACCCTTGGACAGAACGAATCTGTCGCGTTCCTCCATATCGGGGTTCTTCGGATCAATGTTCATCTCCTCAAAATATAAAAATGTAAAAATATCTGCGGCTGACAAGGATCCGCCGGGATGTCCTGCTTTCGCACTATGAACTGCGGTCACAATGCCCTTGCGGACATCATTGGCACGCTTTTGCAGTTCTAAATTCTTCATTGTTTCCTCCATTCCGCCATATTGGCTTATCTGTTGCAATTTACGTTGTTATACTAGCATACTTCCCGATGCTAGTCTAGTAAAAGAATTGCTCTTCTACCGTAAAATATTGCGATGGCAAATTCTATTTCTGAACTGTTTGACCATAGTATGCATTCTTTCCATGTTTGCGGTTATAGTGCTTATCCTGCAGTTCCTGGGGTGCCGGCTGGATCCTGGGGTTGATCGTCTCTGCGCGATAAGCCATTTTTGCCACCTCTTCCAGTACTACCGCATTATGGACAGCCTCCTTGGCATCCTTGCCCCAGGCAAAAGGCCCATGATTCTTGCACAGAACGACAGGCACTGCTTTCGGGTCCTTACCCAGACGTTTGAACTCGTTAACGATCAGGTGTCCGGTATTTTCCTCGTAAGCGTCCTCGATTTCTTCCTTTGTCAGGCAGCGCACGCAGGGAACCGGACCGTAGATATAGTCTGCATGGGTGGTTCCGTAGCAGGGGATGTCTCTTCCCGCCTGCGCCCAGCTGGTGGCATAGGAAGAATGGGTATGTACGATACCGCCGATCTCCGGGAATGCCTTGTACAACTCCAGATGGGTCGCAGTGTCGGAAGAGGGATTTAAATTCCCCTCTACCTTATTGCCGTTCAGATCCATGACTACCATCATCTCCGGTGTCAGTTTGTCGTAATCCACGCCGCTGGGTTTGATGACGAACAATCCGCTCTCTCTGTCAATGGCGCTGACATTTCCCCAGGTAAAAGTCACCAGACCGTACCGGGGCAGATCCATATTTGCTTCATATACTTTCTGTTTTAATTCTTCTAACATATCCTAAACCTCATTTCTTTCTATATCCTACAAGCTTTCCGATAAATGAGTGTCGTGCAGACATAATTTTACGACCGAAAAATTATTTTGCGGCAACGGCTGCCTTCTCCGCAGGAAGCAGTCTCTTGTACTCTTCCAGGAAAGCCTCAAATCCTTTCACATCCTCAGGCTCCGGTTGCAATGTGGTTCCGGTCTGTCCAGCGAAGATCTTGTCATTTAAGTAGGAAGAAAGGGTCTCGCCGGTTTCTTTCTCCTTCATGAAAGCTGCCAGGATCGCCATGCCCCAGGCGCCGCCTTCGCTTGCCGTATCCATAACAGTGATCGGTGCGTTCATGCCTGCTGCCATGACACGCTGTCCCACCACGGGAGTCTTGAAGAAGCCGCCGTGTCCCATCAGGGAATCTACAGCCACATGCTCCTCCTTTAACAGAATATCCATACCAATCTTCAGTGTGGCAACTGCGCTGTACAGATGGGAGCGCATGAAGTTTGCCAGTGTAAAATCTGCATCTGGTGTCCGCACCACCATAGGACGGCCGGCATCCAGACCAGTGATCGGTTCTCCGGAAAAATAGTTATATGCCGTTACGCCGCCGCAATCCGCAGCACCTTCCAGCGCCTTGCGGTACAACACGCCGTACAGTTCGTTCTTGTCTACTTTCACACCAAAGCTCTCTGTACACTCGCCGAAGAGGTTCACCCAGGCATTCAGATCGGAGGTGCAGTTGTTGCAATGTACCATGGCCACGGGCATACCGTTGGGTGTTGTGACCATATCGATCTCTTCGTGTACTTTTTGCATAGCCTTTTCCAGGACTACCATTGCGAAAATAGAGGTTCCGGCGGAGACATTACCGGTGCGGACAGCCACACTGTTGGTAGCTACCATTCCGGTTCCCGCATCACCCTCGGGAGGACACATAGGAACACCGGGCTGCAAAGTTCCGGTAGGATCCAATAATTTTGCCCCTTCTGCGGTCAGGACACCGGCGGATTCTCCTGCCACCAGCACCTTAGGCAGGATGTCGCGGAGCTTCCAGTCAAAATGGTGTAAATCATCGAACTGATCTAACATTTTCTGATCGAAATCCATGATCGTGGAATCTATAGGGAACATACCTGCTGCCTCACCAATACCCAGAACCTTTTCGCCGGACAGCTTCCAGTGAATATAACCTGCCAGAGTGGTAAAAAATGCGATATCCTTTACATGCTCTTCTCCGCTTAAGATTGCCTGATACAGATGGGCGATGCTCCATCTCTGGGGGATATTGAAGTTAAATACCGGAATCAGCTTCTTGCAGGCTTCTTCCGTCATCGTATTTCTCCAGGTACGGAAAGGTACCAAAAGTTCACCTTCTGCATTAAAAGGCATATAGCCGTGCATCATACCACTGAATCCCAGTGCTCCCAAAGTAGTCAGCTTTTCACCGTATTTTGCCTCCACATCGTCTGCTAGGCTCTTGTAACACCCCTGCAATCCTTTCCGGATGTCTTCCAGGCTATAGGTCCAAATATTGTTCTCCAGACGGTTCTCCCAGTCGTAAGTTCCCATGGCAATGGGGGTGTGGCTTCCATCTACCAATACCGCTTTGATTCTGGTAGAACCGAATTCAATACCCAGAACCGCCTTTCCCGCTTTGATCGCTTCTTTTGCTGTTTCGTTCATTGCATTCTCTCCTTTTGCTTTTATATCGTTTCTGCTTTATTTACTTTCATAACGTTTTGTGTTCTGCCACAGACTCCCGTTCTACCACCCGGGTATCAAATTCATACGTCAGATCCTTTTTCTTCCCCGCTATCATCTGTAAAAGTGTCTCTGCTGCCTTTTTCCCCAGATTTTCCTTCGGATGAGGAAGTGAAGTAATGGGAACCTCACTGTGTCGCGCCAGATCCGAATCGTCGATACTGATCACCGACACATCCTCCGGCACCCGGATATTGCGCTCTTCCAGCATCCGGATCAGCTGGAATGCGATCTGGTCATTGTACGCCAGGAGAGCAGTGCATTCCTCCACCCGGTTGAGAAGCCGGTCCCGGCAATACGCCAGTTGCTTCGATTCGTCCGTGTCGATCCACACCAGTCGGGAATCCGTCACCGTAAGCCCTGCTTCCTCCATGGCACGCAGATATCCCAAATAACGCTGTCTGCCCTGTCCGTCGTCCAGTTTCAGGACTGCCCCTATCTTCTGATGTCCCTTCTCAATCAGATATCTCACAGCCTTATACGCTGTGTCCGCATCATTCAATGATACATGTGGTACCTCCAGCTCCGGATAATAGGTGTTGAAAAATAAAAGCGGTATCTTTCTCATCATCAGATGCCTGTACAGCTCCAAATTCGGATTCGGCAATCCACTTTTTGTTCCCTCCACGATCATTCCTGCTACATCATCCCGTTTGAGCAGATCTTTCAGAATGCCTTTCTCCCGATCTAGCGTGTTATTCGTAATATAAATCTGTACGGAAAAGCCACTTTCATATAATGTATTCTGCATGCCCTGCAGGATCCTCGGGAAAATATAGCTGTCCACATAAGTAGTTACTACCGCAATACTGTTCCGCTTCTCGAGATTTTTCCTGCGGTCAAAGCTAACATAAGTGCCGCTGCCACGGATTCTCTGTACCAGTCCTTCCTCCTCCAGCGTTCCGATCGCCTTCCTCACTGTCTGTCTGCTGATGTGGAATCGCTCCGCAAGCTGATTCTCCGAAGGAACCTTCTCTCCGGGACCCAGTTGTCCGTCTGTAATCTGCTCCTGTATGTAATTAATTAGGTTTTGATATTTTGTCTCCATTATTATAAGTATAATAAGGCTACTGTTCAAAGTCAATACATCTTTTGACTATTTTAGATACATTTATATATAGTTGTATGGTGTACAACTACGCTTGTATTTCGATTTACTCCACATATGAAGTCAGAGACCGTGACTGTGACCCTGAGGTAAGTCGCTTTAAGTCTATTCCCGGTGCTGTTCACATATACTTTTACCAACACTCTCTGTCATCAGGTAACTATCGTGCGAAAACGTCCTTCCCTTTCCTTCCACCAACTGCTTCTGTGTATCTGCCTCCTCTGCACTCTCACCGGCGCCATGGCTCTTTTGTCCCATTGTACTTCCGCAGACAGGCGCTTTGAACAATTCACCTCCCGGGTTTTCCGGGAGGAAATGACTGCCAGTACTCTGAACATGCACTACACCATTGCGGATCCTGCCGCCTTTGGGATTACGGATTACGAGCCTGTCCTTCCCCTCTATACCTCCGGGCAGTCGGACGCGAGTGGGGAACGTTGTTCTGCGCTCCTTAGGCAACTAAGTTGTATTGCTTACGATAAGCTCTCACCGGAGAATGCTTTCACCTATACACTCCTACAGCGGTCTCTGGAAAATGACCTGGCGTTGGCGCAGTTCCCCTATTACAACGAACCACTGTCCCCATCTTCGGGAATGCAGTCACAGCTCCCCATCCTGCTGGCAGAATACACCTTCCGTTCCAGGCGGGATGTGACAGACTACCTGGCACTCTTAGACCAGGTGGACGATTATTTTGCCTCCTTGCTCCTCTATGAGCAGGAAAAAGCTGCCGCAGGCTTCCTCATGCCGGATATTTCCCTGGAAAAAGTCCAAAAGCAATGTGACACCATCGTCACTATAAAAGAACTAGCGCAGGGGACCCACTTTTTGCAGACCACCTTTGAAGACCGGCTGGTGGAATTGCAGGCACAGGGCATATTATCTGCCGAAGTTGTCTCTTCCTTTCTTAAGGAAAATGACCGGCTGCTCACCACGGTAGTACAGCCTGCCTACGCCACACTATCCGAAGGACTGTACTCTCTGGAGACTTCCGGCTCTGCCGGTCAGACATCTTCTATCTCTCAGGCGTCTCCCGGCGGGATCATAGATACATCCGGCGCCCTGCCGAAAGGTCTCGCCCTGTTGCCGGATGGGAAGACTTACTATCACCACCTGCTTTTCGCCGAGACCGGTTCCTCCCGTTCGGAGAAAGAACTGGTGCAAATGCTTCTGGCGCAATTTCAGGAGGAACAGGCGGCCATCCGCAGCCTGACACAACAGTCCCCTTCTCTGCTTTCCATGCTTTCCGAAGGGATCACGGAAGATTTTCCCATCCCGGAACCGGAAGAAATGCTTTCCGATCTACAATCACGCATGATAAATGACTTTCCTGTCAGTAATCCCACTCCCTCCTTTACTGTCAAGGATGTCGTTCCCAGTCTGGAGCCTTACAGTGCACCGGCTTTTTACCTGACGACTCCCTTGGGCGATTCTGACAATAATGTCATCTATATAAACCGCCGCAATTCTCCCATGGGACTGGAGCTCTATACGACCCTGGCACACGAAGGTTTTCCCGGGCATCTCTATCAGACCGTGTACAGCAACCGTGCCTTTTTAGATAAAAACTCTGATCCTGCCAGAAAGCTTGTCTGGTACGGCGGATATCTGGAGGGCTGGGCGTTGTATGTGGAATTTATTTCCTATGATTATGCGGCTGATCTGCTCGAACAGTGCGGACAGTCGGATGCCGCACAGGCCGCTCTCCTGGAAAAACATACCCGGAGCCTTCAGCTGTGCATGTACACTCTGTTGGACCTTCTGATCCACGGGGAAGGTGCCGGATACGATCAGACTGCCACATTCCTTGGAAAGTTTGGCATTGATTCCCCGGAAGCCTGCAAGGCGATCTATACTTATATTGCGGAGGAGCCCTGCAATTATCCGAAGTATTATGTGGGCTATCTGGAGATTTTAAAGCTACAAGAAACTGCACGGTCCCATTGGGGTGACGGGTATTGTGACCTTCGCTTTCACACATTTTATCTGGAAAATGGTTGCTGTGATTTTTCCTTGCTGGAGGAGCTACTGTAAAATAGAGCAGCCTTGTAAAACAACACAAGACCATAACTTGACAAAGCCCCCCTCCTTTTCTATACTTGCAAAAGGAGAGAGGCTTTTCGCTTCCTATATTCCGCTTCCGATAACAGAAAGGCATACAAATTCCCATGGAACAACTATTATTCAGTTTGAATGCAACGATCCCCATATTCCTGGTCATGGTGATCGGTTATGTTTTACAGCAGCTGCATGTTACCAACGACTCATTTGTCAAAACCCTGAATTCATTCAATTATAAAATCACTCTTCCCGTACTTTTGTTCAAGGACATGTCCACTGCAGATTTTTACAGTGTATGGGATACCGGTTACGTGCTGTTCTGCTTCTTCGTGACCCTGTTCTGCATCGTCATCACCTGGGTCGTGGCAGGCATTTTTTATAAGAACAAATCCCGCCTGGGAGAGCTTGTCCAGGCAAGCTACCGCAGCAGTGCCGCTGTCCTGGGTATCGCCTTTATACAGAACATCTACGGAAACTCCGGCATGGCTCCCCTGATGATCGTGGGTACGGTTCCCCTGTACAATATCGCTGCCGTACTGATCCTGTCCTTCACCGGACCTGATGCGAAGGGCTTCGATAAAGAATCCCTGCTGAAATCCTTAAAAGGGATCATCACGAACCCGATCATTATCAGTATCGCCCTGGGCATGCTGTCCAGCGCCTGCCGGATCCATTATCCCGTGATCATTTCCAAGACCATCAGCAATGTTGCCGTACTGGCTACCCCTCTGGCCCTGATCGGCCTCGGTGCCGGATTCGAGGGAAAAAAAGCCTTGAAGCTTTTAGCCCCCACCGGAGTAGCAACCGTGTTAAAGCTGGTAGTATGGCCCGCACTGTTCCTGCCACTTGCCATCCATTTTGGCTTTACCGGAAAAAAACTGGTGGCAATCCTCATTATGTTAGGCTCCCCCACCACCGTAAGCTGTTATATTATGGCGAAAAACATGAACCACGAAGGAACTTTGACTTCCAGCGTGGTCGTTGCCACCACGTTTTTAAGTTCCGTTACCCTCACGGTATTCCTGTTTATTTTGCGGAGTCTGCAATTGATTTAGTTGCATGATGCCCCTGGCATCATCACATTTTCCCCGCAAGAAAAATGCTTGCCACTGTTCCCGCTAACGTTGCCAGCAGTGCCCCCGGCAGCGTGTAGCGGGTTTTCGTTACCTTTGCCGCCAGAAAATACACACTCATGGTATAAAAAATCGTCTCGGTACAGCTCATAAGGATTGATGTCAGCATCCCGGCATAAGAGTCCGGGCCGCAGGTCTTGAAAATATCCAGCACCAGCCCGGTAGCCGCGGAGGAAGAGAACATTTTTACAATAAGTAACGGGATCAGCTGCGTCGGAAGTCCCACTGCCTGCGTCGCCGGTCCGATCAGCTTCCCTAACAATTCAAAAAATCCGGAAGTCCGAAGGATTCCCACTGCCATCATCAGTCCTACCAGTGTCGGAAGGATCTCCACCACAATGCGCAGCCCCTCTTTTGCCCCCTTCAAAAAAGTCTCGTATACTTTCACCCCTGAGACCATTCCGTAACCCACGATCCAGAAGATTACCATGGGAATCATAATATCTGACATATGTGTCAATACGTTTATCATGGTCCTTACCTATCCTTCCATTTACAATAAATCACGGAAATGATGGTGCTGAAAAGTGTAGCCACCAGTGCCGGAGCAATGATCACCGCGGGGTTGGCACTGCCGTATCGGCTGCGATAGGCGATCATGTTGACCGGGATCAGTTGTAAGGACGAAATATTCAGGATCAAAAAGGTACACATTTCGTTGCTGGCAACTGACACATTCGTTCCGTGCCGTCCGCTCTCCAGTTCCGCCAGCTGCTCCATGGCTTTCAGTCCCGCCGGTGTACACGCCCATCCCAACCCCAGCACGTTGGCGATCAGATTCGTAGCTATGTATTCCCCCGCCGGATGATCTTCCGGAAGTCTTGGAAACATAAATTTCAGAAAAGGCCGGATCCCTTTTGTCATCTTCGTGATCATGCCGGATTCCTGCGCGATCTCCATCAGTCCCATCCACAGTGCCATGACCCCTGCCATGGTGATGCAGAGGCTCACCGCCTCTCCGGCACTGTCAAGCGCCCCTTCTGTCAATGCACTCATCTGTCCGGTACAGACTCCGTAGATCACACCTAACAGGATCATTCCTGCCCAGATATAATTAAGCATCTTCTCCAAACCGCCTGCTGTTCCTTCGTTTCACTATATGCGGATGCCGGGATGTCCTATGAAAATGCAAATCGTGCCTTCGGTCATGTCCTACCAGGCCTGCATTTCCATCCGGAATTTCTTCCCGGCATACAAATATAAGCCTTCCGGTAATATATTTTCCGAAAGGCTTATCTGGTTCATTCTCTCAAATTCTTTTACAGAGTTCCCTGTGTGAACAGGCTTCTCACATGTGCCACTTCTTCCGCAGTGGCTTTCTCTGCCGGCACATAATAAGATTTCTCTCTGGCGATCTGATACAGCTCCTCCTGGGACTGCTCACAGGCGGTACGGAACTGCTTCAGTGTCTGTTTCAATTCCTTGTTTTCTGACTGAGCGATCATTCCCGCATAGCGGGTCAGTTCTCCGTTGATCCCGGCCAAAGTATCTGCTACCATTGTCTTTTCCTGCATTCTGCTGCCTCCTTACTGCAAAAACTTCATAAGCTGTTGTTTGTTCTCCATAGCGCTGCGGGCACCCTTTTCAAAAAACTGTTTTACCTTCGGGTCCTCCGCTTCCTTGGCGTACTCCTGCATTTTGCAGCGGGTCGTGTCAAAGCCGCCGATCAGATGGCGCAGATTCTGCAGATCTAATTCTGAAATATCACTCATGCTGTTAACCTCCTTTTGATTCCTTCTGTTCTATGCGAGGTTAGTATGCGCAGGATATTTTTTTCTATACTAAATAAAATTAGCAAAAATAGATACGGAAATAACAGTCAAAATACCGCAGACCACGATGGACAGGCTGCTCATGGCGCCTTCGATCTCGCCCAGTTCCATGGCTTTCGCGGTTCCCAGGGCATGAGCGCTGGTGCCGATGGCAAGACCTTTGGCAATGGGATCCTCAATCTTGCACAGGTGGCAGATCGTATCTGCCAGGATATTACCTAAGATTCCGGTGACAATGATGACAACTACGGTAATGGTCACAATACCGCCCATTTTTTCGGAAATCCCCATACCGATAGCTGTGGTAATGGACTTGGGCAGAAGCGTTACATACTGCTCATGATTCAGACCGAACATCAGACTTAAAGCAAAAACGCTCACCATGGCAGTCAGAACGCCGGCGATGATTCCGCCGAAAATGGCCTTGGGATAAGTCTTTAACAGCTCCAGCTGACGATACAGAGGCACTGCCAGACTGACCGTTGCCGGAGTCAGGAAAATGCTGATATACTGCGCGCCGTTTGCATAGGTCTCATAATCTATATGGAACAATAACAATACTGCCACGATCAGGATTACGGAGATCAGTAAGGGATTGGCAATGGCTTTTCCGGTCTTCTGTTTGATCCACAGACCGATCTCGTAGGTGACCAGTGTAATGGCAATGCCAAAAAAGATAGACTGGCTCAATATTTCATTCATTTATCTGTCCTCCTTATCATCTGCGGCAGCTTCGGTTCCGACCGTCTGCATGGCTGCGGCACCTTTGTTGTTCTGCCCCCGGATAATATGCTGGGATACCCGGCCTGTCACGATCATGATCAGTACCGTGGATACCACCGTGATCACACAGATGGGAAGCAGCATCTCTTTTAAAGCATTCACACTTGCCATGATTCCCACGGTAGCGGGCACGAACATAATGGACATGGCGTCTACAAGAAAATCCGCCGCGGTCTCCACCTTTTCCAGCGGGATCAGCTTCGTGATCAGCCCCACCAACATGATCACCAGACCATAGACGCTTGCTGCGATGGGAAGCGGGATCAGGATCTCCAGAAGCTCTGCCAGAAAGGAGATTCCCAGGATAATCGAAAATTGTTTCACATATTTCATGATATTGTCACCCTACCTGTTAACTTTAGTATTTCATTTCTTTTGTTATATAGCAACACGATATGATGCCGGGGCATCATTATATTGCACACAAACAAAAGAAGCTGCGCACTGTTTTTCAGCACGCAACTTCGTATTATACTACTTGATTTTTACTTTCACAATCAGCATTCTCTACCATTTGAGTAGACTTTTTTATCTTGCTTTCGTGAATTTTACCCTTACATTTGGTGTCTTACCACTGCATATTCGTCATCCAGTCGGAAGTAGGGACACTCCTGCTGGGTTCCGGATAAAAAGCGGTACATTTCATCCTCATCCAGATTCACCATGCAGCAATAGCATTCATAATCTTCGTCATATTCATAATTGACACACACGTCACAATTAGTCATTTTGCCTCTCTCTGCATATGCCTTTCACGGATTATCCTACATTATCCTCATATGCTTTTGTCTGTTTTGGTTCGGTTTCATTATGGTATTTTCGCTGTTTCATGAGTTGCCGTGCAGATGCTGATAGATTTCCCGTTTTCCGACACCTCTGTCTTTTGCCACCTGCTTCATGGCGGATTTATTATCCATACCCTGCTCTTCGTAATAAGCCATATGTTCTTCAATGCTCATGGATTCCCAGGATGCGATCTCTTCCTGTCGTTTCTCTTCCGGGCTTTTTCCTTCCACTACCAGGACATATTCTCCGCGGGGCTCCTCTGTCTTGTAGTAGTCCAACGCCTTTTCCAAAGTGGTGGGAAATACGGTCTCGAACTTCTTGGTCAGTTCTCTGCACAACGTGATCCGCCGCTCCCCCAGTGCCGCATACAGTTCCTCCAGTGTCCGGATCAGATGATGGGGTGCTTCGTAGAGGATCATGGTACGGCTCTCGGTCTTCAGTTCCTCCAGGATCGCTTTCTTTTCTTTTTTATCCGCAGGCAGAAATCCTTCAAAGCAAAATCTTCTTGTACTGAGTCCCGACAAAGTCAGTGCTGTAATACAGGCTGCCGGACCTGGCAGGGAAGTGACGGGAACATTCTGCTCCTGGCACATCCGCACCAGTACTTCACCGGGATCGGAGATCGCCGGGGTACCGGCATCAGTGATCAGCGCAATGTTCTGTCCGTTTAACAGCTGTCCTACCAGCTGGTGTGCCTTCTCTACTTTATTGTACTCATGGTAGCTGGTCATGGGCGTGTGGATGTCGAAATGATTCAACAGCTTGATACTGTTACGGGTGTCCTCCGCTGCGATCACATCCACCGTCTGCAGGGTCTCCACCACCCGCGGTGTCATATCCCCCAGATTGCCAATGGGCGTTGCACACAAATATAAAGTTCCGGGCATGAGCTCCTGCCTCCTCTCCAAATCACTTTCCCTTTTTAATATCCATATATATCATATATTTCCGGCATATATACTCCCGGTGACTGATACACGATCAGCGGCTTCTCAACGGTCATGCGGGATCTGCCGCCTCGCACCGCCTCGATGAGCACCATATTGGGCTCCTTGTCGATGTAGGGATACACCAGCTGCATCCGCTTCGGCTCCAGCTTGTATTTTACCAGCATGGTCATGATCTCCGCCAGTCGAAAAGGGCGATGCACCATGTAAAAATGTCCGCCGGGCTTTAATAGTTTTGCTGTCCTGCTGACCACATCCTCCAGCGTGCAGAGCACTTCATGTCTGGCGATCGCTTTTGGTTCCTCCGGGTTCGTCAATCCATGCTGCCCGATCATGTACGGAGGATTACAGGTAATACAGTCAAAAGAAGCAGCCTGGAATATCCGGTCTGCTTCCTTGATGTCTCCTGTCACGATGTCAATGCGGTCCTGCAGATCGTTCAACGCCACACTGCGTCTCGCCATATCTGCGCTCTCCTCCTGGATCTCCAGGCCGGTGAGATGGGAGCAGTGGTATTTTGCTTCCATCAGAAGCGGGATGATCCCGGTGCCTGTCCCCAGATCCAGTAAAATATCTTTCTCTCTGGCATTGGCAAATCCTGTCAGAAGCACTGCATCCATGCCGAAACAAAATTTCTCCGGATTCTGTATGATCTGATAACCGTTCCGCTGAAGGTCATCAATTCGTTCTTTATCCTTCAGTTCAACCTTCATTCGTGTTCTCCGGTTTTCTTCCGTTACCGTTATTACCGTTGTTGCCGTCTCTTCTGCCACCGTGTCTCGGTCTTCTGCGGAAGGAATTGTCTCTTGGTGCCTGTCCCTGGCTGCCGGACTGCTCTGCACCCTGAGCATCGCTGTTCTCTCTTACCTGCTCCGGACGGTTCTGCGGACGATTCTCACGGCGTCTGTCGCCGCGGTTGTTATCCCTGCGGGTGTCACGGTTATTGTCTCTGCGGTTGTCACCACGATTCTCGTTGTTCCGATTTTCTCCACGGTTATCATTACGATTCTGATTCTCACCACGGTTATTATTTCTGCGGTTGTCGTCTCTGCGTCCGTCGCGTCTGCGGTTATCCCCGCGATTCTCGCTGTCGGCTCTCTGTTCTCTGCGGTCCTGACGCTCCGGGCGCTGCTCCGCACGTTTTTCTGCGCGTTCTTCCGCTTCTTCCTTCTCCTCGATCTCCTCTAACTTCTCAAGTTCCTTCTGCTCTTCCTTAGACAGTTCCTGACCGCCCTTTTTGCCGCGGCGTCTCTTGAACTGTAAAGTGTCTGCCTCGTACTCCTTCAGTTCCTTCTCGTCACCGACTTCTACCAGTACCTTGACCAGCTGACGCAGTACGTTGACGTTCTGTACCTCGCCGTGCAGTCCGTCTGCCGTCTGGACATAGTCACCCACACCGGGAAGCTTACGGTTCAGTTCTTCGTAAGTGTCTTCCTCATTTTTCAGGCAGCACATCAGTCTGCCGCAGACACCGGAGATCTTGGTGGGATTCAGGGACAGGTTCTGCTCCTTCGCCATCTTGATGGATACCGGCACGAAATCCGACAGATAGCTGTGGCAGCACAGAGGTCGTCCACAGATACCGATACCGCCGCGGATCTTGGTCTCATCGCGGACGCCGATCTGGCGCAGTTCGATACGGGTCTTGAACACACTTGCCAGATCCTTGACCAGTTCACGGAAGTCGATACGTCCGTCTGCTGTAAAATAGAATAATACCTTGTTGTTATCAAACGTATACTCCGCATCGATCAGCTTCATTTCCAGACCATGCTTTAATATCTTCTCTTTACAGATCTTGAAGGCTTCCTTCTCTTTTTCTTTGTTGGCAGCCTCCTGCTCGATATCTCTCTCTCCGGCGATCCGCATCACAGGCTTCAGCGGCTGGATCACCTTGTCATCCTCTACCTCATGCACTCCCGCAACGACCGTACCGAACTCTATGCCTCTGGCGGTCTCCACGATCACGTGATCGCCTCTCTTTATCTCCAGCTGCAGCGGATCGAAGAAATATACCTTGCCCGCTGTACGAAATCTCACACCGATTACTTTTGTCATATCTATCTACCTCACTGATGCCCATGGCATCTTCATATAAATTAAAATAACAGCTACCTGCGCAAAATGCGCCTGCAACTGCTATTTTATCATATCTTTTCTAAAATGACTACTCTAATATTAGCGTCTTATGATACATAAGTTTTCTTAGGACAGCACAGACCGAAATACTCTTAAAGCATTTAAGGAAAATACCCTTTCGATTTCTGAGGAAGAAAAACCCTGTCGTTCCATCTCTGCGGCAAGCTGCTGCATTTTTTCTGCGCCGGACAGTTCACACGGCTCTCCGAAGCCATCGAAGTCACTTCCCAGTGCTATTGCATCGATTCCTGCCAGGTTTTTAATATATTGCATGTGCTCCACCATTTTTTCAATCCGCCCGATCTTTCCACCATCCTCGAGAAATCCTACGAAATAGTTGATACCGATAACACCGCCCCTCTCTCCAATCATTCTGATATTAGTATCCGAAAGATTCCGCAGATGTGAGCAGAGTGCACGTGCGTTGGAATGACTTGCGATCACAGGGCCATGCGTAAGTTCAAAAATGTCCCGTATGCCGGCATCATTTAAATGGGAAACATCAATAAGAATGCCGATTCTCTCCATTTCCTCCACAAAGCTTTTCCCGGTATCCGTAAGTCCATTGACCATGTCCGGGATTCGGGGACTTCCCGGTGCGATTGCCGGATTGGGATACCCCAGTTCATTTGCAAAGTTCCATGTCAGGGTAGACATTCTGACGCCTTTGTCATATAGTGCATACAGGTTTTCCAGTTTTCCTTCATACACTCCGCCCTCTTCCACTGTCATCATAGCTGATAGCTTTCCCATCCTGGCGTTCTCTTCCATACTCTCTGCTGTTGTCACCTGTCCTATGATATCCGGATATTCCGCTATCTGTGTTTTCCAGAAATCTGCAAGCCCCAATACATGCGTAAATGGTGACTCGCCTCTTTTCTTCAATGCTCCCAAATGGGTAAAAAGGGAAAAACACTGGCAAATATATCCCCCTTCTCTCATCCGGTTCAAATCGATTCTTCCGGAATTGGAAAGAAGGGAAATCTCCTTCCCTTCCCTGAAATCCGAGTACATATTAGGTATCGTATCACAGTGTAGATCAATTACCCGGTACATCTAAGCTGCCTCCTTTTATTCAGATAGAGCTCCCTGCGCAAATTCAGTATATGCTTCATCCACAACCGTAATGACATAATCAGGCTCCGGGCTTCACGCCGGTTATGACACCTCTTTACAGTCCGAATTCCTCCAGTGCCGCATAGAATAACCTCTCATACCCTTTTGGTACTTGAGCATAAGAAAACAACCACACAGGAGCATTCTTACTCTTGTATGGTCGTTATTTCTTTTTGTCACTGCTTGAAGACGTCACTCAAAAACTGTTTTTTCTTATAATCCCTAAGTGAAGGCTTCCTTCGGAGAGATTTTTAAATATTTTATGGTTCTGAATAGTTACTATGTTAAGATCTAAGCTCTACACCCAGCTTGTTGTTCAGGTTCTTCAGGATCTTCTTCACATAGCCGTCCACTGCCTCTGTGGTGAATTCTTCCTCCTTCGGAGCAAAGGTTACGGTGAATGCCATGGACTTCTTCTCGGGACCTACCTGTAATCCCTCGTAGACATCGAAGAGTTCCACGGACTCTACGAAGCTGCTGGCTTCTGCGATTGCCTTCTCTACCTCGCCGCAGGTAACGGACTTGTTCATTACCAGTGCCAGGTCTCTGGTCTCCTTCGCGAACTTGGAGATAGGAGCAAAGGTGGGAACCTTGCCGTATACAGGACGCAGAGCTTTCAGATCGATCTCTGCGATGTATGCGGATTCACGCATATCTTCTTCCTTCTGGATCTCGTAGGTCAGCTGACCTAAGTAGCCGATCTCTTCGCCGTTGTACAGGATCTTTGCGGTACGATAAGGATGCAGGAAGGTCTTCTTGTCCTCTACATATTCGAAATCAATGAACAGCGTCTCTGCTACCGTGTCTACCAGACCTTTCAGGGTGAAGAAATTCTCTTCCTTACCCCAGATACCGATGCAGATAGTCTCTCTCTCATCGGGATACTCGGTCAGAGGCAGATCCTTAGGGATGAATTTATTGCCGATCTCATATACTCTGCCTTCCAGACAACCGTTCTTCTGGTTACGGCCGATCGCGTGGATCATCTGGGGAGCCAGAGTGGTACGCATCAGAGACAGATCCTCATTGATCGGGTTGATCAGGCGGATCGCATGTCTCTCCGGTGCATCCTCGGGCAGACCTAACAGATTAAGATCGGAAGGGGAGAAGAAGGAGTAATGTACGCCCTCAAATGCGCCCTGTGCACACAATGCTCTCTTGATCTTAAGCTCGGTCTTCTGCTTCGTATTCATACCGCCGCTGGTTACAGCTGCTGCTTTCAGGAAGGTAGGGGTAACATGATCATAACCATACATACGGATGACTTCCTCTGCGATATCGGGATAGGATTCCATATCCTCACGATATGCAGGTACCTGAATGGTCAGCTCGTCACCGTCTATCACAGGCTGGAAGTTCAGAGAGGTTAAGATTCTCTCGATGTCAGCGGTAGGTACTTCGATACCCAGTACGCCGTTCACCTTCTTGATGCTTGCCTTCATCTCGGTGGGTTCAATGGAGTTACCGGTGTTTGCCTCTACGTGAGTAGAGGATACTTTACCACAACCCAGCTCCTCGATCAGATGCAGTGCTCTCTTGCTGGCCATAACGGTAGCATACTCATCCACGCCTTTGGCATATCTCTGGGAAGAATCGGAAGACTGTCCCAGTGCTCTGGAGCTCTTACGGATATTGTCTCTTGCAAATTTTGCGGACTCGAAGATGACAGCCTCTGTGGTATCGCGGATCTCGGAATTTAAGCCACCCATGATACCTGCCAGTGCTACGGGCTTTACGCCATCGCAGATGACGAGGTTGTTTTCGTTTAATTCGAACTCTTTTTCATCCAAAGTCACAATCTTCTCTTTGTCATGGGCACGTCTTACATGAATGGCATTGCCTTCAATGTAAGAAGAGTCAAATGCGTGCATGGGCTGACCCAGCTCTTTTAAGATGTAGTTCGTGATATCTACCACGTTGGAGATAGATCCGATGCCTACCAGTGCCAGACGTCTCTTCATCCATGCGGGGGATTCGCCGATTTTTACATCAGTTACATAGTGTGCGATATATCTGGGGCACAGATCCGGAGCATCCACAGTTACGGTGAAACCGTCCTTGGTAACGCCGCTCTCGGTGTAATCCAGTGCCGGCGTCTTCACGGGTTTGTTCAGGATCGCCGCTACTTCTCTGGCAATACCGAAGATGCTCTCGCAGTCCGGTCTGTTGGCGGTAATGGCAATGTCGAAGATCCAGTCATCCAACTGTAACAGAGGCTTTACATCTGCACCGATCTCGGCATCCTCCGGCAGTACCAGCAGTCCGTTGTAGCCTGCACCGGGGTACAGATCCTCAGTCAGTCCCAGCTCGGTACCGGAACACAGCATACCGCAGGACTCATAGCCGCGCAGCTTGCCTTTTTTGATCTTCATGGTGCCTTCGATGGTCACATGATCTTTTGCGGTAGCATATACCTGTGCACCTTCCAGTGCTACGGGGTATTTGCCGCCTGCATGTACGTTGTCCGCACCACAGCAGATCTGCAGGGGCTCTGCGCCGCCTACATTTACCTTACATACATGTAAGTGGGTCTCAGGGATGGGCTCACACTCTTCTACCAGTCCGACTACCACGCCGCTGATGTCCTTACCTACTTCGTAGGATTCCTCTACCTCGAATCCGCAGGAAAATAACTTTTCCTCCAACTCCTTGGCTTCGACATCTATATCAACATATTCTTTTAACCAACTAAGTGGTACTAACATATCTTTTACCTCCTTCAATGCCGTCTTGTACGACATCCTCTCGTAATGTTCCTTGCATCGTTACTGTTTTAAAATCATATTCCTGTGATCTTAGTCATCATTGATCTGATCCAGTACACGCATATCAGATTGATATAACAGTTTGATATTGTTAATACCGTACTTTAACATTGCCAGACGCTCAATACCGATACCAAATGCCAGTCCGCTGTACTCCTCGGAGTCAATACCGCAGTTCTCCAGCACTTTCTTATTTACAATACCTGCACCCAGTACTTCGATCCAGCCGGTACCCTTGCACAGACGGCAGCCGCAGCCACCGCAGGCGAAGCAGCTGACATCGACCTCTACGGAAGGCTCGGTGAACGGGAAATAAGAAGGACGCAGTCTCGTGGTGGTACCTTCACCGAAGATCTTCTGTACCAGTACTTCCAGCATACCCTTCAGGTCACACAGAGTGATGGTCTTGTCCACTACGAGGCCTTCCATCTGGGTAAACATCGGAGAATGGGTCGCATCATCATCGGAACGGAATACTTTACCGGGGCTTAAGATCTTGATGGGAGGCTTCTGACTCTCCATCACGTGAACCTGACCTGCGGAGGTCTGGGTTCTAAGCAGGAATTCCGGAGACAGGTAGAAGGTATCCTGCATATCTCTTGCGGGATGATCCTGCGGGGTATTCAGTGCGGTAAAGTTGTAATAATCGGTCTCGATCTCGGTTCCTTCATATACGCTGAAGCCCATGGATGCGAAGATATCGATCAGCTGGTTACGCACCTGGGTTACAGGATGGAGGTTACCGGTCTTGCGGCTCTTTGCCGGCATGGAGATATCGATCTTCTCACTCTCGTAGCGCAGCTCCATTTCTTTTTCTTTTAACTTCGTGTTCAGCTCATCGAAATGCTCGCTTGCCCAGTTCTTCAGTTCGTTGACCTTCTTACCGAAGTCAGCCTTCTCTTCCTTGGGCACGGAACCCATCTGCTTCATCAGTCCGCCGATAATACCGTTCTTGTCGAGAATGGTCTTTTTGTACTCGTAGACACCCTTGGTGTTCTCGATCTTCTCCAGCTGTTCCCGGATGTCGGCTTTGATCTGTTCGACTTTTTCATTCAATTCGTTTAAATCTGCCATCTTACTCCTCATTTCTGTGTGCACTAAGCACACGTATTTTTACTTGTGCCTGGGATGTGTATTACATTGTCATATCGTAACTATTCAGAGCCTCATTCACGAAATCGCTTCGAGGCTGCTTCACCTTTGGTTCTAAATAGTTACAAAAAAACGGATACAAATTCAACCCATTGGGACGAATTCATATCCGCGGTACCACCCAAATTCCTTATGTGAAAAGTGAAAACTATTTTACATTCACAATAAGACTCTTAACCCACGTAACGAGTGAGGAAACGTCATACCCTACCAAATCTCTGATTCTTCCGGTATGCGGCTCGCGTGTGAATTTCGATTCTGTTTGAACCTCAGGAAGCTTTTCAGCCGGTGGGCTTCCCTCTCTGTCAGGAAAATAGAATCTTACTGTGCACGTTCATTGCCTTTACCTTGATATGATAATACCGAAATAGCGGAAATGTCAAGGTCTTTTAGTTTATTGTGCCATCACCATTTCCAATAGATCCGGAATATCATTTTTCAATGTTTCATAAACTACCTTCAAATCTACATTACCATAATCATGTACGATTCGATTTCTCATTCCGTACATTGCATTCCATGGAATCATCCTTCTTTTCTGTTTATATTCCTCCGTCAGTTTTCTGGAATTTTCAGATATTTGTATCATACGAAACAACATAGAATCCAATAAGATTTCATTTGCATTTAGTTCTTCTATGTCCACGTTTTTCATATGTTTGACTATAAATTCCAGATCCTGTTGGATCTTTTGAATATAATAGCTGTCATTTTTAATGTTATCCATATATCTTTATCCCATCTTTTAAAATCTCTTTGGTCAGTTCCGGATTATCCATCAGCTGTTCCATATTAAGAACATCCACTTTCTTATGCAATGCTACCCTTATCTCTTCCACTAAGCCATAAAATTTCAATCCGCTTACCCCTGTTGAAATCAGCAGATCTACATCACTCTCAGGTGTTGCCTTGCCTTTTGCATAGGACCCAAACAGATAACAGAATTCTATTTCATATCCTTCAAACACACTTTGACATTTCTGTCTAATATAATCTACATCTACTATCCCATGATTTTCGTCGATCGGATTTATTTCCGCCAACTTTTCAAAGATATAATTATATTTCAAGGTTCCTATTTTCTCTTCATCATTTTCGTACGATTTATAAGATCGCAGGGAAATCCCCATCAAATCTGCCACTTGTTGTTGTGTAAGCTTTTTTTCAATTCTCAGACTTTTTAGTTTGCTCATTTTGCACCTCTATATACAGAATAATGCAAGAATTGCACTATGTCAATATGGCAGATGCAATTCTTGCATTATAGTATACTCTTATTGGTTCATTTTCATGCATTAGCCATCCTATTTTCCCCCAGAAAATTTCATCCTCCCGCATCAGAAGAACATAGGCTGCCCCCACTGTGGGGATGCCGTCTGTAAACCCAACCCGCGCCCATCCCGCATATTCCGGTTTCCAGACATAAATATCATATCCACTCCGCCGGATTCCTCTGGAATCTGTTGCATCTCCGGGGATAAGCCAACCCACAAGTTCCGTCCTTGTCTTCTTTCATTTTCTATGATATATAACGAATCTGTGGGATATTTTTCGGAAAAGACGTCAAAAAAGGATCTGACATTTCTGTCAGATCCTTTTCACAGTTAATTTTGCCTGGTATCCCAGTTTCTTCCTTCCATACCATGTACTTCTGATCTATTCCCCGAACTGTCCGTATGATAATGGTCATGCTTATCCCAGTAACTGTTTTCCGAGGAATAATCCTCAATATGATTGGGGTAAACATCAATCTTACCATCATACTCACCGGTTTCGGGTTTTCCGTTACACTGTCGTTCCAATAAGCCATAATTTCTTCCTCCTTATCATTCGGTTATATTTTGAATTGCTTCTGTTATATATAACGAATGGGATAAGGAAATTTCTGTCTTATCCGTTCTCTTTGATCTCCAGCATCAAAAGTTCCATAGTCAGTTCAAAATTTACGTTAGCATCCAAGCGCCTCTTCGCCTTATCCAGGGCTTCGATGACTTCCTCGATTCCTTCATAGCTGCTGCGCTGGGCGACACGGCGGATGGCACTGATCTCCTCCCGGAAGACGAGATGGTTCACATCACTGGTCGCCTTGAACAGGAGCACATCCCGGTACCAGATGGCGATGAGATCCAGATAATCATTGATCTGCAGCTTATATTCCGTGATCTTTTTGATCGCTGCGGTGATCTCACTCAGATCCATATCCTGAATATATTTCAATAGCGACAACGCTTCATTCTTAATGTTATCGAAGTCCTCACTGGACGCCAGGGATTTCGCCTTGCCGATATTACCTCTGGCAAATGCCACACAGACCTCCGCTTTATAATCCGGCACCTGCAGCTGATGCATGAGATAATTACGCACCAGTTCATCGGCTACCGGCTTCATGTTCAATACCACACAACGGCTTAAAATCGTCGGCAACAGAGAATTCACGTTAGAAGTCAACAGCATGATCACTGCATACTCGGGCGGCTCCTCCAGCGTTTTCAGGATTGCATTCTGCGCCTGGGGCGTCATCTTCTCTGCCTCGTTCATAATATAGATCTTATAGGGACTGCTGTATGGCTTGATGGCGATATCATTGTTGATCTGCGCACGAATATCGTCTACGCTGATGGTATTCGGCTTCTCATGGCTGACATAGATAATATCCGGTTGATTGTCCGACAACGCCTGCTTACAGGAATGACATTCCTGACAGGGCTCCGTGCCGCCTTTTTCACACTGTAATGTCATGGCGAATACTCTGGCAATAAATTCCTTGCCGGAAGATTTTTCGCCGTTGATAATATATGCATGGGAAATCTTCTTCGCCGAAATGGCGTTCTGTAAATGCTCTTTGATCTGTTCCTGACCGATGATGTCATGAAATGTTGCCAATAGTATTCCCCCTGTCCGTATCTTATGCTATGTCTGTACACTGCTTATGATCTGCTTCTATCGTACTTCCTTCCAGCCTTTAGTGCAAATAAAATTTTACAAGATCAAGTAAAAATATCCAATAACAATCCTCTGATCTCTCCAATCTTATTCAGGATCGCCAGATTGTCTTTTTCATCCTTCATCAATTCCTGTGCCAGCTGATCCAGGTTCTCATCCACCAGCCGGATAATGCCGTATACCCGATGTCTTCCTCGCCGGTCCAGGAAATTTTCCCTGGAAAAAGAATGAGATCTTGTCACTACTTCATTGAGAAATTCCTTGACCAGTCCACGGTAATGCCGCATATCCTTCACATCCCGTTTCTTCGCCAGTTTTTCTCCCTCTGTCGTGATCTCCGCCATGAGGTTCGTCAGTCTCTCCTGCAGTTCTGCTTCTTCCACATGGCTCGCCAGCATGAACTTGAAGCTGCCATCCGTGGGCGCAGTGTTCTGTACCTGCTCCACCGGAGCCGGCTGCTGTATCTGATTGACTCTCATTTCCATACGCCCACCTCTTTTCTCCGAAATGCATTCATTGTCTGATAGTTTCCAAACATTATTTCGGCGATATACCAGCTTCTTTTAAGTATTTTGTAATAGCATTCAGACATTTCGTCAGATCTGTATTCTCGAATCTGTCCCGGATGCCTGCTGCCACCAGCTTTTCTTCCGAGAAATCTGCACTGTCCGCCAGGAATCTCCGGCACATTTCCTCGTACTTCGGTTTCTCCTGTCTGAGTTCCCTGTCCAGTGCCCGCTGTAAGCGCACGCCATCATCCAGCTCGATATAGACCGGCAGAATCGCCTCCGCACCAAAATAAGCAATCATTTTAGTATAAGCTTCCAGCGTTCCAATCATGAGATAGTTCTGTTCTGCCAGATCGATCTGTCCGTCATCCACTGTAAAATACCGCCAGATTCCGTAGACGGTGTCATACGCTCTGTCTTCAATGACTTTTCCCTGATCCTTCAATGCCTGAAAACCGGCTTCATCCGTGAAAAAATATTCCACACCGTTCTCTTCTCCTGCACGGATCGGTCGTGTCGTATAAGGCACGATGGTCCTCAGATCCATCGTGCCCTCTTTCATCAGTTCTTTAAATATGGTGTCTTTTCCGGAGGAACTTTTCCCCATGAGATATACTATTTTTCCCATACTCTCTCATTTCCGTTGTTTTATTCTCATGGCATTTGCATACCTTGTTATGATAGATTGATAACACGATCCTTTATTCCACTTCTACCACATGGATCATATCGGTCTTACCTACCACACCCAGGGGTACACCTGCGGTAATGACAACTGTGTCACCAGTCTTTACCAGACCTGCCTGCTTTGCCTTGAATACCGCTTCCTCGAACAGAGCATCCGTGGTCCGCTCCTTCTGGATCATGACAGGTTTTACACCCCACAGCAGATTTAACTGACGGTATACCTTCTCATCCAATGTACAGCCGATGATCTGGCATCCGGGCTTATAACGTGCGATCATATTCGCGGTAAATCCGGACATGGTTACGGTGATGATGGCTGCTGCATTCAGATCGGAAGCCACACTGCAGGTCGCATAGGAGATTGCCGTAGTAATATCGGGAGTTTCCTGTCTGTCTTCCTTGACTTTCTGCATTCTTCCGCGGTAGTCAATATCCTGCTCCGCTCTCTCTGCGATACGGCTCATGGTCTTAACTGCCTCTACGGGGTACAGACCGGCTGCACTCTCGCCGGACAGCATGATAGCTGTCGTTCCATCATAGATGGCATTTGCAATATCCGTTGCCTCAGCTCTGGTAGGACGGGGATTTTTGATCATGGATTCCAGCATCTGGGTCGCAGTGATTACATGCTTGCCCTGTGCCACTGCCATCTTGATCATCTTCTTCTGCAGAATAGGTACTTCTTCCAGAGGGATTTCGACACCCATGTCACCACGTGCTACCATGATACCGTCTGCCACGTTAATGATCTCTTCCAGATTCTGAATACCCTGCATGTTCTCAATCTTGGCAATGATCTTAATCTTGCTGCCTCTGTCCTCTACGATCTTGCGCACTTCCTGAATATCTTCCTTGGTTCTGACAAAGGAAGCTGCGATAAAGTCAAATCCGTGCTCTACACCAAACACAATATCTGCCAGATCCACTTCACTGATATATGGCATGGACAGAATTGCTCCGGGCACATTCACGCCCTTATGGTTGGATACAAAACCTCCGTTGATTACTCTGCAGACGATCTCTTCACCTCTGATCTCTTCTACCGTCATCTCGATCAGACCGTCATCAATGAGGATCGTTGTACCGACTTTGATATCGTTTTTCAGATTCTTATAGGAAATCGTAGCTTTCTGGGCGGTTCCCATAATTTCTTCCGTGGTCAGGATGAACTGCTGACCGGATACCAGCTCTACCTTACCGCCTTCAAAATCACGCAGACGGATCTCAGGTCCCTTGGTATCTAACAGAGTTGCTACCGGCAATCCCAGTTCCTTACGTACTTTCAATACTCTGTTGTATTTTACCAGCTGCTCCTTATGGTTTCCGTGGGAAAAGTTGAATCGTGCCACATTCATTCCGGCAAGCATTAACTCTCTTAATTTCTCCTCACTCTCACTGGCGGGACCGATGGTACAGATAATTTTGGTCTTTCTCATACAAGCTAAATCCTTTCTGCTGTTAAAATTATTTGTTTTTTACTACGGTAATGCGATACCCGGCATCTTTTGTCACTCCCTGAACATTCAGTTCTTCTTTCAGGTATTCCGCAAGCTGTCTGCAATGTGTCTCCTCGATCTGCTCTCCCGGTACCAGCACAGGAATCCCGGGTGGATACAGATTCACGAAATCTCCTGCGATTCTTCCCACTGCCTGTGACAACAGAATTTCTTCTTTTTCAGCATCCCAAGCCTGGGCAAGGGACATCCGCACTTCGGGATGCAGCTGATAGAGAGAGATTTCCTCCTCTTCTCTGCCGTCCTGCTTCTGTCTGCTCTGCCATTTTCCCGCAGTGATATCGCGATCGATTGCAAGCAGCGCATCTGTCATTCTCCGATACGCTTCTTCCCCATCTCCTATAGTAAACATCGCAAGACAATATCCCGGTGCTGCCATCTCCAGCTGCAGATGATATTTCTTTAATAGAATATCATAAATCTGCTGTCCTGACAAACCTGCCTTTGCAGATACTATGATCAGTTTTCCGATATCCTGTCTGGCATCCAGCGGTAAAAAGCTTAAATTTCTGCATTCTGACAGTTCTGTCAGCATCCTCAGATAATTTATCTGGAATTTTGCGAACAGATAGTCTCCCTGCTCCTCTACTACCTGCAGTGCATTGTCAATTCCTGCCATCAATACATAGGATGGACTGCTGGACTGGTAAATATGCAAAAATCTACGCAGGCGGTCTCTGTCGATCCGATTGCCGTTCACATGGAGCAACGCACTCTGAGTAAGTGCCGGCAAAGTCTTATGCACGCTGTGAATGACCAGATCCGCTCCGCACTGACAGCTGTTCTTCGCAAGTCCTTCTGCCAGTCCCAGATGCGCTCCGTGCGCTTCATCCACGATCAAAGGAATTCCCTTGCCATGCACGATCTGCGCAATCTTCTCTATATCCGCAATCCTGCCTTCATAGGTAGGCGACACCAGAAATACTGCATCCGGCACAGGTTCCTTCGCCAGTGCTTCCGCGATCTGTTCCGGAGTTATCGCATCATAAATATCATACTCCTGCATCATTTCCGGATACAGATAAGATATTGTTAAATTTCTCAGGTATGCTGCATGATACGCTGACTTATGCCCGCCTCTGGTCATAAGGAGCCGTCCGCCCTTCGGAACCGCTGCGCTGATAGCAGCCAACACACCGCAGGTACTGCCGTTGACCAGATAAAAACTTTCCTCCGCACCATACAGTCTGGCAGCTTCTTCCTGTAATCTTAGCAGGATCTCTTCTGGAGCATGTAGATTATCAAATCCATCAATCTCCGTGATATCTATATTCATGATCTCCTGCGGTAATTCACCACAGACCTGCCTCTTATGTCCCGGCATATGATAGGGGTATTCATCCGTTTCGCTATATGCCTTCAGTCTCCGGTACAGCTCGCCCACTTATTATTCTCCCGTCCGGGGAATCCTTCCCCGTTTATTTTTTCTGTTCTTCTCTCGTCTCCCGAAGCTTCTCGATCAACGCTCCGTGACCCTTGTGTACATGGAAAGTCTCCATGAGAGAGCACCATTTATCTGCCATAGTCACGATCCATGCCTCTCTGCACATGGGCATCGCCGAAATTGTCAAGGGCCACATATGCTTTTTTATAATGTCTCTCTCTCTGGGTGTCAGCTGATATTCCTGCTGCGCATTCTTAAGTGCTCTGCCGGGATGATAGAATCCGTGAAGCTTATGAGGGCTGACATAATCCTGCGTATGCCAGTCGTACAGGAAATAATCATGCAGTAATGCTCCGCGGATCAGCTCTTTCTTCTCACAGGGAATATGCAGTTTCTCACTAATGGCAAGACTGTATTTTGCCACGTTCATACTGTGATCATTCACGGTCATATTTCCATGCTGCACATGAGACCTGGTAGATCTGAAGTTCTTAGAACGCAGAATATCCGGGGCTGCAGCCCGGATCTCCTGTCTGAGTTCACGTTCTCTCTCAAATTTTTCTTTCCATTTTCTTATTTTCTTTGCCGAACGTTGTTTCATAGGGTCGCCTTCCTTCCAATTGTCCCCTCTTCAGTAAAGAATTAGTAATAATAGCATACTACCGGGAATCCGGTGGATACATACTCATAAATAGATGCTGCCATGTGTAAAGGCAGATTGATACAACCGTGAGAACCGGATGTCAGATAAATGGTTCCTCCGAAAGCTCTCCGCCATGTTGCATCATGCATGCCAACATTACCGTTAAACGGCATCCAGTAATTAACCGGTGTTTCATAATTTGCACCACGCAATATTGCATTTCTGGTCTTATAGGTCAGGCCGAATACTCCGGGCGGTGTCACGCAGTCAGCTTTACTCATATTGCCGGATACAAAATCTGTCTCCAGAACAATATCTCCATCCTTGAACAGATACAGATGCTGATTCGTCAGATCGATCTCAACATAAGAATTGCCGATATCATTGCTTCCTTTTTGAGCACCTTTGCTGATGTATACCGGTTCTTTATCCACAGTTTCACCGTTTTGAATGGCTTCTGTCAATGCTTTGATCTCTTCCTCACGGTCTGTCTTCCAGCCGTATGCACCGCTTGGCAGGTTCAGTTCAATGCCCTGTACTGTGGTAAATTTTCTCTTTTTTCCATAAGTATCGTACCCTTTTGCCTGCTCCGATACAAACTCGGCGATAGCTTCCTCATTTAACTGCGGATCCTTGTCATCCGTCTGGATCCATTCGTGAATAGTATCTCCGTCTACAACGACCTTATTGCCGTTCCAGTCATAGGTGATCTGCGCACTGACCCACTTATTCATGGTATCGCAGGCTTTTACCAGTGCGGTGTCCTCTGCCATTACCCTTGCGGTCTCATAACATCCCTGCTCTTCCAGATCTACCGAAGTAGCTCCCGCCATAATCGCTGCAGATACCACATCCTCTACCTGGTCCAGATCCAGTGTCGATCCCAGTGTCTCCGGAACGATCTCATAGCTCTTCGTTTTTTCGGAATACTCACTGATATATGCATCTTCCGGCTCAATCATATTTTTCTTCTGTAAAGCAGACATCTGGGCCAGCTGCTCCTGCAATTTATCTGCATCGTAGGCTACTCCCTGGACCATATCATAATTCTGTGTGCTCCACAGCATCTCGATCCACAGGAATTCATTCTGTATGTTCAAAAGCTCCTGTGCTGCTCCCTGCGTGTCCACCCAGTTCATTCCGATCTCCGGTGCTGTCACCGTTCCGATCTCTTCCTGTACGCCGTTCTCATCTCTTCCAAATATCTGCAGGCTGTACTGCTGGGACTGGCTGTCCATAATCGCTGCCACTTCGGCTGCTGTCAGATTACTGCAATCCGTATCATTTACCGATGTCTGATACAGGAAATGAGAGTGATAATAAAAAGCTCCAACTCCGTAAGCTATCAGGAGTACTACTAAGATTCCAAGTCCGATCCAGAGACCTTTCTTACTTTTTTTCGTTTTGTCGTTGGTCTCTTCTTTGGTTTCTTCTTTTGTCGTTTCTTCTTTTGTTTCTTGCTTTGTCGCTTCTTTTATTTCCTCTTTATTTTCCTTCTTTGTTTCTTCGGTTACATCCTTGTTTTCGTTTTCCATTTTATCTTACGTTTCTCCCTCATATTATTCCTATTGCGCTCATTATAGCATTTAATTTTATAAAAAAATAGTGTGAAAAGGGCGAAAAATTGCCCTTTCACACTGATTTAGAATACTACTTGCACTAATATCATGTATAGTATCGTTCCAGCAGCTATACTCAACAAAGTATTCCGCTTCCAGATATGAAGTCCCGCAACCACTGCCACAGACAGCAACTCCGGAATTCCATGATTGCCGGTAAACAGGTCAATGCCCTTCACACAGTATACAACGAGAATTACCATGATCGCCGGCGGGAGTACTTTTCCCAGGTAGGTCACGGTCGCCGGAACTTCTCTCTTCCCTCCGAACAGTACGAAGGGAATTGCCCTTATAAATAAAGTAACAATAGCTACAACTGCTATGACTCCGATGGAATGTAACATTTTTTCTTAACTCCTAATAAAATAATCGCTGCAATGGTCAGTGCCGGCAGTAAAAAAGCATCCGCGCCCAGCAGAATCAGGCATAGCACTCCGACTGCGCCTCCAATGATCGCAGGCTTATGTTCTTTCGTATCCATCCACTGATTGACTACGATGACTGTAAAAAGCGCTGTCATGGAAAAGTCAATTCCCGTGGTATTGATCGGCAGCACACTTCCTGCCACCGCTCCCACACAACTTCCCAGGAGCCAGTAACAATGATCCAACAGAGATATGTAAAAGCTGACTCGCTCTTCTCGCATCCCCTCCGGAACTTTCAGATCGCATAATAAAGAAAATGTCTCATCTGTAAGTGAGAAGATCATGTACGGGTAAGTTACACCCATTTTTTTGAATTTCTCTACAAAAGAAAGGCCGTAAAACATATGTCTGCCATTGACAAACAGTGTCATGATCAATGTATACCACAGGCTTGCTCCGGCTGTAAGTAACGTAACCAAGACAAATTGCATGCTTCCCGCATATACAAACAGGCTGATAAAAAAGGCCCACCAGAATCCATATCCGGCATCATTTAGCATTAATCCAAAGGCAAATCCCAGGAAAAGATATCCCAACATCACCGGAACGGACTGCACTATTGCATAACGTAATTCTTTTATCTTGTTTTCCATTGGTAAATCCAGTCTCTTTCGCAATTTCATTGTTCTCGACGAATTATTTTAGCATACCATGATTTGTCAAACAATAGTCTGATATAGGTTCTATTTTTGTAATAGGCATTAAAAAAGATCAATATACTTACAGTATATTGATCTTACCCAATGAGACACGGGGGATTCGAACCCCCGACAACTTGATTAAAAGTCAAGTGCTCTACCGACTGAGCTAGTATCCCATAAATTATTTTTGCATATTACAAATGCCCAGAACCGGAATCGAACCAGTGACACGAGGATTTTCAGTCCTCTGCTCTACCAACTGAGCTATCTGGGCATTTTAGATCTGAATTTACACTCAGATCTTAGTAGCGGGGACAGGATTTGAACCTATGACCTTCGGGTTATGAGCCCGACGAGCTTCCAGACTGCTCCACCCCGCGATATTATGTTGTATTATGATATGTTCTCTTCTTCGAAAATATTCCCGAAAAAGAAAATGGATGGAGGTGGATTCGAACCACCGAAGCAATTTGCAGCAGATTTACAGTCTGTCCCCTTTGGCCACTCGGGAATCCATCCATATGGAATTGTGTTCCATAAAGCCGATGATCGGACTCGAACCGATAACCTGCTGATTACAAATCAGCTGCTCTGCCAATTGAGCCACATCGGCGTATACTCAACAGCCGATGTGTAATCAGCTGCTCTGCCTACAATTGACTCGCTTCACTCCTCAATTGTCGTGAATTGAGCCACATCGGCGTACTACATAAATAAAATCCGTTTTCACGATAAATGGGGCCTATAGGGCTCGAACCTATGACCCTCTGCTTGTAAGGCAGATGCTCTCCCAGCTGAGCTAAGACCCCACAAGGATTAAATAATCCTTTAACGACCCAGATCGGACTCGAACCGACGACCTTCGCCGTGACAGGGCGACGCTCTAACCAACTGAGCCACTGGGCCATTCCTGAAAATACATTGTTTGTACCTTCAAAACCGAACACTGAAATCTAATCTCTTATATCTCTAACTTCCATCCTGCTTTCCTATCCAAAACCTTTGGTCAAGCCCTCGACCGATTAGTAAATGTCAGCTGAACACATTGCTGTGCTTACACCTCATTCCTATCTACCTCGTAGTCTTCAAGGGGTCTTACTCATTTCTGAGGGATATCTCATCTTGAGGGGGGCTTCACGCTTAGATGCCTTCAGCGTTTATCCCTGCCGGACTTGGCTACTCTGCCATGGCTCTGATAGCCAACAGATACACCAGTGGTCCGTCCATCCCGGTCCTCTCGTACTAAGGACAGCTCCTCTCAAATATCCTCCGCCTGCGCCGGATAGGGACCGAACTGTCTCACGACGTTCTGAACCCAGCTCGCGTACCGCTTTAATGGGCGAACAGCCCAACCCTTGGGACCTGCTACAGCCCCAGGATGCGATGAGCCGACATCGAGGTGCCAAACCACTCCGTCGATGTGAACTCTTGGGAGTGATAAGCCTGTTATCCCCAGGGTAGCTTTTATCCGTTGAGCGATGGCAATCCCACTTTATACCACCGGATCACTAAGTCCTACTTTCGTACCTGTTCCACCCGTCGGTGTCACAGTCAAGCTCCCTTCTGCCTTTGCACTCTTCGAATGGTTTCCAACCATTCTGAGGGAACCTTTGAGCGCCTCCGATACCCTTTCGGAGGCGACCGCCCCAGTCAAACTCCCCGCCAGACATTGTCCCCCACCCAGGTCATGGGTGCAGGTTAGAAATCCAATACTGCAAGGGTGGTATCCCAACAGCGACTCACATAAAACTGGCGTTCTATGCTCAACGTCTCCCACCTATCCTGTACATACAGTATCGAATCCCAGTATCAAGCTGGAGTAAAGCTCCATGGGGTCTTTCCGTCCTGGCGCAGGTAACCAGCATCTTCACTGGTACTTCAATTTCACCGGATGCATTGTCGAGACAGTGCTCAAATCATTACGCCTTTCGTGCGGGTCGGAACTTACCCGACAAGGAATTTCGCTACCTTAGGACCGTTATAGTTACGGCCGCCGTTTACTGGGGCTTAAATTCGAAGCTTCGTTGCCTGACTTCTCCTCTTAACCTTCCAGCACCGGGCAGGCGTCAGCCCATATACCTCACCTTTCGGTTTCGCATAGACCTGTGTTTTTGCTAAACAGTTGCTTGAGCCTATTCTCTGCGGCCCTGCTTTCACAGGGCACCCCTTCTCCCGAAGTTACGGGGTCATTTTGCCGAGTTCCTTAACAATGCTTCTTCCGTCGGCCTTAGGATTCTCTCCTCATCCACCTGTGTCGGTTTACGGTACGGGTATGTGTATCACAATAGCGGCTTTTCTTGGCACATGGCTCACACGCTTCCCTACTTTGGTTCGGTCCACATTACGTCTTCGGATTGTAAGGAAGATTTGCTGTCCTTACTCCTACCCCGCTTGTACCGGTTTCTTCTTTCCCGGCTCGTGCTCTCCACATGCGTCCCCACAGTTCTGGGTACACATAGTACAGGAATCTCCACCTGTTATCCATCGACTACGTCTTTCGACCTCGCCTTAGGCCCCGACTTACCCAGAGCAGATCAGCTTTACTCTGGAAACCTTGGATATTCGGCCGGAAGGATTCTCACCTTCCTCTCGCTACTCATTCCGGCATTCTCTCTTCTTAGCACTCCACTGCTCCTTATCGGTACAGCTTCGCTGCGCTAACAATGCTCCTCTACCACTCCTAAATGGAGTCCTAAGCTTCGGTGTCGTGTTTCAGCCCCGGACATTTTCGGCGCAGGACCTCTCGACTAGTGAGCTATTACGCACTCTTTGAATGTATGGCTGCTTCTGAGCCAACATCCTAGTTGTCTTCGAAATCCCACATCCTTTTCCACTTAACACGCACTTTGGGACCTTAGCTGTAGGTCTGGGCTCTTTCCCTTTTGACCACCCAACTTATCTCGTGCAGTCTGACTCCCGTGCATCACCTTTATGGCATTCGGAGTTTGATAATCTTCGGTAGACTTTGACGCCCCCTAGGATATTCAGTGCTCTACCTCCACAAGGTTAACACGAGGCTAGCCCTAAAGCTATTTCGAGGAGAACCAGCTATCTCCGGGTTCGATTGGAATTTCTCCCCTACCCACACCTCATCGCCACCCTTTTCAACGGATGTGCGTTCGGCCCTCCATTGCCTTTTACGGCAACTTCAGCCTGGACATGGGTAGATCACCCGGTTTCGGGTCTACGTACACTGACTTTACGCCCTGTTAAGACTTGGTATCCCTTCGGCTCCGCACCTTAAGTGCTTAACCTCGCCAGTAAACGTAACTCGCCGGACCGTTCTACAAAAAGTACGCGGTTGTACTCGTATGGTACTTCCACAGTTTGTAAACACAGGGTTTCAGGTTCTCTTTCACTCCCCTCCCGGGGTCCTTTTCACCTTTCCTTCACAGTACTCTGCTCTATCGGTCACTAAGGAGTATTTAGCCTTACGGGGTGGTCCCCGCTCATTCCCACAAGGTTTCTCGTGTCTCGTGGTACTCTGGATCCTGCTCTGCTTCTTTCCGTTTCGCCTACGGGGCTCTCACCCTCTCTGGCCGGTCTTTCCAGAACCGTTCCGCTACAGTCAGAAGTCATAAATGCAGTCCGAACCCCGGAGTGCACGCACTCCGGTTTGGGCTCTTTCCATTTCGCTCGCCGCTACTTTGAAAATCGAGTTTTCTTTCTCTTCCTCCGGCTACTTAGATGTTTCAGTTCACCGGGTTCCCTCCGTACACCTATGGATTCAGTGCACGGTGACTGAGGTATGCTCAGCCGGGTTTCCCCATTCAGAAATCTACGGATCAATGGATATGTGCTCCTCCCCGTAGCTTATCGCAGCTTATCACGTCTTTCATCGGCTCTTAGTGCCAAGGCATCCACCCTGCGCTCTTTTTAGCTTGACCTAATTGCTTACTTAAAAGCTTTTCACGCCTAGCGTGGCGCTACTTTAGGTTTTGTTTCGTTTTGCTTGTTTGATCTTACATCTCTGCAAGATCCCTCGGATGTCTTGTTATATCGTTTTGCAAACTTAGATATAACCTTGAATGCTTTGCATTCAAGTTGATTTTTGTTTCAATATTCGGTTTTCAAGGAACAAACCAACAAGCATTTGCTTGTTGAGTGGAGATAAAGGGATTCGAACCCTTGACCCCCTGCTTGCAAGGCAGGTGCTCTCCCAACTGAGCTATACCCCCATGGGAATCTGGCAGCCACCTGCTCTCCCATACCGTCTCCAGTATAGTACCATCGGCCGCTTGGGTCTTAACCATCGTGTTCGGGATGAGAACGGGTGTGTCCCCCAAGCGCATCGCCACCAGAAGTGTTTTGACTTGCCCTTGGCAAATCAACAGTAATGCAACCCCTACTTCTTCCGTTTCCTTAGAAAGGAGGTGATCCAGCCGCACCTTCCGATACGGCTACCTTGTTACGACTTCACCCCAGTTATCAGACCTGCCTTCGGCGGCTCCTTCCTTTCGGTTAGGTCACCGACTTCGGGCATTTCCGACTCCCATGGTGTGACGGGCGGTGTGTACAAGACCCGGGAACGTATTCACCGCAGCATTCTGATCTGCGATTACTAGCGATTCCAGCTTCATGTAGTCGAGTTGCAGACTACAATCCGAACTGAGACGTTATTTTTGAGATTCGCTCTGCCTCACGACTTCGCTTCTCTTTGTTTACGCCATTGTAGCACGTGTGTAGCCCTGGTCATAAGGGGCATGATGATTTGACGTCATCCCCACCTTCCTCCGGGTTATCCCCGGCAGTCTCTCTAGAGTGCCCATCTTACTGCTGGCTACTAAAGATAAGGGTTGCGCTCGTTGCGGGACTTAACCCAACATCTCACGACACGAGCTGACGACAACCATGCACCACCTGTCTCCTATGTACCGAAGTACTAACGGCATTGCCCGTTATTCATAGGGATGTCAAGACCAGGTAAGGTTCTTCGCGTTGCTTCGAATTAAACCACATGCTCCACCGCTTGTGCGGGTCCCCGTCAATTCCTTTGAGTTTCATTCTTGCGAACGTACTCCCCAGGTGGATTACTTATTGCGTTTGCTGCGGCACCGATGGGTCATACCCACCAACACCTAGTAATCATCGTTTACGGCGTGGACTACCAGGGTATCTAATCCTGTTTGCTCCCCACGCTTTCGAGCCTCAACGTCAGTTACAGTCCAGTAAGCCGCCTTCGCCACTGGTGTTCCTCCTAATATCTACGCATTTCACCGCTACACTAGGAATTCCACTTACCTCTCCTGCACTCTAGTCCTACAGTTTCCAAAGCAGTCCCGGGGTTAAGCCCCGGGCTTTCACTTCAGACTTGCAAAACCGTCTACGCTCCCTTTACACCCAGTAAATCCGGATAACGCTTGCCCCCTACGTATTACCGCGGCTGCTGGCACGTAGTTAGCCGGGGCTTCTTAGTCAGGTACCGTCATTTTCTTTCCTGCTGATAGAGCTTTACATACCGAAATACTTCTTCACTCACGCGGCGTTGCTGCATCAGGGTTTCCCCCATTGTGCAATATTCCCCACTGCTGCCTCCCGTAGGAGTTTGGGCCGTGTCTCAGTCCCAATGTGGCCGTTCACCCTCTCAGGCCGGCTACTGATCGTCGCCTTGGTGGGCCGTTACCTCACCAACCAGCTAATCAGACGCGGGTCCATCTTGTACCACCGGAGTTTTTCACACTGCTTCATGCGAAGCTGTGCGCTTATGCGGTATTAGCAGTCGTTTCCAACTGTTGTCCCCCAGTACAAGGCAGGTTACCCACGCGTTACTCACCCGTCCGCCACTAACTTACATATCGCTAGGCTTCAATGTAAGTCCGTTCGACTTGCATGTGTTAGGCACGCCGCCAGCGTTCATCCTGAGCCAGGATCAAACTCTCATGTTAAAATGGTGTTTGTGTCCTGCCAGTTTTATCTGGCATTGTTTACTGTTAATTCGGGTAGCTTCTCGATCTTTTTCATCGATCTGCTTGTTCTTGAATCTCGCAATTCATTTTTCTGAAAATCTTGGAATTTTCAGGGTTGCATTACTGTTTATTTGTCAAAGATCAGTGATTCTTCGTTGCTGTTGTTCTCAGCGGCAACTCTGATATCTTATCATGACCGCTTTCGTTTGTCAACAACTTTTTTGATTTTTTCAAATCTTTTTTCCAACCGAAAAACCTTCGTTTCTGCGGTGGATTTTCATACTACCATATTGTTTCCTGCTTTGTCAACAACTTTTTACATTTATTTTTCAAAGCATTTACAATGACATAAAAGGCGTAAAAAAAGAAATCTCAATCTCTTAAGATTCTTCTTTTACTTCCTATTGGTAGTAAACGGAGAAAGAGGGATTTGAACCCTCGCGCCGGTTGCCCGACCTACACCCTTAGCAGGGGCGCCTCTTCAGCCTCTTGAGTATTTCTCCATAATCTGAAAATCGTCTCTACCAATATGTTATTGGCGTCATTTCGTGACGCAAAAATTATTATACATAAGGTCTATGTGTTTGTCAATTGCTTTTTTTATTAATTGTAGATATTGTTTATAAATATTCTTTAATAGCTTCTTCAATCCTGGATTTTACAAGATCTGCAATTTCCGGAGTCTTTAATTGTTTATATTCTTCATAGCAGATTGGTTTCAGATAAATCAATTTTACAGTTACCGGGGCTATGGACTTTTCATCAAAAGGTTTGTATGAATCAATCAAAGCACAAGGAACAATGGGGCATTTAGCCCTGACCGCACTTTTGAATGTTCCTCCCTTAAACGGAAGCAGCTGATTCCCCATGCGACTTCTGGTTCCTTCCGGGAAAATCAGAAAGTTTCTTCCCTTCTTTACTTCTTCGGTCATCTGATTGATTACCTGAAGAGACTGTTTAATGTCTTCTCTGTCTATTGCAATTGCATGCAAAGCCTTAAATACCTGCTTTAACAGTATTACGTTACTGACTTCCTTTTTATATACCACAGAAAAAGGAACCGGACAGGATTCCAGAAAAACAAGCGCATCAAACATTCCCTGATGATTCGGGAAAAAAATAAAACCATTTTCTTTGGGAATATTTTCCAGCCCATAGCTTTCTATTTTTACTCTTCCGGCCCGATTGGCTGCCTTAGTTACTTTTTTAATAAATGCATAGTTTTCTTCCAGATTGAAGTTCTTCCGGGTTCCCAACCACCAGATACGCATCAGATAATACGGTACTTTATAAAAAAGTCTTACTACCATTAATATAATTCTGTACATATGTTATCTCCAGTTGCCTCACTCCCGGCAATACTCCTTCGTCGCCGTCTCATATAGATTATTACCCTGTGCATCAATGACTACGATTACCGGGAAATTGTTGACCGTCAATCTACGAATAGCTTCTGTGCCCAGATCACCATAAGCAATCACTTCCGACGAGGTAATTGACTTTGACAATAATGCGCCTGCGCCTCCTACTGCAGCAAAATAAACAGCTCCGTTGCGAACGATCGCATCCGCTACTTCCTTTGACCTTTTTCCCTTTCCGATCATTCCTTTCAGTCCAAGATCAAGAAGTCTCGGTGCATACTTATCCATTCTGCTGGCTGTGGTCGGTCCTGCAGATCCTATTTGTCTGCCCTCTCTGGCAGGAGACGGTCCCATATAATAGATCACATTATTTTCCATTTTCAGCGGAAGTTCTTCTCCTCTGTCCAGAGTCTCCTGCATTCTCTTGTGCGCTGCATCTCTTGCCGTATATATTGTGCCTGTTAAATATACATAATCCCCCGCCTTTAATGAGTGGGCATCTTTCTCACTAAGTGGTACATTTACGTATCTGTCCATACTGTTTTCTCCATTGCTTTGTCATCCGGGATATCAGATTTCTCTGACTGCGTGTCTGTTCACATGGCAACATATATTTACCGCAACCGGTAATCCGGCAATATGGGTTGCATATGTGTTAATATTTACCGCAAGTGCTGTTGTTGTCCCTCCCAATCCACCGGGACCTATGCCGGTTCTGTTGATCTTCTCCAGCATCTCTTCCTCCAGTTCTTTTACATAAGGGATCTCAGAATGTTTATCAATCGGTCTGGTCAGAGCCTCCTTCGCCAGCAAAGCACATTTTTCAAAAGTGCCGCCGATACCCACTCCCACCACCATCGGCGGACAAGCATTCGGTCCGGCATCCTTTACGGCAGTAAGGATTGCGTTTTTCACACCTTCTATTCCATCCGCCGGCTTCAGCATAAACACCCGGCTCATATTTTCACTTCCAAAACCTTTCGGTGCAACAGTGACAGTAATGCGGTCTCCGGGAATAATACTGTAATGAATGATTGCCGGTGTATTATCCCTGGTATTTTCACGATAAATCGGATCTCTTACCACCGATTTACGCAGATATCCATCCACGTATCCGCGGCGAACTCCCTCGTTCACAGCATCTTCCACATTTCCGCCTACAAAATGAACGTCCTGACCTACTTTCAAAAACACCACGGCCATACCGGTGTCCTGGCAGATAGGAATCATATCTTTCTCTGCAATTTCCATATTTTCCTGTAGCTGACTCAGAATCTGTCTGCCTAAAGGAGCCTGTTCCCGATTTTGTGCCTCGGTAAAAGCAGTCTTCATATCTTCCGACAGATAATGATTGGCCTCGATACACATTTCACTGATATTTTGCGTCAAAACGCTCACATCTACTGTTCTCATACTCTCACCATGTTATTCTGTAATTGTTCTACGAACCTCTTCCAGTTCTTCCGGTGTGCTCTCTCCCGGTGTCCATAAAATCTTCTGTCCGTCATTCACATAGCGGGGAATCAGATGCATATGAAAATGCTGTACTGTCTGTCCAGCTGCTTCTCCATTGTTCTGAACAATATTCAAGCCGTCGCAGTTCAATTTTTCCTTCATTTTCATCGCAAGCTTCTTCGCAAGGACAAATACTTTCGATGCTGTCTCATCCGGCAATTCATATAAGTTATCCGCATGCTCCTTGGGTAAAATAAGAGCATGACCCTTTGTTGCCGGTCCAAGGTCCAGAATTACTCTGAAATCTTCGTCTTCGTACAATGTTTTGGAAGGAATATCTCCATTCGCAATTTTACAGAAAATACAATCCTCTTTTTTCATCTTTCTCGCTCCTATCTGTTTATCTATCCTTTTCCTCAAACGGAAATGCCTGATCCAAGGTTCTCAAAATACGGAAATCCCCTTTCATGCGCTGCATAACGCCGGACATAAATGCTCTCTGAAAAGTCATTCTTCCATTTATAATATCTTCCATTGCAGCTCGGTTCATAGACATCTCAACATCGTGTTTTTCGGTTTCTCCGTAGCCGCATTCCACAGAGGTCCCATTCACTGCAATCCACATAGGTGCTTTCTTTTCTTCTATTATAATAGTATAAATTGCTTCAAAACCCGGTTGTGGAACAAATGCCTTCTTAAATTCACTGAGATATTCTTCTTCACCATCTGCTCCGTTATTATCCAGCATTCCACGGAACATGCTGGTAAGCTCCTGAATATCCTCTTTCTGCCTCTGCACATAACTGTCATCCGACACATACTCCGACAGCTGCTCCGTCTCCTGCGGCGTAAGATTAATGGATTTCGGAATTGTAATTTTCTGTCTCATCACCTTATTACTGGCCGGAAAACTGGCCAGTTTCTGATTGATGGTGCGATACATGTTCTCCGCTTTTTTCTCAATAATATGGCCATACTGCTCATTCATTTCCAAAGACACAGTATTCTCTATATATCCGCAGATTCCACTGCAGGGCAGTCCACCCAGAATCTCCCATGCCGTAGCCAGGTTCAGTTTACCTTCCCTCTCTCCATATGTAGTAGACATTACTACCGGACACATATAAATACCGGCAATGGCTTCCTTATCACCATATAGCCAGCAGGCATCCAGAAATTGCTGCATATAGCCGCCAATACCGTACCATTCCACCGTAGTTGCCAGGATAATACCGTCTGCTTCTTTTAGCGTCTGCGGCAATGTTGTAATGTTGGTCTTACCGTCATAGAGGTTATACCGCTCCACGTGTACACGCAGTTCCTCCAGGACTTCCTGCATTTTGTTGATGACATAAATGGTAGGATCATCAATAATCCCCCGTCCTCCGTAATAGATATTGATATTCAAGTCTACACCTCTCGATTTCTTTTTTGCTTTCTTATCATACAGAGCAATGCCCCTGCCAGGAAACCGGTCAAAAGCCCGCCCACATGCGCTGCATTGTCCACGTTCTGCGCAGTGAATCCATTATAAAGAGATAACGCGATCATCAGTATTACTCGTCTGGGTGTAACATCCGGCATAGATCTCCGATCCAGTAAAATCCATGCCAACAACACTCCGTCCAAGCCGAAAATCGCACCGCTCGCCCCTACCGAAGCAATTCTTTCCATTGCTATCACCTTATAAATCAGAGAACAAATATTGGCGCCGATCCCGGATAATAAATACAGAATCAAAAACTGTAAATGCCCTGTTACTTTTTCTATCATTGCTCCCAGAAAAAACAGGATTACCATATTATTAAAAAGGTGCTCTATGCCCGCATGTAAAAAAGTGGATGATAAAATTCTTCCATACTCCCCATACCGAAGCACGGCCACTGCATCCAGTTCGCCTATATTATATAACAGATCCCCCGTAAAAGTACATATCAGATACACGATAACATTGATTGCAACAAGTGTTCCGCTCATAATAGGAAGGTTCTGTCTTTTTTGCATCTATCCTGTTCCTCCGGAAATGATCATCCTTAATATCAATATCTAAAATGTACCACTGTTTCCGGCATTGCGTCAACCAAAAGGATGTCATACTTATATCAACGGTATATCAATGTCCTTTTTCCAAAGGTTATCTCATCACCCTCTTCCAATTTTCTTTTCTCATAAGGCTGCATGCGCAGTCCGTTTTTGAAAGTTCCATTTGTAGAATTCATATCTTCCAGATAATATCCGTCTTCTTCTTTTACAATTCTGGCATGAAGTCTGCTGATCGACAGATCCTCCAGTACCAGATCCGCCTCTCCCCTTTTCTTGCCTATTGTATAAGCTTCCTGGTCCAATGTTGCGATCAGTGATCCTTCTTCCGTCAGCAATCGATGTTTTATTTCACGCATTGCCGACTGTTCTCCCATATATACAGTCCGACCCATATCTTCCTCTTCATATGCCGTTTCCTCTGCTACCGCATATCCGTTCATGGTCAGTTGCAGATTTCTGCTATAATTTTCCCTTTCTTGTTTCTCTTTCTTTTTGCGGTTTTCCCATAATGCAAATAAACTCTTTTTCTCACCTGTCGTTCGATTTTCTTCCCGTTTATTCTCTATTTTTTCTTCTGCCGGCAAAATATCCTCCGTCTTCTGTTGTATCATTTCCTCTTTTGTATGTTCTGTCGGATCGATTCCGGAGATCCGCAGGCATTCCGCATCTTCATAAATTTTCTGCTGCAGATACACTTCTCCGGCCGTCTCATACTGTTCATATGCCTTATACAAATATTCCACCATTTCTTCATCCTGGTAATCAATATGTTCTATCAGGTATTCCAGTAATTCATGAAAACCGGTCTCCTGCCTGCAATAAGGAATGTATATGAAATAGAAATCATTCTTTTCCAAATCCTGATAGATATGATTCGGAAACCATACGATATTACTCTCCTCCAATAAAAAGCGGGACATTTCCTGTCGGACTCTTCTCATGCTCCACAAAAAATCAGTCAGCCACTGTCTGTTTATCACCTTTTTATCAAAAAGCTGTGCTATATTCTGTCTAGATGTAATGTCATAATACAGATAGGCATTTCCATCAATATATCGCAGGCTGCATGGGAGCAATCCCTTGATTCCTCCCCGGCTGATCATACAATATTGATATCTTTTTTCCTCTGGCTTTTCTCCCAGAGCCATTCTTTCATAGTTTGCATTCAGGCTTCGAATATATTCTGTATTTATCATAGCTAAACTTTCCCTTCTTAATTATTTTGTTCCGTATTATCCCTTTTGTTCTGTACATTTCTGCTTCTTCTCAGCCAAAATACCGGCGAAATCCTATCCACTTGAAAAGAAGCTTTGGCACTCCAATATTTTTCTTGCGTTCCCATACCGGCAAAAGGATATCTGAGTCGTCCTGTTTTTTCAAGAATGACATCGTTTTTTTCCAGATTCCACAATGGGTCCTCATTCTCCCACGCAATATATTTCTCCTCGTTAAAATGCAATGCTTTCTTCTGCATATAGTCATTCAGCTGCTCTTTTGTAAGTGTCCACTTACTTCCGCTGAGAACGGTCGCTTTTCCTATATCCTGTTCCAACAGGCATCTGTCATATTGAAAAAGTAACAAATAGGTCATTAATAAAATAACTGACAGAATTATCGGGTAAAGAATTGCAGCTTCTACTGTAAAATACGCATCAGACTCTTTTTTCATAATTACATTTCCTCCGGTTTTATATCATCCAGGTGGTTAAATAAGCCAAAAATAAAAAAGGAATGTACGGAATACGCCTTTTTCGATCCCGTCTAAGCATATAAAGAATCATAGAATACAGAAATATATAAATAAGGCTCAGACAAAATATCAGCAATGCCTGTCCATCTCTGCATATACTTCCCAACTGGATCAATACAATGCCGTCCGCCATGCCGATTGCTTCCGTCATCTTTGTCAGGAGAAGCAATATTATCCCCGGTACCATTTCTACAATAATCCCTGTTTTCCAGCCCATTATGCAGATATCTGTTATGACAAGTAAGCTTCCTAAAAACAACAGCCATACCGGAATTGTTCTTTTCCGAATATCACACAGGCTTATTTTTCCGAGATAAACACTCCATATGATTTTTTCCACCCAAAATACCATTTTGTTTTACCTATCTTTCGAATTGCTTCCCCTGCATCTGCTACACACTTCATATTTGAAAGCTTCCTCTTTGGGAATTTTTTGTACTGTCCGTTTTAATCCGGGACAATCCCGCCGGCTGTGATAACATTCTCCGTTTTCCGAAACGTAAAATAGCAGTCCTCCTGTCGGATGCGGTATTTTGTCTGTGCATTTCTCACATGGTCTGTACTCCCGCAGAGCCTCTGTCGCTTCCACCACACGGACGGACAGCCGAATGTGCGTACATTCTCTGTTCGTATGATATACTCTGCCGTTTTCCGTAACATATATATACTCTTCGTCTTCCGGCTCCGGAATTTCATACCCATTCCACATATGGCCGTAATAACGATTGGCCATTCGAAATTTTTTGAATCCTGACAGTTGAGATATTCCCGCAATCCTATAAGTCATATTGATTGTATAAATGTCACCTTCAATATTGCTCTCCAAGAACTGTAATCCATCACTTCCTCCGTCCAAAGGTGACATTTCCAGATATTCCTCTCCCAGCTGTTCTTCGATCTGTTCCTTGACATAAGTATAAGATACAGCAACTGCCTCCAGTCTGTGATCTGCAGAACCCTGCTCTCCCTCCGGCAATGCACCGTAGACGCCGATCTGCCGCCCGGCATTCCACAATGCCACTTCCAGATTTCCGTGCAGCCTTATGATTTCTATGGCATTACCCATAGAAATCACAAAAAAGCAAAACAGAGGCAGCACCAGCGCCGCTTCTACCGTCATACTTCCCCTGACGCAGGTCCTTTGGAGTATGGGCAGTGATATCCTCTTTATGTATTCAATGACTAATGATAATTTTGCGGGGAGAATTTTTTTACATGGGTTAAGAATATTTCTTATTTTCGGAGAAGGTCTCATGTGTTTTTGTTTCATAGTTGCTTTGCATTGTTCCCATAAAGAGGACATCACCGCCCACCTCCTTTTTACTCCGGCATACCCGTCGCCGCTTCGAAGGACGTTATATAAGATTTTTGGCGTTCTATCTCAACACTATATCCATATCGGCTCTTCACCTTTACATTCATTTGAAGTTCCGCAATACATGCATCCAGACAAAAGTTCTGATTTCCGGGGGTAATTCTGATATCCTGCTCCACAATATTCATTGCTCTGTAGGTGACGGTTCTTTCATCACAAAGCAGCAAAAATATTCTCAGATAGTCCTTATAACCCAGATCCATCACAGCATCCGCATCCCCGGAACGTCCCTCATCCGCCAGGTTTCCTTGTAATATCATCTGTAATCCGCAGTGCCAGGTGCTGTCACTTTTCAGTAAAGGTATTTTGTCTCCGGCAAGCATTGTTCTGACATCATACACGCTCTCCGCAAATGCCCACCCAAGTATCAATGAGATTGTAAACAATTCTCCTATTTCCGGAACCATCATAACTGCTGCCAGCACTTCACCCAAAGCTTCCGCAATCGCATATTTTTCTTCACTTCCGAACAAATAAGCGGCATTTGCGGCTTCCCTGATCGCAAATATCCTGTTTATCACATAACGAAGATTTTCCCGGTCACTTTCTTCTCCTGCGATGATATATTCCACCTGATACCACAGTGGACTGCTTTTTTTCTCAGTGCTATACCTTCCCATATATTTCAGCAGATACTCATGAAATAGTATTCTTTCCTTCTCTTTTTCCCATTCCGTCTGTGATTGCAGCGCAACATTTCCCCGATTGATCTGATCTCGTTCCTCTCTCGCTTCTATGAATTGTTCTGTTTCTATTCTGCGATCTGAAATCTCTTCTTCGGGAAGCACCAGTGAAAGTATTCCGCTTTTCTTTTTTTCCTCCAATGCCTCTGTGGGATTTTCGATATGAATTACTTTTCCGTCAGCCGTTTCTCTTCCGTCGTATTCCCGGATCTGCGCATCCACGGTCTGTTTTTCTTCTTCTACACTGCGTTCCAACAGTCCACGGGATTTTATGGTCTTCACCCATTCTTTTATCTGTTGCAAAAGTCCGATGCCGACATCATCTTCTATTGCGTCCACCGCCATTCTGCGAAAGACTTCTCCATCCCCATCGGTCACAAAAGCAGCCTTTGTCATTTCTGCTTTTTCTGCTTCCAGCGCAAAAAAATCACGATACAGAAATTTATCTAGGAAAATATCTTCCAGCGAAAAATTGTGATTCATATATTCCAGGAGGTGTTCTTCTGTCAATTTTGTCGTCCCATGCTCGGTTCCATAGGAACAATCTACTGCGAAAAAATTATACTGGTCGAATAACTCCCTGTGATATTCCGCCAGAATACTATCCATTCCTATGTCCATAACACATTCTGTTTCCAGGCAGATTCCCCGGTACCGGCAACCTTCTATCAACGCAAGGCACAGTGAAATCATCACACCAAGTGTAAGCGCAAGATATATTGTCATGTATCCGTTTTCTTTCATAAGGTCATGCTCTTATATTTTTTTCGTCTGGTTGGTAATTTTACTGAAAATAGAATTAACGATCTCCGTAATCTTTTCTTTAAAGATCACTACAAGACCCACCAGTACCACGATGATCAGAATCACCTCTACAGTTCCCATTCCATCCTCTTCTTTTATAAATTGTCGAAACGTTTTTAAATGGTTCATATTTTTCTCCTTTTCTAAACTCCCACATTGGAAAACGCGGGAAACATAATTAAAATCATAACCACCAAGAGTAGCATTATCATTGGTAACAGTAATTTTGTAGATGCCTCCTCACATAATTTTCTGGCATTACGCATTCTCATTTCTTCTGCCTCTTTTGCCTCTTCGTGCAATTGCTGTAAAAGCATGGTGCTTCCCTTTTTTACATTTTGCGTAAGGAAAGTACTTAATCGGATATATTCCCGAACTCCTGTCCTTTTTCCAAATTTTTCATATGCCGCGCCCTCCGACACACCCATACGGATCTCACGGACTGCAATCAATAATTCTTCGTATGCTGCCTGTTCCTTTGCTCCTTTTTTCCGTTTCTGTTCATAATCTTCCGCTATCTTATTCACTGCAGCCCGTACCGTCAGTCCAGCTTCCAGATATAATGTTATTTTTTGCAGTATTTCCGGGTACTTCCTTTTTTCTTCCTGCTTCTTTTTCTCTACAAGCTCATGAATATCCCGATCTTTAAAGAAGAAGACTGCCGCAATCGTCACTAGCGTTCCCAACAATAATTGAAGCTCCGTCAGATTTCTCTGTCGCCACGATATCTTTTTACCGTCAATTGACTCAGGCAGCATAAAAGCTTCCTGCTCCGGATCTGACGCCTGTGCATTTTCCAGCATTTTTTCCAGAACAGCTTTTTCACTTTTGTCGATTGCATCATTCTGATTTTTTACGGTAACCGACGTTTCTGTCTCCCATTGGTATTCGTCGTAAGCAAGTTCCGCTTTCAAGCGCACCGTGCTGTCCTGCTCCTGAGGATATACTTTCCCCTCCGGACTGATAACATCCATGCAGTCGCTCTTCCATGTAACCGTAAAAGGGTAATCATCATATTCCTCCTGCAATTGCAGATCTTCCCTGACACAGTCCAATGATTCATTGCCTCCGCAGATCAGGCCCGGCAGCTCCTCCCGGAAAGCATCAAACAATTTTTGCAATTCCTCCTGACGGTATTTTCTGGGTTGTACTGTAAGCGCAAAGGAATATTGACTTCCATCCTCTACTTTTCCGATAATAACATAGTCCTTGCTTCCGCTTCCGGAATCTGCCCTCTTCATCCAACCGTTTTTTATAGAATTTCCTTCACTTTTTCCAAGTACAACAAACAATATCAGAAGAATTCCCACGAAAAATATCATGAGGGACATTGTTAACTTCCTTACATAATACTCTGTAATGCGCTCCTCCTGATTTTCTCCGGGATATAAACGGCTCAGATCTGTCTTTACCCTGTCTCTTCCCGGAACCGGTATTTTCCACAGGTGCATTTTCTTGTATATTATGAGCACTACCTGATAGCAGATCTCCACTACACCCTTTTTTCGTTCCATAGTATTCTCCCTTTAGAGACTTTCACCAATCCGTTCCATGATCTTCTCTCCTACGATATAGGCGCACAAATAGATTGCAAGGCATACTGTCATTATGATATATCCGGTTATGTTATGATACAACGATACAAAATAACCCGGATATGTGACACCTATATAGAATGAGATTGCAAAAGGCATCACTTCCATCACTCTCTGTTCCAGGCGTCTTCCCTGCAGCAATGTCATCATCTCCTGTGTCGTCTCCACTTTATCGCTGATCAATTCTGCAGTATTTCGTATGATCTGCGATACATTGCCTCCTCCCCTTTTCGCCACAGCGAGTATCGTCGAAAACTGCTGAATCTCCTCACATCCGCTGCGTTCTGCCAGATCTCCTATCAGTTCTTCCAATGTGATATTTACGATCATTCCTCTGCGGATCAGTTCCAGTTCACCATACATTACGGATCGTTCGCCAAAAAGCAGACGAATATCTTCTCTGCTCTCCAAGAAAGCATTTTCCACGGCGTATCCGGTTCTGAGCGAATTGGCAACTGCCAAAAGACATTCCTTGAACTGCACGGTCAGTTCCCATCGTTTTTTCTCCCTCTGTTCTCTGACACACTTCCGGAAATAAAGGATTCCCGGGAAAATAAAGAGAATGACAGCAAACACCGAACGATAGAAGAACCAGGAAAAAAAGAGAATTCCGGCTGTTGTGCGCAGCAAAGGATTCATCAATTCACGAAAGTCCGGCCGCTTTAAGTTTCCCTTCATGAAGCAAGCCTCCCTTTTTCTGTAATTTACCAACTACATTACCTTCGCTGCTCTCCCCCAGTTCTTCAAAGCAGTACAATGGATTCAGACGGATTTCGCCGTTCTCACAACCCACTACTTCTGTAATTTCCAACACCTTTCTGCTTTTATCCCGAATTCTCCCCAGGTGCACAATAATATCCACGCCGGATGCTATCTGGTTGCGGATCGCCGGAAGCGGCAGATCCATTCCCATGAGTACCATATTCTCCAGTCTCGACAACATATCTGCTGCACTGTTTGCATGCCCCGTAGACATACTGCCGTCATGCCCGGTATTCATGCATTGCAGCATATCAATAGCTTCCGCGCCTCTCACTTCGCCTACAATGATCCTGTCGGGCCGCATCCGCAGAGATGAGCGGATAAGTTCCCGGATTCCGATCTCTCTGCATCCTTCCGCATTGCCATTCCGTGTCTCCAGGCGCACCAGATTGGGAATTCCCTGAAGTTGCAGTTCCGCGCTGTCTTCGATGGTGATGATCCGCTGTTCCGGCGGAATGAATCCGGATAATACATTCAAAAAGGTCGTCTTCCCGCTACCGGTTCCTCCACTGACGAAAATGTTATATCCCGCCTTTACCAGTGTCTTCAAAAATTCCGCAGCTTCCGGAGATATAGTTTCCATCGCGATCAGTTTTTGCATGGTGATCGGTTTATCCGGAAAACGCCTTATGGTAATGATGGGGCCATTCAATGCAATGGGACTCATCACAATGTTCACACGGGCTCCATTGCTTAATCGCGCATCAACAATTGGTGATGCCTCATTTACCACTCTGTTACATCCGGCCACGATCTGTTGAATCACATCCTGTAGCTTTTCCATGGAATCGAAAGCCCGATCCAGTTCCTGCAGCTGTCCGTCCCTCTCTACAAAAATATGATCCAGTCCATTGATCATAATCTCCGTAACAGAGCTGTCATCCACAAAAATCTGCAGAATATCCAGCCGTCTCAGGGAATCAAACAATTCCTTACGCAATCGTCTCCGTAATTCCACAGAACACAATTCCAGATTTTCCTGTTCCATGAGAACTTCATCAATCGTATCCTCTACCTCTTCATCCGTGTAGTCTCTTCCGTAATCCAGTCTCTCCTGCACCATTTGTCGAAGCTTTCTTCTCTGTTCCAAGTAATCCATTTTTTCTCTCCCTGTTCTAATTTTCCAGCATTGCTATTTCTTTCCTCACATACTCCGCCAATTCTCCTCTGGTAAATTGCTCCATTTCTGTGGGAAGCTTTTGAAAAAAGGGTAAAGCAAGTTTACGGGTTTTGCCTTTTACCGTGTCTTTTTCGCACAAAGCAAGCAATTGCTCATATTGATCCAGTTTCATTCGTGACATTTTATCTTCTTTGGTCAGCGTAAATACTTTGGTGCATATCTGCAGTACCTCAAACAATCCCTGTATACTTTCGCTCAGATCCAGTATGACATATTCATATTTTCCGAGTTCTTCGACCCGTTGGAAGAGGTTTCTCCACTCTTCCGGCGGGATTTCCAACAGATTCTGACCGTTGCGCATCGGGGGAATGTAATCCAGACCGCCTTTGTGCTGGATGACCGTCTGCATCCGTAAAGAAAATTTTCCCGCATCTCCTGTCAGAAAATACAGCAGATCTGCAAGGTCTCTGCTCTGTCTCTCCGGAAGGAGTTCTGAGATCCCAATATAGTGTTCAAAATTAAGATACAAAGTGGAATGTTTTTCTGACAGCAATTGGCCCAGCGTCAGTGCAAAAGAACTTTGCAGACATCGATGTACCGGGGAATAGATACCTATAAATTTTGTCTTATACTCTGCACACAAAAACGGCAATTGTGTTCCCACCGTCTCCACATACAATTCCAGCAATTCCTTCCACACCTTGTCAGCTTCCTGGTACTTATTGATATTCGGAAACTGGTGAAAGCGAAGTGTCCCGCTTTCATTAAGAATCGCCTGGCATGCCGGCTCCAATGTACTCAGCGTATCCATGCAGGAAGATTCCGCCACTACCAGCATTGTCACCTTCCCATTTTTCTCCCGTTCCAGCAGTTCCTCCATCTTTGTGTATGTATGGATCTCCCATGGCAGTTCCTTCTGCCTCCTCAAAAACTCCGAAAGAAGTCTCGCATACTCTTCTTCACGGTCGAACAGAACCATAACCGCTTCCTTCTGTTCCATCAATAAACTCCTCCTATGTATAACAGCACACTGCAAAACACGGGACCGGCCATACAGATTCCGCTTCCCGGATGTGCTCTCTCCTCTGCAAAATACGCTTTCCAGCGTCCACAGCGGACAACATCCCACACATATTCACCCAGATAACACAATCTGTCCCACAGATTACGTGCCAGGTACATTTTGCAAAGTGCAAAAACTGCTGCGAATAGCAGCGCGAAAAATAGAAAACAGAGAACTTTTTCACCGGAAAAATATCCTGCACAGACACCCAGGAGCTTCACGTCACCGGCTCCCATGGCACCAATATAAAAAAACAGATAGAATGCCACTGTCGTCAGTAAAACATTGCAAAAATATTCCATAATTCCATAAATCCCCTGTTCCCACCAGCGGAATGTCGCTCCGGCGATCAGGCAGCTCAGGATCAGGCCGTTGGGGATTCTGCGGCTTCTGTAATCATATCCGCAGGCAATACTTAATAGAAAACATAATACACCCTTTATTACTGTGTTCGTTGCATTCTCACTCTCCTTTCCTTCGATTTACAAGTGGTAATGTGGGATGACTCTATCCCATAAAAGAATTCTTTCAGATCTTATAAGATATTTGATACAACCATCGCGATTGGTTGTAAGATGGATTATAGACGTTGTTTTTTCGTCTGACAAGTGTTTTTCCGTAAAAAAATAATCTTTGGTACATTTTAACAATTACCTTTCTCATACAACCTTCTAAAATCCCGCAACTGCTTGATTTTACGACATTTCCATCTGTCAAAGCATATGATAAACCGCCAGGCCGTATAATACCAGGATTCCCGGAAAGCCCAAAATACCCACTGTCAGAGCCGTAGCTGCATTGATTCCCACTGCTACCGTAAATCCCAGAATCTCTATCCCCCAATTTAGAAAATACATAAAGATCACTCCAAAAACACTCCGCAATACAAGGTTTAAAAACCACTCCGCCTTTTTTTCCAAAAAACTTATGGCAAAGAGCAGGACTGCTGCCCCAATAATCCACAATAGATTCTCCGGATGCTCCATTGTTGTCCTCCCAATCTTTCCGCTGTTTGTTATAATCTATTCCCATTTTTCGCAAAAATGTCTTCCAGTTTTATGTTAGGCAGGTATATTTTCCCTTTCTGCCTCCTATACTGTTAGCAGAAAGGATGGATTTTTACATGAAAATCTTTTTTAGTCAGGTAAATACAAATTCCGAAATGATCGAAGAAGATCTCGCACCGTTGGATTTAAAAGAATCCATAAGAAAAACCCGCCAGGCTCTTGATATCGCCTACGCGGGTTTCGATAATGCAATCGAAAGTGATCTGATCGACAGTTATATCTATGAAATTAATGCTTTGCAGAAACGGTATCAGCACCTCACCGAACTCGCCGCTTCCCAGCCTGTGCGGCAGGAAAAAACTTTATACCAGCATTCCCCGATTCGAGCCCTGGTCAGCCATGTTTTCGGTTAACTGATTTCTTCCGTAAGTCAGTCCCGCATACACGGTCTGCGAATTATTCATCACAGGACCGGACGAATTCTGATCCTGAATCTGTCTGTAAGCATCACAGAGCGGTGCTATTACCTTCCGGATGTCCTGCAGCGCCGTTCTGTCGGCTTTTGCTTCGCACACCGCCAGTCTGCGGATACAATACAGATACAGCCTGGAAAGCTCTGTCGCCGGACTGTATTCTCTGTGAAGAGAATTCAAAAGTTCATTGATACATCCCCTGGTCCTGCGAACCGCTTCCAGAAACTGCGCATCTTCTGCTGCCTGCTCAGCATCTGCAAGATACTGTAATGTCATTTCGTAGAGAATGACCACCAGCTGTGTGGCATTGGCCTGTGTGATCCGCAAGGTAAATTGTTGTTTACATTCTTTTGTCATTTTGAATCCTCACTTCATCGGAATCCATTACTGCAACAGCTGTAACACCTGGGACGGTCTCTCGTTTGCCTGGGCCAGCATGGAGGTTCCTGCCTGTGCCAGGATCTGATAAGTGGTATAGGAAGTCATTTCCTCTGCCATATCCACATCCATAATACGGGAATATGCCGCAGTCATGTTCTCACTGGTAACATCCAGGCTGTTAATGGAAGACTCCAGACGGTTCTGAAATGCTCCCAGTCTGCCGCGGACGGAGGATACATATTTGATGGCACCATCAACTCTTGAGATAGCATCCTTTGCCCCTTCCTGCGTATTCACATCAATATCTTCAATTCCCATGTTCTGCAGAGTAACCGCGGGAATATTAACCTCCAGTACCTGTCCTTCGTTGGCTCCGATCTGCAGACGCATTGCTCCGATACCGGTAGCATCGATCTTCATGCCATCATAGGAATCTCCCTCTTTTGCTTCCGATACATCCAGACGCATTTCAAAGCCGTTCGTGCCGGTGATCGTCAGAAGATTATCCTTCATATCCGTCTTTAAGGGTTCTACTTCTTTAAATCCGTCTCCGAATTTAATATCTCCGTCTACTTCAAAATTTCCCTCTGCATCTTTCTTAAATTTCATAGACTGTATGGTATATTCTTTTACCGGTACATCCGGAGAGCAATAATTTACTTTAATCTCCTGCTTATCGGTGTATCCCTTGAGATCAAATTCTCCGTTCAGCAGCTTCTGACCGTTGAATTCCGTGGTATCCGAGATACGGGTGATCTCTTCCTTCAGCTGCGCTACTTCATCCTGTATGGTTGCGCGGTCATCATCTGTCATAGTGCCGTTGGCAGCCTTGACGGAAAGCTCATTGATACGCTGCAGCATCTCACTGATCTCTGTCATGGCTCCGTCCGCAATCTCTATAATAGATACGCCGTCACTGGCATTCTGATTGGCCACGGACAGTCCCTCGATCTGAGCATTCATACGCTTGGACATTGCCAATCCGGCAGGGTTGTCCTTGGCGTGATTGATCTTCAGTCCGGAAGAAAGTCTCTCCAATGATTTGGACAGCAGATCGTCATTTGTGGATAAGGCATTGTTGGATAACATTGCCGATACGTTGTAATTGATTCTCATGTGTTACTCCTTACTTTCCGCTGCTGTCTGCGACAGCCTGCAGGAATCCTTTTGCCAGACGGTACAACTGTTCCGTATCGATCCGACTCTCTATGGTATCTGCATTTTTTGTCTCTCCGGCTGCCATCCTTGTCATATCCCGGGAGCTGACGATGGGAAGCTTTTCCGCTTTCCAGTCTGCAGAAGTATCTGTCTGAATCCGTTCAAGGAATATATCGGAGGTCTTCTCTAATTTCGTAACCTCTTCCGGTGTATTTCCTACGAGATAGCCATCGATGGTGTCTCCCTTTACCTGTAAATGTGCCTCCAGCTCCATATCTCCGACATTCACCCGGATCTCCACAGCACCGGCAGTTCCGGCTCTCTGCTGTAAGATAAGATGGACTCCCGCCAGCTGCTCGCCCAGGTACATCGGGAGAAAATATTCCTGCTTCGCCTGAAGGCTCTCCGCAAGGCGCAGCTGCTTGTATACCAGCTGCAGCTGTTTTACATCCAGATGTTCATCCGCCTGTTCCAGACTCATGGTCTCCACATCTTCTGCCGTATTCTGAAGCATGGTCCGATAATCCTCTGCAAAATTCTGCTGATCCAGCTGTTCCCACAGTTCGGAAGTTTCTGTCCCGGCAGGCACTTCACCTGTACCTGTTACCGTCTGCGGGACTTCTTTTTCCTGCCGATACTTTTCTCTGTATCTGCGCAGATTGCCAAACATCTCCGCCGGATCATCCATAAGTGCCTGGGCCGTCAAAAGATTCGATGCGCTGATGGGAACTTCTCCCCTTTGCAGTAGTTCTGCGGCTTCCGGTGCCGTATTTCCCGCCTCACGCATCTGCTGCAGTCCTTCCCGGTCATACGCTGCTCTGCTTTCGCCATCATCTGACACCTCTGTCAGAACCTCTTTTGCCATACCCATCCGAATCTGTTCAGATATATTATTCTCGGACAAATGAATCTCCTGTGTCAGCCCGGTATCCTCCGACACTTTCCAGTCCATATGAGAAACCCTTCTGCTTCTTGCTGCCGTCAGCAGAGTGGAAAATTGCAACTCTGCACCGGTATTTACTACCGCGCCTATCGCTGCGCCATCCTCTCTTTCGACCTGATGCACCATTCGATAAATTCCAATATACGCTTTTCGCTCCTCTTCTGTAACATCCTTTTTCCGTTCCAACTGATATAGGAAACGGCTGTAGTCCTCCACTTCTTCCTCATAGCTTTGGGGGTTCTGCGAAAAATAGGATTCCAGTTCGTCAAAGGTCTTCTCCAGAGGATTTACACCATCCCGGATCATCTGTAACACATTTTTCGGTGTCAGTCTGTCCACTACTGCGCTGACCTGCCTGTCAGCTTCTTTGACCTTCTCGATATTTTCCGGTGTAATTTCCATATTGTTATATGCCAGAATCCGGACAGCCCGCTGATTTTCCGATGTTTTTTCTAATGACATATCTGTCAGTATATCATCTACATTAGAAAATGCTTTCCGGATGCTGTCTCCCAGATCGCTTCTCGGTGCCGTCATCAGAGTCTCATAACGTTCGCCCGCTTCCTCATAGGCTTTCTGCATTGCAGCGCCTTCCTTATGGAAGTCAGAAACCGTCTCTGTGGCAGCATTCTGTTCCAGGCTATAGGATCCCAGTACTCCGGCAGGCAATCCCGGCAATTCGGAAGCCACCTGCACTGCCTGGGTATAAGCCTCATATTTCGTCACTGCCTGAGACTCACCGGGAAAATATTTTCCGGCAACCTCTGCCTCCGCCTTTCGCAGTGCTTCGATCAACTGCTCCATGGGGGCTGTATCAATAGAAAAATCACTCTGTAAAAGCTTTACGTTCACTTCTGCCGTCATGCGAAGGCGAATCTCTTCCAGCTGTTTTCTTGCTGCCAGATTCTCTGCCGTGGCATCCCACTTTGCATCTGAGAACCAGTCCTGCAGCATTTTATCTGCTTTTTCATAAATCGTATCCTGTCTGCCCAGGTTCGCATACATCGGGGATTTTCCCTCCGCAATTGCCGCTGCTGCTGCCCGCGCAAAAGCGTCCTCTGTGATGGGATAGGAAATGCCGTCCAGTTCCACAAGCTGCTGCAGCGTATCCGTAGTCAGCGGAAGTCTGGCACTTACCAGCCACTGTGCCTTCTGCCTGTTCTCATCGTTTACCGTCAATCCCGTATCCGCAATTACCTTGTCCATCTGCTCCTGCAGTTCCTGAGGAACGTCATTATTCTGTACTTTGGCACCACTGTTCTCTGCCACATAGAGGTTCCAGATCTCCGGTTCCAGTCCGTTATCCACCAGGTAGCTGACCGCACCTTCTTCCGGTTCCTTCAGGGAAGCCGCCATATCCCAGGCGCTTTTCAGTTCATTTATATTTTCCTGTGTCAAAGGAAGATCCGCGGAACGGAACTGCTCTTCGATGCTTCGGGCTAAAGTATCACTTCCTACCGCTGCCGCCAGGGTATCCATGTCGATATCATCCGTATATCCTGCAATCTGCTGACCAGAACGCACCAACTCTGCCTTGATCTTATCCACAATGGTGACCGCTGTATCCTGATCTAATTCTCTGGGATCAAACCCGTCCTCACAGGCCTTCGCATAGTCCTCATGCGACATGGTATGCGACAGCAATGTCATATAGTCCTGCTGTAGCGCCACATTAGCACTCCCGGCATCCTGCTGCAGCTCCATCAGAGATTTTCCTTTGTTGTTCTCTTCCTTTTCTAAAGAAGGCATGGACACTGCGGCCTGCCCACTCTCGTATACCGCCCCGAAATTCACATTTACGTTTTTTTTACTGCGCCATGTCTTGTCTTTGCCCCAGCTGTTTTTCTCTGTCCGGTTACTTTCTGTTCTATTGTCTGTTTCATTGATCGTCTGATTCTGAAATGTTATCTTCACGCCTGTCGTCCTTTAAATCCTCTTACGAATGCAAGCATTTAAAGAGGTCTTATTGATATTTACATGTCTCTGAATAGTTATGAAAAAAGATGAGTGCACTTTTGGTCACACTCATCTTCTATTTCGGTTGTTTTATGTAATTTCTTAACCTGACCTAGAACAGAAATACTGCTGCACCGTAGGGCGGCAGATCAAAGCTGATGGAATAATCCTTATAATGATAAGGCTTTTTCTCCGCCATAATCTCTGTGGGAATCTCGTTGCCCCAGCCGCCGAACCGTTCCTCATCACTGTTCAGCAGAAGCTTATACTTTTTCTTCTTAGGCACGGGAACGGTATAGTTCTCCCATTTCATCGGGGTCATATTGAGTACAAACAGCAGATTATTCTTGCCACTGGAACATTTTCTCACGAAGCAGTATGTACTGTGCTCCGCATCATCCGCGTTCATCCATTCAAAGCCGTCCCAGTTATTGTCAATCTCGTACAGAGCAGGGTATTTACGATACAGCTTTAACAGCTCCTTTACATAAGTATGTACGCCCTGATTCAGTTTCTCTCCTAACAGATACCAGTCAAGCTCACGCTCTTCACTCCACTCTCGTTCCTGTCCGAAATCCTGTCCCATAAATAATAATTTCTTGCCGGAATGCCCGAACATGTAGCTATACCCCACACGAAGGTTGGCATATTTATCTGCCGGATATCCTGGCATTTTATTCACCATGGAGCACTTCAGATGCACCACTTCATCATGGGATAAGGGTAAAATATAATTCTCGCTGTCATTATAACTCATGGCAAAGGTCATAGCATAATGATCGCCTTTCCGGTACAGAGGATCCAGCTTCATATACTCGCAGAAATCATGCATCCAGCCCATATTCCACTTGAAGGAAAATCCTAAGCCTTCCTCCCCGATACCACTGGTGACATTAGGCCATGCGGTAGATTCCTCGGCAATTGTCAAAAATCCCGGATAAGTTCCGCGGATCACTGAATTCAGATGATGGAAGAACTCAATGGCTTCCAGGTTCTTATTACCGCCAAATTTATTCGGCAGCCATTGTCCGTCCTTTTTACCGTAATCCAGATACAGCATGGAGGCTACTGCATCTACACGGATACCGTCTACATGGAACTCTCTCAGCCAGAACAGAGCATTGGCTACCAGGAAGTTTTTCACTTCATTTTTGCCATAATTAAATATCTTCGTTCCCCATTCAGGATGCTCTCCCAAACGGGGATCGGGATGTTCAAAGATGCACTGTCCATCAAATTCTGCAAGTCCGTGTGCATCGGTTGCAAAATGTGCCGGTACCCAATCCAAAATGACTCCAACACCTGCCTTATGCAGTTCATTGACCAGATACATAAAATCCTTAGGCGTTCCGTAACGGGAAGTGGGCGCATAGTATCCGGTCACCTGATATCCCCAGGAGCCATCATACGGATGCTCCGCAATTCCCATAAGCTCTACATGGGTGTATTTCATCCCTTTCAGATATTCCACGATCCGGTCGGCGAACTCACGATAATTATAGAATCCTTCCGCAGTGCCGTTATTCGGATGCTTCATGAAAGAACCGATATGGCACTCATAGATTGCCATGGGCTCCTTGTTCATATCTTTTTTATCCCGGGCTTCCATCCACTTGGAATCCTTCCAGTCGAATCCCGTGATATCCGTAACAATGGACGCTGTGCCCGGTCTGTATTCCGCATAGTTAGCAAAGGGATCGGCTTTGTACAGCTTTCTGCCATCCCTCGCATAGATCAGGAACTTATACATTGTTCCTTCTTCCACACCGGGAACAAACAGCCCCCAGATACCGCCCTCTCCCAGCTTCTGCATGGGATGCGATTCCTCGTTCCATTCATTGAATGTACCGATGACATTCACCTGGGCCGCATTCGGTGCCCATACCCCAAAATAGACTCCCTGCACACCATCTTCCGTCGACAGATGCGCGCCCAGTTTTTTATAAATATCATAGTGCGTTCCCTGGGCAAAAAGATACTGATCTGCTTCGGAAATAAATACCTTCTCCTTCGTCATAGCTGCGCCTCCCGCTATATATTTTTAACTATTCAGAACCCCATTCGCAAAATCGCATTTTCAATGCTTTCCTTTTGCTCATGTGGTTACTTCGCCCTATAAACATTGATAAATGTTCTTACGAATGCAAGCATTCGACGCCCATTCGTCAATGTTTACATGGCTCTGAATAGTTATACAAAATCTTTCTCAGTGAGGATGATCATATCCTCATCGTCATATCTCTTGGCAAACAGAACATCAAAGAAATGCTTTAATGTCTTTTTATTCGCATGAGCGATTGCTTCATCCACGATTTCTTTTACATCCACCACGGTAACTACATGATCTATCGTCTGCATATCCTCGATTCTGGTATGCAGTGCGAGAACTCCCAGCTCATCAATGGAGTACTCCATTTCCCGGGCGTATTGTCTTCCGAATGCCACCAGTGTATCGTTACTGAGAGCTTCCACATCCATGCGGGCTGTAAAGCTTTCTTTCAGTTTTTCATGCTTTTCCAGGAAACGGTCGATCTCACGCTTGGTATCCTCCAGGATAATAACGATTCCCTGATTCTCCTGCTGCAGGGCTTTATACAAGGTGTTCACTGTAGTATCGTTCATTTCCGATGCCTTGCCGATAATAAGCGCTCCGTTTTTCAACTTGGATAATGTATCGGCAACGTCCTTTTTATTCAGCGCATGGCCGGAGATTTTGGCAACTTTTCCGGAAAAGTTGCTGTCGGTAGCCTGAATCTCCCGGATCATATTTTTCGCAAGAGATAAGGTATCCATGCCTTCTTCACCGGTGATGATCACATTGCCGGTATAGGCAGCCAGGCTGATATTATCAATGGCTTTGACTAACTGTTCTCTTGCGGACTTACTCTGAATAAAGGGAGCATACAGCTCGCGCTCTTCTCTGGTAAGCGCACGGACTTTTGCTTTGTCTCTCTCCACTACGGGAGGCTCCGGGGTCTGTGGCTGCTCATCCTCATGGACTTCTTCTACCGCTTCTTCCGGCTCCTCTTCAGCCTCTGCTACGGATTCCTCCGATGCTTCCTCGGTCTCTGCTGTGGTTTCTTCCGATGCTTCTTCGATCTCTGCTGTGGTTTCCTCCGGCACTTCTGGGATTTCTGCAGCCGGCTCCTGCGTCACTTCCATATCGACGCCAGCGTCCGGTTCCTCTGTTGCGGATTCTTCTTCATATTCCGCTACGGCAGGTTCCTCTTCAAGTTCTTCTACCTCTTCAGTGTCAACGATATCCGTATCAGCAGGTTCCCGCTTTGGCTCTTCTTCAGAAACTTCCGCAGGAGCTTCTTCTGTTTCATCGTTTACATCTGCAATCTCTTCCAGCTCTTCAACTTCATCTGTAACCGTATCAGCATCCACCGCTTTTTCTTTTTCCAGTTTTTCTAACAGGCCATCTCTTACCGCCTGTTCAAATTCCGTGAACATGGCACCGGTCTGCTGTAATACATGCTGGCGGACTTCTTCTTCTCTCTTTTCTAGGTTTTCTTTCTTTTTGCGTTCCCACTCTGCCAGAATGTCTTCAATATTCATCTGACCGGTAATCTGCTTCTCGATGCTTTCCGCCTCGGGCATTACCAGGCTGATCTGTCCGTCGGATTCCTGTGCCAGTACATTCGCCAGCTCCTTTGGAGGTTCCACCGGCGTGGTCGCTTCCGGCTCCACTTCTGCTTTCGATAATTCCGGCACAACATCCTGTTTCTTAAGAGATGCGGGTTCCTCCGGCAGGATCTCCTCGGTCTCTACCTCCGGAACCTGAGACAGGTCACCGATCTCTCCGGTCTCACCAAAGAACACCTCGGAACCTTCAATCTGCTCGGTCTCCGGCTCCAGATCATCCTCACTGACCTCTGCAATCTCCGGATAATCCAGAGATTCTGTATCGGAATCCATCATAGGTGCTACGATAGAACGGGTAATGGAGTCCGATGTCGCTTTTGCGGTATCTCCTTTTGGCTCCTCACCGAGGACTTCACGAAGTCCCGCTGCAAGTTCTGCCTGCAGATTGATGGTATTATACTGCCCCACATCCATGGTCTTCACATGAATATCGAAATCATTCTGTACCGGCTGTGCGGAGGTCTCCTGAGCCGGTTGCTGCACGGTTTCATAGACCTGAGTATCTCCGGATACCCGGTCATAGTTATCCTCCGGAACATAGCCCTGATTCTGATCATAACTTCCGTCCTGAGAATAGTCCTGCGCATACCCCTGGCTTTGATCATAGTTCCCATCCTGGGAATAATCCTGAGTATAATTCTGATCATACCCCTGACCCTGATCATAGCTTCCGTCCTGGGTGTAACCCTGATCATAACCCTGATTCCCGCTATACTCGTTATCCTGCACAGAGTTCTGCGACGGGATATAGCTTCCGGGCGCGTCGAACCGATGATCGTATTTTTCCTGCTGCTCCGGTGTCAACGGCTGATGGAGCATTTTCAGTTCCATTGCCTTAATAACGTATTTTCCCTCGCCAAACCAGAGGATCAGTTCATCACATTCCTCTACGCATCTGGCTGCCAGTCCGACTCTATGATACAAATAGGCCAGTTCATATGCCCATTTTTCCCTATAGTCTCTCTTCTTGAGTTCCTCCAGAACAGCAATTCGTTCTTCCAGACTCACATCCTGCGCCTCATACAATTTATACTGCAAAATGTACCTTCCCGGATCCTTGGGCGCCACCTGTACAAATTCCTTATAATATTCTATTGCCTGCACATATTCTTCCATTTTAATGGAAAGCTCGCACAGAGAATAGCAGATGGTCCTTCCGCCGGGACGACGTTCATATGCCAGAAGCAACATATCTCTGGCATCCTCATATCTGCGATTGATCTTATAGAGGTCGCTGATCGTACACAACATCATGACACTTTTTACACGACGCCAGTCAATCGTGTCGGCAATTTCAGCCGCCTGTGCATATTCTCCCCGGCTGATCAGGTCTTTGATTTCTTCCGCTCTTAATTTATATTCACTCTTATCCAAGGTATTTCGCTCCCTTAACCTTTTCTTGTCCTAAGTCCCTTATTTCATCAAAGCAGACTGTCCCACTTTTTTCTTATTCAGTGTATCATAGTCACTATACGTATGTCAAAATCAAACTAGGGAAATTGTAGTATAAATTGAGAGTTTACGCGAGCAATGAGCCGCGGCAAACATCTTCGGAAGGACATTCCGTCCACCGTGGACGTTCTGTGTTTTGAAAATCCTATGAAAAAGCTCTAAGTCTATCTCGTGTTACTGGTTTGTATATTCGTTTTAGCCTATTGCGCATGTGTTTTCCCGGTTATCATACATGCCGGATCATCATTTTTGCTTTCAGGCATGTATTTTCTGACTTGTTATACATACCTAATTATGACTTTTGAATTATTCGCATGTATTTCCTACTTTTTGTACATACTAAATCCTTGTTTTTAACTTCCGCACATGTATTATCAAATGCTCTGCTTAAATAATCGGGATGTTTTTCATAACCCAGCAGAAAAGGACTGCTCCCACAGTTGTAGCTAGCATCCGAGTCCGGGGCGGGCAGCCCTACGTTACGAGCCATGCACTCAATTCATAAATGTGTCGCATAGGACGTTCCACATTTATGAATTGACGGCTGTCGAGTGTGTCCGTTGGACGCACAGTATAAAGTTAAAAAGCAAAAACAGCGACTTGTGAGCAAGCTCCCAGATCGCTGTTTTCGTTTTGACTTTGCATGGCTCGTAACTCTCAATTTATTAATTAGGTTCTGGTTTTCTCCACTAATTTGGCATACTCTGCTTCATCAATATGGTACTTTTTTCGGATAATCATATAGGATATCGCCAGCGCTATGAGCGGAATGAGTACCATTCCAACACGGAACAGGATTCCCTGCGCAGTCGTAATTTCTCCGATATAGCGATTCGCCTCTGCCAGTGCCGCTTCACTGGATATCTCGCCGCGGTTCACTTCTATCTCCAGGGCACTGATGCTCCGGCTCTTGGCATAAATTCCGCTCACGATCAATACTAGTGTAGATAACCCCTGATTGATTCCGCCTGCCAGTTTCACACTAAAAGAACGCACCGCAGATATTACCGAATCGTGTCTTTCATGGAATCTCGCCTCATCATATTCGATCGTATTGTTAATCATCACGATGATCACAAGATTCATCAGCCCCTGAAAGAAAAAGATAACAAAACCTATCGCATTCAATAAAACTACATTTTTCGGAAGCACGTAACCAAATCCCATAAAACAGGCATATCCAATCAATAATGCTGCAAAACACACATTAAGCATTTTCTGTCTCGTAAAATGTTTTGCCAGAGTCGCATAGCTCGCCTGGGAGATCAGCATTCCCAGACCATACATCACCGTAAAATAAAATACCAGATTACCGCTTTCCGAATATCCGTATTCTATATAAAAAAAGTTCACGCCAAAAATAATAAGAATATTGCAGGTAATGTTAAAAAAGATAGAAGCAATTCCCGCTGCCACCAATTGATCATTTCTCACAAAAATATGATACATGTCCTTTAATGACAGTTTATCTTTTTGTTCTTCTCTGTCATTTTCCTTGATTCCAAAGGCAGTCAGCATCTGAAATGCAATCAGGCAGAGTGCTACCACAACCGCTACGATTCTGTATGCTTTCACCGCATTTCCTGCGATCACAACAGGAACTACTCCCGCCACGGAAAACTGTCCGATACATACAAAAATGCTCATAATCGTTACCAGAGAATCTCTCGTTCCGGGATCTGAACTTAAGGAGGGCAGCACTCCCCAATAGGCAATGTCATTCATGGTGTAAGTCATTCCCCACAGAAGGTAGAAGAGACTGTAAAATGCGACAAATCCCCACCCACTCGGTCGGATAGTAAATAAACACACAATAACAATCGCATTTGTAAGCGAACCAGCTAATATCCACGGCTTAAATTTTCCCATTTTAAAATGCGTATTTTCTATAATAATTCCCATGAGCAGATCATTTATCGCATCCCAGACCATACATAGGATCATTGCCCCGCTGATCACGGCAAACTGCGCACTTGTAAGATTCATGGTATATTGCACATATAGGATCAGATACATGCTTACCAGAGCATATGCTGCATCTCTTCCCGTTGCTCCGATACAATAGCTCCATTTCGTTCTTGCATCTAACTTATCCCTCATTTTTTGCCCTCCTGTTCGCGGAATCCACAATTCTCTGAATCGTACTTTGTTTTATCATGCCGCCACTCTGATTACATACGCTGTCAATATTTCCTTCAAGAATCCCTTCTGACATCATCCTCACTTCCGGGTCATTGAACGGTTTGGAAAAATAAAGCACTCGCGCAGCCAGCATTCCTATACGGCTCCACTTTCTTGCCGGGGCTGAATACGGCTGCATCTGCCGCAACGAATTTTTCGTTGTGAACTCACCCGGTTTCGTATGCGAAAAACAGGTACGCTGGTAGGTATAGACAGCATCAAAATCTTCTTCCGACAACGGTATCGATGTATGGATCGTCAACGGGCATTGTAGTTTCACTCCCTCCACACAGATACTTTCCGACAGCCGGATATCCTGCAGCGATGCACCTACCTGAATCTCGTACTCCCCACCGATCACCCGGAATTCTGAATCCTGGTATACCGAAAAAGCTCCGGTATCCAGCATGATCTCTACTTCTTTTTTCTCTCCGGGCTGCAAATGTATCTTCCGAAAGCTTCGCAGTTCCCTTCTCGCCCTGAAATCTCCCGTTTCCGGGTTCTTCACATATACCTGGGCAATCTCACATCCGGCGGTATCTCCGGTATTTTCCACTGCAAAAGTAATCCGGCAATTCTGCTTTACATCCCGATGGACTTTCAGATCCGTATACGCAAAATTCGTGTAGCTTAATCCATACCCAAAGCAGTAACGCACAGGAATCCGGAAGGTATCGTAATATCGATATCCCACAAAAATACTTTCCCGATATTCTACATCATCCAAATGGTTTTTCTGCTCGCCCTGCCTACCAAAATATCCATAGCTCGGCACATCCGTTTCCCTATAAGGAATGCTCTCTGCCAGTTTGCCGGAGGGACTGGTGTCCCCCAGGACGATCCCGGCACAGGCTTCCGCAACCGCTTCTCCGCCAAGGTACATCTGTAACAACGCTTTACATTTTGATGGCAATTCCATATTGTAAGGGGCCCCACTTATAGATACAAAACCGATGTCTTCATTTACTTTCAGCAGCTGTTCCAGTAAAATGCTCTGATTTAACGGCAGTTCATAACTTTCCCTGTCATAGCCTTCTCCTTCTGCCATCTCCGTGAGCCCACCGAAAAACAGCACCGGTATCTGTCTCTTTTTCGCATCCTCTACCTTTTTGCAGGCTTCCTTTTCCAGTCTGTGGCTCCTATGAAAAGTAGAATTTTTATATCCTTTGGCATAACATATTTTTATATCTCTTTTTTCAAATGCCTCCACAAAGGAAATAACTCTCTCTGTATGGATATGGCTGCTGCCGCCTCCCTGGATCCGGGGCGTTGATGCCATATCCCCTATGATCAGAATTTCCTTTATTTCTTTTGACAATGGGAGAAACTCTTCATTTTTAAGAAGAACAGCGCTTTCCTCCTCAATTCTTTTTGCCAAATCATGATGTCGTTCTCTGGTCTCTGCCAGGACCTCTTTTCTGCGTTTTTCCGGCATAATATTCCCGGCATAATCTGTGTTTACTCTTTCTATTCTTTTTATAGCAGTTTCCAGAGTCTCCTGCGGCAGTTTTCCTGATTGTATAGCCTCCAGAATCTGCGCATAATGGTTACCGCAGCTGTCCGGCATCTCCACATCCATTCCCGCCGCCACACAGGCCGGCAGATCCACGCAGGCTCCCCAGTCACTCATTACCAGACCCTCATAACCCCATTTTTCTCTGAGAATCTCGGTCAGCAGGTGGGAATTTTCACATGCAGGAAGACCATTTATGTAATTATAGCTTGCCATGACTGTCGCCGGTTTTGCTTTTTTCACCGCTTTCTCAAATGCCGACAGATAGATTTCATGCAATGCTCTGTCATCAATCATGGAATTGGAGGTCATTCTGTGAGTCTCCTGATTATTTCCCGCAAAATGCTTCAGCGAAGTGCCCACACCCTGCTCCTGCATTGCACTAATATAGGCCGTCGCTAATTCTCCTGTCAGGAAAGGATCCTCTGAATAGTATTCAAAATTCCTTCCGCAGAGAGGGGATCGTTTGATATTTATTCCGGGTCCCAACACCACGGAAACGCCAAGCTCCTTTGCCTCCTGCGCAATGCTTTCCGCCATTTGTCCAATCAGATTCGGATTCCAGGAGCACGCTACGCTGCTCGCCGTCGGAAAACAGGTAGCTTCATAGCTGTCGTTGTTCTTCGCTCCATCCTCCTGGGCGCGGACGCCGTGCGGTCCGTCCGACACCTGAATATCTCCGATATGCCACGCTCCGTAACCCGTCACGAGCCTGCACATTTCTTCCAGACTTTTCCTCATAAAATACCTCCTTTTCTTCGATTTCCTCTAAGAAAAACTTAGCATCTCTTTTCTTTTTGCTATATCATTTTTATGTTGTATTATGTTAAAATTATTATAGAAAGAAGGGATACGCAATGACTAAGAAAAAAGCGCAGATTGGATACGAATTTTTAGATGCTTCCGGGAATTTTATATACGAAGCGCGGGAGACCGGAAAAACACATACTCCCTTTGCTTCGGAAATTTTATTGTTCCAATCGATAAAATGCGGTGACCTGACAGGAGTGAAAAATGCCCTGAATCTGTATCGGCAATCCGGTCTGATCATCGGGCATATGTCCGACAATCCTTCCCGGAAAATACACTACTGGGCAGTATCCACCATTGCCGTAGCGATTCATTATGCTATTCTGGGCGGACTGGATGAAAGTGAAGCTTATCAGTTAAGCGATTTCTATATTCAGAAGATTGATTCTCTTCAGACCATGGAAGAGTGTATTGATTATTTATGTGAAAAAGCAATCGAACTGGTCACAAAAGTAAAGGAGAAATCCATTCCTCAATGTTACAGTCCTTTGATCAATCAATGTGTTCATCTGATACATATCCACCTTCACAGCCGTCTTAAAATAGAAGATATCGCCAAAAGTCTTCATGTATCAAGGGATTATCTATCGCAGGCCTTCAAAAAGGAGACTGGAGTTCCCCTCCACCAATATATTCTGGATCAAAAAATGGAAGAAGCAAAACGTATGCTTACCCGAGGGATGACGATCAACGCCGTCAGCTATACGCTCTGCTTCTGCAATGAAAGCCATTTTATCCAGTTATTCAAAAAGAAGTATCATATGACACCAGCAGCATATGTTACCGGTACAAAATCACGGTTATGAATAGTCAAAACAGATCCAGCATATTATCCAGATAGATTTCTTCTCTGACCTGCAGCTGGTACTCCGGCTTCGTCATATAGTACAGTAAAAATTCCAGAACCAGTGCACTGCCCAGTCCCCGGCCTTCGATCTTATAATTGGAAAATCCCATAGGAAGATAGATCTTCTGAATATCACCCACACTGATAAATCCGGGATTTTTCATGGCTTTGGAAAAACGATAGCCCTCCTCCGCCCCCGGCGAGGTACAACTAAAATCCGGCTCCTCTCCCAGATTCCTGCGGCTGACGGCTTCGTAGCATTCCTTCCTGTCCTTACATCCGAAATAACAACACTCATTGCACAAAAACTCCACTTTGTCTTTCTGTGATTCTGTCAGCGTATTTAATTTTTCATAAGCCTTGTTCAGGCGGAAATCCGGTACGACGTAGCGAAAATCGTCTCTGTCGATCTCCTTTTTTAGTGCTTCAAAATCCGTCAGAACTTTCGTAGTGGAGGATACCGGATAAAGCTCCGGATAATGACTTTTCAAATACTGTAACAGCAGTTCCGAATGGACGATCACGCCGTTTTCCGGGGTTGCATTTTCCGCGAACAGAGCACAGAGTTCATTGCATTTTCTGTCCGAAAGATGTTCCTCGCGAAGAAGGGAATTACTGAAGGTCAGACGGGCTGAGATCCCGTATTCCTGTAACAGTGCCAGCACTTCTCCTGCGTCGTGATCCTCCAGTGAGACCCGGCCGCCTCCCCAGATGCACTCCGGCGGTGCTCCATAGATGGAGCCGATGTCACACCAGTCGTAAAAATATTCCCGATGCTCCCGGAACAATGGCAGAAATATCCGGTATAGTTCATAGAATTCAAACAGACCGGGAAGATGGTAATATGCTGTTTTTTGCATATGTCTCATACTAATCTCCATTCGACTTACTGCATTCATAATTTAATTATTTTACTAAATCCATACAGTCTATGTATTTTTTCCCAATTAAAAACAAATAAATGCTTCTGTACTCCCCTGTCATATTTTTCGTAGCATCATATGCGGTTGTATTATTATCATGGAAATATTGAGGAAGGTATTTCGGATCAATATCGATATTCTTTTGATCCATATTTTGTAAATAAACATAAATAATAGTATACATCTTATCTATAAATTATATAATATTGTCCCGTATTTTCAGCATATCATAATAATTTCATTTCTATTTGATGGTTACAAAAAAATAGTTTGTCATTATATTTTCTCCAAAAGGTAAAAAGTACAATCCATGTAAAGAATAACAAACTGCTTATCACTGGAAATCATTATGTCCACTGCCGGAGACTTTCCCTTTATTCCATCTCTTGTGCCTCTTATTTCCAAATCCTGAAATTCATCATAATTTAGAATCCAGTCATATAATTCCGGATCTTCTTTTACGGCTTCACTTATATTATAGATCCAATTACGATCTATTATAGGAGATACCTCATAAGAAGGTTCTAAAACCTCACATTGATAACGTTCATATTTTTCAAGTCCTTCACTGGAAAATACATCTTCATTTATCACAATATGATTGCCTATGATGTCATGTCCCTCCGGATAATTCGTATAATCGTTCTGTATTTTTGTAACGCCAAGCAATTTCGTAACTTCCCACTCACCAAAAAACAATTCTTTGACTTCATCCATGGAAAATTCTTCTACATCACCATTTGCTTTTTCCGGATTTTGCTCGGTTGTTTCTTCCTCATTAACATTTTCTGTCTCATATAACGGTGCTAATAATTTTTCATATTCATCACCACTGAAGAAATCTGAAATCATCTTAACGTCCTCTATATACCAACCATCTTCACGATAAGACGCTTCTGTGCATTTTACTGTATTTTGACTTTTATCATTATCCCGGAATGAAATAAAGCGAACCATTGTCTTTCCATCTTTTTCAAACAATGTAGCACCGAGATAGACTTCATCATCAAATGTATCCGGCTGCTCTAAATCAATATCAGGGTTATGAATAAAATTGTATGGATACTCCACCCAGCCTGTATCCTCCAAATGCAGAATGGAGATATTAACAGTGCCAGAATCGGTTCCTCTTGTTGCTCTTTTCAACAGCACATCTGCCTTCCCATTTCCCGTTAAATCACCAGTAGTAACCGTCGATTCAAAATACCCCCTATAATCTTTTATTGCCACATCTACGCCATTTACATTCGCTATGATTGTTGTAAATCCAGCATCACATCTGTCGATCACACGTACCCTGTCTTCTTTTCCATCTCCGTTTAAATCTGTTCTCGATTCAATTCCAAAATCGATGGAAATGGCACTCTTCTGATAAGCACACCCCACTAAAAAAATTCCACTTATCATTAACAGTAGTATTTTTCTGACTGCAAATTTCGTACCTAACAATGTCTTCATGTACCTTCCACACCCTTCCCTAAATACAATTCAAAATCAGTCAAATATACACTCAAAAATATTGAACAAAGCAGCCATAAGTACATTATAGCTTATCCGGAAAAATGAAACAATCTGTTTCCAACTTCAAACAAACAGGGACACATTGCATGCCCCTGTCTGTTTTTTGATAAGAATTGTGATCTGACACGCTTAAAGTTCTGGCGACCACCTCTCAAGCGATCGCCGGAACCACGTTTATTTTCCCCAAACCTCTTCTGCTACTTCTTTCACCAATCGAAGCTTTGCCCACTACTCTTCCTCGATCAACTTGTTGCCGACCTCGCAAGAGGCAAATCCTCCGGATCTCTCGTCATCAAACTCCAGGAAATAAGTATTCGCATTCTCTATGATCTCATAGGTCTGTGTTTCCCGCAGTCTAAAATCGTATTCTTCCTACCCGTAATGCTTGATCAGATCCTCGATTGCATTGACCAACAATATTCATTTCCTTTTTCCGAAAGCCTCACAATTCACAATAATGTCACCATTCTCCTGGATGATAATATTCTGCCAATGAAATGTATTTTCATTTCTTTCCACAAATCGCCATTTTCGATTGGGATTTTCCAGAACAGTTCCCGTCAATATTCCATTTTCCATGGTAAAACACAAATTTGTAAATTTACTCTTGCATGCATATACCATATCATAGCAATGGGTCTTTGAATTATATATTCTAAGTCCGACACCATACTCACCATCCGGCTGTGGAGAAGTCTCCCTCGTCGCTCTGGAAGGACATATGAACATATCTTCAATACCTATCCCGTTCAATACCCGTCTGAAGATCCACTCTCCTTTTAACTGGCGCTGCGGCCTGCTACGATCACCATCTATAAATTTATCTTTATAATCAAATTCCCAATCACCCAGCAATGGTGCAAACCAATCATATTCCTCCGGAATAGTTTCTTCCGATCGTCCATATAAAGCTTCTATAAAGCTATCCATATCTTTATACCTTCCCTATATCTGCGTCATATTAATCCTGCAATGATCGCCCTCACATCTTTTATCCCCGGAAGCAATCCTCGACCTGTTTCACAATCGTTTCATCCAGCCAGCCCTTCTTCGCCATATCCCACAGGATCTCACAGGCTTTTTCGTGAGACATGCCCTGTTTATAGGGACGGCTTTCCGTCAGTGCCTGATAGATATCTATGCATGCCATCATGCGCTCCTGTGTGTTCAGCTCTGCGGCAGTCTTGCCAAATGGATAACCGGTTCCGTCCAATCGTTCATGGTGAAATGCCGCCCAGTCACGGATCTCGTCAAAATCATCAATGTCCGACAGAATATAGTAGGTATATGCCGCATGATGCTTCATCACGGCAAATTCATCTTCCGTGAGTCTTCCCGGTTTCTCCAGGATCTCATTTCCTACCGCTACTTTTCCGATGTCGTGCAAAGCGCCCGCAAGGTACATTTTCTCCACGGTTTCTTCATCAAATCCCATATAACGGCTCAACCGTTCTGCATCCTCTGCTACACCGATGGAATGGGTGCTGGTGAATGGAGATTTGTAATCGACGATCTGTGCAAAAAAGCTTGCCAGCTCCTTGATCTGTGCGAAGCTTAGCTCCTGTTTGATGCGGGGGATTTTCTCCCACAGATTTTTCTCAAAGCCATCCTCTCCCAGTGTCAGAAAATGCGGCAGGGGAAACGCCTGCAGGAAAGCATCCACACATTCTTTGTCCACAACGGTTCCTTCATTTTTGTGAAGATATCCACAAGCTTTATTAAAAGTATCCTCCGTAAATCCCTTTGCACCGTATGCCCGGTCCAGCAGATCGCTTATATGAATGATTCGGGAAAAAATCGGAACCTCTTCCCACGTTTTTCCAAACGGTCCACTCCCATTGGCATTTTCATGGTGATACAGAATTACATTCTTCACATCCGTATGGAAGGGAAGTCTCTGTATATTTTTTTCACCCAGGGTACAGTGAATTCCTACCTGAGAAGCTTGCGGAACATTTGCAACATCCTTATGTAATTCTTCCTGAATATACTGTGTCAGTGCATTATCATGAAGCAGGGCACATGCTGCCAGATCCTGCAGGCTCTCACCGCTGATCCCCAGCTGCTCTGCCATGCAGACACTCATGTATGCCACGCGCTTCGCATGTTTGTCAGACACATGTACCAGTTCTGCCTCCACGCAGTCCAAAGCATACGAACAGGCTGACAGTAATCCTAAAACATCCAGTAACATTTCTATATCTCTCCAATCTCTTTATAACACACCTATTATGACAATGATTTATGTGAAAAGCAAGCATATCCCAGATAATAAATTATATCAAAAAGGAGCATCTCCCGGTACTGCAGAGTTGCTCCTTCTTACTGTCCATTGATCGGATTATGTTAGCTATTGATCCTCTTAATTACTTCTTCCATTACAGGCATCGCAGGTATTGCTCCTTCTCTCTCAACACATAGGGAAGCCACCGCATTTCCAAAGCGGACACATTCTATCATTTCCTGTAAAGAATATTCTTCTATACGCTTACCGGATTCACAAATCTTATATAAAAAGCCTCCCATAAAAGAATCTCCGGCACCGGTGGTATCCACAACTTTGCTGGAATAACCTGAAACATATGCTTCCTGCTGATCCTGCAGATATACAAACGATCCTTTTTCTCCTAAAGTAATGAGTACTATTTTTGCGCCATACTCTGTTATGCTCTCTGCTGCTTTCCGAACATCCGTATAACCTGTTAATAGCTCAATCTCTTCTTCTGATACTTTAACGATATCTGCATATTCTAAAATACTTCTCATCCATTTACAGGCTTCTTCCTGTGAATCCCATAAACTGGCTCTGTAATTCGGATCATAAGAAATAATTGTTCCATTATTTTTCGCAGCTTTTAATGCAATAAACTCTGCATTTCTGGATAGTTCATCTGTTAACGACAAAGAGCCTACATGAAGAATACGGCTTTGGCAGATGATATCTTTCCGTATTTCCTCAGCCTTCAGACCGATATCTGCTCCGGGTTTTCTGGCAAACGCAAAATTTCGTTCTCCGTTATCTGCCAGTTTAACAAAAGCAAGTGTTGTAAAATAGTCTGCATCACTTATTAATCCTTCGGTTGAAACACCGCATTTATCCAAGGTTTCCTTTAAGAAATCACCCAGGAAGTCTTCTCCTATTTTTCCGATAAATGCTGTTTGGGCACCCAACCGTTGTGCCGCAACCACAACATTAGCAGGTGCACCTCCCGGATTTTGTGTATAAGACAATGTTTGTCTTTCACTCTCTTTTTTTCCGGTAAAATCAATCAATATCTCTCCCAGAGAGGTAATATCATAATGCCGTTTTGTCCTATATTTTATATCTACGCCTATATTTCCTTGTGGGTATAATTTTCCTGTATAGCGATATAAACCATGCTCCCACAATAATGTAAATGTATTTCCGTCTATGAGGATATCAATATCTGTTTCTTTTTCCATCATTTCACAGGGCACAGTCCGTATACCATATCTGGAAGCTCTGTCTGCCCGGTTATAATTCACGGTCATTTCTTTATTTGAAGAATCAAAGCATATTGTCACTGTATGTCTATCTGTATCATATAGATCAATACACAACAACTCTCCATCTCCCGGCAGCTTTCCCTTCAGTTCTACCATAACCGGCTCACTTTGCGGTGGTATGTTTTCACCGGTCCAATGTTTTTCCAATGTTCTGCTGAAGAGCTTCATCTCAGCTTTCACTTTATCAGCCACTTTTGCGCACAAGCGCCTGTTATCATCTAAATACCACACTCGTGATACATCCAGTATTCCACGATACCCCTCCTCCGGACCGAAATCCCGGATCCAGGGCATCCACAGCCAGCCGCCCAGCCAGGCAACAGACCGTATTTCCCCATGCAATACCGGATATGTCTGTGCTGCATAATAATGAGTTCCAAGATCCAAAGTTCCGCTTATCTCTTTATGGAATTCACATTTGTCAAAATCCACCTGTCCGGACAGATACAGCGTCGTTACACTGTCTTTTTCATACATCGGCGAAGTTGTCAAAAACCAGACATCATCAAGGCAGAAGGCATCCGGACATTCAAACATTCTGCCCTCACCGGGCTCTGCTTCGTACAAAATTCCGCTATACGCCCAATGGTACAGATCGGTAGAAGAGAACAGATAAATTCTTCCGCAGCTGTCCGGATGTTCAATTCTTCCGGTGGATCCTCCACAGATCATTCTCCATTTCCCTTGTGCAAAAAACACCTTGGGATCTCGAAAATCTCTTCCTCCCTTTTCCGGGACTTCTTTTATCAGCGGGTTTTCTTCTGCCTTTACGAAATGTATCCCATCCTTCGACACTGCCAGATTTTGCGTCTCAAAAATACCGGTTTCATCTTCCGTTCTTCCTGTATAAAATAAAAATAGCTGATCATCATGTACAACAACCGATCCGGAAAAACATCCGCCGTTTTTATCGTTATCATAGGGCATGTCGGGGACCAGTGCCGGTTCCAGTTCTTCCCAGTGTATCAGGTCCCGGCTTACCGCATGCCCCCAGTGCATACTGTCCCAGTTATCATGGTACGGATTATACTGATAAAATAAATGATATTGTCCTTTAAAAAACACCAAGCCATTAGGATCATTGATCCAGCCTTTCTGTGGTGTAAAATGTAGGGATGGCCTTACGATATCTCTCATTTTCTTATCCTTTCACTGCTCCTGCAGTCATACCACTTATAATATACTTCTGCAAAATGACATAAAATACCAATTCAGGAAGCATGATCATCAGACTCGCTGCAATGATCCCACTGTAATCCATGGAATATTGCCCTTTAAACATAGATGTCATTAATGACACGGTATTTAAGGCATTATCCTGAATAAAGGTTGATGCAAACGGGAACTCATTGTAAATATAAACTGCATTAAAAATAATGATCGTCACGAACGTGGGTTTCATAACCGGAATCACCACTTTGGTACACAGCTTAAATAGATTGCAGCCGTCGATAATTGCTGCTTCTTCCAATTCTCCGGGGATATCTCTCAAAAATCCGGTAAACAGCAAGGTATTGAACGAGATGTTCACTGCAACATACGGCAGGATCAGTCCCAAACGGGTTCCAAGAATTCCCATCAATGAATCAATCCGATATACCGGAAACAGTAGTACATAAATAGGGATGCCAATCCCGATCAGCAGGAAAAAATACAATGTTTCCGATGCCTTATGGTTCCGAAAAACCATTCTGGCAATTGCAAACGAACTCATAAAAGTAAATAAAATACTGAAAAAAGTAGATATTACTACTAGTAAAATCGTGTTAAAATACATTTTGGAAAAATCAATAGTATCGATCGCACGCTGATAATTTTCAAAGTTTATTGTCTGCGGCAAAGAAAGCGGACTGTTGACAATCTCATTATTTGTCTTTAATGAAAGCAACATAGCCCACAGTATGGGCATGACCAAAAGAATAATCAATCCCAGCAGACATATGTAAAAAATGACTTTTTTTATCGATATTCTCTTGTTTCTCATGTTTAACTCCTTTGCTTCCTCGTTGTGATCTTAATATAGGAAAACGAGCCCAGAATTGAAAGTAACAGAATTGCAACCGCAATTGCCATTCCATATCCATACCTTCTGGATGTAAATACTGTAAAATACATATATGAGGTAAGCAGCTCCGACTGATGAGTAGGTCCTCCGCCTGTCATCTGATATACCAGTTCATATATTTTAAATACGCCTGTTACCACCAGAACAATATTAATAATAAAGGTCTCTTTCAGCATAGGAATTGTCACATAAAACAAGCGTTGTAACAAATTGGCTCCATCAATATCACAGGCTTCGTAAATATCTCCCGGTATTGCTTTGATTCCGGATAAAAAAATAGTTCCATGGAAACCCAGTACCTGCCATGTGAATACGATCGCCAATGACAATGGAGACCATTTAGTTCCACCGATCCATTCAATAGCAAGCATATCCAGTCCTATTTTACGCAATACACTATTTACCAGCCCATAATTAGGATTCAGGATATATCCCCAGATAATTCCTATGATAATAGGTGCTATTACATAGGGAGCAAAAATCACCATTTTAAAAAATGCGTTTCCGTGAAAATTCTTGTTCATCAATAATGCTGCCATAAAAGATCCAACGATCAGGAATATCACACTGAATAACAATACTAAAAATGTATTTTTCAATGCGATCAGAAATAGCTTATCATGGAACATAGCAACATAGTTTTTTATTCCCACAAAGGATGCTTTTCCAAGACCACTGTAATCCGTAAAGCTATAGTAACATGCGATAAACACAGGAACAATAATAAATACTGCATAAATCATAAGAGTCGGAAGCAGCATAATGATTTTTGCTTTCTTTGTACTCAACCAATACATAGCTTTCTCCCTTTCCATTCTATAGAAAAGAGCGGTATTACTTAATTTCACACCGCTCTTATAGTTTTATCTTTCGGCACTTTGTAAATTTTCTACATAATCAGCTGCTTGTTCCGGTGTGTAAACTCCGGTCATAACACCGAAGGTAGCATCAAAATATCCATACGCCACATTGGACGAAAGTGAATTAAACGGCTCAGTTACTGCTTTCCAGTCATCATTTAATGCCGTGATCATCGTGGAAAGTACAGGATGTTGGCTCTCATCAATCTGTCCATTATATGTAGAGCACGGTAATGCCGCGGTATCCTCTGCAATGATCCTGGTTCCCTCTTCGCCGTAATAGAACTGCCAGAACTGCATAATTGCATCTAACAACGCAGGATCTTCTGCTGCCTTTGAAGATACTACATAAACACCGCCGGATGCCTTGATTCCGATCTGCTGCTCATACTGGCTGTCGGAAAAGGTAGGTCCCCAGAAAAATCCGATTTTAGAAGCCATATCACTTCCCTCAAAATCACCGATATCCCATGCTCCGGAATTGAACATTGCTGCATTTCCACCCAGGAACTGCTCTTTTGCTTCAAAATATCCAATATTGGAAATGTCCTTTGTAAAAGTTCCTTTTTCACGCATTTCTTCTACTTTTTCAAAATAGTGAATAAAGTCTTCGTTATTCCAGGAAATGCTTCCATCCTTCAGACCGTCAAGCTTTTCAAAAAATCCATATCTTGCCAACATTGTCTCGAATGCCCAGATACTGTAATTATCCTGCGCCCCCACGGTCAGCGGTGTGATTCCGGCTGCATTCAGCTTATCTACCACATCCAGGAACTCTTCATAGGTAACAGGCACTTCTTCGATTCCTGCCTGCTGGAAGAGATCTTTGTTATAATAAAATCCTACCATCATAACTTCACTGGGCATTCCCACATCTTTGCCGTCAACGGTACATGAATGCACCAGTCCGGGAAGAAGGCTGTCATTGATGCCATACTGATCCAATGCATCCGTCAGATCATATAAATACCCATTCTGTGCAAACTCCTTTGCGGTTGCCTGCTCCAGCCAAAATACATCCGGAAGCTTATTTTCTCCTGCCAGTAAAGTCATCTGCGTATTATGCTCGGACACTTCTTTGCCCGTAATATCAATTTTAATCCCCGGATGACTTTCTTCAAAAGCAGTAATAATCTTCTGCAGATGCGGCTCCTGTGCCTGAATATCAGCAACATGCTCTGCAAACTGGATCGTGATCTCTCCGGACCCATCTGCAGTCGTAGAGCTCTGTGCAGTCTCTGCACCATCTGTAGTTCCTTCTGCATTTCCGCATCCTGCCATTGTAAACAGCATAGCGGCTGCACAAGTAAGTGCCATCATTTTTCTCCAATACTTTTTCATCATAATTGTACCCTCCTTATTCTTGTACATGAATATCATCTAACGTCCCATACAGGACGTCAATATGTTTGCACATTTTCCCATTCTCTTCCTTCTGACTGTAAATACCCCATGCTTTTCCACAGATGAAGAAACTGGACATTTCGCCTTCTATTGCAGGATGGAATGACAAGGTTCCGCGATACATATCACTTTGCAGTCCCAATAATGCATTCAGCACTCCCCAGCTTGCCATTGCTCTGCAATAATGATGACCGGACTCGATCTCACTGAACGGATTCCTCTTGTATCCGTCATAACGATCCCGAATTGACTTTACCACCGTCAGACCTTCCTCTACACAACCTGAATAAATCAGATTAACGGCTACTTCATACTCTACTCCTGTCCACACCTCTCCGGCATAGGATAACGGGAATTTAGGTCTGCCGCCTTTCGGCCAGGTAGCTACTACCATTCCATGCTCTTCATTGATTGCATATGCTCTGTGTACACTGTCCGTATGATAAAAATCCGTTTTATAATTATACTTGAATACGGATTCCATAGCAGATTTTACATGCTCTTTCGGTAAAATTTCCCCGATTCCGGCCATATATGCCAGGAACTGTCCGAGAAGCTGATCTGACAGGCAGCCTTTTCCGAATTGATACTTATATTTATCAATCTCCTTCTGTACCTGAATATAATATTCCCCGTCAAACATCAGTTGGTCGGCTCTTGCAGCTCCTTTTTCGTAAGCATCTGCGTATAGCTGGTGATGTTCTTCGTCTCCTACGATCTCAGCCATCTCTTCACAGCATTTCAATGCTGCCAGGAAAATACTGTCCGTCATGGGATTCGGTCCGTAAAATTCAATATCATAGGTTGTATTCTGCTGACCGTCCAGTACATCATCTCCATCCAGATCCCATTGTTTCAGGGCATATTCCATTGCCAGCACTACTTTGGGCCAAATGGTCTTCAAAAATTCCACATCCCCAAGATTCTTGAAATCCCGGTAGACACGAACAACACTTCCAAGTTCTCCATCACAGGCCGGAACCATTGCATACCGTTCCTGATCAAATACGGAAAACATTCGTGTAGACATGCACCCTGTCTCATCTGTTTCTCTCAAAAATTCTACATTACGCATGGTTTTTTCAAGATCCGGGAACAGAAAAGCAACCGTCTGTGCATAGTTCCATACATGAGGCACACTACCGTAACCGCAGCCTATGTAGTCACGTATTCCTTCAAATCCGGCAAAGGTTCCGTCTTCCAGCCGGAAACATAAATTACTTCGAAGATTCGTAATGTTTGCAGTCAGAGCATCAATCACATAATAAGGTAATGTAGTCTTATGGAACATCGCATCGGCAAATTTTCTGCTGTCTGATTCCAGTCGTTCCTTATTATGGTATACATATTTTGCTACATCCCATGCATCTGTGAATTTTGTTGCATAGTAATTTCTTACTGTTCCGTATTCACCGCGCTGAAATTTCTCGTAGTCCTCATCAAACTCGATCCATGCCTTTACCCTGTTAGGGAAATACCATGTAATGGTAAATTCGAAGGTTCTTTCTTCTCCCGGCTGAAGTTCTTCCCAGGCTCCGATGGATCCGATCTTTTCTCTTCTTTTCAGGAAACTGAAATTATGAAATTGTGCAAATTCACATCCCACACTGTCAGATACGGTCTCTTTTTCCAAAAGTCCATCACTGGTAAAGTCATCCCAGAAATCCTGTATTCCATCTACCCATTCGCCGTCAAACCACTGTGTTTTATAGGTTACATTGGATCCACTGGTCAGAATCGCCATATTTCCATACCGTAAATGATCCTCTTTCAAATGTTCGGGTGAATAATACAAGCCCTTCACATCATCAAATTCCCGATATTCATTTTTTACGCTGTCAGCCAGCTTCAGGTTCTCAATAACATCATATCCCTCAAACCCGGATGCATTGGGAAGCGTACCTACCAGGCTTACTTTGGTCGGACAGTCTGCAATATTTTTCACCGTGTATCGGATAATTGCACAGGGAATACTGGAATCATCTGTATTTAAAGGAATAAACGGTGTATATGCTTCCATTGACACTTTTACGGGCAATTCGGAATCTTTGAAATTCACCCTTGCAAAAGGATATTCACAAATCAGTTCGGAATCTTCCATTCTTGGCAGATTTACTAATTCAGCCTGAAGATATCCGTGTGAGCTGGTATATGGCGGAACCATTCTCGATTCCAGAATTTTCGATATAGGTTTTTCCAGTTCTTTGTTCTCCGTACGAATTGCAAAAAAGGAAAGCGGAAATTTAGTATTCTTGGAAGGCCAGTTAAAAATTTCCCAGTCCAGGAACTTTCCTCTTGAATTTACAGAAAAATTACCTGTTCCGATTCCGCCCAACAGAAAACGAACTTCCGTTGCATCCCGCTTAAAGACCCGCGGTGTTCTGTCAAATAATTTCTCTTTTGAAAATGTCTTTTTCATCTTCTCCTCCTTTTAGTTGTTCGGTTGTTCGAATAACTTGTTTTATTTTTTAACTCTCCGCTTTTGCAGAGAGTTTTTTTATTTAATCTTGTTTGTTCGAATAACTTATGCTATGATATTAGCATAACAAAAATATATTGTCAATCACTTTTCAAAATGTGGGGGATTTTATGAACACCAGAACACCAAAATACATGCTTATAAAAAATGAATTTGTCCAGAAAATCGAAAGCGGATATTATCGTCCCGGCGATCTCATCCCTTCCGATAATGAATTAATGCGTACTTTAAATGTAAGTAAAAGCACTATTACACAAGCCCTGAAATGTCTGGAATCTGAAGGATATATTATACGGCAGCAAGGAAAAGGTACTTTTGTAGCAGACCGCTCCAAAGATAAAATAAACCTATCTATTTATTTATGTCCTATGGAAGATAATGAGAAACATTTTTGGATCTCTCTGATCGAACAGTTTAATCTGACATCTTCCGGTTTTTTTGTAACACCGACTTTTCTCACCAACGATAAGGCTCCTCTGCGTGACTCGCTGTTGCAAAGCTTTACCAGTGGAAATGCACCGGATATTCTGTCCCTGGACGGTCCTGATGTCCCCTATTGGGCATATATGAATTCTCTGCTGCCGTTTGATGGATATATGGATTCGAATTTCCTATCCTCTTTTCTGTCTCCCATTGTGACACAGGGAACCTATCAGGGAAAACTATATCATCTGGGTTATACGGAATCCACTTTATGTATTCTGTATAACAAGGAGTTGTTCCATTCCCTTGGTATCCGCATTCCGACTTCTGCGGAAGATGCCTGGAGCTGGGGTGAGTTTCTGAATGTCTGCCATACAATACAGACCAAAACTTCTTTTCCCTATCCTTTGCTTATGGACTCCGGACGCGGTCTTTCTCCAAAATCCGGAGAATGGAACAGCTACGCCGGATTGCCATTTATCGTGCAGAACAACGGCAGCTTTTTTAACGATACGCTGACGGCAACCTCTGGATATATTAACTCTCCGGCTTCCGTCGCTGCTATGAATTGGCTGGGCGAATTATTTCATAAATATCATTATACCCACGTAGAGGATCTCAGTGCCGATTTTCCTGAAAACTTTGCCATGAGTCTTTCACTGCCCAGTGCCTATTTTCAATCGCAAAAAAGGAACAGTAATATCGGCATAATCCCTCTTCCCCATGGTATAAAAGCAGCTTCTCCCCATGGAAGCTGGGGATTATGCATGTCCAGACAGACACAATATCCCAGGGAATGTTGTGAATTTATCCGTTATGTTTTCAGTCTGCAGAACCAGTTGAAGATCAGTCAGTTAACGGGTATTCCTGTTTTAAAAGAGATTTATGACGTAATGGACAGCTTTCAAGCTGGTTCCGGCAACAGCAATATTTTATTTTCACAATTACGGAACACCTCTTTTACCAGACCGCAGACCCCCGCATATCCTTTCTTCAGTAAGCAGTTTTCCTATGCGTTTTATAATATTGCCATGGGTGCTGATGCACAAGAAGAAATGAATCACCTGGCGCAGCAGGTAGACGATCATCTTTACCGGCATAATTACTATCAACAAAGCTAATAATTTAGGCTAAGGATAAATAAAATCATTTACCCTTAGCCTATTTCCTTAAATATGCAATTTTGACATTTCCTCTTCCAGTCCCCACCGCTTACAGTTCTCTGCCAACTGCGCCAGTGAATATCTGAGGTAATCCATGGGCTGTTCCTTCGTGATCTCTACTGCAAAACGAAGATTTTTATAAGTGTTCTTCATTCCCCAGATCACATCCTCCCAAGGAGTTCCCTCCGGGATTCCTTTCACACTTTCATCCGCATAGACCACATTTTTGGCTCCCGCCTGATACAGGAGATCAAAATAGGCTTTCATTTCCACTTCGTTCAGCTTCTCGTGAACAAAAATAAGCCCCTCTCCGTATCCCGCAAAAACAGGCTTGCCCAGATACCGACACAGCATCTGCTTTAGCATCTTTTCCGCACAGGTATAGTCGCTGACTCTTCCCAACACGATCGGAGAAAAGCCAATAGAATCAGCCGGAAGAGTGTAAAGCATGCCCTCACACTCTTTTCCGGCTGTTATCATTTTCCCTGTTTTCTCAAAAATCACCAGGGATTTCTCATCATATTTTACTTTTTTCTTATAATCATAGATCTTAATGTCTGCACAAAGCTCTGAAGGGGTAAACTTTTCCATCCCGGTACCTCCGTTCGTTTCCGGAAATAAGTATACCTCTTCTGCCCTGCCAGTTCAATCCGATTCTTTTACCGGGATATCCTAATCTCTTCTACAAAGAAATTAGTGCGATAGAGATAGCACAGTTCCTTCTCTGTGATGTAAAAGCCGTAATCGGCATTAAAATTTTCTTCGTTTTCTTCTTCAATAGAGCCTGCTGCCCGGATCTCGTCCCAGGTCTTCCCCAAAACTTCTTCCGGGGTGACTTCTTCGCCGGTGGCAACGGAGATCGTCACGGGTATGTAATAGGATAATGGATGCGCTGCTCCTGCATAATAAACCGTGTCATTAAAATGCAGGCTGACATACTCGTCATCCGCTAAAGTAATGCCATTGAATACTAGATAATTATCATCGTATCGCTGTCCCTCGGAAAGAGTTTCATCCACTAACTCATACGCTCCGGTGTGATTCTCCCCTTCCTCCTCATACTGGGTTCTGTAATTCTCATACATCTGCTGCAGATAATCATTCACTTTGGCATACTTCTCATCGGAAAAAAAGAACTCATCCATTTCGTAGTAATAGGTCTTTTTCTCATCGTCATTGTAGAAGTCTTTCACAGTGTTGGAACATTCCCCGTAGTCTTCCCAGGGAAGCCATGCGTCCTCATCTTCGTAAGAAGGACCTGTCGTGGATGCCGTAGTGTCGGAAACAGTCTCCGTGGATACTGTCGCTTCCATGGATTCACCAGTCTCTGAAGTGCTCTCTTCCGTTACCGCAGCCTCTGCGGATCCGATAACCTCTGAACTACTACTCCCTCCCACCGGATCACTCCCCTGTGCTCCGCAGGCAGACAACCCCAGTGCCATAATTCCTGTGATAACTATTAATTTGCCCCTCATTTTGTATCTCTCCTTATGTATTTATTGTAACCGAACGCTTCCCCCGTCCATTACAAGCATAAGCTTAACATATTATAATATCATAGTTGCATCACGTGCAACTCTTCCGATTTATTATTCAATTGTCATTTCATAAAAAACGCAGAAATGTATAAACATGAATTACACATCCACGCGTTTTTTCCGGTAATAATTCTCAGGCCTCTTGGGATTTTTCTTTTCCTTCAATAATCGCCCTTACCTCTTCTACTGTTTTATCTGTAGCAGATGCAATCTGTTCTATTGAAAGACCATTTTTATACATTTTTGTTAAAGTGTACCCCTTGTCAAGGACAAATTAAGAAGAAGGGATTTGTTCTTTCTAACCAGTAGATGGCTATATCAGTTTGTTTTATTACCTTCTTCATCATACATATCCATAGAAGGGATTTTTCCCTTAATCGGATATATGCCTGTTGTTATATATTTATAGTATTCATTGGGAGAAAGCTTCGCTAATTCCCACTGATATCTATCATTGTTATAATAATCCATCCAATCGTCAATAATGGCACGAACCTCGCTATATGTTCCACATTCTTTTAGCCTGTCTCCTATATGATCCTTCATACGTCCAAAGAAACTTTCCTGAGGTGCATTGTCCCAACAATTTCCTCTTCTGGACATAGACTGTCTTAAGCCTTTATCTTTGACAAGTTGTATAAAACTGCAACTCGTATAATGGCACCCTTGATCACTATGTAAGATTGTTTTAGTTGTAAGGGAAACTCCATGCTTTTCTATCATCAGGTTGACTGTTTCCAAAACAAAATCCACTTCTAAAGATTCGCTTAACACATACGATAAAATTTGTTTTGTAAAGGCATCTATAATTGTTGATAGATAGCAGAATCGACCATCAAATGGAACATAGGTTATATCCGTAAGCAATATCCTTCTCGGACCATATTTTTCAAACTCCCGTTTCACAAGATTATCAGCAACACTATTCGTCTTTATCGCCTTTGCCATCCTTCTGTAAGGGTTTGCCTTTCTTATGTTACATATAAGACCATATTTCTTCATCAACCGTCTTATTTTCTTGACATTCATAACGATTGGCGGATTCATATGTAACAATCTCATATAGATTCCTTGAGCCCCTTTATCATAACCTCTGAAGCTATATGCAGCTAATACCAATTCAAAATCGGCTCTATCCTGTGCTTCTTTTTCTGCTCTTTTATCCGCTGAATGTACCCAGTTGTAATAACCGGATCTTGATACTCCTGCTATTTCACAGAGCATCTTAACTGACAATGTATTATTTGCTTTATTTATCGTCTCATGGATGATTTCAAATTTGCTTTCTGAAGTCTCCATGACTAATCTCTCTTCCTCGAATTGTCCGCAATAATAATTTTTTTTAAAAACTCTACTTCTTGTCTTAGATACAAAAGCTCGTTCTGCATACGTTCTATGGATTGCGGTGATGACAAGTCCTCTTCATTTGTTGCTTTCATAGGAATTCTTTTTTGTCTGTTTTCGCCCTCGGTAAAGCCATTGCCCGATAGAGCCTGACGCTTTATTCTTTGCACAATGTCATCTATCTGTTTTTGTCCAAAGTACTCTAGATTATATCCAAAATCCAGAAGAATTTTTCTTGGAGCGTTACCAGCCTGATAGCTGATCCAAAAATCTTCTTTAAATTTAGCTGTAAAATAAAGCTTGTTCTTTGTCACATTAAGTGTGTACGGGTTAGCTTTGAGTTCCCTAATTTGTTTCGGTGTGTATTCTTTCATATTTCCTCCGATAGATACTTTTATTATACATCATCTACCAGAAGAAATCCCTTCTTTTATTGTCCACTAACCAGGATTTTATCCTTTCTTCTTGTGTCCATTTTTAAGGAGCCCTTCTTCTTATCGTGTCCACTTTATGGGGTATATTTTATGTAATAAGTTCTGCATGGCCCTCTCTACGTCCCTCTTCCAACCCTTCTCTGCGTCCAATTGCAATACCTTCTTCCTTAACTCCCTGGCTCAAATTACACATAGTGCTCATATCCTTTCTGAAATTCTCTTCTAATGGGATATCATATTCATTTCCAATAATGTCCAGCTTCTCATCTATAGTAAGCTCTCTGGACAATAATGCTCCCAACAGACGATGTAACTCGTAGGTCTCATCATGTTCCGGCAGTTCCTTTGCAAGACCTATCATAATGATATTCAACAGATCCAGATGGAATAGACACATTTGATGTCATCGTAGCTCGAATTCTCAAAATCCCGTTCTTTCTGGGAAGAAATCAATCTGCTCACGTAGAAGACTGCCCGGTTCAGGATCTCATATTCGCCGGGTTCGTCCTTTTGCGCTTCCACATTGATGATGATCTGCGAAAGGCCATCCTTCATCCGCACATAAAATACAATGTCAAAACGCACCAGGCCTTCGTTCAGTTCCTGATTCTCTGTATTAAAACCAACAAGGCGTTGACCATTCTGAAAATGCACCGCATTCGTCAGTCCCGGCTCCACCGGCACGGCGCTGATATAAGGAAGTCCCTCTATCAGTGCTGCTACCTCGATCGGATCCATCCCCTTAAATTCCTCCACGGTCTTCACCAGGATCCGCGCCAGGATGATCTTATGTGCTATCAGGCGTTTTGCGCTGTTATCGTATTGGGCGTCTTTGTCTGTTGCCATTACTGCACTCTTTAATTCCGTATTCAATGGTTTCCTCCTTTTGTGTCAGGTAATTATAGATACCGCCGAAAATAAAAGGATTTCGCCATATCTACATTATAACTTACCTGTTTTTCTGATACAACTGATTTTCTTTCTGTGTGGGTTTTCCTCTTCCCTTCTTCCTGGTTCTATGATTTAGGGAATCGGATGGGACATCAGCTTTCGCTGACATAGAAATTTTCATAAGTGAAATGTACTTATACGCAAAGTATAACTTATAATTCCTAATTAGACAATAAATATATTTTAATATCTAAATAGAATTGTCTTTTAAGTGTAATAGTATAATTACCCCTTAAAAGACAATCCTATAAATCGGAATTTGTAAGGCTAACTATCCAGAATGTCAAAATAACATTCTGGTGCATCATCGTGAGACAGATAATAAAGTGTTCCATCAACAGTGAATGTAGACAAGCCGTTCTTCACTGTAGTTCCATCAGAATATACGATTTCCACCAAAACGCTATTGCTACCAGGGGGAAGTTGCTTATCCTTCACTTTCTCATCGAGTCTAAACGAAGAAAGCCATGTTTTGATTTCTTCGATATATTCATCAGGAACTTGAATTCCATCATTGTGATTCGGCATAGTATAAAAGGAAATGCTACTTATATTATCTGTTTCAAATACTGGTTTGGTTTTGTCAACTTTCATGGAAGAACAACCAGCCACACCAAGTAGACAGGTCAACACTAATACGACTGCTAACATTTTCCTCATATCAGTTACCTCCTTGTCAAATTCCGATTTAGTTCAATTCACTTTTATCATATAAAAAAGCCTCCCTTTCAAATATTATTATATCCCAAAGGGAGAGCTTTTTCCATTAATATTTTACTATTTTTCCACCTGCGCCGCCGTCTTCCCGGTATACTGCACAGCAATGCGGTTCTCGGGATGCGCGTCCGTCAGGTACAGCACACACAGGAAGATCCATTCTAAAGGTTTCATGATAAAATACACCAGATCCGCCGTGTATTTACTGTGGATCAGTCTCGCCACAGGGAACCCGTAATTGTCATAAAAATGACGCAGCGCCCGGTGGAAGCCGGGAGTCCGTTCTTCCAACACCTGTTCAAAAGCATTGGCGATGCACAACTGACGGTTCACAATGACTTCATGCCCATGCCGCCTCCCCAGGCGGATAGGCTTTACGACCTTTTCATGACCGCCGGCAGCTACCGTGCATAGATAATGTTCATCATACATGACATTCTGCGGTGCCTGCCTGAGAGACAGATTCCAGTCGCTGGTCTCCGTGAATGCTTTAATCACAGAATCCGGTGCCTGCCCAAACAGCATGAGGATTGCGATCAGGATTCCCAACAGTGGGAACATCAATACCAGTCCCAGCACCGGCCACCATGCAGCCTTCCGCAAAATGTTGTCACACCAACGCAGCATGGGATTCTGATAAATCTTCCCCGTCCCAAAGTGTTCCGCCTCCGCATTCTGCATCAGTGCATTCCACTCCCGTATTTTCTTCAGAAGCAATCGCACAACTAGCAGCACACAGCACAGTGGAAATAATAACAAATATCCATCAAGCAAAATCGTCGGCTTGAATATCTGTACTGTGAACAGGATCAGTTCTAACAATCCCAGGTACATTGCGGAAATCGACAGGACTGTCACAAGGGGCGGCAGCTTCCGAAGCGGAATACTCTGCAGAATCTCATACCCTATAAATGCCAGCAGCAGGAGTACTATAAAAGTAACCATGGAACCGCTGTAAATCGGTGTATGTTTATTGGAATTGCTTAACTGCGTCTGCCAGTCAGCGGATGTCACATCCATAATCAACCCCAAATAACAAAGTTCATAGAATCCGCCCAGCCAAAATACATGCTGGTCAAACAGCCAGGCTCCCTTCACCGGACGTTCCCATGCTTCACTGATCAGGCAGATTCCTTCGCTGATCGTCAGCACCACAGGAAATACCAGTACCGCTCCCATTAAAATTGCCCAAGTAAACATTTCTGTAAAAGCCTTAATGATCTCCCATACATAATCTCTTTGCTCATAATGAATAACAGAGGCTATGATCGTAAAAAGCGCATAGCCCAGTCCGATAAATATAGAAATCAGCCATGCAAGCAACACCGGATGCTTTTTATAAAACTTAATTTTTTCCGTATTCATTTCTTTATTTTCCATCGATTCTTGCCTCTATCTGTTTCCGTGCCATATATCTGGAAATATTAAATGTCCGCAGAGATGTCTGATCCAGACGCTTCTTATTATGGTTCAGGTAATAATATCCGAATCCCTTCGGTTGATAACTCCCCCACCACTGAGCCTGCGTATCTTCACTCATAATATCCGTAGGGTTCTCCAGTTCATAGGCGCCAAAATCATACCCAAGACTCTCCATATAAGGAATAATGACCGGTGCCGCATCCGCACTGAGATCACTCAGATAAGAGAAGTCTCCGCCGGGTGCATTGGCAATATTCACTCTGGCTATAATATAGTCGGGATGGCTGAAGGACAATGCCAGGTACAGAACTGTCACCATCACGACACCATAGCGGAACAGAGGGAAGCTTTCCCTGTAAATGTTGATCAGTACTCCGATAAACATGACGAATAATACCGCCAGCATCCACAATACGAAGATCCGCAGGAAAGTCAGATAATAATACCGGATATAAATGATCATTCGCATTACGCTGGACGCGATCATGATAAAAGTACATAATGACATAATCGTCATAATCACTTTCAGTATCCTACTCTCCCTAAAAAAGCTAAGGCACATCAATACCAGGATCAGGTTCAGAATGCTGACAGCCAGCAGCTGGAAAAAGCCCTCTCTTGCATACTGTGCGTAAGTATAGCCCTCCGGCAGCTGCATTTTTCCTAAGAACAATCCGAAGATCTGAATACCGGAAAACAGCAGATACAATAGTGACAGCAGTGACATAATCGTAATTGCCAGTACCGGCTCACCCTTTCTGCGATCCTTCACTTCTTCCGGGATGCTTCGCTTACACAGGTAGGAAGTCAGTGCATAGGAAGTAAAGAACAGAAACGTTACCCGGATGACTACGTTGAATATATTGTCCGGACGGATCCAGTTCATGAAATCCGTTGTCATCTTACGGAATACCGCATCGGCAGAACTTAACAGTCCGGCGGCAATGAGCAGAATGGGCAGTGCGATCACCACTCCCAGCAGTCCGTACCATACCTTCTTATTTACTTTTCCCTTTTCACGAAAATAGGCTTTGCCATCGGAAAAAGGCTTCCCCAGTTCCCCGAAGCTCATAACCACCAATTGACAGATGCTTCCCACATATTTCCCAAGATTCCACTTTTTCGTATCAAAATATTGATTCAGCAGCAGACACATCACTAATAGAAACACCGCCAGCTTGTTCAGACCTATGATCGCCCATCCGTCGGTGCAGAAGGTGGATACCCCCAGCAGCAGAATGCTGATCATGTAAAAGGCACTTCCTTTTTTCAAGGTAATCTCCAGTTTTGACAGCGAGAAGACAAAATACAGTAAAGTGCCTGCGAGAAAAAAAGGGAAAGTGATCCCCGAGCCGTTCCGAAACATACAAAATGCATAGAATACGGCATAGAGAAAAGTCACCGGTCCAAAGAAATTATAGTGCTCCTGCAAGCGCTTTGTCTCCACAGTCTCTGTTTTTTCCACTACCCGGACTACATTCTGCCCGGAAATCTGTTCCTGATTTATTGAATTTGTTTCCTGTACTGCTGTATTTTCCTGCATTATGATCTCCCCCTCTCAGGTTTTATTTGGTTTCCTCTTCTTTTGTGTCTTCTACATACTCCAGAATGTCTCCGGGCTGGCAATGCAGCACCTCACAAATGGATTCCAGTGTAGAGAAACGTATGGCTTTTGCTTTATTATTTTTCAGGATGGATAAATTTGCCTGTGTCAGATCCACCTGATTCGCCAGTTCCGTCAGGCTGATCTTCCGCTTTGCCATCATTACATCCAGATTTACAATGATTCCCATAATAGATGCCTTTCTAATTTTGAATTTCCGTTCAGCCGGCGTCATTTACATAGTCGCGTATCACACGCTCTATCACTTTGTGACTGAATTTTTAGATCGTTAAGTCGTTTTCTTCCTTGTAGCGCACGGCTTCTTCAAATACCATCGCCAGCACTTTGCTGAACATGCCTGCAATGATAAATACCAGAATGATCACCAGCATGGCAATGGTCAGGTACACCACACATCTCACAGCGCTCATGGCCGCGATGAAAAAACTTAAGTCTCCCATTCTCCTAAGGCTCGCCACATTTTCCGGTACAAAGCAGTTCTCCGCAAGCACCGTGCCAAACATCTTGCGCAGTTCATTGACCAACAATAATGCCAGCACACCCAGGATGGCGAATATGATCACCGCCGGAAGGTAATGCTCCTCCACCGCCTCCAGATACTTTCCTATGTATTTGAGACTAAGCGGCAGACTTATCGTCACCAGGATTCCCGCATAGAACATAAAATCCAGCAGGTACTTCGTCCCCTTTGCCAGAGATAACTTTTTCTCCCGCAGTTCCTTTTCCGACAACTCTCTCTTCTCCATAATGAATACCTCTTTCCTTCTTGGTAGCCTTAACATATCACTCTATGATACGAATGTCAATATAAATTTATTGATATTCGATAAATTTATATTGAATAGCAGCATAAGAAAAGCTCCGGGCACAATCTTTTTCTGTGCCCGAAGCTTTTTTCAGAAGCTTTTTCGCTTTCTCGTAATTATACTATTGTGATAGTGTACTCCTTGCGGAATACCTCTCCTGCCTGCAGGGTATTACTGTACTCCCGTTGCTCTAAGCTGCCGTCAAAGGTCGTCTTGTCGCATCTGCCATACCAGGGCTCGATACAGATAAACGGTGCTCCCTTGCCCGCGGGAGACCACAGACCGAATAACGGAGCATCAAAGCTTAAGGTAACATACGGCTTTTTGTCCGGTGTACACAGGCTCACTGCAGAAGCCTGACGATCCTCCACAATCAGGGCATCCCGGTCAAATAGGTGCTCTGTGATCTGCGCATAACCGTTTTTCACCGGTAATACATCCTTTTGCTGTCCCATGAGTCCTTGTCCGTCATCTGCCACCAATCCGTAAGTCAGATCTTTGTCCGTATCAAACTTGAAATAATATTCCGACTGCTTTCCTTTTTCATCCACAGGGCACATAAATGCGGGGTGTCCTCCGATGGAAAAGTACAGTGTTTTCGTATCCGGATTTTCCACCTGCCAGATGACCTTCAGTTCTTTTCCTTCCAATTCATAACCAATCTTCAGGATAAACTCCAGCGGAAATTTTGCTTTTGTTTCTTCATTGGATTGCAGGGAAAACCATGCTTCTGTCGCCGTCTGTACATCCACGGCAAACTCCATATCTCTGGCAAAGCCGTGCTGACCCATGGAATAAGTCTTTCCTTCATAATGATATTCCTTATTTTTCAGACTTCCTACAAAGGGGAACAGTACCGGGGCAGTTCTCTTCCAGAATTTTGCATCCGCATTCCACAGATACTCGGTATCAGTTGCTTTCCCCCGAATGCTTGCAAGCTCTGCACCAAAGCTGTTGATGGTTACTTTTAAAGCTTCATTTTCCAATACTACCTGCATATTGCATACCTCTCTCTCTTTTTCCCACATTATACCTCATAACAGTTCATCCGTGAATATATCCGGGCACACAAAATCATGCTCGTATGGCTTTGTGGCCGCATATGTTCACAAGATGAACTGTTGCTATCTGTTATCCTGTAATCCGGCTGTCTTCAGCCAATGTCCGGACAAATATCTGCCTACAAAACAGATCACTCGGAAGATCCAGTCCAGTACCATGGCGATCCAGACACCGATGGCTCCGTAACCCATGTTCACACCGATGATATAGCTGAATCCGATACGGAACACGAACATGGAAAAAATAGACAGCACCATAGTAAACCGTACGTCATTGCAGGCACGAAGCATATTCGGCAGAACAAAAGACGCCGGCCACAAAAACATCGCCATACCGTTGTGGATCATGACCAGAATATAGGATAACTGCGTGGTCTCCGGACTTAATCCATAGCATTTCAGGATCCACGACAGACACAGCAGGATGACGCTGTTTACCATAAAGGTACACAAGTAGGTAATCTTCAATAATTTTTTCGTATAATACCGCACCTGACCGGAATCTCCGGCACCGACACAACGGCCAATTACCGTGATCATTGCCAGATTCATAGCCTGTCCCACAATACAACCCATGCTGTCCAAGCTGTTCGCCACACCGTTGGCAGCAATCTGCACAGTTCCGAAACCCGCGATAATGCTTACCACAATGACACGTCCCAGCTGGAAAATACCATTTTCAATCCCGCTGGGGATACCTATGTAAAAAATCTTATGGATCACCGGCCAGTCGATGTGGAAGCTTTCTTTTAATAAATGCACTTCGTTGGACGGGTTTTTCAGCAAACGATATAGGATGAATCCTGCCACTGCACGGGAGATCAGGGAAGGAATCGCCACACCTGCCACGCCCAGTCCCAGTACATAAACACCCAAAGCATTACCGCCGATGTTAATGATATTTTCCACCACGGAGACCTTCAGCGTGATCTGGGAATTTCCCATGGAGCGGAACAGCGCCGCACAGGAATTGTACAGGGCAAGGAACGGGAAGGACAGTGCAGAGATCATCATATAGATCACAGCATTATGAAATACGTCCGCTTCAATTTTACCGAAAAACAGGGAAATGATGCCGTTACAGAACACCATGACCAAAATCGATATACCGATCGTAATGCATACCGATGACACGATCAACTGTTTTGCAGATTTGCATGCATCCTCTTTTTTCCCGGCTCCGAGAAACTGGGAGGTCACCACGGCGCCGCCGGTAGCCAGTGCCGCCAGCACACTGATGATCAGATTATTGAACATATCGATCAGGGATACGCCGGAAACCGCCGCCTCGCCCGCCGAAGAGATCATGACGGTATCTGCCATGCCCACAGTGATTGCCAGTGCCTGTTCAAACAATAAAGGAATGATCAGTTTTTTCAGATCATCTTTTGAAAATAGTTTTGTTTTGCTTGCTTCCATTTCTTTTTACCCGGTTATTTATCCATTCGATACAATTTCAGGGAATTGTCCCATGCCGCCTTGCGCACTTCTTCCTCTGTGATCCCCTTGATCTGCGCCATGGCAGCGATCACATAGGGAATGTTCAGGGAGCTGTTGCGTTTGCCACGGTTCGGTTCCGGCGCCAGATATGGGCAGTCCGTCTCCAACACGATGCGGTCCATAGGGATATATTCTACCGCTTCCTTCAGCTTCTTTGCATTTTTAAAAGTCAGCACGCCGCCGATTCCAAAGTAGAATCCCATATCCAGGAAAACCTTCGCCGTCTCCTTCGTATAGGAATAGCAGTGAATTACGCCGCCGATCTCCTCTGCGTGCGCATCCGTCATGAGATCCACGGTATCCTTCGCCGCATCCCGGGAGTGAATGATAACAGGCTTTTTGATCTCACGCGCCAGTTCCAGCTGCCTCAGGAACCACTTTTTCTGTGTCTCGTGGTCCGGCTCCGGCCAGTAATAATCCAGTCCGATCTCTCCCACCGCCAGACATTTCTCCTTTTGGCACTGTTCCTTCAGCCAGGAATAAGATTCCTCAGTCAGGTCCCCCGTCTCGCTGGGATGTACGCCGATAGCTCCATATATGTAATCGTACTGCTCCATCAATTCTAACACTTTCCGGCAGGATGTCAGGCTCGCACCCACATCCACCACCCGGGCAATGCCCTGCCCCGGCAGCGCCGCCAGAAGCTGTTCTCTGTCGTCGTTAAATGCGTCATCGTCATAATGCGCATGCGTATCAAATATCGCAATCATATAAAATCTCCTCACAGCATATCTATGCAAAAAAAGAACCGTCCCCGGAGCTCCTATGTCTCCAAAAACGATTCTCTCGAGTGCACCGCCAGGGGCTCGAACCCTGGACACCCTGATTAAGAGTCAGGTGCTCTACCAACTGAGCTAGCGGTGCATTTCTGTGTCGTTGTTGCGTCTCCCGCAACGACAAGACATATATTATCACATGGTTTTCAAGAATGCAAGTATTTTTTGAAAAAAATTTAAATATTTTTTTCGATTTATTTGTACAATAAGTGAAATTACTGTTTTTTACGGGCTTCCTGGCACTTTTTGCAGTAGCCGTACAGCTCTAATTTGTGTCCGGTGACAGTGAAATCTCCGGTATCCTGCTCTAAATGCACATGTGCAAAGGGGCAGCTGGGCAGCGGAATCCGCTTATGACATTCCAGGCAGACCGCATAATGGGTATGTTCCCCGCGGTTCAATTCGTATACTACGGTACCGTCTCCCATGAACGTTGTCTTCTCTACCATTCCATGTTCTTCAAATGTTGCTAGAATCCGGTAGATCGTGGATACAGCATAATCGCTGCCTTCGTGATCTCTCTCAATACGATTGTAAATCTGTACGGCGCTGAGGGGCTCGGTCGCTTCCTCCAGCACCTGATACACGCATTTTCTCTGTTTGGTCCATTTTAATCCCTTGGGATAAGAAATATCATTGTGTTCACATTTATGTTCTTCCATAGATATCTGTCCTTTTATATCGCGATCTCGAGGGCGCAGTGCTTTCCACCTCGAAACACTGCTTGTGCCTACAGCCAGTTTATCACAATTCCTGTCAAAACACCAATCACATATAAAATTCCCACGATTTTCAGATTTTCCTTTTTATCCGGATTCACACGGAACAACACCAGCAGTCCTACTCCCGCGCCTACCAGCAATCCGGACATCATGGCTCCAAGGCTGATCACACCACTGATATACAATTGCGTTATGGTCACAGATGCTGCACAGTTGGGGATCAATCCCACCAATCCTGCCAGCACAGGTCCCAGTACGGGACGGTTCAGGATCAGACCGGCCAGAACATCTTCTCCCACAATATGCAGTGCTGTGTTCAGAACAAATCCAATGACTATAATGAAAAAGGTAATGTGAAGCGTATGCTTTACCGCAGATAGAAAAATGCCATCCTCTTCACAATGGCAGTTCTCATGCTCACAGATTTCATGAATGTGCTCTTCCTCTTCATGGTCATTTTCCCCATGCCCATGAACATGGTCATGAGGATGTATCTTCCTCTCACGGACCGACAGATCGATCACAAACCCGGCTATGGCACCAATGGCTGCTTTCGCTCCCAGCACGCCCAGTACAAAGCGGATATCCATTTTCTCCGAAATCAGGATCGGCAGCATCTCATCAGAAGTGGACAGATAAATGGCTATCAGTGTTCCCAGGGTGATCACTCTGCCTGCATATAAGTTGGATGCTGCTGCCGAGAACCCACACTGAGGCAGCACACCTGCCACGCCACCGATCAACGGTCCCATTTTACCTGCTTTACGCACCATATGTGTGCTCTTCTCGCCAGCCTTATGCTCCAGATATTCCATAGCCAGATAGGTCAGGAACAAAAACGGCACCAGCTTTATACTATCTATTAAGGTATCTAAAATAACTTCCGACATAACTCTTACCTTTCCATACTTTCTTTATCAAATGAATACTTAATCATATATTTGTTCTAAATGCAAATGAGTTGCATTTGCATTTAGAACTATAACACATTTTTTCACATTGTCAATATTTTAATTATAAAAAATGCGCTATGCTATGATAAGCTACGAAAAGCAAGAGAATGCCCATCCGGGCAAAAGCCAGCCGGTATACCGTCTTATTATCGCACTTCGATCAATCTTCGATCAATCCTTTTTTCTTCCATGCTCCGCTCCGCCAGCGCAACATCATGCCGACCGCACGGCTGCATTCATCTGCTGTCAGACCGATATAAGCACCCACTACCGCCAGATGCAGCTGTATCCCCAACAGATACGTTCCTCCCGCTGCACACAAAAACATGAAAACAGCTCCGAGGATCACCGGAAATACAGCATCTCCACTGGTTTTCAGTGCATTTCCGTATACCAGATTTGTGACTCGTCCGGCTTCCAGGGCAATATCAATAAACATCAGCTTCTGCACTAGTTCTACCATACTTTTATCCTGCGTGAAAAAAGAGATCAGTACCGGGGCACTGACTGCAAACAGAAATTCTGTTCCCATCGCCAGTACCGCTCCGATCGCCGCAGATTTTTTAGTCTGCTTATCACATATTTCATATTTTCCCGCACCCATGTACCATCCGGTCATAATAGCATTCGCCTGAGCAAGCGCACTTCCCACACAGAAGGATAAATTTGTGATCTGTGCCGTATAGGAGCGGGCTGCCACATTGATTCCTTCTGTATCCATCTGGTTCAGAAAACGGATCACCAGTGTCATCGCTATATTATAAATAATATTCTCCAAAGCGGAAGGTAATCCGATCCGGATGATCTTCCGCAAAATCTCTCCGGAATTTACCCTCTCCGAATATTTTTTTGCAGGGATCAGCCGCCGTACAAAGATCACTATCAATATCAGATTCACTACTTTAGAGATCACTGTTGCGGATGCAACCCCCTGCACGCCGAGGTGGAAACGAAACAGAAACACGGCATTTAATATAAAGTTCAGAATATTACCTGTCACAGTTGCGATCAGAGGCTGTTTCGTATATCCAAACGCACGCAGATATCCTGCCAGTATGGGAATCATTGCGTTCAATATACTTCCGCCTCCTACGATCCGCAGATATTGTACAGCAGGCTCCTTCAATGCCGGTGCAATACCTACCACATACAGAATCCCATCGGAACAGAAAAACAAAAACACAGACATCACAACACCCAGGATCCCATTAAACCATAATCCCAGAGTCTTTGCCTGACAGGCGATCCCCGGTCTGCCCGCACCGATATTCTGTGTCATCACAGCCAGCATTCCCATAGAAACTACCGAATACATAATAATGAACACACCGATATAAGTATTTGCTGTTCCGACTGCTCCGACTGCCTGATCTCCCACAGAAGAAAGCATTAAGGTATCCACCATTCCGGACAACATGTAAAAGATCGTCTCCAGACACAGTGGTACAAATAATTGAAATAATGACTTATTCTGTCCTTCCATCGTATGTTTTATATCCTTTCTGCGGTTCCTATAAATTTGCATTTTCATTTTGTAACTATTCAGAATAGTTCCTTTAGTTTTTACATATTACTACTTTATCTCTCCTAAAACTTCCATTTTTACCACAGAAAATTGACTTATTTCTACTTTTATAGTAATCTGACCATAATATCCCCCGATCCACTTCACAGAAAGGCCTGCCTATGTACCCCGAATTAAGAGAAGAACGCATTCACGGAACAAAAGAATTTCCTTTCAGCTGTTATCACCTGCATGATATGCCTGCTTTTTTTCAGATTCCTGTCCACTGGCATCCGGAGGTCGAGATCATATATGTCCGCTCCGGCTCTCTTAAGATCATCATTGAAGGAGAAGAATACGAAGCAGCCGGCGGCTCCGTATTCTTTGTGAATCCCGGCGAGCTTCATTTTATGGGTTCCGCAATTCCGGGCGTAGACTATCATACCCTGCTGTTCCCACTGGAATTTATTTCCTTTCAGACGGATGATCTGTTGGAAACGGAGTTTCTCCTTCCCTTGCGTAACCATGAATTACTTTTGCATCATAATCTTTCCCATGAAAAAAGCTGTCCTGACATCATTTCTCTCATCCGTGAGATCCTGTCTGTCAGACAGCTTCCAAATACTTTGAGCGGGCATTTCCGATTACGTATTTTATTGTTGTCACTTCTGCAAAAAATCGCTGCCTGCGGAACCATTAACCCGATGGGCTCCAAAAGAAATGATCCGATGCAGCGTGAGATACTGACTTATCTGCAGTATAACTACACGGACCCCCTTCGGTTGGAAACCCTGGCAGAGCAATTTCATTTATCCGAGAAATATTTGTCCCGCTATTTTAAGCAGCATTTTCATCTGACTCTGACGCAATACCTGATGCATCTGAGGCTGACCCATGCCTGCCATCTGTTAGAGAGCACCTCTCTGCCGGTTACAGAGGTTGCCCTGCAGTCCGGCTTCCCCAACGTGAGTCATTTTATCCGCTGCTTTCACAGGACATATCAGATGTCTCCGCTGCAATATCGTAAGCAGCTGCCCTATCAATGATCGTTTTCAAGAGCTCTTCTTGCAAGCTCCAGACATCCCATGATGCCCTGATCATCGTGAAGAGATGCCGGCACCACATAATGCTCCATGTCTGCAAGTTCATCCGTTACAATATAGCCATTGATGTATTCCTTAAGCTTCTTGCGGATGAGCGGGAACAACTGCTCCTGGTGCATGACACCGCCGCCTAAAATGATCATTTCCGGAGATACCGTCATGACATAGCCGGTCAGGGCCTGAGCAATGTAATCTGCCTCCAGCTCCCATACTTCCGGGCAATCTGCCAGGTCCACTGCTTTCCTGCCCCAGCGTTCTTCGATGGCAGGGCCTGCCGCCAGACCTTCCAGACAATTCTTATGATAAGGACATCTTCCGGCATAAGTATCTGCGGTCCGCTTCGTGATCAACACATGTCCTGTCTCCGGATGGAGCATTCCGTGATGCAGCTCTCCGTTACTATAAATACCACCGCCGACACCCGTACCGATGGTCAGATACATGACGCACTTTTTCCCTTGTGCCTGTCCGAAAGTCACTTCGCCGAGGACAGAACCATTCACATCTGTATCGAATCCCACGGGGCAATGAAGTGCCTCCTGCATCTGCCCCACAATATCGCAGTCCCTCCAGGCCAGCTTTGGCGTGGTTGTGATATAACCGTATTTTTCGGAATCTCTGTCCAGCTCAATGGGTCCAAAACAGGCAATTCCCAATGCATCGATCCCCTTGTCCCTAAAATAAGCAATCATCTTAGGAATCGTCTCCTTAGGCGTAGTTGTAGGAATCGATACCTGCTCATAAATTGTACCATTCTCATCCCCAATAGCGCAGACCATTTTTGTACCGCCGGCTTCCAATGCACCCAGACGTAATTTTTCCATATAAACTCCCTGCCTTTCCAGATTTTGCCTGTCAAATATATCCCGAGCTTTTCCTTCGGATTCTGCTCTCTGTGGTTAGTATAGCAAATCCTTTTCTCCCTGTTAATATCAATTTTTATGGAGTTTCTCTCACTTTTTAATTTTCCCTTTTCCCGGGAATCTTTCCTATGATATACTTGTTATATTGTTCTCAGTTACACACAAATTGCAGGAGGTTATATTACAATGAAAAAAATATGGATCGTCGGTTCCCTCGGTCACATGGGACAGGCGTTGATCAGGTTGTTAGACATGATGGAATATGAATTATACGAGACCGATAAGGATGAGCTGGATATCACGGATGAACATGCAGTTTCCCTGTTCATGCACCGGAATCGTCCCGATGTCGTCATCAACTGTGCAGGATATCATCCTTCCGCCGGTGCAGCGCAGTCGGAGACAGATATGGCTTACAAGGTAAACGCCGTAGGTGCGAGGAATCTGGCGCAGTCTGCGGAGAGCATTCAGGCAAAACTCATACAGATCTCTACGGATGATGTATTTTCCAGCGCATCCGACACACCCTATAATGAGTTCGATGATGTAAATCCCGTGGGACTGTTTGCAAAATCCAAATATGCCGGAGAGAAATTCGTCATCCAGCTGATGACCCGCTATGTCATTATCCGCAGTTCCTGGATCTACGGCATCGGCAAAGACTTTTTGAATGAAGTACTCGAAGCAGCCGCGGACCCTCAGATATCCACTATGGAACTGCTAAATAACGACCGTGCGGTACCTACCTCCGCTGCGGAGCTTGCACGCGTGGTAAAATTTTTCATCGACAACGACCATTACGGTATCTATCACGCCGTATGCAGCGGCGGTTCCTGCACACGCCTGGAATTCGCGAAAGAGATCCTGCGTCTTGCCGGAAAAGAGGACCGGCTTACCGTCACAGTAAAAGACGGCACCCCGGAGAAATATTCCGTACTGGATAATATGATGCTGCGTCTCACCGGCATCGAAGAACCCAGTGGCTGGAGAGAGACACTTGCTTCCTACATGAAAGAAACCGGAGGACTGGAATAGTGGAAAAACACGAAAAAGAAAAGAAAAAACTCGGTCTGTCCACCAAAATCTTTATCGCCCTTTTAACCGGTGCAGTGTGTGGTGTGCTGATCCATTATTATATGCCGGAAGGGTACTTTCGAGATACGATTCTGATCAACGGCATTCTCTATGTACTGGGCAACGGTTTTATCCGCCTGATGCAGATGCTGGTGGTCCCTCTGGTATTCTGCTCCCTGGTCTGCGGCGCCATGGCCATCGGTGATACGAAAACGTTGGGAACTGTGGGTGTGAAAACGATCCTGTTCTATCTGTGCACCACTGCTTTGGCGATCTGCGTGGCACTGGGCATTGCCAGTCTGATCAATCCCGGCGTCGGTTTAAATATTGCGTTGCCGGAGGATGCCACCGAAGTTGCGACCACCCAGGTAGATTTTGCGGAGACGCTGCTGAATATTATTCCGAAAAATATTTTTACCTCTCTGTCCACCGGAGATATGCTGCCGATCATCTTCTTTGCTTTATTTGTCGGCATTCTTCTGGCTGCCATGGGCAACCGGGTCTCCACTGTGGCGAACTTTTTCAGTCAGTTCAATGACATTATGATGGAAATGACGATTGCAGTCATGAAAGCAGCCCCTGTCGGTGTCTTCTGCCTGATTGCCAAAACCTTCGCAGGTATCGGCTTCGACGCTTTTGTGCCTATGCTGAAATATATGGGAAGCGTCATTCTGGCGCTGGCAGTACAGTGTTTCGTGGTATATCAGGTCATGCTGTTTGTGTTCACCCGGTTGAATCCTTTTAAGTTCATTAAAAAGTTCTTCCCGGTTATGACCTTTGCCTTCTCCACTTCCACCAGTAATGCGACGATCCCTCTGTCTATCGACACTCTGTATAAAAAAATCGGTGTCTCCAAACAGATTTCGTCCTTTACGATTCCTCTGGGTGCCACCATTAACATGGACGGTACTTCCATTATGCAGGGCGTAGCAGTTGTTTTCATAGCACAGGCTTACGGTATTCCTCTGACCCCGGCTGCCATTGCTACTGTCATTGCCACCGCGACGATTGCTTCCATTGGTACTGCCGGTGTCCCCAGTGTCGGTCTGGTCACCTTGTCCATGGTACTGACCTCCGTGGGACTGCCTACCGAAGGCATTGCACTGATCATGGGTATCGACCGTATCCTGGATATGCTGCGTACCGCTGTCAATATCACCGGTGATGCCGTATGTACCACTATCGTGGCTAAGCAGCAGGGTGCCTTTAATGAGAATACTTTCCGGGCAGATAACTGATCACCTGTTTACAGCTTTCCAGACGGCTGTCACCGTATAAAAATAAGTGAAACATTCTGTCTTGTGCTCAAGTGCACCGTCAGATGTTTCACTTTTTTATAGCTCGCAGCTATTCTATTTCAGTTTATTTAATTTTGCCCGGTTGGCAATAACGATCAGCCGCATATCCTGTGTCAGAGGCATCTCCGGGTCGATATTCGTATTCACATTTTTCCCCTGAATGATGGCAACCACATTCACGGAATATTTTTTCCGCAGATTCAGCTCGATCAGGTTCTTCCCGATCCACTGCTGTTTGACTTCCATTTCCACCATAGACACATCCTGGGACAATTCGATAATGTCCATGAAACCGGAGCTTAACAGATTTTTGGCCAGGTGGATCCCTGACTCACTCTCGGGGAATACTACACGGTCTGCTCCTACTTTCGTAAGGATCTTGCAGTTTATCTCAGTGGCGCATTTGGCGATAACGGTCTTTACGCCCAGTTCTTTACACAGCATGGTTGCCATAACACTGGCTTCCAGATGATTTGCCATAGTCACAATGACCACATCAATATTCGCAATACCGATCTGTCTCAACGCTTCCGGATCTGTAACATCTGCACATTTACAGTATGGAATCTCTGAGATTGCCGCATTGACAACTGCCTCTCTATTGTCTACCGCCACCACCTCTGCGCCGTTCTCTGCCAACTCCTTCGCCACACTTCTTCCATATCTTCCAAGTCCAAATACTGCATAGGTCTGATTGATTCCCATAGTCTCTTCCTTCCTGTTGCTTCGATCTGCTTTATCCGACGCTGATCTCTTCTGTCGGGTTCTTCACAATATTTTTGTTCTTTTTCTGCGTGCTGAATGCCACTACCAGAGATATGGGGCCGACTCTTCCCAGATACATGGTCACGATAATAATCAGTTTTCCCCAAAGATTCAGCATGGAAGTCAGGTTCCTGCTTAATCCCACAGTAGCTGTGGCACTGACTGTTTCATACACAATATCTATCACATCCGCCTCTGTCACTGCAGATAAAAGAATCGCAGACAACGTCGCAATGATAAAAAACATACCTACAACTGCTACCGATTTATTCACCGCCTGCTTCGGAATATTTCTCCCAAAAAGCTCTGCATCCTCCTTATTACCTATGGTGGCAAACATAGATACCAGCAGCACTGCGATCGTAACTGTCTTCATTCCTCCTGCGGTTCCCACCGGAGAGCCGCCGATCAGCATCAAAAGCACCGAAATGATCGCAGAGGTATTGGTCAGATCCTCTTGTGGAATCGTGGCAAAACCTGCGGTTCGCGTAGTTACTGACTGGAACAGGGATGCCCAGATCCGTTGCGGCACCGTGTAATCCTGCATCGTCAGAGGATTATTGTATTCAAAAATATAAAATGCTGCCGCTCCTACTACAATAAGTATTCCTGTCACCGTGAGTGCTATTTTACTGTGCAGCGTCAGCAGTCTGAAACATTTCAGCTTCTGACTCCGGATATTTTTCAAAACCCGCAGTACATCCCACCAGACGATATAGCCTAAGCCTCCCAATATGATCAGCAACATCGTGACCAGATTGACCATTGGCTGAAATATATAGCCGCACAGACTGTCTTCCGCCATAATATCCATTCCGGCATTGCAGAAGGCAGATACGGCATTAAAAATCGAAATCCATATGCCTCGGAGTCCGTATTCCGGCACAAATACTGTCATGTACAAAAGAGCTCCGCATCCCTCCACCACCAGAGTACCTATGAGAACCTTGCGGAGGAATTTCACGATTCCGGAGATATTATTCAGATTAAATACATCCTGTAGCATCCACCGGTTACCCAGTCCCAGTCGTCTGTGCAGTCCCATCATCACACCGTACATGACCGTAATGACTCCCAGACCTCCCAACTGGATCAGAAACAGGATCACGATCTGTCCCCAGACGCTCCAGGTGGAATATGTGGGAACCGTCACCAGACCGGTCACACATATGGATGTGGTAGCCGTAAATAAAGCATCTATATAAGGAACCGCTTCTCCGGTAGCTGAACTGATGGGTAATGCCAGCAGGAAGCTACCCACTAATATGGCACACAGAAAGCTAAGCATGATCTTCTGTGTCGTAGACAAATGTATTATTTTTTTACTGTTCATAACACACTCCATTCCGCCGATGCTTTATCTCATCAGTGGAATCGCTAATCAAATTTCACGGGTGCAATCCGCAATGTTATGATTATAACACACTTTTAGATAAAAAACTCCTATTGGAGACAGTTTGTTGCCGAATCCATCATAGGAGTTCTCTTCTGATCTTATTTTTCTTCTTTTATACTTTAAATCGGTAGCCCACACCCCAGATGGTCTCGATATACTGAGGTTTTGCAGTATCTTTTTCAATCTTCTCACGGATCTTCTTGATATGCACGGTAACCGTAGCGATATCACCGATGGAATCCATATCCCAGATCTCACGGAACAATTCTTCCTTGGTAAATACATGGTTCGGATGCTCCGCCAGGAACGTCAGCAGATCAAACTCTTTGGTCGTAAACGTCTTCTCTACACCGTCCACATAGACACGTCTGGCAGTCTTATCAATACGGATACCGCGGATCTCCACGATATCATTCTGCTGCTTCTGGTTGGTTCCCACCAGTCTCTCATAACGGGCCATGTGCGCCTTCACGCGGGCTACCAGTTCACTGGGGCTGAAAGGTTTGGTCATATAGTCATCCGCCCCCAAACCTAAGCCACGGATCTTATCAATGTCATCCTTCTTCGCAGATACCATGAGAATGGGAATATTTTTCTCCTCGCGGATCTTCTTACATACTTCGAAGCCGTCCATCCCGGGCAGCATCAGATCCAGAATGATCAGATCATAATCGCCTGCCAGTGCTGTCTTCAGTCCTTCATCGCCGGTATTGCAGATATCTACCTTAAAATCACTGAGCTCCAGATAATCCTTCTCAAGATCTGCAATTGCTACTTCATCTTCAATAATTAAAATCTTACTCATTATTTATCCTCCATTTACAGAATGTCCCTGCATTATCAGTTATCATGCCATTTCTGTTTCATTCCTTATTCATTACTTGGTTCCACCCGGCTGCAGCTCAATATATTTTCTCAAGACGAAATGCATACAGGTTCCTTCCCCTTCTTTGGCTGTCGCCCATACATAACCGCCGTGATCCTCAATGATCTTCTTCACAATGGAAAGCCCGATGCCGCTGCCGCCCTGGGCGGAATTGCGGGAAGCATCCGTTCGGTAGAATCGTTCGAATATCTTCTGCAGATCCTTCTGCGCGATTCCCTTGCCGTTGTCCTCAATCTCTACCCGGATAGCATCCACTTCGTCGAGAATACGGATATCAATGTGCCCATTGGGCTTATCCATATATTTTACGCTGTTACTGATAATATTATTGATGACCTTCTTCATCTGCTCCGGATCCGCGATGACCACGGTATCGGGAGATACCAGGTTCGAATAGTTCAGCTTGATACCCCGCTGCTCCAGATCCAGTCCGACTTCTTCCACACAGTCGCCGAAATAATCCGCCACGTTGATCCGGTGGAAATTGTACGGGATACGGTTATTATCAATTCCGGAATAAGTGGTCAGCTCGTTGATCAGACGATCCATATCAATGGCTTTATTGTAGATGGTCTTGATGTATTTATCCATCTTCTCCGGCGTATCTGCCACACCGTCCATGATTCCTTCCACATAACCCTTAATGGCTGTGATAGGGGTCTTCAGATCATGGGAAATATTGCTGACCAGCTCTTTGTTCTGCTTCTCATGCTGGGTGTTCTCTTCCGTGGATTCCTTCAGCCGTAAACGCATGTCCTCATAATTGCGGTAGAGATCACCGATCTCACCCTTGGCATCTGTCTCCAGAACATAATCAAAGTTGCCTTCCTTGATCTTGCGCATTGCCACGTTCAATTCATTGATGGGTTCAAATACGCCCTTGTGGATCCACTGGGTCAGCATCAGGCTGGTGAAGATCAGGATCACTATGATAGCCACAAACATATCGATCAGCAGATGTCTCGAGATCAGCGAATTGACCTTCGTTACAATGAAGACGCTGCCCGGTGTTCCATCCCGGAAAGTGAAATCAATCTGTTTTACATACTTCTCCAGTTCATTGTAGAAATATCCGCTGTCATCCGACAGATTCTCTTCACCGTAGGCAGGCAGTTTTTCAAAAATCTTCTGTGCGGCATCTTTATTGCCGGCATAATACATCTTATCACCTTTTCTTACAATAATGTAAGTAGACTTCCGCGATACCTCCTCATTAATATGATCCAGATATTCTTTATCTTCCAGCCTGCTGCTGTCTTCCTTCACCTGGTCCAGCAGCACATAATACGCCTGATCCGTGGTGTTGGTGAATTCCCTGAAATTCTCCGACATCATGGAATAATCAATATCCGTCAGGCTGAAACCCTGAGAGTAATTCATCAGGTAAATGGCAATCATCACAAACGCCATGATCGTCAGCAACAGCGGAAGTAATATAATACTTATAAATGTTACACGAAGTCTGGTTTTAAATTTCATATTACTCTTGCCTTTCAGCAACCTGCAAACTTTCCGTGACTTTAGTACACTGTGTAGCACAAGTTTGCGCGTGTTTTATACTTTACTTTCGCTCATTATAGCATGATTCCCACCTTCTGTGTATAAAGGAAGCAAGAATATCATTAAAAAAATATAAACAAAATTTTTTCATTTTTCTGTTGACATTATTCTCACATCATGTATAATAAGCTTATAAGAAAAAGTAATCATTACTATTATTGAGAAGGGAGCTTATCATGGCACTGAAAAGAAGCAGACAACGGGAAATGATCAAATCCTTTCTCATGGGACGCAAGGATCATCCTACCGCTGATGTGATCTATTCTAATCTGAAGCAGCAGGATCCGAACTTAAGTCTCGGTACCGTCTACCGTAATCTGACTCTGTTGTCGGACATGGGAGAGATTTTACGACTCCGGGTCGGTGACGGTGTTGACCATTTTGATGCCGATACTTCCGAACATTATCATTTTGTGTGTACGGAATGCGGAAGCGTCATTGATCTGGACATGGATAGTATTGATTCCATCATGGAGACAGCCGGAGAGAGATTTGACGGCCGGATCCGGGGACATATCACTTATTTCTATGGCACTTGTCCCGCCTGCACCAGGGTTGCTACGAAGTCCTAGTTTTCTGAATGAAAACGGACTTCGTTCCATAATATATTTGTGCAGATAAAGCACACGCAAAAAGAGAAAACTAAAAACAAAACATTTCATTTGAGAAAAGGAGAAAAAATTATGGCAAAGTATGTATGTCAGGTATGTGGTTATGTTTATGAAGGTGATGCGGCTCCCGCAGAGTGCCCCATCTGTCACGCTCCCGCTTCCAAATTCACCAAGCAGGAGGAAGGTAAGACCTGGGCTGCTGAGCATGTAGTAGGTGTAGCAAAGGGTGCTCCCGAGGATATCATTGCTGATCTGCGTGCGAACTTCCAGGGTGAATGCTCTGAGGTTGGTATGTATCTGGCAATGGCAAGAGTAGCTCACAGAGAAGGTTATCCCGAGATCGGTCTGTACTGGGAAAAGGCTGCTTACGAAGAAGCTGAGCACGCTGCAAAATTCGCTGAGCTGTTAGGTGAAGTCGTAACCGATTCCACCAAGAAGAATCTGGAGATGAGAGTAGATGCCGAGAACGGTGCAACCGCAGGTAAGTTTGATCTGGCTAAGAGAGCCAAGGCTCTGAACCTGGATGCTATCCATGACACCGTTCATGAGATGGCTCGTGATGAGGCAAGACATGGCAAGGCATTTGAGGGTCTGTTAAAGAGATACTTTGGCTAAGCTACAAGCCATGCAAGGATAAAATAAAAAGTCACCGGAAGGACATTTATGTACTTCCAGTGACTTTTTATTTTAGATTTATACGGCGACAGCCGTCCATGAGCAAGTCACGCAGTGACTGCGAATGGGTTGCATGGCGCCAGCCTTAGGAGCGCGCCAGCCCTTATACGGTTCCGGAGATCACCAGCGTGCTGACGCCGGGGTTGATCCCCCACGCTCCCGTAACGGGATCCTGGGTGTAAGTCGCTGCGGGTACAGTAATACCTCCTGCAGTTCCGGTAAATAATCCGGTAGTCGTATCATACGTATAGTTTGTTCCCTCTGCCCATGCAGTTCCATTAAAATTCACAGTCAGATTCTCCAATACGGGATTAAAGGTATCCGTGATCACGACACCGGTAGTTGCATCCGCTGCCGTATTCCCCAGATTCTGTATCAGGAACGTATATGTCAATGTTCCATTCTCTGTCACAGGTACGGGGCTGACGGACTTTGTGATCGTAAGAAGCGGTCCGCTTGCCGCATTTACTGTCTCGTTCACAGTAACAGGAGTGACCCCTGCCCCGGCAATCGTCGCTGTATTCGTAATGGAGGCCTCTGCTGCCAGCGGCGCATAAGAGTTCACCTCTGCCTCATAGGTAAGTGTCACATTACCTCCCGCAGGCACGGTAATTCCTGTGATTGTCAGAGGAGGTCCTGCCGTTACAGCCGGTGTTGCCTGTAAAATTCCGTTTGCATAGTATTTTACGGTTCCCGGAATATACGTCAGAGGTGTCAGTTCTCTGGTATTAAACAAATACTCTCCCAGATTATCCGTTACTGTAATTCCGTTAAATGCAGTAGTGCCTGAATTCACAATACTGATCACATACGTCACATTTTCATTCTGCCCGTAGGTATCACGCACTGCTGTCTTGGTTGCAGACAATACCTCCGTGATCTCACCCACTGCTATATTGGAGTTTGTAATCTCATTTCCATAGCGAAGCTGTGCCTGGTTCGTAAATCTAGCCATATATTTTTGTATCCTTTCATTGTATTTGGATTTACTATAATATATGACTGTTTTTAAGAAAGTTGACGGATTCTGTCACCGCATTTCTTGACTTTCCTCTTCCACCTCCGTATGATGGAATCACAAGCATTCCCTTGCGCTGCCCCAGAAAACATTGAGGATTCAACATGAAGAAAAAAGTATTTAACATCATCCAGATCGGTGACAAAAGTAACCGTCTGAGCCGGCTCTTTGATATTTTTATTGCTATTGTTATCTGTGCAAATATTCTGGTGACTTTTCTGCAAACCTTTGATGAGCTTGCTTTTTTATTTCCGGCATTTCACGCGATCGAGGTTATCACTATTCTGATCTTCTGTGTGGAATATATTCTGCGGATCTGGACTGCGGACTATCTATATCCTGATAAAAGCGAGTTTCGCTCCCGGCTGCGGTTTCTGATCTCCTTCGACGGGATCATCGATCTGCTGACAATTTTACCCTTTTTCTTCCTGTCAGGCATGGTCATCTTCCGGATGCTGCGGGTGGCAAGAATCTTCCATCTGTTCCGCCTGAATGCCCGGTATGATTCCTTCAATGTCATCACTACGGTATTATATGAAAAACGCAATCAGATCATTTCCTCCGTATTTATCGTCCTGATCCTGATGCTCGCCAGCAGTCTGTGCATGTACAGCGTGGAACATGATTCCCAGCCGGAAGTATTCCGCAATGCCTTCAGCGGCATCTGGTGGAGCATGTCAACGCTGCTCACCGTAGGCTACGGAGACATCTATCCCATCACCACACTCGGCCGGATCATGGCGATCTGTATCGCCTATCTCGGTGTCGGTGCCGTGGCTATCCCCACCGGTATCATCAGTGCCGGTTTCGTGGAACAGTACCAGCGCAAAAGCAGTCTCTCTAATATTAAAGAAGCAGATATTCATGAGATCGCCGAAATCTTCGTAGATAAACGCTTCGCCGGCAAATCCGTGGAAGAAATGGAAGAGGCAGAACAGGTCACGATCTTCCTCATTCTGCGTGAGGATCTGTCCATTCTGCCTCAAAAAGATACGATATTAAGGTTAAATGACATCATTGTCATTCGTGGGGAGCATTCCTAATCTGCTTCCGCCGCTGCAGTTTCCGTTGTCTCCGTTGCAGCTTCTGAATTCTCGCTTTCCATTTTCGCGGTCTCTGCCGTCTCGGTGCTTTCTGTCTCTGCGGTAGTCTCCTCCACCAGATCATCCAGTGTATAATTGAAGCCGGTCACCACGTTGGTGGTCACGACATACACTTTCATTTCAGAGGGAAATGCAATGTAATACTGGCTGGTCATGGAATTCAGATTGCCAACATTAATGATCACGCTGCGATCTGCAGTCTCGTACTGAATGGTACGCTCCGGATCCGCCAGTCCGTACTGTGACATATCCGTCACATTTTCAATTACCTGATCTGCCTTTAACGGTGCCACCTTCAGGATCATCGCCTTGATCCGATTCTGATTCAGATTAAGGGAATGATCATCCGCATAGTACCAGGTGTCATCCTCTTTTTCAAAGGCATAGGTCTCTCCCTCATACACATAGCGGAAGCTGGTAATATCATCGGAGTTCACATCCAGCACCGTCTCCTGTGTATCCTCGGTAGTGGAAGTCGCAGACGATGCATTTTTATTATACTGGCGGATGCCCAGGAATGTTGCCGCCAGCACTACCAGTGCCAGCAGCATCCCAATCATCTGTCTTTGTTTCTTTTTCATATCTATAACTCACGCCTTTCCCAATTATTTCTTCCGTCTGCGGAACCAGATCACGAATCCGGCGATCATACTACCGACAGGCAATATCACAGTAACCAGCAATCCCAACAACAGAATCTGTGCAGAATCCACTAGCAGATTAGAGACCTCATAGCTTTTTACCGGAATGGATACCGATGTCTCATGGTCTGTCATTCCACTGAATGTATTGGTGAACAAAGTCAGGTTCGCACCGCTGACGACAGAATCAGCATCATCCGTGAACAGCTGCTCGCAACCGTACACGACCAGTGTCGCATCCCCATCATCCAACGTCTTTACTGCCTCAACACCTAATGCGAAGGGACCATTCATATCATTTTCACTCTGTGAAAAATCCTGTGTATTATTGACATCCTGTTTTGCAAAAGAGCTGTCGGAGGTGCTCAGGAATACATCATAGGTAATTTCACCGGTGGCTGTCTCGTCGGTACTTACTTCCTCCGGGACGATGATGCCCTGAGAATACGGCAGGAACAGATATTTTCCGTAGGTTCCTGAGGTATAGCTGTCAGAGCTCTGTGTCGGCAGGATATAATATGGACTTCTGTAATAGCCGTTGGAATCGTTCTCCACTACCAGTCCTTTGGCAATACTCAGATTCATGTAGCTTAAGATAGCATCTATATTGGGTGTCTCCTCATCGGTATAACCGGTCACCAGGATGACCTTACCGCCATTATCCAGATAATCGATCACCTTATCCTTGTCATCGGAAGAGAAATCACTGGTGGCGCCGTTGATGAACAGACAGGCCGCATCGTCGGGGATAGCATCCAGATCCATCAGATTCACGGTCTCATAATCCACATTTTCCTTGTTCAGTGCGGATGTAAAAGTGTTGCTTAAACTCAGTTCATTATGTCCTGTTGTCATATATACCTTGGGCATATTGTCATTTAACACATAATCCAACGCACTGGTGATCTGTCCTTCGCCATCATAACCGGTGGTCGTGGTGTTATAACTGTACGTCGAATAGTCAAAATCATAGGAAGACTCATAGACATCGTTGTAATCAATGACCTTGCTGCGCTTGTCGCTGACCACGATCAGGCTGTTCGTGCTGATGTTGCCGGTGGTGTACTGGGTATAGAACATCGGGTTAACGGTAGGATCCACATATTCCACGGTGATATGATCCGACAGATCATCATATCTCTGTAAAGTCTGCCCCAGTGTGGTATCCTGATTGTCCTGATTTACCAACACATAGATTGTCACATCATCCTGCATATTTTTCACATAGTCAACGGTCTGATCTGTCAGGGAATAGAGCTTCTGGCTGGTCATGTCGATCGCTGTCCAGCTGGAAGGCATCTCGCCCATGATAATATTAACGACTACTACCAATGCTACCGCTACAGCGATCATACCGGTACTGTAAGCACTGAAGCTTAAGTTCTTCACGGACATGCTGTAACGGCGTTTCTGAATGGACTGTACTGTCAGGAACAGAACCAGTGCCGTAACGGATACATAATATACGATAGAAGATACATCCAGCGTGCCGTTCAACAGGTTGGAAAACGGTGTGTAAAGGTCAAAGCAACGCAACAGCCTTGTCAACAGATTGCCGGTACTGGAAATAATGGAGCAGATGGAATCCATCATATATCCCAGGAACAATACGAAAAAAGTAAGTACTGCTGCGATAACCTGGCTCTCTGTCACGGAAGACAGGAACAGACCGATGGCAATGGCGGTCATTCCGAAGAGGAAATATGCCAGGATCGACAGATAGGCCTCTCCCATGGGAACACTGCCGTACTGCGCCATGATCAGCGGGTAAAAGCAGATGATCGCTACGGGGATGGCAAATATAGTTAACAGCGCCAGGAATTTCCCCATAACGATGCCGCCTACGGACACCGGTGCCGTCAGGATCAGCTGATCCGTCTTGCTCCGCTTTTCCTCCGCCAGAATACGCATGGTCAGGATCGGCACGGTGAGCATGAATAGAAAGGTAACGCTGGATACCACATACGCAAAATAAGGATATCCGTTCATCAGGTTATAAACACTGAAATACAGTCCCAGGAAAAACAGGGTGACTGCAATAAATAAAAATCCGATAAAGGAACGGAAATAGGATTTCAATTCTCTCTTATAAATGGCTAGCATATGATTCCGCCTCCTTTGTAGTTACAGTTTCTTCGGCTTCCGGCTTTTTTCTTTTTGAGAATAGTTTGTGCTTCTCCGGCTGTGTGGGTGCCACATCCTCGGTCAGTTCCAGGAAGATGTCTTCCAGAGACTTCTCCGCATGGGTCATCTCTAAAATAGGCAATTTTGCTTCTGCCAATGCATAGAATACCTGCTCTCTGATATCTGCATTCTCTTTGGAGATCACTTTCAGCTTTGCAACATTTTTGGATGCCTCTGTGTTCTCTTCGATCCGGTCGATCTGTGAGATCTCCTGCAATGCACTCTTCACCGCAGCGGCGCTTCCCTTTACTTCCAGGTCCAGTTCCATGGAACCGCTCATAAGCTTCTGCAGATTCTCCGGAGAATCACTGGCTACCAGCTTACCGTGGGCTATGATCATAATATGGTCGCAGACCGCACTGACCTCCGACAGAATATGGGAGCTGAGGATCACGGTATGATTCTCCCCCAGCTTGCGGATCAGATCACGGATCTCGATGATCTGTTTCGGATCCAGACCTACCGTGGGCTCATCCAGAATGATAACCTCAGGGTAGCCAAGGATTGCCTGCGCCAGTCCGACTCTCTGCCTGTAACCTTTTGACAGATTCCTGATCAGACGCTGCTGCATATCGGTGATCTGTGTCATTTCCATGACCTCATCAATCTGCTGCTTCCGCTCTTTTTTCGGCACTTTTTTCAGTTCTGCCACGAAATCCAGGTATTCTCTGACAGTCATGTCAACATACAGCGGCGGAAGCTCCGGCAGATAACCGATGGAACGCTTTGCCTCCTCCGGATCTTTTTGGACATCTTTGCCATCGATGGTCACAGTGCCCTCCGTGGCTGCCAGATAACCCGTGATGATGTTCATGGTCGTGGATTTACCTGCGCCGTTTGGACCAAGAAAGCCGTAAATCTGTCCCTTTTCCACACGGAAAGAAAGATGATCTACGGCTATATGGTCTCCGTATTTTTTTGTAAGATTGGTTACTTCTATCATATTTGCCTCCCATATCAGTTACTTGCGCTTACCTCAAATAATTCCCGATACTTGTGTCAATCATTATTTGGTGTACTTGTATTACTATATGAGGCAAATGTCATCAAAAGGTGAAACATTTGTGAAAATTGTGTGAAACCGGTTTTGAATCCTACAAAAAACTTTTCACCTTATCGTCAAAGAAGTGCTTAAGTTACCGGCTTCCACCGCCAGATGCAGCGGCAGCTTCTCTGCCGGGATATCCTCAAAAATAAACTCCGGCCCTCCGGTCTGCGCCGACTGAAACAGGAAAAGTACCCCGTCCACATAGAGCACCACTTTTTTCTGGTTGCTGTAGACTGTCAGGGAGAGCAGACCGTTCTCCTGCCGGTGCAGGGTAGAAAGTGCCGGATAGAGTACCGGTTCCCTACTCCATTTCGCCTGATAATAGTAATAGTGCTCCGTCAACGTCCTGCCGTCCTCCGAAAGCAACATCTCCTGCGTAGTTTCTCCGGGTAATCCACGGTATATGGGGATTTTTTCGTCTGTTATCCACAGGTCTTTTACCAAAAATCCTCGTTTCAGGCATAACCTGTAAAAATGATCTGTTCCCGGATTCTGCCTTACCCCATTTTTCTGTCCGGCATTGTCCTGCCCAGTCTTTTCCTGTCCTTCGCTTTTCCTGTCGTCATTGTGAAACAGAATCGCATTGGCTCCCATCCGTGCCAGCCGCTCCAGATCTCTTTCCATCTGTTCGTCCTGCGTACCGTACTCACTGAGTTGCGGTGGCAGCCGGTATTCTACGATGTGTGGATGAAATTCGGCTTCGTTCAAATAGATGCCTTTTTTCTCTATGACACGCAAGTCATAAATTGCAAGGTCCCGCTGCCAGTACACTTCCCGTCGATTTTCGAAATCTTCTGAATCCCGGAATTTTCCTGAATCCTCTGTTTTAAAAAGACTACTATCGATCCCGGTTGGGAACCGCAGCCAAGCTCTCACCTGATAGAGATAGGGATCCTTCCTCCCATTCCACAGGTGCGGCCGCAATAATAACGCGGTCATCGGATCCTGATCCACATTCCGATAATTTCCATAAAAAATAGGGCGACCGCCTCCTGCTGTCTCCCATATTTCCATTCGCATCTCAGTCTCCCGCCGCTCCGTCAAAAATTCTTCCGGCAGCTTGAATTCCAACTGTGCTTTTCCATTTTCCAGATTTACTATAATTATAAGATCCTTCCGCATCTGCATCCCTCTTTTCCGGTTTCTCCCTTATAGAAAGAGTTTTTGCAAATTTCGAAACTTTATGCTTACTATCCTTACATCGGGCAGGATCTTCTCCCCGGTACTTCCTCCCCCGAGACATATCCTGCATGAAACTCCATATTAATGTCCCGAAGCTCCTTCTCCCCATCGATGTATGCCTGATACATCTCTGCCAGTCCGGACGAACAACCGTCACAATTTGCTTCCATATATCCTAAGGATTCCGCTACGATCTGCTCCCGTTCTTCTCTTGTAGTATCTTTGATCAAATATCCTGCCATACGAATCTTCCTGCCTTTCCTTTTGCTTAGTGTCAATGTACCACACTCCCAAAGTTCCCACAAGTTTTTTCACAAAATACTTGTCCTGACCACGTGTGTATTTTACTATAGAAGAAAGTTGCGCTATGGATGATTCCTGCACAGGCAGCGCCTATGGGACTTTATTCTAGCTGAAACGAACGATTAAGGAGCCAGGTTCTCATGATTTACTGGATTTTAGCCACTTTAACAGCATTTTTCATAAAAGGTCTGTGCGGATTCGCCAATACACTGGTATTCACCTCTATTTTAAGCTTCGGCATCGTAAATGCTAATATTTCTCCGGTGGAACTGCTGATCGGTTATCCGTCGAACCTGATCCTAGTATGGAAAAAAAGAGCTTCCCTGCATCCGCGTATCTTTTTCCTCCCTATGCTGTTCGTTCTTGCCGGCAGCATTCCGGGGGCATTTATTTTAAAATACATCAATGCCAATATCGTTAAGATCATCTTCGGTATTGTGGTCATAGGCATTGGAATCCAGATGTGGTTTCAACAAAAAGGGGCAAAAAATGAAGAGACCTTTTCCCCGAAAAAAGTCTCTCCTCTATTCACCGTAATAGTAGGACTCTCCGCCGGATTACTCAGCGGGCTGTTTGGTGTCGGCGCTCTGCTGGCCGTTTACATGACAAGCGTCTGTGAAGATAATGATGCCTTCAAAGCTAATATCAGCGCAGTATTTGCTGTAGAAAGCACCTTTCGCATCTGCCTGTACAGTGCTTTGGGACTGATCCGGTTCGAGACGATCCGGCAGGCGATACTCCTGATTCCCCTAATGCTGTTGGGATTATTCCTTGGCCTGAAGAGCAGCGATCTGATGGATGAAAAGCTCATCCGCAAAATCGTGATTCTCCTGCTCATTCTCTCAGGAATTGTGCTTGTTGCAAAAAGTATATAATTTACTCATACAGCTGTCCGTCTACAATTCTTACGATACGCTTCGCGGACTGTGCCACTCCCAGATCATGTGTGATCATTACGATCGTGTTGCCCATGTCGTTTAATTCCCGGAACAGCTTCAGTACCTCCTTGCCGCTGGTCTGGTCCAGGGCGCCGGTAGGCTCATCCGCTAGCAGGATCGCCGGCACTGTATTCAACAGATTTTTTACCCAAAAAAAACAGGCAATGCCAAAGACCCTCTGTTCGAGGGTGCGGTCACGCTGTTGGCAAGACTGATTGCACCGGTCATGACAGATGCCGCCATTACCGATCTCTCCCTCATCGGCTCTATCCTGATCTTCTGCGTGGGTGTGAACCTCGTCTAGGATAAGAAATTCCGCGTGGCAAATATGCTTCCGGCGGTTGTTCTGCCAAATAGAACCACATTTAGCATATCAGCTTCATTTGCATATGTAAAACTGATTTGTGCTGGTGTCAATTCCAGTGGTATCAAATTTTCTTTGATTGCATCTGTATGTATTTTATAATTCAATTTTGATATTTCACTGTTTAGATTCCAATTTAATGAAAAGCGGCTATTTTCATCTGCTTTCAGCCTTTTATAATCCATGATTATATAAAGTTTAAATTCTGCTGAAATCCATGATGCAAATTCAAATGCAATATCTGAATGTGCATAAGTGCCACCATAACGTCCGGATTTACATACGATTCCTATTGCCCCAGTAGTCTCTATCCATTTTGTAGGTGACATTGTAAATGCATTAGATCCCGCCTGATTTCTAAAGGAGTCGAATTCGACCCCTTTAAAGTTATTATTATGTAATTTTTCCCATAAACCAAGAAACTCTATTGTGTCTTTGCTTCTCATCCAATTTTTAATTACATCCTTTGCTTCATCACTTTTATAGCGTGCAATATCCGTCAATGATATAAATTCATTTTGAAAATCCTATGTATATATTCCAATATCTATTCCATTCGCGTGAATTGTGTCTTTTACAATATTTTTCACTTTATTATCCTCCAGTTCAATTGTAACTATATGCTTTGTTTTCTTCTTCAATAGTCTCACACTCCTGTATTATTCATTTGTCAACTTTCCAGACTGCTCTGCAAGCTTTTTCTCTTCTCGCTTTACCCTGCGTTCCAGTTTCTTAATATCTTCCGATGCTGGTAAATCTTCCGGTTTAATTCCTCTTTGTCCAAGCATGTCCCTAACAGAAGTATTATTTTCCACATGTTCAACAGTGATTGCAGATTCTCCTTGCAGATCCTTTTCTTCAACATTATAATTTGTCATTTCAGTTGCAAGATTTTTTGCGGCAATGGTAAGTGTTGGCAGGAAATCCGCAAGTGGTCTTTTGTCCTGTACTCCCAAACGGTCTTTCATCTGTTTCGTGGTAAATCCACCAAATAAAGCCTGATCTCCTTTAGACCGAATCCGACCAAATCCAGCATCATCTACTCCACGCTCATATATATTTTGAGACAATCTTTTTTCCGATTCCCTTAATTTTCCTCTTGCCTCTGTTCTTTCGATATAAGAAATTCTTTCTTCAATCAATTCCTGTTTTCTAGTCTGAACCGCAAAATAGCTTTGTGCAAAAGCTATCTGCTCCTTTCGTGGATCTCCATTTTCAGCAATAAGATAACATGCATAACGGGTAAGCATATAATCCTCAACTTCTCTATTGGCTCCACTTCCCAATGTGACCATTTTGCTGACGCCAGCAAAATGGTCTTCCACACTAATTCCGTTATTTTTACAAGAAAGCATTCCCTTTTTTACAACATTTTCGAAATTTCTCCATTGAATATAGTCCAATAATGTCATTAATTCTCGTGCATACCAATACTCAATGCCATCCTCTTCATGTCGGATATCATCAAATTTTCTTCTGTACAATTCAATTATTCTCTTTTCCATTCAAATTTCCTCCTCTTATGAACATATTGCTGACGCCAGCAATATGTTTTTTACTATTAATTAACTAAATTACTCTATCACATTCTCCTTTGTGTTCCTCATCTTGTCATAATACGCCTTATACCTGTATATCGTCCTCTCGCTGACATTATTTCGTTTTGCAATCTCTATCATAGCCATGCCGTTCTCATAGCAATCAACAAAATCATTGTAGATTGCCATCCATTTTGCATTGTGCTTCTGCCTTCCACTTAATTTACGATTTTTATAATATTCCAGTTCTTCGCGTAACTCGGCGTTTTCATTTTCTAATTCTTCAATTCTTTTTAATGCTTCCTCAAGTGTTATAACCTTCTCCACTTCATTGTTCCTCCGTTCATGTCATTTTCGTTTTGTCTATATTATATATTGCTAATTAGTATTAGTCAATTTGATTTTGTCATACAGGAAGACTTTTCATATTCATCATGCAAATAAAATACCGCTGATATCTTTTGCAAGCTATGTCTTTCCATAGACTCTCTGCCTGAATATTCCTAATCCACTCGTCTAGATTCCATTTTCGTTTTAAAGCCGGTCCATATTTTAGAATCAGGGATGTTATTACATCTGCACATCTCTCAAAAGCTGCATTCTCTTTTGCATCTTCATAATACTTCTTTCTCATTGCTGCTCCCTTTTCCGAATATAATTTGTTTTGGCAGCCAATTTGAATTATCTGCTTTGAGCAAATCATAAACATAAATCTTATTCGGTCTTCCCAAGCCCTGATGTCTTCGGTAAATCAAGCCATGCTCCTCCAGCTCCTTCACCATTTTGTTAACCTTCTTATTCCCCAGGTTCATCAGATTCATAATTTCTTCGATTGTGAAAATGATATAGGTAATTCCATATTCATCACGCCATGCGTCTCCATTGGAGTCTGACAAGCACTTGCGATCCAGCAGTATTCCATATAATACTTTTGCTGCATTTGTCATATCTCTGAACATGTCTTCCTTAAAAAATCTCTTAGGTATCCTGTAAAACTTATAATCAAAAGTTACATTTTCCATTGTCTTATCCTCTCTGTCATTCCTAATTTCGCTACTTGGCAAGCAGTGCCCCGGTATATACCCGGCGCATTTTTGCTTGTTGGGGAAAATGCCCCAATCCCCTCGAACTGCGGATAAACCGCAGAGCCACGCTAACGCTTTTTATCAATTCACTTTCTCTTCTTTGAATCTTCCTCATATAGATGAATAACTGCTTCAAGTGCCTTTTTTAGAAGCTCTGTTTGCTCATTATTCATCTTTTTTATTTCTGCAAGATCCTCTTCATACAGCTTCCCCGTTTCATTTGCTTTCTTAGCATACTGAACAACATTTCATCCTCCCGGAACTGACGGATATAAGGACGCTTCGGCTTGACCATAGCTGCGGCAGTGGGCGGTTTCGGGTCAAGCTCAAAGTCCGCAGCCAGTTTTTGCACTGCTTCATAACTGCTCAGATCGAACAGCCTTGCCACAAGGTCGATTACATCCCCCTTGGCTCCGCAGCTGAAGCAGAAAAAATAGTCCTCATTCAGCTTCAAGCTCGGATGCCTGTCGTTGTGGAACGAACAGCAAGCCATACCGTTGCGGTTGACATTCAGCCCGTAGTGTTTGGCGGCTTGCTTTACGCTGATTGCCGCCTTGATGGTTTCATAAATTGTCATAGAAAAACCTCCGTTCATAATATTCAGAAAACACGAAACACCCGCCGTGATTGGCAGGTGTTTGACGCTTTCTACTATGGTTATGCCGGATTTTTCAAAAAACAGGCTAATGACAGGACAACTTATCTGAGGACGTAGATTTCTTCACATTTACATGATATAATTAGAAAAATGAAAAAACAGGACAGGAGGGCAAGCATGAACCAAGAATTGATGACTTTGGATTTTTGGCAGGATACGGTCATATATGAGGGCAAAACATTTCCTGTCGGTACGCTTGCCTGTGATGCACTGAATGTCCCTGCGGATACCATTGCAAAGGCGAACGAGCAATGCGAGAAAATCAATCTGCTGCTCGGAACATTAAACGCCGGACAGGATGCTTGTGCACTCTGTCCTATGGCAAGGGAAGCTACTCTGGCGATGCTGGATATTCTCAGCGAAACCCCGCCATTCTCTTATATGGACATATCAAAGCACAGAGAACGGATAGAAAGGGTCTTTACTGCGGACAATGCACTGAAATATGTGGAGTTTGCCACAAAAGCCGCAACCAATTCTTTGCAATTTGAAGAAATCCAGAACTATGCCGAAGCAATCACGCTCCAGCGCTATACCGCCGTATGCGGGCATCTGGCCTACTCCCTTGGGGAATACCAAACGGCCATGCTTGATTTTGCAGAAAAATCGGATTGCAACGAAGCAGACCGCACCGCAGAGGGATTTGCCAGAATGTTCGGCAGCTATTTCACGCCGGAGTTCTCCATCGCTGAGGGCAATGCCTGGATGTCTGTCGCAAATAACTCTGTTCAGTATGTGGCAACCATCCGTCCCGGCGAAAAAGTTGCGAAGCTGGTCAAGCGGATGCACTATGTATCCTTTGTGGGGATGTTCCGGTCTGATCTCTTTGAGGGCCTGTGTGTTGGTCATGCACCGAAGAAATGCAAAATCTGCGAAAAGTGGTTTCTGACCACCAACGCAAGGCACACCAAATACTGCGGCGGCTATGCACCGGGGGACAAGCTGCACCGCACCTGTCGGCAGATCGGCAACCTGAAAAGCAGAGAACAACGGGAGCTTGCGGACGATCATCCGGTGAAACAGATTTATGAGAAACGGCTGAACACCATAAACCGCTATGTGAAGCGTGGTACTCTGGACGCTGATCTTGCAGAGGTTATGAAAAGGCTGGCAAAGGATAAAATGCTTCGAGCGCTGAGCAATGTCGCCTATGCCAAAGGTGATTACGAAAAAGAGATGGGACAGGCGGCTTTGCTAAATGAGAGCCTGAATTATAGGAACACTTAAACTCGGAGGGTTATACGAATGTTAGAATTAACGAAAGAACAAATGGAGGTTATTCAAAAAGCTATTTCAAAGAAGGCTGAAGAAAGTGTACAGGAATTTGATAAAGAATTAGATATTGTTGTGAGCAAGCTATCAACAGAAGGGTGGACTTTACCCGCAGAATTAAATATTTACGCAGTCAAAACAATAGCAAACACAAACAAATTGGATGATATCAATGCATTTTTGAAATGGTTTTTTACAATAGAAGATTTTCAGAAAACCAAAGATATGGTGAACGGAATCAAAGCATCTCCCATTAAAGAAGGACTGAAAAATCTCACAGACCAATGCTGGCAAGCATTTCAAAATAAATTGTATGCTGTTTGTGCAACATCGCTACTCTCGGTTATCGAGGGTATTCTGTCAGAATTTAGCGATGACAAGCAAGATGTAAGGATGATGAAGGTTTGTCAAAAGAAGGTCGATACCTTCCCGTCAACAGGAAGTACAATTCAAAAACATGTATGGATTTCTTATAACAACTTCATCCGAAATCTGTATCAAAAAAGCGATTTCTCTGCCGATGAACCTGAAACGATAAATAGGCATTGGCTATTACATGGAAGATCGGATTTTGAAATTGACGAGATGGATTGCATCCGTCTCTTTAATGCAGTTCAAAGCCTATGTATGATTGTAAAAGTAGAAGCAAAAGAAACACAATCTGAGAATTAAAATCAGGCTACTATCCAGAAAGCATTTGTTTAGAAGGGAGGTGCGCTATGCTGAAGGATTTTATATGGAATATGACCGGATACATACCAAAACACCAAGTCAATCCGCACGGTGATGGCATCATTCCCTATGTGGCAGAGCGCATCAAAGACTTTCTCGGTGTGGACGGCGGCGATTTGTACGACACAGACCGATTTATAGATATAAAACTCTCCTGCCGGGAGCAAATGCTCCAAAAGCTGATGGACTATGATCCTGCCAAGGGTGCGGTCAGTGAATTTGCAAAGAAATACAACTGCGACCTTGCTTGAAAAGCGGCTGGCGATCTGCATGACCTGCGGGCGTGTCGGCTCGTGGAAAGGCCGCCCCACCTTTGAAGAACTGGCGGTTATGTTTGAGGGCAGCACAGCAGAAATAGTTCGTCTTGCCGACTGGGATACAGTGAAAACAAACAAATTTGCAATCAGAGCAATAGCCTATCTTCTGAACTGTGAGAACGAAAAATTGCCCAAGGAAATGATGGTGGCATTTGAATAACGAGGGAGTGAGATACATGGAACAATTATTGATTATTGAAGATGATATCGGTTTGAATCAAGGCTTATGCAAAGCACTGAAAGCAGATGACCGTCAGATTATATCCTGTCATGATCTAAAAGCGGCAAGAGAGCAATTGCTTTGCGGCGGTGTATCCCTGATCCTGTTGGATATCAATCTGCCGGATGGCAGTGGGCTTGAGCTGCTCCGGGAGGTCAAGGAAAACATGCCCGGGGTTCCTGTTATTCTGCTGACTGCCAATGACACCGATCTAGACATCGTAGACGGACTGGAGAGGGGCGCTGATGATTACATTACCAAGCCCTTTTCTCTTTCGGTTTTGCGGGCAAGGGTGAATACCCAACTGCGAAAGCAAGCGTCAAACCATAAAAATGCACCGATCCATATGGATCTATTTCACTTTGACTTTGAGGCTATGACCTTTTATGTGGGAGATTCAAAAGTGGAATTGAGCAAAACAGAGCAAAAATTACTGCGTCTGCTTGTTGAAAACCGTGGTCGGACCATGACCCGTGGAGACCTTGTAGACCGGATCTGGACAGATGGCGCAGAATATGTGGATGAAAATGCTTTGTCCGTTACGATCAAGCGTCTGAGGGATAAGCTTGGTGCACAGAAATACATTAAAACCGTCTATGGAATCGGTTATAGCTGGGTGACAAAAGATGAATAAAACCGGTATTGTGATCATACTGCTATGTTTTCTGGCGGCGATAGCTGTTGTATTATGGGAGCGGAGAAAGGCCAGAAAAACGATGGAAGAAATCGAAAGGATGCTGGACGCTGCCATGACCGGCTCCTTTTCTGAAACCAATTTTAATGAAAGCCGGCTGTCTGCTTTGGAAACAAAGTTTGCACACTATCTTTCCGCAGCAGAAGCATCTTCTCGAAATGTAGCACAGGAGAAAGACAGAATTAAGTCCTTGATTGCGGACATCTCCCACCAGACAAAAACGCCGATTGCAAACCTGCTGTTATACAGCGAGCTTTTGATGGAGGAAACTCTGCCTGTATCGGCGAAGGCAAATGTGGAGGCGCTGTACAAACAATCGGAAAAGCTGCGATTTTTGATCGATTCTCTCGTAAAGCTTTCCAGACTGGAAAATGGGATCATTTCACTCACCCCTCAGCAAGCAGCGCTACAGCCGCTGCTTGAAAGCGTAGTAGAACAATATGCCGCCAAGGCTTCTGAAAAAGGATTGTCTTTGCGACTGCAGGATACCGATGCTTTTGCTGTATTCGACTTCAAATGGACAGCGGAAGCGCTGGCGAATATCGTAGACAATGCCATCAAATATACAGAGCATGGCACCATTACTATTTCTGCCGTAAGCTATGAAATGTTTGCAAGGATCGATATATCGGATACCGGTTCAGGCATACCGGAAACTGAGCAAGCGAAGATATTTGCTCGCTTTTACCGCTCAAATAGTGTGCAGAAACAAGAAGGTGTGGGCATCGGCTTATACCTTGCTCGACAGATCATATCCGGCGAGGGCGGTTATATCAAGGTTGCTTCCGTTCCGGGAAAAGGAAGTACGTTTTCCATATTTCTGCCGAAATAACAACAATTCTATCAAAACTGTTAGATTTCATTTTCCGCCGGAAAGAATGTGGAAAGATTCCTATGCGATAATCTGTATGTATCAAAGGATCATTTCCTTTCATACATACAGATTTTTTCATGGAGGTACTCATTTATGGAAGTTTTACAGGCAAAAAACCTGAAAAAGATTTATGGCTCCGGCAATAACGCAGTTCATGCGTTGGATGGAGTTGATTTAAGTGTAAAGAAGGGCGAATTTGTTGCAATCGTCGGCACATCCGGCTCCGGCAAGTCCACGCTGCTGCACATGCTGGGCGGGCTGGATCGCCCTACAAGCGGCACGGTCATGGTGGACGGACAGGATATTTTCTCCCTGAAGGAGGAAGCCCTGACCATCTTCCGCCGCAGGAAAATCGGCTTTGTGTTCCAAGCATATAATCTTGTTCCGGTGCTGAATGTGTATGAAAATATTGTTCTACCCATTGAGCTGGACGGTGGCAAGGTCAATAAGGATTTCGTACAGCAGATTGTACAGACACTTGGGCTGGATGATCGTCTGGATGCGCTGCCCAATCAGCTCTCAGGCGGTCAACAGCAGCGGGTAGCCATTGCCCGTGCGCTGGCGGCAGCACCCGCTATCATTCTGGCAGATGAACCCACCGGCAATCTGGATTCCAAAACCAGCCAAGATGTATTGAGCCTTTTGAAAGTCACCAGTCAAAAGTTCGCCCAGACAATCGTAATGATCACTCACAACGAAGAAATTGCGCAGATGGCAGACCGCATTATCCGTATCGAAGATGGTCGGATCGTCTCCCAGAACTAACGGGAGGTGGCTGCGATGAATGTCAAAAACAGAAAATGTATTCGAAAACTCAGCTTAAAATCTCTTTATGCGAACCGTCGCCGCAATCTGATCGCTATTTTTGCCATTGCGCTGACAACGCTGCTATTTACGTCCATGTTCACCATTGTCTTGTCGTTGAACGCCAGCTATGAAACCTACCAGTTTCGGCAGGTAGGCGGCTATGCACACGGCACCTTTAAGGATGTTTCCCCCGAGCAGGCGGAACGCATCGCTGCCCACCCAAAGGTGAAGGCTACGGGAGTACGGAAGGTAATCGGTATCACTGCGGAGGGGGTCTTTGCCAAAATACCGGCAGAGATCAGCTACATGGATGCCAACTGCACTAAATGGAGCTATGCAACCCCTACTATCGGACGGATGCCCGAAAGCGGCAAAGAGGTAGCCATGGATACGGCAGCGTTGCAGCTGCTTGGTGTGACGCCGGAGTTGGGCGCAGAGGTCACGGTTTCCTATTCCATCACGGACAAGGATCAAACCGCCTTTGCTGTAACGGACACCTTTACGCTGGTAGGCTATTGGGACTATGATGAACTAATGCCTGTTCACTACATCAACATCAGCCGTGATTACGCAGATGACATCGAAGCGCAGGCAGTGAAAACAGGGTTACAGCCCTTCCGCACCGATTTGAATGTCATGATGGCTTCCAGTACAAACATTCAAGGGCAGATGGAGCAGGTGGATACCGATCTCGGCTACACATGGGACAGCTATACCGATCCCAACAGCGTTCGAATCGGCGTCAACTGGGGATATACCTCATCCCAGCTGGAGTCGCAGCTCGATCCGGAACTTGTGATCGCCATAGCAGCTTTTTTGCTGCTGGTGATTTTCACCGGGTATCTTATCATCTATAACATTTTCCAGATCTCTGTTGCGGGGGATATCCGGTTTTACGGGCTTCTGAAAACCATTGGCACAACGCCCCGGCAGCTCAAACGCATCATTCGCCAGCAGGCACTTCTGCTTTGTCTGATCGGCATTCCGGCGGGGCTGCTGTTGGGCTATGGCATTGGCGCTGTTCTGGTGCCTGTTGTCTTGCGCTCCACCCAGTTGGATGCAGGCATCACCACCATCAGCACTTCGCCTGTGATCTTTGTTGGCTCCGTGCTGTTTGCCCTGCTGACGGTGCTTTTGTCCTGCTCCAAGCCCGGGAAAATGGCAGCCAGGGTTTCTCCGGTGGAGGCTACCAAATATACGGATGCAATGCAGACCAAGAAAAAACAGCGCAGCACCCGGGGAGCCAAGCTCCATCAGATGGCCTTTGCCAATTTGGGACGAAACAAGAAAAAGACGGTGCTGGTGGTGGTGTCTCTGGCACTGTCGGTGACGCTGTTCAATGCACTGTGTGCCTTTGTGGGCGGCTTCAGCATGGAGAAGTATGTATCCTTCATGACCTGCGCCGATTTTATCGTCAGCACGCCCGACTATTTCCGTTACAACCCGGCAGATGAATTCATCACGCCGGAACAGATCGAAGAGATCGCAGCAAACACAAAGTCCAGTCTTTCCGGCACGGGATATGCTGTGCGAAAACCCGTATATCTTTGGATGACGGAGGATGCTCTGCGGCAGGACTATGCAAGGTACGAAAGCGCCGAGCAGTTGGACAGCCATATGAGCCGCATGGAGCACCGGGGCGATATGGTGATGGGAGATACCAGAATCGAGGCTCTGGATAACAGCCTGTTTGACAAGCTGCAAGTGTTCGACGGAGATATTTCTCCTATGCTGGAGCCAAACAATAACGCTATTGCCATTGCGGTTTCCTTAGATGACTACGGTAATCTGCCCAATCCTGAATACTACCCCAAGGTGGGAGACACGATCACCGCCACCTATGCGGACGATGTGAAATATATCGACAGCCGCACCGGGGAACTCCGCACCGAAGATACACCGGAGGAGTACTTTCAGGAAAAACTGTATGGAGCCAGAGATGTAGAGTACACGGTCTGCGCCTTGGTAGAGCTTCCGTATTCCATGAGTTATCGTTATGGTGGTATTGGATATGAGGCAGTTTTGTCTGTGGATACCGCACAGAGGGACAGCGGTGGTGCGGCCATTCCGATGCTCTACCTGTTCGACACAGCAGACGAAGCGGACGAGGCCGAAGCAGAGCAATATCTATCGAAGCTCACTGCCGGTGAGTTTTCGCCCTTGATGTATGAAAGCAAGGCCACGGCTCGCTCCGAGTTTGCTCAGTTCCGGCAGATGTTCCTTCTGATCGGTGGTATCCTCTGTGCTATCATCGGGCTGGTGGGACTCTTGAATTTCTTCAACGCCATGATGACCGGCATTCTTTCCCGCCGCCGTGAATTTGCTGTGCTTCAGGCTGTAGGAATGACGAACCGGCAGCTCAAAACCATGCTGATCTATGAGGGGTTGTTTTACGCAATGTCTTCCGTAGCGGCGGCCTTTATGCTGTCGCTGGTGATGGGACCTCTTGCGGGAAAAATGCTGGGCAGTATGTTCTGGTTCTTTGAGTATCGATTCACCATTCTGCCTGTCCTGCTGACAATTCCGGTATTTCTTCTGCTGGGGTGGCTGATTCCTTGCATGATGTATGACAACGCAGCGAAATGCAGCGTTGTAGAGCAATTAAGGGATGCTCAATAACTGTTAAGCAAAAAACGGTCCTCTGCCAATGAAAAGGCAGAGGGCTGAGTTTTAATCTAAGGGTTTACATTCAGTTACAGTTTTTAGATAATTTCGGGATCACCGTTCAATATCAAGTCTGCATATCCAATCGGATCATTGTAGATCAGATAGTCCAATTCTGACCGCTGATACATATTGTCGGCGACCCCATTCTCCACGGCGATGGTATCAATGACAATCATGCTGCCATCTAAGAATTTCAGTTCCACACAGGCATTATCCATGTTGAACTCACAAGAAATCAATCTATCCATTAGAAACCTCCATTCTATGGGATGTTAGATCATCCCAAAATATTTGAATGCTTCTCGGATTGCTTTCTCTTTTTCCGGCGGACACTGTGGCTGTCTGGCAGTCTCCGCTCCCGCTCCGGTCGGCGCAGAACAGAGGTCCACCGAACCTCTTGCGCCCTCGGACTTCGGCAGATTATAGTTCTTACCGACCCCAATCCCACATTTCCGCTTAATTTATGAGATATACAGGTTGGATACCTTTAACCCACTATGCTCCAGCACATAGTCCTTGATCTGGGTGTAGGTTGCCCCATCCTGAAATTCGGACATATCCATATCTTCCAAAGAGAACTCAACCCGAATCTTTTTCGAGTCGACCTCACCCTTGGAAAGCAAGACAACCGTCTCCACTATGCCATTACTGTCTCTTTGAAACACAGATATCCTCCAGATTCTGCGCGCCCTCCGGTCCGATGGGTCTGCCGCCTGTGGTGATACCCCATCCTGCACGGATCTTGATAATATCGTCGATCTGTCCCTGGGACAACAACGTCTTCTTCCCTAAGATAAAGTTGTTCATCATCAGGATCTTCGCATAATACTCCGTGGTCTCCATGCGGTAATAAGCCTGCATGAGATTGTCACCCCAGGTCAGCGCGCCATGGTTTGCTAACAGTACTGCATTGTATTCCCGGCAATAGGGAGCTACCGCTTCCGGCACTTCCTCTGTGCCCGGCAGGACAAAATGCACTAACGGCACACAACCCAGTGACAACACACCTTCCATCAGCACCGGTTCTTCCAGACTGATGCCCGCACAGGCAAACGCCGTCGCCGTCAGAGGATGTGCATGTACCACGCCTTGTACTTTCGGGTTCTCTTTGAATACTCTGAGGTGCATCTTGATCTCACTGGAAGGCTTGTGCGTTCCCTCCAACACATTCCCGTCCAGATCCAGCTTCACCAGCATATCCTCTGTCATAAATCCCTTAGAAACTCCCGTTGGTGTTGCCCAGATCTCATTATCTCCGACTTTACAGGAGATATTCCCGTCGTTCGCTGCCACAAAGCCGCCCTGATACATTCTGCGGCCTACCTCTAAGATCATCTGTTTTGCCTGTGCATCTGATATATATTCCATACTAATCTCCATTCCGCAGACGATTCCTTCCGTCGGAGGAATCCTCCTTTTCCGTTCCAGCATGCAATAATATATTACCTTATTGCCCTTCTCCTTGTCCAGCTGATATTCCCAATAATCTTTTATGCATGCTTCCTAACATATTCTTTCGTAACTAATTATCTTTCCCTAGGTATTGTACCACATTTCTATACTTTTTTATGATACTAAAATACTTATGACCCGCCCCGATATGAGCATAAAAGTGGGATGAAATATCTTCTCATGTCTATACAAAAAAACGTCAAAATGCTATAATTAAATTTAAATCATTTTGCCAACACATACGAAGGAAGCATAGCACTATGACACGGAAGAAAGTTAAATTTTCTCATACCAAATGGCTGCTGCCGTTATGGATACTTCTTATCGGCAGTATTGTCTTATATATGATCGCTCATGCGGTACAGCAGGACGACTCCAGGCACATCCGCACTCTTGCGGAACTAAATGCTGTAACCTACGGTGATAACATGATCGCAGATCTGAATGCCGGTATCAATATCACGGATACACTGGAGCAGATTCTGATCAGTACGGACGGCAGAATCGACAAATTTGATATCATTGCGGACAGAATGATGGCAGATTACGTCCGGAGCATCCAAGTGGCTCCCGGGGGCATCGTAACAGATATCTATCCCGCCGAAGGCAACGAAGCAGGTAAAATAGACCTGATCCATGACAAATACCGCGGAGAGACTGTAAAATACAGCATTGCCAATGATGCGCTTATCATACATGGTCCTTTTGAGCTGGAGCAAGGAGGACACGTTCTTTCAATCCGTAATCCAGTTTTTTTACAGGATGAGAAGGGTACTCCCTATTTTTGGGGCATGACTATGGTTATCATCAAGGTTCCTGATATTTTTCAGCATTCCGCTGATGCCTTAACCAATTTCGGTTATCAATACCGGCTATCGAAGACCATCTCACCTCTGACCGATGAATATACTGTGGTAGACCAGTCGGAGGAGACTCTGATGGATCCCGTCTCTTATGATTTTACTCTGGGTGGATGTAACTGGAGGCTGGAAATCATGCCCACCGGTGGCTGGAAGAATGGCACACTTTTACAACTGATAGTATTATGTGGCATTGCAGTGATCCTACTACTGATGGTTCTAACGATATCTATACTACTCGTTGACGAGCAACGCAAAAAATTTCGCAGACTCTCTCTGACGGATTCTATGACCGGTCTCTTAAATCGTAACGGATTTAATTTGCAGCTGGAGGAGTATCTGGAGGGAAACAAGCAGAAAAACTGTGTCGGTATATTACTTGACGTGGATAATTTTAAATTTATCAATGATGTCTATGGTCATACTATCGGTGATCAGGTTCTATTGCAGCTTTCACAATCCTTAGTGCAGGCTTTTCCGGATAATTCCATTATTGCCAGAAATGGCGGTGATGAGTTCTGTATTATCCTGAAGGATTGCAGTGCAGAAGAAGCTGCCCCAATGATAGACGCTTTCAGCAAGACTTCCCGCTCTTTTTCAGCCAAAGGCGTCGAACACAATTACAGCATTTCCCTGGGCTATGCGGAATACCCCGCCAACGCAGAAAAAGTCTCTGACATTCTCCGTTATGCCGACATTGCACTCTATGAGGTAAAATTACAGGGAAAACATGGTGCTCTGGCCTACCGGCCGGATTTCCACAATTCGAAACGGACACAGCTTGGTTTTTCATTATCGGATATTTCTGACAACCTGCCGGGTGCCTTTTTCATCTACCGGGCCGAAAAGGAGGATGAACGCATCCTGTATGCTAATCAGGAAATGCTTCAGCTGACAGGATGTACGGATCTGGATGATTTTATGCATTTTACGAAACATCAATTCCGTAATCTGGTGCATCCTGAAGATCTGACACAGGTAGAAGAAAGCATCTGGCAGCAGATAGAATCCGGCATGAACGGATACAATGATTATGTCAAATACCGACTTGCTGTCAAAGATGGAACTTATAAGACGGTTCTGGATTATGGGCGTATCGTGGAGAGTGAACATTATGGCTCGGTTTTCTATGTATTGGTAGTGGATTGCGAATTTATCAAAACACTCTACGATGATTAATCATAAAAATAAAAGAATAACAAACTTTCCTCCGGGGCATACTGGTTCCGGAGGAATTTTTATATGAAAGATCAGATTAAGTCTTACTTACAACGTTTGAATCACGGCGAAGCTCTGGAAAATGTCCAGGCGGATTTCGTCCGGGAATGTAAGGATGTGGATCCTTCCGCAATTATGCAGGCCGAACAGGAGCTGCTGCGGGAGGGTACTTCCATCGAAGAATTGCAGCGGCTCTGTGATGTGCATTCCGCCCTGTTCCATGGTTCCACGACAGAAGAAAAAACTTCCAATGCCGAAAAAACAACAGCCCATTTTCCAGATGCCCAGAAATTGCACGCTAAGGACATACAGGACCAACGGCTCTCCGCTGCTGCCGCCCTGATCCAGATCTCCGGGCATCCCCTGCAGACTTTTACGCTGGAAAATGCAGCACTGGAAAAGCTGATTGCCCGTGCGAGGCAGGCATTGGAAAATAATGGAATTACCAATGAACTGCTTGACGAGCTGCGCCAGATCGCTATCCACTATGCCAGAAAGGGAGACTTACTTTATCCACATTTGAAGGTGCAATATGGGATCAGCGGTCCCTCTGCGGTCATGTGGACAGTGGATGATGAGATCCGGGATGAACTGAATGCCCTTGCAAAACAAAAAGACCAAAAAGAAACCGATGCATGGAAACAACGTTTGAAAGCCGTATTATCCCGCATGGAAGAAATGATCTACAAGGAATCCAATATCCTCTTCCCCAACTGCGCACTGAATTTCTCGGAGGAGGAATGGTATCACATTTACCGGGATGCCAAAGATTATGCGGAATGCTTCGGTATCCGGGGTGATAGTTGGGAGGCTGCGGAAGCACATCTGACCGACACTGCCTCTACGGCTGACACCATGTCTGCGGAACACGCTTTTACAGGTAGTGAGACCAGAATCCACCTCCCCAGCGGCAGTCTGACCCTGTCGCAGCTGACCGCCATGTTGAATACGATTCCTTTGGAGATCTCTTTCGTAGATATCGATAATATCAATCGCTACTTCAACGAAGGTCCCAAGGTATTCAAGCGTCCCGGTATGGCATTGGGCCGGGAGGTCTTCACCTGTCACCCGCCTAAGATCGAAGAACGGGTTCGCCGCATTATCGGAGAATTCCGTGCAGGGAATCTGGACCAGGTACCGGTCTGGATGGACAAGGACGGCCGGACTTTCTTAGTGACTTATTATGCCGTCCGGGATAAGCAGGAGCAATATCTGGGAACGCTGGAACTGGTACAGGACATGGAGTTTGCAAAAGAGCACTTCCGCTAGGACAGTGCTCTTTTCTCTTCTTGTGCTTCCTCTACATAAATACGTGCATTTTCCAGATTCCACCGGATCTCTTCTTCGGTAACAGCACGTTTTACTTTCCCGGGATTACCGACGACCAGGGAATTATCCGGGATCTCCACATTCTGCGTCACCAGTGCTCCGGCACCGATGATGCAGTTTTTCCCGATCTTACAGCCATTCATCAGAATGGCTCCCATACCGATCATGGTATTGTCGCCGATCTTACAGCCGTGGACGATCGCACCGTGTCCAATGGTCACATGATCTCCAATCTCCACCGGATATCCACTGCCCAGATGCACTACCGCATTGTCCTGAATATTGCTCTCTTTGCCGATGACGATAGAATCTCTGTCGCCCCGGACCACCGCATTGTACCAGATTCCGCTATTTTCTCCGATCGTCACATCTCCAAGCACCACTGCTCCAGGCGCTATAAATGCTGTATCATGGATCTGCATATATATTTTCTCCTCTGTACTTTTATCTATTCATTACAAAGTGCACACCGCATATAACGGTACATTTTTCATCCAACCCTGATCAATATATTTCTTTGCCGAAAAGCGGATAGCTGTCTGCGGATGATATTTTTCACAATAACATTTCAGGCTCTGCGATTTCAGGTTTGTCTCTGCTTTTACTTCGATGGGAACAACATCTTTTCCCATTTGTATCATAAAATCCTGTTCAAAGGTTGCTTTTTCCGTTCCGTAATAATAAGGTGTATATTTTGTATCCGAAATAATCTGTTGTAATACGTATTGTTCCGTCAATGCGCCTTTAAATTCAACAAAAATATCATTGCCCTCCAGAATACTCATGGCATCTAAATCACTCATTGCCCCCAGCAGTCCTACATCCAGTACAAACAGTTTATATACATTCATCTCTTTGTATGCAGCCAGCGGTACATGTGGCTCATTCACACGATTTACCTTGTAAATCAGTCCGCAATCCAAGAGCCACTGTATCGCAATTTCAAAATCTGCACTTCTGGCTCCTTTTTTTATCTGTCCGAAGAAAAACTTCTTATTTTCCTTTGCCAGCTGTATCGGAATGGATTCCCATACCATACGAATTCTGGGAAGATCTTTGGCATCTATATGTTTTCCAAAGTCTCCCCGGTACTGACGTACTATGTCTTTTTGTAACTCCCGAACACCGGCATAGTCCTTCTGCTCTCTAAAAAGGTCAACTACTGCAGGCATTCCACCGGTATAATAATAATTTTTTAGCCAAAATAGGTATTTATCCGAAAAGTTGTCTATAATGGAAAAGTCCTTGCTGTCCAATGCCCCAGACAAAGCTTCTTCCCCCATGGCGCATAGAAATTCCCTAAAATTCAAAGGATAGAGATCCAACAGTTCCACCTTGCCTACCGGATAAGATACTCCCTGATGAATCGCTACTCCTAACAGGGACCCCGCTGCAAGAACATGATACTCCGGTGCATCTTCGCAGAAATACTTCAGAGATTCCAGGACTCTCGGTGCATCCTGAATTTCATCCAGAATGATCAACGTATCTCCGGGAGTAATTGTGACCCCTGTTTCGATATTAAGATTCATAAGAATTCTCTGAATGTCAAAATCCATCTCAAAGACATCGCTCATTCTCTTATTATTATAAAAGGATACATATGCCACTTTGGGGAAAAATTGTCTTCCGAATTCCTTCATTAACCATGTTTTTCCCACCTGTCTTGCGCCCATAATAATCATGGGTTTTCTTTTTCCCTTTTCTTTCCAGCTTTGTAATTGTTCCATGGCAAATCGTTTCATTGGCGGCCTCCTTTCTTACATAATATAGTTTACCACATTTTTTTCGATCAAATCAATTGTATATTCAACATTTTTTCTGACCAATATTTTATGATTTAATACATTTTTTCCAATCAAAAAGGAACAATCCTCCGAATTGGGTAAATAGCAAATTTAACTTCCGTTTTGCAAAAGTAACTTCTGTTTGAATTATTTTTGCAAGATTAACTTCGGAATCAGCACCTTGAAAACAGAAATAAGTCTTGCGAAAACAGTGCCAACTGGAAATTAGTATTGCAAGAGTGGACTTTAGTATTACAAACCGCTTGAAATAGGGCTTTTTAGCATGTTACTATACTCTTGAAGTCATATTTTACTGTATGCAAATAAGAAGTCGTCGCTTCGTTTGCATGTTTGCAAGGGAAACTTCCACCTCTGGGATATGGGTGACATGATCAGGAGATGACATTGGCAGTTTTACTTCAGCAGTTCAGGTTTTAGTATGATTTCATTAGCAGGAACAGCTTCCAGGTTAAGCTTAGAGGCTGTATCCGCGCCATAAAAGAAGCTGAATAGTTGATGTGCGGATCGATTATTCAGCTTCTTTCTTGTATAGGAGTTAATGTGACTCATCATCAGGTTGACTTTATCCTGTGTAAGAAAAGCAAATGATGTTTTCTTAGGAACAATCCTTCTGATGAATTCATGAGTTACTTCAATACTTCCTTTTTGATCAGGACGTTGCGGATCACAGTAAAACACATAGGTTCTGCGTCTTCCATCCTCATCAAACTCTATTGCCAACGGATCCGTAAATTCGCTTCCGCGATCTGCTAAGATGACCTGGAACATCTCACAGAATTGTTCCCGCCCAAGTATCTCATAAAGATGGTTCACCGCTTCTGTTACCGACTTGGCTGTATTCGCTTCCCTAAGATATGCCAGCATAAGGGAACAGTTTCTAAAGAATACTGTAAGCAGCACCTTTGTGGAATCCCTGGTGCCTTCTACCGAATCCATTTCCACCACGTTGAAATCAGGATGTCCTTTCATAAAAGCTTCAAAATCTTCGTAGGTACGCCCGATATGGCATTTCTTATCGACACGTACAACCTTTTTGGATTTGCGTTTTTTATAACGCACTTTTCTGGGAAGATCTATATTTCCAGCAGAAAGTATGCCGGCATCTATGTAGTTATAAATGGTCCTTTCATCTACCATGATTTCTGCTGCATTGTTCATACAAATTTGATGAATCGACTGGCCTTGTTTGATAAGAGGCGAAAGGATGGCATCAAGCCGATCCAGTTCTTCTGGTGTTATATCGATACCCTTACGGGAATCAGAACGTGTCTTTTCGTATGTTTTATGAGCTTCCTTTGCATCATAGAACTGTTTGGCAAGAGTACAGGAACTTACCTGCTTACATGAATTGCAAACATAGGGTGCTTTCTTTAGACTTGAACATTTTTCCTCTTCAAAATCAGGACAATTGACCATGCACAAAGCACACTCAGAACAGTATGTTTTTCCGTGCCATAACCGATTAATAAACCCACAGCTATCTTCGCCACAGATATACTGCTTAGTGCATCTCTTTCTGTGTCTGCATGGATTATAGCCTCTGGAACGCGTACCAGTATTTCGATAATCAAGATGGGCTTTCACTTCTTTAGAAACAGTTGATGGATCCTTGCCTATCAGAGCGCCTATTTCAACGAACGTCTGCCCCTCTTTTAAAGCTTTCTGTATGGTAATGCGATCATCCAGTGTCAGATGCTTATATTTATAGGATGACATGTATTTATCCTCCTTAGTCTTGCTGCCATCTCCTGACACTACTGAAGTGATTACCATTATTACACAAAAAAGAAAAGGAAGATCATCTATTTACAAGACTATCTTCCATCTTCATGTTTGTATGACTTATTTCTGTTTTATAAAATATAAAAACCTTAGTAACTGGAAGTTACTTTTTCAATTGAGTAGAGCACCGACAGACGAATCTGTCGATGCCTTTTTTATATCCTTATTCCTTACTGATATTGTGAGATCACATCATATCCCTGCCGGTCCATCCGGACGAGGATCAATCCATGCACTCCTGCGCTGTAGTAATCGATGCCGTTCCCGGCGGCATACTCTACGAGGAGGGGATTGCCGATGTCCTCGGAATCGGTGATGATCGCTCCGGGTGCAACAGTCTGGAGCCAGGTCTCTCCGTTGGATGTGTAGACGCCGTGGTGATTGGACTTCATGACATCCGCCCGTAGTGCGGTGCCGTACCGCGCCGCCAACAGCTCCTCTTTGTCGATACAGAGATCTCCGCTGGTCAGATAGGACGAGTTGCCGTACATGAATTTCATCAGAATTGACACATCGTTCACGCCTTCGTCCGTGTTATCACACCGATCCAACTCCTCCTGCGTCGGATAATACGCGTTGATCCGCACCTCTCCGATCGTCCACTGATATCCCTCGAGAACCTCCGAATAGATATGACTTCCCTTCTGCTTCAGATATTCCTCGAATTCCGGCTCCCTCTTGCTGGACTTCACATAGGAAGACCGGTAAAAGGCATCTATGCTGCCGCCGTGGTCGTACAGATATTCTGCCACCGCCAGTGCACCGCCCGCATGGTCATCATGTGCATGGGACAGGACGAAATAGTCCAAATGCGTGATCCCCAGATCCTCGAGCAGACGGATGATATGTCCGCTGCACGCGATGTACCCGGCATCGATCATCATCGTCCTGCCGTTGGGGAAGATCACCAGTGTGCAATCCCCGCATTTTGCCCGGATCCCCGGCTCTGTCAGCTGGGGAGTGAGCAGGTACAGATTGCCGTCTCCGCCGTAGGACAGCGCTTTTTTCGCACAATGAACGATCTCTTCGTAATGATCATAATGATCATAGCGATCGACCACGGATTTCGCCGCAGCCGCCATTCCGCCGCCGAGATACTCTCTCTCCGCTCCCAGCAGACACCGGTTGTCCGATGCCGTCATGCTAATATAGATCCGTTCCCACTGCGCCGGTGTACCCTCATACACCACCGTGTGCAGCGCCTCATCCCCGGCAAATGCCCGCATATCCACGTAGCGCAGGCTCGCCGGCAGCCATATCTGCTCCAATGCCGTGCATCTCTGGAACGCTTTCGCTCCGATCATCCACAGCCCTCTGGGCAGTGTGATCTTCTGCAGCACCGTACACCCGCGGAATGCAAATACGCCCAGCCGTTCCACGGTATCCGCCAGCTCGACCTCCTCCAGTGCCGTACAGTCACGGAAAGCTCCATCGCCGACCGCAGTGATCCCGCTGTCTATCGTCACACTGCGAATCTCCTCCCGGAATGCCTCCCAGGGTCGTTCCTTCCACTCACCCCAGTCCTCCATCGCTCCGCTGCCGCGAAGTGTCAGATTCCCCGTGTTTGCCCGGAAGTCCCACTCCATATTTATTATTTTACCCTTCATGTTATCAGAATACTCCTTATATCTGATGCCCTACAGCTTCAGTTTCCATACAAACTTGTTCCGCTCCAGGGGATAGATACTCTCTGTCACATCGATCACCTGACCTTTGTCATTCTTCGTAATAGAGGTGATCAGCATCGCCAGAGAGCCCTCTTTCATCCCCATGAGATGGCTCTCTCGTCCACCCAATGCCAGTGCCGTCATTTCCTTTTCCATACTGTAGCGGTTCTTCTTGTGCTCATTCAAAGCTGTCGTCAGGGAAGCCTTCGTAAAATCATAGTCGAACAGGAAGGAATCTCCCTCCGGCAGATAGGAAGTCGTCAGTACGATCGGTCCCTTGTCAAAGGAATCCTTCGCATATCTGAGACGGCTCAGCTTGATCACTTTTGTACAGTCCTCACCGAACTTCTCCGCCAACTCCTCCGTCGCCTCCATATAGCGGAACTCCAGCACCTCTGTCTCGACCTCGATCCCTCTGCGGAACATCTCGTTGAAAAAGCTCTCGATGAATACCGTGGTATCCTCCAGAACACGGGGAGCCGTCACGAACGTTCCCTTCCGCTTCACTCTCTTGAGATGCCCCTCCTGCACGAGCCGCAGCATGGCAGTACGCACTGTGGAACGGCTGACGCCGAACTGGTCACAGAGCTCTACTTCCTTGGGGATCATATAGCCTACCGGCCATTCTCCCGTATGGATCTTGTTCATAATATATTCTTCGATTTCTGAGTATCGTGCTGCCATATTCCATATCTCCCTGTCAACATTTAAATAGCGCCTGTAGCCGCTGTTTCTAACTGGTTTCCATTACCTACAGTATATCGAATTCCGGAAATCAATGTCAATAATTGGGCGTGTAATATGTACCAATTTAATGTAAATATATCACTAATAAGTACGTATTTCCAAAATACGTGCCCGGTCGATCCCGTATGCTTTGTGAACCGTCACCGTCAGCCGGTCACAGATCACGTTATCCACATCGATACGGTTCAATCGCTGATAATTTCCACGGATTTCCTTACAGAGTACCTCTTTATCCTCTCTGTAAAAGCGAATATCATAATCGCAGACCAGCTCATCCGGCAGTCCCTTCACCTGACGGTTCCGGACATTCCTCGTCATGGACGGCATGATCTCCTTCGTGAGATTCGTGTCAAAGGTCAGCTGCACCTGCTGCAATACCAACTTTTTGCCGAAATCCAGAGAGATGCTCGCTCCCTCTTCCCCGATCGGTGCTTCCCAGCAGTTGCTCTCGTCCCCGACCGGTCTAGCGACGCCGTTCAATACCTTCTCCGGCACATTGTCCCCGGTATATCCGGAGGCAGTCACCTTCGCCGACCGTGCAAAGTCCATCGGATCCTCATTGTGGAAGCCGGGGATATAGCAGTCGTCGCGGAGCAGCTCCTGCTGCAGCTCTGTGATATGTCCGCCGATCTCTCTCGGGGTGCATCTGTATTTTACCGCCATGGCTGCTGCCGTACCGACCGCCTGCCCGCCGATGGAGCAGGTACCCATGACTCTCGTCGTGCCGTATGCCATCTTAGAAGTGCTGATATCTCTTCCGGCGAGCATGACATTCTCCAGCTCCTTCGCATAATAGCATCTCCAGGGGATCGTATAACATCCGGTGAAATTCAGGATCCGGGAGGGGATCTTGTCCAGATCACGGATACCACCCCGGACGTGCTGATCCATCTGCCAGCCGCCGTAAGCGACGGCATCCGGGAAAATACGGTTCTCCAGTACATCATTTTCATTCAGGAGATAATCGCCCTCGATCCGTCGGCTCTCCCGATAGCCCGGCACGATGCCGACCCAGTCGAGATCCAGATTCTCCACCCCGTGATCGCCGACATTTTTCAGATGATCCCAGACACCGTAGACGCATTTCAACAGCTCATCACGGATGACCTCGCCGTCCCGGATGATGTCGTCATACTGTCCGCCCAGCTCGATCCACCAGTAACCGGAGTCCACGTTGGAGAAATGCGGCAGTCTGCCGCTGCCCTCCTCGAACTTCGTCAGCTGTCCGCCCTCCATATGGGAGCCGATGCTGTTGCCGTGCTCTCTGTATTTCAGGTCTTCCTCGGTATATTGATATGCCCAGTCGGGACGGATGAACTTCACCGGCTCACCGCGATCCACAGCGGAGAACATCAGCGTATTGCCCATCGTATCATCGTTCGGCTCCTCGGGTGCATCCGGCTCGTGGAACTCGTCGCGTCCCTCGCTGCCCATCCGTCCGGTGGCGCCGCCCATGGTCGCCAGTGTGCCGTGACCGGTGGCATCGACGAAGATATCGCCGTAGATCGTAAATTCCGTCTCCGTGGTGTTCTGGTGTCCGATGATGGCAGCAACTTTTTTACCGTCCATGATGACATCGTCCATATCAGTGTTCAGATAAGCGTCCAGATTCTCCTGAAAATGTACCTTTTCCCAGATCACGGAATCGAATACCGGGAACGATGCGTAGGGATTGCGCCGCTTATTTTCCAATAAGATCTCCAGCAAAATGCCGGTTTCTCCGAGATTTTTCTTGGATCCGTGGGCGTTTGCCCCAACGATATGCATACGGATCTCCGAACTGGCGTTACCGCCGAACATGGAGCGGTTCTGCACGATCGCTGTTTTTACGCCTTTTCTCGCAGAAGCGATGGCGGCACAGACACCTGCCATTCCTCCGCCGACGACTACGACTTCATAATGCCGTTCTTCCTTATGTACTGACATAATAATCTCCTTTTCCGGATCAAAATACTGCTCCGATTGCAAAGCAGGCAGGAGATGAGAACTCTCCCCTCCTGCCTGCATACTTATATTCATATATTTTCTGTTCTGTTTATCATTTATCCCTTTACGGCACCTACGGACAATCCCTTGAGGAAGAATCTCTGCCCGCAGAGGAACACGATGAATACCGGAACGACTGCCAGACAGCACGCTGCCATAGTCAGGTTGTACTGGGTTACCTCGGAACCTACGAACTGGTTCAATGCCAAAGGAATCGTCCACTTTTTCCAGTTGGAGATGAATACCAGCGGATCAAGGTAGCTGTTCCAGGCATCGAGGAACTGTACGGTCGCGGTCGCTGCGATGGCGGGCTTGACTAGTGGCAGCATAACCTGTGCAAAGGCACGGTACTCACCGGCGCCGTCGATACGTGCCGCCTCCCGCAGCTCATCGGGCGTTCCGAGGAAGGACTGACGCAGCATGAAAGTAGAGGATACTGCGATGATCTTCGGAACGATCAGGGACAGATGGGTGTTCATCCAGCCCAACTGGGAGAAGATCACGAATCTCGGGATCAGGGTCAGCTGGGAAGGTACCATCATCTGCGCCAGATAGATGATGAACAGTACATTGGAACCCTTGAACTTCAGCTTGGCAAAGGCGTAACCTGCCAGTGTTGCAGAAGTGATCGCTACGACGGTACTGATCACCGCCACCTTGATGGAGTTAAAATACGCCAGCGGGAAGTGATAGTTGGTCGAGCTTGTGGTTCCGATACTTAATACTTTTTTGTAGTTGTCGATATAGAAATATTTCGGTATCCACTCAATGGGGATCTTCATAACATCCGCTTCTGTCTTGAACGAAGCAGAGAGCATCCAGACAAAGGGGATTACCATGACCAGAGTCACTGCCACGATCAGTATCGTGATCAGCGCTGTGGTGACTTTTTTAGAAACAGGTGCTTTCTTCATTTTCATCCCTAGCCTTTCTCTTCTTTACTGTTATGTACCCACTGGATAATGGTTACGATCAGCAGCATGATAAACAGAATCACTGCGATTGCGGAGCTGTAGCCCATCTTGTAATACTGGAATGCCGAGGTATATATGTAATAAACCAGGGTATAGGTAGAGCTTCCGGGACCACCCTTCGTCATGACGTTGGTATAACCGAATACCTTGAAGCTGGAGATGATACCGGTGATCGTCAGGAAAAATGTGGTCGGCTTCAGCAAAGGCACGGTGATCTTGAAGAACTTCTGGATCGGATTCGCTCCGTCGATCTCTGCCGCTTCGTACAGATCTCTCGGCAGTCCTGTGATTGCTGCACTGTACATGAATACACGGTATCCGAGACTCGCCCAGATGACTACCAGCATGATCGAAGGCAGTGCCCATTCATAGCTTGCGAGGAATCTGGGAGGATCCTGCCATCCCAGCGCTCTCATCAGCTGGGTGAAGGGGCCGTATTTGGAATACAGAGCCATCCACACTACGGAGATTGCTACGATATTACAGATGTGCGGCATATACATTGCCACTCGTACCACGCCTGCGACCTTTTTGTGACAGAACTCGTCGATCAGTACCGCGATCACGATCGCCAGAAACAGTCCGATGGGAACCGTGACGATGGTGAAGAGCAGGGTATTTTTCACAGAAGCGATAAACCATTCATCTGTCCACAGATTCTTGAAGTTGGTCAGTCCTACGAAGTTCCAGTTTCCGATTCCCTGTGTGAAGTTCCAGTCCGTCAGACTTACGTACAGGGAGATCACCAGCGGGATCAGACTAAAACAGATTACACCGATCAGGCTCGGCGCCAGAAAAGAATATGCAACCAGATTCTGATGCAGTATTTTTTGTCTTTCCCCTTTGCTTTTCTTTTTCTTGGTCTTCATTCATTTTCCCTCGTTTATGCATTTCGTTTCAGATCAGGGGCGGTTCGCCCGGAATGCGTCCGCCCCGTTCCGCCGATTTTGTTGTGAGTTGTATGACTATTATTTCTTGCTGTCCAGTTCGGTCTTGATCAGCTCGTTGCTTCTCTTGACCATATTCTCGATGGTCTGGTCTACAGACTGTCTGCCGTAGCACATTGCATCAAATTCTTCGTTCCATACGGCACTTACCTCGGTGGATGCAACACCCTGTACGGTCTTGACACCCTGAGTTCTGTCGATGGAGAGATAATTGTTCATGGAATCCAGATCAATGGAGCCTTCTGCATTCTCCTTCAATACATCAAGGAAAGCCTGCTTGTCGATACCGTTCCACAGAGGGATTCTGCCGCCCTTAACCAGAGGAGCCATACCACCCTTTAAGTACCACATAGCGAACTTGAAGCAAGCTTCGGGATATTTGGTGTTGGCTGCGATACACATCAGGTCGCCGGCACCGGGAGTACCTGCATGGGTTCTGTAAAACTCGGTGTTGTACTGCTCGTCATCGGGCACGGGAGCGGGTACCAGTGCGGTTACGAAGTCATGAGGGTAATTCTCCTGATCCATGCACAGACGCATCATGGGGATACCCAGTGTGATGGCACATTTGCCCTCGAGGAAGGTGTTGGCAACGCTCAGATCCTCGGAGTACTCGTCTTCGATTGGGATTGCCCAGCCGTTGTCCAGAGTCTTCATTACCATCTCAAAGCCGTCGTGATATACCTTGTTGTCGAAGTTTACTTCGGTACCTTCATCGTTCTTGTAGGACTGATAGGAGCCCAGTACGGAGTTCAGCATCAGCTGTACGTATCTGGAGTTCTGCTTACGGCTCCAGCACAGACCGTATACCTTGTCCTGTCCCTCGCCGTGGGTCAGCTTCTCGACTGCGCTTAAGAATTCGGAATAGGTCCAGCCGTTGTAAGGAATATCAATACCGGCTTCCTTGAACATATCCTCATTGATCATCAGCCATCTTGCGTTCTCGTACTTGGTCGGGAAACCGTATACAGAACCGTCATCATATTTGTAGTCCAGCATATTGGATTCGCCCAGCTCAGTCTCCAGATCGAAGCCGTAATCCTTCAGCATACCGGACATATCCAACAGCAGGTTGGACTCTACACGCTTGTCCAGCTTGGAACGTCCGCCGTATCCGAGGAACAGGTCTACGTCGCCGCCGCCCATCAGATAAGTCTCCAGCTGCAGGTTACCTGAGCTGTCGTTGACATAACGTACATATTCTACCTGTACGCCCTTGTCCTTGTACTCTTCATTGAAGTTCGCGCACACCTCATCGTAGCCATATTCCGGCTGTACGCCGCCCCATAAACGGATCGTAACAGTCTTGCCGTCGTCGGTACCAAACCATTCCTTCTCCCCTGCTTCCGTACCCTGGGCTGTCTCTGTGGACTGTGCGACTGTGGTGCTGTCCTTCTGATCGGAAGCTGCACCGTTGTCGTCTGCATTCTGACCGCATCCTGCGAGACAGGATCCCAACATAGCCATGGTCAGTACTAATGCAATTTTCTTCTTCATAACTTGTAATCCTCCTTTGTATGATTATCATGATTGTCTATGGTCAACCTGATCGTCCCCTCATGGTAAGATTTTCAGGAATACACCCGTACTTCGTAAATATGTGCTTCATTGCTGCCATTTGTCTGATTGACTGTTACCGTGATCCTGTCACATTCTGTCTTCGGAAAAGTAACGATATTCTTCCTCTGGACATTCCTGGTAACCGTCTGTTCCGCCACCTTTTTGTCCCCCTGCCAGAGTGCTACGGTGTAGTCTCTGACGAGTTCCGGCGGTACTCCGATCCTCTGCTGTGCCTGTCTCTTGCGGGACAGTGTGATCTTGATCGGGTAGTGGAAGTTCGGATCGAAGGTCAGATGCACTTCGGAGACCGGCTGTTCCTCCGCCAGCTCCAGGCTGAGCGTCTCTCCTCCTGCTCTGCCCTCACCGGAGATCCACAGGTTCCGATGTCCATCCTCATCTCTGGAGATGCCGTTGATCACGTTCTCCGGAGCGAAGCCTTCCTGTGCGGAGGTTGCGGTGACTTTTGCACCTCTCGCCAGATCCGCCGGATCCTCATTGCGGATGCCTGGGATGTAAGCGTCATCCTTTAATAATAACTGCTGCAGCTCTGTGATGTGTTCCCCCACTCCTCTGGGGTTGCAGTCGTATTTGATGCAGAGGGCTGCTGCCGTTCCGGCTGCCTGTCCGCCGATCGCGCAGGTTCCCATGACTCTCGTAGATCCCATCGCCATCTTGCTGGCGCTGATATCGCGTCCCGCCATCATCAGATTCGAAATATTTTTCGAATAATAGGAGCGGTAGGGAATCGTATACGCGCCGTCGAAGCTGATGACCTTGGAAGGAAGCTCATCGAAATCGTAAAGTCCCTTCGCCGTATGGATATCCATCGGCCAGCCGCCGTACGCCACGGCATCCTCGAATTGTCTGTTGCTTAAGACATCATTTTCATTCAGGATATAATCGCCAACGAGGCGTCTGCCCTCTCTGGAACCGGGCAGCATCCCGACCCATTCGAGATCGTAGTTCTCTGCGCCGTGGTCGCCACCGTTTTTCAGGTGATCCCAGATACCGTAGATACAGGATACCAGTTCATCCCGGATCTCCTCGTATTCGTCTATGATATCATCCGTCCTGCCGGGAAGCTCAATCCACCAGTAACCGTAATCTACGGAGGAAGTACTGAAGGAGGTCATTCTCACATATGCCTTGTCGACCTTGCCCTTGATCTGCGCTCCATGTACTGCGGAGTGCGTCCGGTATTTCAGCTCCTCCTCGGTAAAGGTTCTCGCAAAATCAGGTTTTGTGAACTTCACCGGGTGTCCTCTGTCCACTGCCTTGAACAGTAACGTGTTGCCCATGCGGTCATTGTTCGCCTCCGCCGGAGCGTCCGGTTCATGGAACTCGTCCCTGCCCTCGCAGCCTGTCCGGAATTCCGCCCCCGCGTAATATCCGAGGGTTGCATTGCCGGTACAGTCGATGAAGACTTTGCCGGAGATCCTCCAGTGCGTCTCTGTCGTCAGCTGGTAGGCATCGATGCTGCGGATCGTGGAATCCTCCCCCATCTCACAGCTCTCCATTGCGGTATTTAAGTATACCGTGAGATTCTCCTGTCTCTTCACTGTGGAAAAGAGGATCATATCCCAAATCGAAAAATTATAATAATCATTTCTGCTCTTGTTGTCCAGCATAATCTCATACAAGATTCCGCCTTCCTCCAAATCCGGCTTCGCAAGATTCTCGGAAGCTCCGCAGATATGCATCCGGATCTCGCTGGAACCATTGCCTCCGAGAACGTGCCGGTCATGCACCAATGCTGTTCTGACACCGTGTCTTGCGGCTGCCAGTGCTACGCAGATGCCGGACATTCCTCCGCCGACGACTACGACATCATATTCAGCATTTTTTACTTTCTTTTTCTCTGACATTTCGCCCACCCTTTTATGTAGTAACATTATGGCTATATAATATTCCTACTTGGTTATTATGTCAATACATATTTTTTAATTTTTTAAAACATATTTGTGATACTGCGCAACATAATATTGTTTTTAAATGATATTTAGTTCATTTTTCCTATATACCATAGTTTATGTGCGTACATATACGTAAATTTTAGGTAAAAAATGACTAACTTTGGATTTAAGAAGTATGAACTACACTTCTTCGAGATAATGTACGCCTTCCAGCTGGCTGACTTCGGACAGGATTTCCGCGTGGTTCCGGCGCTTTTTGAGATCCATCATAAGGATCAGCACGATATCGGAGCCTTTGAGTGTCTTGTCTCTTTTCTTCTCGATGGAGGACAGCTCGTAGCCGCAAACATTGATATAGTCGTAGACACTGCGGGTCATGGTCTTATCGATCTCCATATACAATCCGATGTAACGGTTGTATTTCTCCTGTACACGGCTGATCCGTGCAATGCCGAACATCGTGCTGAAGATAAGTACGAACAATATGAGACTGATCTCGAACATCCCGGAGCCCAGCATGATCCCCAGCGTCGCAGTTGTCCACAGCCCTGCTGCCGTCGTAAGTCCGCGCACCTGGTTTTTGCCCGTGATGATGATCGTCCCCACGCCGAGGAAGCCGATCCCGCTGACAACCCCCGCCGGGATACGGCTCAGATCCGTCCGCCCTGCCCCGAAAGCAGTCCCGAGATAGATATTGACAATGGCGGACGCCGCCGCTCCGAGGCATACCAGCGCAAAGGTGCGCATTCCGGCAGGGTGATGCTTCGTCGCCCGCTCCAGCCCGATGATGCATCCCAGTACCGCCGCGAACAGCAGACGCAGTGCGATCGCCCCTGTGGTAAAGCCCGCAAAATATTCCGTAAAATTACTTATCATCTTTCTCTCCCCTTTCTATTATTTTATTTTGATGTCTTATTTTAGGTACAGAAAACCGGCACTGCCCGATTCACATACATGGGCTGTGCCGGTCATTTTGTTCTGTCTGTCACTCCCGCAGCAGATAACTCCCCAGTGCATAGGAGAAGTCCACCTGTGCAGGCTGTACCTCCTTCGGGTACATACTGGTCAGATGATGTATCTCGAAGGCAAAGCACTCCTGATAACCGATATCACGCAGTGCCTGTACCGTCTCCTTCCAGGGGATTGTACCGTTATAAGGCGCAAAATGTTCGTCTGTCTTCCCATGGTTGTCATTGATATGTGTCGCCTTCAGATGCGTCCCCACCTGCCGGATCATCGCCGGTACATCCAGTCCGACCATATTGGCGTGTCCGGTGTCGATGCAGATCTGTACCGCCGGATTATCGACGGCGTCGATCAGCTCCAGCAGTTCCTCCGCACAGCTGCCGTACTGGGTCGCCCGGTTCATGTTCTCGATCGCCATGCCGACGTGGTGCTGCGCATAGAAGTCTCCCCAGCGTTTCCAATATTCCACGTTATACGCATAGGATCTCCGATAGTCGTACCCGCCGTGGCGACTCACGGAATAGGGGTGTACGACCATCCATTCCACCCCCAGTGCCTCTGCGGCGAGAACACTGCGGCGCATAAGCTCTTCCCCCAGCTCACCGTCGCTGCGGGTGCCGTCCGGAAGAAAGTCTTCCCCGATCGTCCAGTATGCGTGCGCCTGCGGGAACTGTATGTGCAGTTCCTCCTTCAATGCCACTGTGGCAGCGATCCACTCTTCCCAGTGTTCGCCCCGCAGCGGCTGTCCCTCTCTGCAATAGCTGCACAGGCAGGCATCGACATATTGATAGCCCGCGTGTGCACACGCCCTCGCCGATACATCCACGGGGATCTGATACGGTCTGTTGCAGTCCGCATCCATGATATTCGTTGATGTAGCCAGTTTCATATAGATAGCTCCCTTATGTATGCTTTTATACTTTTTGATACTCTTTGATACTTACAGATACTTCTCCTGCAATAGCTTTCTGACCTCCAACAAGCTGTCGCACTTTGTCTCAGCCAACAGGAGAATCTCCTCGGTAGGCTGCAGCTGATCCGGTACCATGATCGGATGCAGTCCCGCTGCGGAGGCGGAACGGATCCCATTAAAAGAATCCTCGATGGCGATGACATTCTCCGGTGCTGCCTCCAGCTCCTCACAGGCTTTGATGTAGATATCCGGGGCAGGCTTGCCGTGGCTGACCATATCGCCAGTGACGATCTTCCGGAAATATTTCGTGATCCCGGTTTTCTCCAAATGACTGAGCACGATGTCCTTTTTGCTGGAGGTTGCCAGCGCCACCGGAATCTTCCGCTCATAGAGATACTCAAGGATCTCATGGACACCGGGCTTCACCGGCAGTCCGTCCCGCTCCTCCTTCTCGAGGATCAGCCGGGCACAGTCCTCATGCAGCTTCTCGAAATCCAGCGCCACACCCTGTTTGGCAGCCTCTTCCATAAATACTTCCTTCGTTCCGGGGATCGTCCTGCCGATGCACATTCTCGCGATCTCACGGGCATTCTGCAGTCCGGTAGGCTCTGCTGCCTCCGTCCAGCACTGTACACCGATTCGCTCAGTGTCAAACAGCACTCCATCCATGTCAAATACTACGGCAACTATTTTCATCTGTCTGTCCTCTCTCGTATAAATTCTTCAATGGCTTCCTGTGTGGGGATCGCCGGGATTCCTCCCCGCTTCTGCACGCACAGCCCTGCGACGGCATTGCCGGTGATGGCACATCTGCACATCTCTTCCCCGGTCAGCTCTGTGATCTCCTTCTTCAGTCCCAGATAACAGCTTAAAAAACCTCCCCAGAAGGAATCTCCGGCACCGGTCGTATCCACGGCATCCACCGCAAATCCTCCTACGGTCTGTCGGGATTCCGGCGTTGCGATCAGCACCCCTTTGCTCCCCAGTGTGATCGCCACGAGCTTCAGTCCGCTCTCTAACAGTCTGTCCGCTGCTTCGTCATAGTCTCCGGCACCGGTGAGCAGCAGGCTCTCCTCGTCAGATACCTTCATCACATCCGCCAGAGGGATCGCCGCCTTCATCTGCGCCACAGCGGTCTCCGTATCCGCCCAAAGCGACGCGCGGTAGTTCGGATCGTAGGAGATCAGCGCACCAGCCTCTTTTGCGATCCGGACTGCCTCCAGCGTCGTGCCTCTCGACGGCTCCTGTGTGAGAGACAGGGATCCAAAATGAAAGATTCTGCAATCGGAGAGCAGCTTTTGATCCAGATCGCTTACTTCCAGCTGGGTATCCGCTCCCGGCTTCCTCGCGAAGGAGAAATTCCTCTCGCCGTTCTCATCGATCTCCACGAATGCCAGTGTGGTAAAATACCGCTCATCCTCCACCAGCGCACCGGTATCAATCCCTTCGTTCTGCAATGTCTTTTTCAAAAAATCTCCGTGCATATCGGTTCCAATCTTCCCGATAAAGGAAGTCCGGTAGCCCATATGACTCGCCACGGTGAGCAGATTCGCCGGTGCTCCGCCGGGGTTCTGCTCGAACAGCTTCATTCCGTTTTTGCTGATGCCCGCTTCGGTAAAATCGATCAGCAGTTCTCCCAAAGCTACGATTGCAATCTCTTTTTTCATTCTAAATCCACCTGTTTTTAAAGTTTTTGACAGAACTCGATCTTTTCCTCGTTGGGTCCCTTGATCATGAAGAACTTCACGCCGTTATCCCAAAAGGGCAGTGCTTCGATCCCGTTCGTGATGATCTCGTGCCCTTCACTGCAGATCTTTTCATACGCCGCATCAATATCCGTGACATCCAGGGCGACGTGCTGATAAGCACCGTCCGCCATGGCAGCCTGATGATTCTCGAAGGTCTCGATGCTATAATTCTGCAGTTGCAAAAAAGCCACTTTTTCGCAAGCCTTCTCATTGTAGGTCTCTAACAGTACCTGAAAGCCCAGTCTTTTGTAGAATTCGATGGTCTTCTCAATATCATTGGTCGGGATGCCGATGTGGGCGATCCCGGTCACTCCATATTTCTGTTCCATAGTGTCGCCCTCTTATTCCTGTACGTTGATGATGACCTTCATCGTCGTCTCGCGGTTGTCATCGATGTACTGGTAAGCCTTGAGGTAGTCCTGGAACGGGAATACCTTGGAGATCAGGGGCTGCAGATGAACCTTTTTCTCATTGACGAGACGGATAGCGTCCACATAGTCGTCATGGCGGTACATCATGGTGCTCTTGATATCCAACTCGTGATCGTTCGCCACAGCGAGGTCGATCTCTGCCATGCCTGCGAATACAGCAACGAGCACGATCACGCTTCCCTTTCTGGCATATTTGATTGCCTGACCCATCGTGATGTTATTGCCAGCGCAGTCATAGATGACGTCAGCCTTGTCCGGTCCGAAGGCTTCGATCATCGCGTCGCCGAAATCCTTGTTTTTCGTGTTCACGCATACGTCGATGCCGCACCCTTTTGCCTTCTCCAGACGTAAGTCGCTGACATCGGTGATCATTACTTTGGCTGCGCCCATGCCCTTCGCCGTCTGTGCGACGAGGTTACCGATAGGTCCTGCACCGATGACTACGATATTCATGCCAGTGACATCGCCCATCTGCTTCACACCATGCACGGCTACTGCCAGCGGCTCGATCATCGCGCCCTCTTCGTAGGACATCTCCTCGGGGATCGGGGTCACCTTGGAGGCATCCACTGCAAAATATTCAGAGGCGGTGCCTGTGGTCTGGAAGCCCATTACCTTCAGCTCTTCGCAGAGGTTGTATTTGCCATGACGGCAGGGATAGCAGTGTCCGCAATATACCTGCGGCTCAATGGTGATCTTCTGTCCTACGTGGAACCCGGTCACCTTGTCTCCCAGCTTCACGATCTCGCCGGATACCTCATGTCCCTGGGTTACGGGGTATTTGGTAAAAGGATGTTTGCCGTGATATACGTGGATATCGGAACCGCAGATGCCGATGCGCATGATCTTGACCAGTACCTGATCCTCTGTGATCTCCGGAACGGGAATCTCTCTGAAGATGATCTCACCGGGTTTTGTCATTACTTCCTGTAACATAATAATCCTCTCCTTTTGTGATAAAGTTTGTGTGTGGTTGGTTTTGTATTTGCTTTTATAAAATACTTTATTTAAGTATTTGTATTATCATCCTTGAAAGGGAATTTGTCAACTACCTGAGATCACTTTTTACAGAAAATTAGAACAAAAAAATCCCGACCCATACTCTGACTGTGCAGTGTTACGGATCAGGATCCCTGATTTTACTGGTTTTATTGCATTTTTATTCTATTTTTACCCCCATGTTACCGGCACAGGCTGGCGAAAAAATGTCTCGCCGCGCCCACCGCAGAGGCTTCCTTCTCGTAGGAACAGTTCCGCAGATAGGAGATATCATGGTCAAATCCGTTGTACGCCATGACCTTTTCCCCAAGCGGGATCATATAATCTGCCAGCACACCGCCGACATCGCCGCCGAGGATGATATCCATATCGTATGCCATCCGGAGATTGGAGATGAGGATTGCGAGATGGTCGAGGTAGGTCTCCCATTTTGCGCCTGCTGCCGCGTCGCCGCTCTTCACCTGTTCGATAAAGGTCTCCAGCGGAATCCCGCCGTCATCGGTGAGCACGCTCTCCGCGCAATAGGCATCGGCACAGCCGACCTTGCCGCAATAGCACTTGCGTCCGCCGGGAACGAGGATCATATGTCCGAACTCTCCGGACTTCTGGTTCCTGCCGCGGAACAGCTGTCCATTGATGCAGAAGGCTCCGCCGAGGGTATGATTCAGAGACAGATAGATCGCATCCTGATATTTCTGGGGATTCTCCGCCAGCATCGCCGCATTGGCGTCGTTCTCGAAATATACCGGTACTTCCAGTGCCTGTTCGAGGAAGCGGAGACTGTAATTCTCGATCTGCAGAGCATGGGATTTCATCACGATCCGGTTCTCCTGATCGATGATGCCGGGGATGGCGATACCGATACCCAACAGCTCCTCTTCTCCACAGGTATCCCGCAGGAACTTCGTTATCTCTTTTTTCACTTCCATGCAATAGGAGAAATCGGTGGAGAACTTCAGGCGCACCCGCTCGCTCTTCTCGATCTCGGAGCCTAAGTTGATCAGCACCATCTCGAGGTGGTTCGCACTGATGACGACACCCATCGCCCTGCGGTAGGACTTGTTGATGCCGATGCTCTTCGCCTTGCGCCCGCCGGTGGATTCGTATTCTCCCAGCTCCGTGAGCAGATTCTGGGCGATCAGCTCGTTCACATTGGTCAATACCGTAGGCATACTAATATTCAGTTCCTTCGCCAGCTCCGCCTTGGAGGTCACCGGATGGTTCAACATATAGTTGATGATCCTGCCTCTTGTGGAATTCCGTTTCTCCATACTTCTATCCTCTTTACTTATTTTGGGTCATCTTTTATAAATCATATTATAAAAGTATTTTACCTTTGCGGAAACGATTTGTAAAGAGGATGCTTCGGATTACTGCTGATCTTTCTGCTCGTCCTGATCTTTCCAGTGCAGTCTGTGCAGTTCCCCATCCCTCTGCATACTTTCAAACCCCTGCTGTCTGAGCGCCTCGTAGAGCACGATGGCTACGGAATTGGACAGGTTCAGGGAACGGATCTCAGGGAGCATGGGAATACGGATGCAGGTCTCTTCATGCTCTACCAGGATCTCTTCCGGGATTCCGGCGCTTTCCTTGCCGAACATGATGTAATCATCCGGTCCGAATTTCACATCGGTGTAGGTCTGGTGTGCTTTCGTGGTTGCCATCCAGATCTTCGCTCCGGGATGCATTTCCCGGAACTCCTGAAAATTCATATACCTGGTGATATCCAGATGCTGCCAGTAGTCCATACCGGCTCTCTTGATCTCTTTTTCATTTAAACGAAAGCCTAACGGCTCGATCAGATGCAGGCTGGTGCCGGTAGCCACACAGGTTCTTCCGATATTTCCGGTGTTTGCCGGGATCTCCGGCTGGTGTAATATAATATGCATAATTTATCCTCTACAGCATAGTAACTATTCAGCGCCACTTACAGCCTATGGTTCCGAATAGTTACTGAAAAATGCTTTATTTATTATTTTGTTCTGCTCTCAGTTTCTCTACAAAATGTCCCAGTCTGCCGATGGCGGTCTTCAGCTTCTCCAGGGAGTACGCATAGGAGATTCTAAGATACCCCTCGCCACTGTCACCAAATGCGGTTCCGGGCACGGCAGCTACTTTTTCCTCCTCCAGGAATCTGGTGGCAAATTCTTCACTGGTCATGCCGAATTCCTTGATGCAGGGGAATACATAGAATGCACCGTAAGGTTCAAAGCACTCCAGTCCCATCTCACGGAACGCATTCATCAAAAAGCGTCTTCTCTGATTATAGGCTGTACGCATCTCCTCGATGTCGGAATCTCCGTTTTTCAAAGCTTCCACTGCCGCATACTGGCTGGTGGTAGGAGCACACATGATGGCAAACTGATGGATCTTCGTCATCTGCTGAATGATGGCTTCGGGCCCGCAACAGTATCCCAATCTCCATCCGGTCATGGCATATGCCTTGGAGAAACCGTTAATGTAAATGGTACGCTCCTTCATGCCGGGCAGGCTGACGATGGACACATGCTTCTCTTTATAAGTAAGCTCAGAATAGATCTCGTCGGACATGACAAAAATGTCATGCTCCTCAATGATCTTTGCAATAGCCTCGAGATCAGACTTTTCCATAATGGCTCCCGTGGGATTGTTGGGAAACGGAAGGATCAGTACCTTCGTCTTGTCCGTAATGGCTGCCTCCAGCTCCTCTGCTGTCAGGCGGAATTCATTCTCTGCCTTCAGGTCAATGATCACCGGGGTCGCTCCTGCCAGGATCGCACAGGGTTCATAGGATACGTAGCTGGGCTGGGGGATCAGGACTTCATCTCCCGGATTGCACATGGCACGCAGCCCGATATCGATTGCCTCAGAGCCACCGACTGTCACCAGCACTTCATGCTGCCAGTCATAGGATACGCCCTGTTTTCTCCGGATCGTGTTGCAGATCTCCTGACGCAGATCCTTCAGACCGGCATTGGAGGTATAAAAGGTTCTTCCCTTTTCCAGGGAATAGATACCCTCGTCCCGGATGTGCCAGGGAGTATCAAAATCCGGTTCTCCCACACCCAGAGAGATGGCATCCTGCATCTCACTTACAATGTCAAAAAATTTGCGGATACCCGATGGTTTGATATCCACTACTTTATCTGCTAATGGATTTCTCATGGAGTGATCATCTCTCTTTCATCTTCTTTTTTCGTAGCAAATGCGGTTCCGTGATCCTTGTATTTCTTCAGGATAAAATGCGTTGCTGTACTCAGCACGGAATCCAGTGTGGACAGCTTATCAGATACAAAATTAGATACCTCCCGCAGGGTCTTACCCTCCAGAATGACCATCAGATCATACGCTCCGGACATCAGATACACACTGCGTACTTCAGGATATTTGTAGATACGCTCTGCAATACTGTCAAAGCCCTGACCTCTCTGGGGAGTTACACGTACCTCGATCAGAGCGCTTACTTTTTCAATGTCTGTCTTCTCCCAGTTGATCAGGGTATGATAACCGCAGATGATCCCCTCTGCTTCCAGTGCTGCCAGTTCATTTACCACATCGATCTCTTCCACTCCCAGGATCACTGCCAGTTCCTTCAGATCGATCCTGCTGTTCTTCTCTATGATCGCTAATAATTCTTCTCTCATGCCACTATCTCCTTTATAACTATATATTGCATTTTCCCTTACATAAGGGATGACTGCAAAATTTTACACATTTTTATAAATCTCATCTCTCTGAGGACGATCCATATAACGGACTTCGTCCTCATTCAGGATCAGCCGGTCGTTACTGTCTGTAAATCTCCCTACGATCACCGCCGGAATTCCCTCTGCCGCCAGTGCTTCCACCACTGCGGTTCCCTCCGGACTTGCAATGATCAGGCTGCCGCCGGATCTGAGTTCATAAGGATTTACATTACAGAATTCACATACCTCCACTGTCTCCTGTCTGAGAGGAAGCTTCTTCATATCTATTGTCAGTCCAACACCTGCACCCTCTGCCATCTCCCACAACGCTGCAAATACACCGCCCTCTGAGATATCATGCATGGTACAACCGCCGGACTTCACGGCGGTAGCGGCCTCCGGTAAAATAGAATAATACCGGTCAAACGCCGCCGCTTCTTCTACCAGATACGCCGGGTATCTCACAAGGAGCTTCTCCCGGTTCCGGGCCGCCAGATCCGCGGTACCCTCCAGGCCGATCCACTTGGTAATAATGATATCCTGACCCGCCAGCTTTTTCCCTGCGGATACCTGCGTCACTGCGGCTTCGCTCAGGATACCGTATCCCGTTGCCGTAGCAATCGGCTGTCTTACCGCAGAGCTTACTCTGGTCTGCCCGCCGATGATCTGGATATTCAGATCGGTGGCTGCTTTTTCCGCTTCTTCCATCAGGGCCTTCAGCTCCGGCTCCTCCACCGTCTCCGGCAGGAAGATCACCAGCTCTGCCGCCACAGGCTCTGCGCCCGCCGCTGCCAGATTGTTTGCACACTTTTGGAAAATACGACGCATCGGCATCACGGACAGATCCTCTCTCTCCGCCTCTGCCAGGTCGTTCTCACACTGAAGTTCTACGACACCTTCCTGAACGCAGGTTACCATCTGTCCCTTGGAAAAAGGCGCAAAAACAGCGCAGTCTGCCCCCAGACCTGCGCTATCTGCTATTTCTGTCCTTTTATTTTTCAATTGTCTGAGAACGGAACGTTTCAGGACGTTCACGGGTACCTTGCCGCTGTTCATTGTCTCACCTTTAGTCGTCTACGATTTCTGTCTGCCCAGCAGCCGCTGCTGCTCTTGCATTTAACGCTGCTGCCACGTTTTTCACATGATCAATGTTCGCTGTACTGATAGCTGCCATGATCTCTTCATATGCCTGGGGATCCGAGGTAGCGGTTCCCACAGTAGCACTTCGGGGCACCATCTTATAAGTACTGCTGTTGACCTGCTCTCTGCTGACCTCTACACCGTTTTCCATCGTGATCTTCCACAGTCTTGCCTTATATCCGATATGCGCACTCTCAGTTACAATATAACCGATGGGCTGACCGGCATCGGCATAGATCTGATCCGCAGGGGGTGTGATCGTCTCCAGCACTTCACTTTCATAACGTACCGAATGTCCGGCAGCTCTGGTCTCCTTCCCATAGATGTTGAACGTGATCTGCTTGTCATGCGTATAGCCTTCTATATAGATGGGTGCATCTGTATTGTTTACAAACTTAAAGTCTTTGCCGGAGCTCTCAGCGATCGCTGCATCTGCGGAAGGATCCACATAGCCTACGATCATGGAATGATTATAACGTTCCGTTACTTCCAGCTCCGCACGTAATACTGCATTGTACAGGGTCGTGGATACCTGGCAGATACCGCCGCCCAGACTGTCTACCACTTTTCCGCTGACATAAGAGCCCGCCATGTAATAGCCGTTCGCCACGGAAAAAGGAGATACCGTCTTATATGTAGAGAATTCTTCTCCCGGATACAGGGTCGTTCCGTTGATCAGACTACAGCCGTTCGCCACATTTGCACTTCTGGAGGATCCGGATGTCTTATAAGATGTGGTAAAGCTTCCCAGTACATCCGTTACCTGTGCCAGTTCCTCAGCACTTCCCTTCGGCTCATCCACTACGATCTCCAAAGGAATGCTGCAAGCCTCATGATTCCATTCTTCTGTCAGATAGTCATATACCGCATCGATAGATTTCTCTACATCCAGCACATATCCGGTCTGACCTTCCACCACGGTAAATTTACCGCCGTCCCTCTTCAGAGAGACGTTGATGGCTTCCTGATCATACTTGGTGCATCTGGTCAGCAGATCGTTGATCGCCTGTAAGTCAAAATCCAGTTCAATGGGATATACGTAATTTTCATGCTGCAGATCCATCAGGGTCTTGTAACGCTCAATAACATTTCCATGTGTCCCCAGTTCCAATGCTTCCTGCACCAGCTCCGGATTCTTCCAGGTCACACCCAGATCTCCGGCTGTGGTGGTCACATCATGATCATTTGCCGCAAGCAGTGTGATCTCCACATCCTTCAGACTTTCGATATGTTCTTCGATAACCGCTGTTGCTTCCTGTGCCGTCATTCCGGACAGTTCCACATCCCCGGCATAAATTCCTGTCTTAATAGTATCATCTGTCTTGGCCTGCGCTGTCATTCCGAATAACATCGTCAAAGTCAATAACAGAATGCCGTAAAATCCCTTACGATATTTTTTCATAATACTCCTCTGCCCTTCCTTCGGACACGTCTACTGTTCCATCCGCAGTTGATTTAGTAAAAAATAGATGTTATAGTAGGTACAATCATAGCAATCACAAGCAGCACGATGATAGCTGCGGAGATTCGCTGTTTTACTTTTTTATTATTCATATTAAACATGGTAAAAACCTCCATAAATGCTTCAAAAATCACTTTTACTCTGAAAGGATATTATATATGAGTTTAAAGATTTTGGCAAGTTTAATCATACTGATTGCCGTAGTGGCACATGCTACCAAACGCCAACAGCGCATCGCGGAAAACAGTGAAAAAGAGTTCTGGGCCAGAGAGCGGAAAGCCAACTCCGTCCGCAAAAAGCCTCTGGATGATCTGGACTATGTAAAAATCCCCCTGGATAAGCTTCCCATGGATGCTCTTCCGGACAACGAAAGAGCCGAAGAATACCGTAGTCTCCTTACTTCTCTGTCTACACAGCCGATCGTAAATCTCACAGGCTTCACCAACACAGATCTGAAACTGGAATACGGCACTGCGAACATTACATCGCTGTCCCAATATGATCAGAATTACACTGTATTAGTACGTACTCTGCAGCAATGGGCCGATCTGCTTCTGGATTCCGGTCTGACAGATGATGCGGAAACGGTTCTCGCGTATGCCGTCTCCATCGGCACCGACGTCAGCCATACTTACTATGCGCTGGCTAAAATCTATGCCGGCCGGAAGGAATATGACAAAATTGCCGATCTGATCCACCGTGCGGAAGGACTGCGTTCCGCTTTGCGTAATTCTATCGTCCGTACTTTGCAAGAATCTTATCCGCAAGCCTGCTCGCCTCACTGCGGGTAAGCTTTTCCACATCGACCTCCAAAGTTATCTTATGCTGCTCTGCCAGACGATATAACCGCTCTTTTTGCGGTTTCGTCGCGGGCGTATCTCTTTTTATCTGAAAATGTAATGGCTGCGGCTCAAATAAATTATTCTTTGCCGATTTTCCGACAGCTTCTGTCGATGCCTGTCCACCGGTTTCCTCCCTGTAAAACAGTTCTATCAGCTTTCGGAACAACCGGTCCGTTGCTTTCGCATCCTCCAGAGCCCGGTGTGCATGATGCGGGATCTCATAATACTGACACAGATACCCCAGATTACGATGAGGCAGTTCCTGCAGATATTTCCGGGCAATCTGCAAAGTGTCCACCGCCGATCTCTCAAAAGTAATCTTCCGGTCCACTGCTGCTTTTTTCAAAAAAGAATAATCAAACAAAATGCTGTGTCCCAGCAACGGTAATTCTCCCATAAATTCCAATAATTTTGGGAAAACCTCATCCAGCTGAGGTGCATCCGCAAGGTCTTCGTCCCGGATTCCCGTAAGTTCTGTGATCCGTTCTTCCAATTTCCGCCCCGGATCCACAAACGTAGAAAATTCTTCCACAATCTGTCCCTGCTCCACACGGATCGCTCCGATCTCTATGATCCGATCTCTCTTGGGATTCAGTCCCGTGGTCTCCAAATCTATACTGACATAAGTGTCATACATACTATTCTCTTATCCTTCCGCAGTACTTCTGATATATTCTGACTGCATACCTCAATTTTTATGAACCGGTCTTCTCCTGTACTTATAATATTGGATTCGCGATCACTTGTACCTTGGCTTCATAATTGAGCGGATTCCGTTCCTGATAGTCAAACAGAACATAATGAGGTTGCGGATATCGGAACGGTTCCAAGTGTGTCATTCGGCTTAGCTGTTTCCAGTCATACTGATCATAGGCAGAAAGATAATGTCTCTCCTGCTCTTCCGTCTGATAAAAACGGCGGATATCCTGTTTTTCCTCTTCCGTGATCTCTGCCGCAAACGCAGGCCTGCTCTTCAGGTTCTCCCGAAGATACATATCATAAGTCAGAAGTTCTCTGTAAATCTCACGGTTGGACGGATCTTTCATCGCTGCGAACTCCAATAAGATCTGATACCGGTAAGCTCTGGCCGGACTGTTCGTAAAATATCCCTGTTCCTGATAATAATCCGCCAGTGCCTCATACATGGCAAACGGTCCGGAAAATGCTTTTTCCAATACAGGCAGGGTATGAGTGAACTGGCCACTGTTATAATACAGCTCTACCATCTCTTCGATCCGTTTCAGTCTCCGGATCTCTCCATAGCTGATCCAGTTCGTGTACAACACTTCATAGGGCGGCAGTTCCAGATAGCGAATTCCATACTCCTGTGTGTGCTCATGCATATCGGATCCCTTTAATACCTTCAGGAAGCCTAACTGTAACTGCTCCGGCTGCATTGCATACACCCTGTCAAAGGATCTGCCGAAGCTCTCATAATCTTCAAAAGGAAGACCCGCGATCAGATCCAGATGCTGATGAATATTCTGTCCTCTATGAATGGCCGCTACAATTTTCTCCAACTTGTCCACATCCATGACACGGTGAATGGCTCGTATTGTCTCCGGATTCGTAGACTGCACCCCGATCTCCAGCTGTGCCAGTCCCGGACGGAAGCGGTTCAGCAGGGCAATCTCCTCTTCCCGCAAAATATCGGCGGAAATCTCGAAATGGAAGTTGGTGACGCCATTGTCATGTTCATAAATATACCGCCAGATCTCCATGGCATGCTTGTGGTCACAATTGAACGTCCGGTCAATGAACTTCACCTGTTTTACGTTTTGATCCAGGAAAAACTGCAGTTCTCTTTTTACGACATCTATGTCACGTAGTCTCACTTTCTTATCTATGGAGGACAGGCAATAGCTGCACCGGTAAGGGCATCCTCTGCTGGTCTCATAATAGATGATACGATTCGTAAAAGGCTCCATATCCTCATAGAGAAAAGGAAGTGTGGTCAGATCCGTCAGTTCTCTGGGGGCTGTATAACCGGAGGCAAGACACAGGCCGGGGATCTGTCCAAAGCGCTCTGCCACAGACTTTCCTGCAACCGTTCCCGTTCGATCTGCTTCCCGCACATATTGTTCCAGTACCTCTCGGAAGGTGACTTCTCCTTCTCCCACCATAATTCCGGTAACCTGAGGGAACTCTCTTAAAAGTCCCGGTCCATCATAAGTCACCTCCGGTCCTCCCAGCCAGATCTCCGTATCCGGCAGGATCTTCGGCAGTTCTGTCAGAAGTTCCCGGATCAGCTTCCAGTTCCAGATATAACAGGAAAATCCTATTACCTTTGGCTGACGCTTCCAGATTCCCTCCAGAATACTTTCCGGAGATTCATTGATGGTGAATTCCGCCAGTTCCACATAGGGCTGTAACTTTTCTCCCACACCGGCCCGCAGGCTGTAAATAGCAGGATTGGAATGTATGAATTTTGCATTAATAGCTGTTAATAAGAATTTCATGGGATTATTATACTAAGAAAAAAGAATTGTGTCACCACAATTCCTTTTCCTCGCAACAAATGTACAACAAACATTCAACAAAAATATGATTATAAGCTTTTAACAAAACGATCGAATGCCTTTTGGCCTTCCTCAGTTCTCTTGTAGACACCGGCATCTTCCAATACCTGCATGAACACCAGACCGATCTCCTTCTCTACGATACCGTCGATGTTCTCTGCAGTGATGGCATCGTATTTCGGACGGAACTCGTCTACCCAGTCTGCATGCTTTGCCAGTTCCTCATCAGCTCTTAAGTCTTTACCGGCGAGGATTGCTTCCTTCAGATGCGCCATCTCGCCCTTCAGGCGGGCAGGCAGTACTGCCAGACCCATAACCTCGATCAGGCCGATATTCTCTTTTTTGATATGATGCAGCTTTGCATGGGGATGATAGACTCCCAGCGGATGCTCCTCTGTGGTGATATTGTTACGCAGCACCAGATCCAGTTCGAACCTGTCTCCCCTTTTTCTGGCAATGGGAGTAATTGTGTTATGAGGTTCGTTATCGGTGTAGGCATAGATAAATGCCTCTTCATCCGTATATTCTCTCCACTTGTTCAGGATCACATCTGCCAGTGCAATGATGCGGTCGGTATCCGTGCCGCTGAGACGGATCACGGACATAGGCCATGCCACAATACCGGCAGCCACATCCTCGAAACCAGCTACAGAAAAGGTTCTTTCTACAGGAGCTTTCGCCATGGCAAACTCGTAATGACCACCCTGGAAATGATCGTGGCTTAAGATGGAGCCGCCTACGATGGGCAGATCCGCATTGGAACCTACAAAATAATGAGGGAACTGCTTTACGAAATCAAACAGCTTACAGAAGGTTGCATGCTCAATCTTCATAGGCACATGCTGAGAGTTAAATACGATGCAGTGCTCATTATAATATACATACGGAGAATACTGGAATCCCCACTGGCTGCCGTTAATGGTCACCGGAATGATACGGTGATTCTGACGGGCAGGATGGTTCACACGGCCTGCATAACCCTCATTTTCACGGCACAACAGGCATTTCGGATAACCGGACTGCTTTGCGAGCTTTGCTGCGGCGATGGCTTTAGGATCCTTCTCGGGCTTGGACAGATTGATGGTAATATCCAGATCACCATATTTGGTAGGTGCCACCCATTTCATATCCTTGCAGATACGATAGCGGCGGATATAGTCGGAATCTCTGCTTAATTTATAATAATAGTCGGTGGCTGCCTCAGGAGATACCTGCTCGTACAGCTCATGGAAATGACGGATCACTTCACTGGGTCTGGGCATCAGCAGTCCCATGATCTTCGTATCGAACAGATCGCGGTATACCACGCTGTTCTCCTTGAGAATGCCTTTTTCATAAGCGTAATCCAGCATGCCCTTCAGAACCTCTTCCAGTTCATCCTCGCGCATGGTTACGTTGTCACGGTCTTCCAGCTCATCCAGTTCAAACAGTTCCAACAGACGGTTGGTGGTATAGATCACATCTTCCTCCGGAACCAGTCCTGTCTGTACTCCGTAGGATACTAATTTACGAATTAATACCTGAATATCCATTTTCTTTTCTCCTTACAGTGTCTGGGGGCCGTCACCGATCTCTACTACATAGAAATCAGCCGCATAGCCGATCTTTTCCTTGTATGCTTTGCCTACCTGCTCGATAAAGGTATCAATAGCTTCATCCTTCACAATACTTACGGTACATCCGCCAAAGCCGGCACCGGTCATACGGGATCCGATGACACCATCTACCTTCCATGCTTCCTCTACCAGAGTATCCAGCTCGATACCGGTTACTTCATAATCATCCCGCAGGGATACGTGGGATGCATTCATCAGCTCACCAAACAGCTTCACATCGTTGTTCTTCAGTGCTTCTACCGCAAGGATCGTTCTCTGATTCTCGTATACCGCATGCTTTGCACGCTTTCTGCGGACATCACTCTTAATAATAGCCTTGAACTTCTCAAAGGTCTCCTCATCCAGATCACCCAGCGTCTTGATCTTCACTACCTGCTGCAGCTCTGCCAGTGCGGTCTCACACTCACTGCGGCGCTCATTGTACTTGGAATCTCCCAGGCCTCTCTTCTTGTTACTGCATGCGATCACGATCTTCGCATTCTCCAGATGGATCGGTGCATACTCATATTCCAATGTTGCAGTATCCAGGAAAATAGCGTTCTCTTTTTTACCCATGGCAATGGCAAACTGATCCATGATACCGCAGTTTACCTTGTTGTATTTGTTCTCGGAGAACTGTCCGATCAGCGCGAGATCCTGATTGGTCACATCAAAGCCGAAGAAATCCCTCAGGATGTAGCCGGTCAGCACTTCTACGGAAGCGGAAGAAGAAAGTCCGGAACCGTTGGGGATATTACCGTTTAACAGCAGATCCATACCGGAAGTCACTTTCATGCCCTTCTCGCCGAAAGCCCAGATCACTCCCTTGGGATAATTGGTCCAGTTTGCTTCCTTGCTGGGTACCAGGTCCTCCAGGGAAGACTCGATCACACCCAGATGTTCGAAATTCATGGAATAGAAACGCAGCTTATTGTCGTTTCTTTTTCTTGCTACGCCGTAAGTACCAATGGTCAGTGCACAGGGGAATACATGTCCGCCGTTATAGTCGGTATGTTCACCGATCAGGTTCACACGTCCCGGTGCAAAATAAGCCTTGGCGCCCTCTGCATCTCCAAATACTTCTGCGAAAGTCTTCAGAATCGTCTCTTTCATTTCCATTTTCTACTCCTATCTGCTTACTGTGTAAGCCCCGTCCATTTATATGTTCTTACTCTTGTCGCTCCGGCCGATGCCGCGATACGAATTCTCTTGCTCTATGTTTTCATCATAATCGAAAAAAACAAATATTTCTACCTATTTTTGTTTTTCAGACCTGTCATTATGTTAAAAGCTACAAGCCATGCAAAGACAAAAATAAAAACACATCCCGGGAGCTTGCTCACAGGGTTGTGTTTTTATTTTTGGATTTATACGGCGACAGCCGTACATGAAGTAGACGCAGCGCGTCTACGAATGTGCATGGCGCAGCTCCGTGGGAGCTTGCTCACGAAGGTGTATCTTTCTTTTTGGATTTATACGGCGACAGCCGTACATGAAGTAGACGCAGCGCGTCTACGAATGCGCATGGCGCAGCTCCTTGGAACTTGCTCACAAAGGCGTATCTTTCTTTTTGGATTTATACGGCGACAACCGTACATCCGCAGGCACTTCAGTGTCTGCGAATGGGTATGGCCTAATTCTTATTTCTCATCTTTATTTCCAAACAGCTTCTCTGCTGCTCCGGCCGCGCCCATAATACCATTTACGGCAGGGTTCTTCAGTGCACCGGCTACCATGTTCACCTGAGTAGCGGCATCCGTCGCTGCCAGCAGGCTGTTACGATACTCTTCGTTGACTTCATGTGTGGAAGCATACTCAATATAGCTTGCCAACATATCGAAATCTTTGTTGCTGTCATATACAATGCCTACTACCACATACAGAACCACACAGGCAATGCCCAATACAACAAACACAACATTTTTCAGTATGCCGCCCAAAGCTACAAATACCAGAGTACCGATCACACTCAGGGTTACCAGCAATTCAGATACAGCGGCATCTTTTACGGATTTTACCAGAAAAGTCCTGCCATCCTGTAACAACAGAGATACGCCGTCATAATAAGTCTCCTTGGTCATCTCGCCGTATTTTGCAAACAGATAACCCTCTAACAACAGATTGATTCTTCTGTAAGCTTTCTTGATCATACTCTGTGCAATACCGGATACAGACTTCAGTCCGGGGATCTTCTCCAGCATGGCTGCCCCGGTGAAAATACCCTGGCACAGATGATATAAAATATGAGAGAACTCTCTGGTCTGGCTCTTAAGTGCAGACAGGCTTCCACCTTGCTTCTTTACCAGTTCAATACCGGCATTTACCACATCCTCGGGCATCTCTTCACCCATCAGAGCTTTTGCTGTCATAACACGTTTTGCATACTCGGTATACCCGTCTACCCAGCTGAGGATCACTAATCCTGCAAAAAATGCTACCACTCCCAGCAGGGTCAATACGTTGATCTGTGTCATCAGTCCGATGGCTGCCACAATGACACCTGCTGCCATCACGCCGTAATAAATTCCCAGTCGCTGGTTGAATTTCTTTTGTACTGCCTTTGCTTTCTCTCTGTTATTCATTATCTTGTCCCTCCATAAGTTGTGGTCTTATTCTATGACCACATACTACTTTAGTATAACTTTACTGTCATAAATTGTCAATATTCAGCATATTTTTATACAATGATAAAATTATGTTATACTTTGTTTACCCGATAATCAACACTTAAAAAGCCATTCCTAAATTTAATTTGCTGAATAGACTCCTGTTATTCCGCACTCTGTTTCCGATACTGTACCGGAGTCATATCATAAGCCTTTTTGAACAGGCGATTGAAATGCTCCACATTCTCGTAACCAACGTTAGCTGCTATGGTCTCTACTGTCTGGTTGGTTTCCTTCAAGAGCATTCTTGCCTTCTTCATGCGTTCTTCCCTTACAACCTCCTGGAAGGTCATGCCGGCCTTTTCCTTAATGTATTTGGACAAATACGGTTTGGAGAGATGGAAGGTATCTACCAGCATATCCAGTGTTACATCCACGTAGTTCTTCTGGATGAAACTGATGATCTCCACAATCCGCTCCTCTCTACCGGAGGTGATATGCTGCTCTGCTGCCAGCTTGTTCACAGCGGATACCAATGCTGCAATGGAACTCTTGATGATATCTTCATCCACGCCGACACCCCAGTAGAACTTACCGTCATGGACGATGCCTACATAGGTAGCTGCCTTAGAGTTGGAACCTCTGGAAATCGCATGTTCTTCGTAAACAGACAATTCATAGGTAATACCGAAGTATGTCTTAATAGCATTGCTTACTGCATCCAAGCGTCCGTTACCCATGGTGGTAATGGTTCTGGAAGCTCCGCCCTGATCAATGGTCACTTCTGCCTGAATACCGTTCTCCTGCTTGAAGTGACACTCCGGAACATTGAAGATACTGCGGGGATAAATATAATTTTCCTCGAAGATCGCGTAGATCTCCTTGGGAAGTAATTCCTGATGACGTCTGTCGGAGATACCCTTTACCAGGTAGCCGACTTCTTCCTTCATGGCTGCAGGCAGTGAGAAACCAAACTGCTGTTTCAATACGAATGCTACGCCGCCCTTACCGGATACACTGTTGATACGGATAACATCGGATTCGTACTCTCTTCCCACATCTGCAGGATCGATAGGCAGGTAAGGAATATCCCAGCGCTTGCCGGTCCTGCCTTCCTTCTGCCATGCCATACCTTTGCTGATGGCATCCTGATGGGAACCTGAAAATGCGGTAAATACCAGATCTCCCGCATAAGGAACTCTCTCATGCACCTTCATACCGGTGAAATTCTCATAAGCTTCACGGATCTCCATAATATGAGAGAAATCCAGTCCGCTGTCCACACCGTGACACATCATATTAAGTGCAACGGTTACCAAATCCACATTACCGGTACGCTCGCCATTGCCGAACAAAGTACCTTCCACACGGTCTGCTCCGGCCAGTACGCCGAACTCCGCATCGCTGATACCGCAGCCTCTGTCGTTATGGGGATGTACGCTAAGTACTACATTATCACGGTATTTCAAATGCTTATGCATATATTCTACCTGACACGCAAATACATGGGGCATTGCCACCTGTACGGTGGTGGGTAGATTGATGATTGCCTTGCAGTCAGCAGTGGGCTTCCATACATCCAGTACTGCATTGCAGACTTCCAATGCATAATCCACCTCGGTCTGGGAAAAGCTCTCCGGGCTGTACTCAAAGGTGAAGTTACCTTCAGTCTCATCTGCCAGATTCTTTAACATCCGGGCACCGTCTACCGCCAGCTTCTTAATAGCTTCCTTGTCCTTCTTAAATACCTGTTCTCTCTGCTCTACGGAAGTAGAATTATACAGGTGAATTACTGCATGGGGTGCACCCTTGACTGCTTCGAAGGTCTTGCGGATGATATGCTCTCTCGCCTGCGTCAGTACCTGAATGGTCACATCCTCTGGGATCATGTTGCGCTCGATCAGTGCACGGATAAAGTTGTACTCAGTGTCGGAGGAAGCGGGGAAACCAACCTCGATCTCCTTGAAACCGATCTTTACCAACATCTTGAAGAATTCCAGCTTATCTTCCAGACTCATGGGATCGATCAATGCCTGGTTGCCGTCTCTTAAGTCAACGCTGCACCAGATAGGGGGCTTGGTAATACTGTCCTTTTTTACCCAGTCGTAGGTCACCTCGGGGGGCATAAAATAAGTTTTCTGATATTTTGCTGCAATGTCTGCGCTGTTCATGGAAATCCTCCTGCCGTATGATTACTTTTTATTTTCAAAACCTGCTGTTTTTACTATTTTCACTTATCTGATTGCATTATCTTAACACTCATGATTTCTGTAAGCAAGATATATTCTTATCTTGTTAATTGATGTATTTTAATGTGACATTTTTGTCATATACCTATAAATTCAAGAAAAAGGCTATTTTATTCAGTGATTATTCCTTTTTATTATTTGATTAAAATTTTCAATTGTATATATCATTTTTTGTTATATTTAAAACCATACTTTTAATTTTATAATGTTTTATAATTGATTAATTTTATTACTATGTTTAAAATGTTTTTCACAAAAAAACAGATGTCCGTGTCGGGCATCTGTTTATAATCTATTCTCTATTTATATCCTAAACGATTTCTTCGTACTGCATACTCTCGAAATCGTAACGTCCATTCGCATTCCGGACTATCAAATAATTTCCACTCTCTCAAAATACCGGATCAGAATGTCCGCACAATTTTCGATTCCCAGTTTGGTGGTATCGAGGATCATATGATAATTGTTCACATCACCCCACACTTTACCGGTATTTTCATAATAATAGTCGGCGCGCTCCGCATCATTTTTCTCAAGCATTTCTTTTGCCTCATCGTGGGGAAGACTTTCCTTCTTCATGATACGTTCAATACGATCTTCCTTATCCGCGCACACATACACGTTAAATACATTCGGCTGATCCTTCAGGATCTCGGATGCACAACGTCCCAGAATAATACAGGGATGTTCCGCCAATTCCTTAATAACCTCCGCTTCCGTAGCATAACTGTCACCATCCAGTTCATGCTCTATGTACGCCTTATCATATACCGGCACCTCCAGCTTCTCAGACAGCTCCTGTGCGATCAGACTGGCTCCTGTTCCGAATCTTCGACTGATAGTAATTACAAGGTTCATCGTAAGCACCTCCTTTGTAAGGTACTCTCATTTTATGATAAAGACTCTGAATTTGCAAGAGGGATGTCTACAAAAGCTTCTGCTCTATCTGATACAGTTTCTCACCTGTCGCCCGCATGCTGTGTTCCTCCGCCAGTGCCCTGCCTGCCCGGATTCTGCGTCTTACTTTTTCCCGCGGTTCTTCATACAAGATGTCTCGGACTGCCTGCTCGTAGGAATCCAGATTACTGGCTTTGCGCACCTGCTCGCCGTCGGTAAGCCACCCTTCATACACCGGAATGTCTCTCACGATCACAGGAATCTCACAGGATAATGCCTCCAATACCACGATTCCTTCCGTCTCTTCATAACTGAAAAAAGCAAATGCATCCGCACCACAGTACGCATCCCGCAGGTTCCCGGACGGTTGGAAACCGGCAAAGATCACATTTTCCGGCTTCTCTGCCACAGCCTTTTTGATCTCTGCCGGAATCAATGCATTGTTCCCGCCCCCAAACCATAGAAAAATAATGTCTGGCATCCTTTTTGCCATTTCCAGAAAATCCTCGATTCCTTTTCTGTGAATCAGATGCCCGGCGGATATCACGACCTTTTTATCCACAGGAAGATGAAAAAATTTCCGGAATCGTCCACCTGCCTGCTCTGTTTTGTGGAAAAATTCAGTGTCCACACCATTGGTCAGTGCGTAAATCTCCCGATGCAGATCATATTTCATTAACAATTCCCGGGAATATTCCGTTGGTGTGATAACCACATCTCCCTGTCTATAACAATGGCGGATCCATTTTTTGAATAAAGGAGCCGCCAGATTGGAACCGATAAAAGAATTCTTAAAATCTTCCATGGTGGAATGCCCATAATAGACGACCTTTTTCCCCTGCCGTCTTGCCCGCCGTGCCACCAGTGGCGAATCAGGCAATACGGTATTGATCTGTACGATATCCGCCTCTTTCCAGACGTCCGTCACGGTCACTTTTGCTGCTCGCAGCATCTTCTCCTGATGGCGGATGGCGCTGCCGACACCGCTTTTTGCCACCAGTGAAAGTCCGCCTTTATATATATAAATTTTCATAAGTATACTCTCCTATACCAGGTGGAAAATCACCTGGAACAGTGTCGTCAGTCCCAGACTATACAGCGCAATGGAGAAAGGTTTCCCCAGAAAGATGACTGTCACAAACTGTTTCCATGTCATATTCGTCGTTCCGGCGAGATAACAGAGAAAATCATCCGGTGCCACCGGCAGGAAGATTGCCAGTGCAAATAATTTCAAAAATCTCCCCTTCAGCTCCGTCCATGTCAGGTATTTTTCAATCATTTTTCCGGGAAACATCTTGTACAGCACCGGTCTTCCCAGACTTCTTGCTATTCCAAAAGCAATACAGGAACCTACACAGATTCCTATATAATTATAGAAAAATCCCGGCACCGCTCCAAAGAGCAGCACTCCTGCCAGACAGCTGATGCCACCCGGTATGATGGGAAACACCACCTGAACGATCTGGATCAACACGAAGATCAGTGCACCGATCATTCCGAAGCGGTTCACAAATTGCTGCATGGTCTCCACCGATTGGAAAATGCCGCTCTGATAGCCCCAGACTGCCAGTATTCCACAGAGGATCAGACTAACCCAGGATGCAATATTGACGGCTCTTTGCCAGGTGTTTTTCTCTTTCGGCCTGTTTTTCTTCGATCTGTCGCTGGTATAGTTGCTCCATACTTCCCGCAAATCTTTTTTTGGAAAATATTTCTGCGGACTGTTTTGCATAACTGCACATTCCTCTGTGTTCATCGTCTTCTTTCTCCTTCCAGTTCTTCAGGTCTTTCAAGAATTCCTCCTCGGTCCGGTACTGCCAGCCGTTTTTGTCCTCTTCCACAACCGCCCGCAGGCATTGATCCCTTCTGCATAATAACGGTAATCCTGCTGCCAGTGCTTCCGCATAGGTAAGCCCCTGGGTCTCACTGGTGGAAGCGCTGACGAATAGATCTCCTGCCGGATAATAAGACGCTACTTCAGCGGGTGATACCATTCCGGTAAAAATAACGCTTTCCGTCACACCCAGTTCTGCTGCCTTTTTCCGTAAAGTCTCCAAATAAGGACCGCCGCCTACAATCATCAGCATTGTGCCGCTCTCCTGAACTTTCTGCTGGTACTCCAGCAATTCTTCCACATTCTTCTCTTTCGCCAGACGACCTACATATAAAAGCACTGTGGTCTTCCGGTCCATTTTATATTTTCTTCGGATTCTCTCCCGGGAATCCGTCCGGGTCTGCGCGTCATATTTACTCAGATCAATCCCCGATGGGATCACTGATACCGGACAATGAATGCCATAGTCTTTTAGTAATGTCTCTATTTTTGTGCTGGGAGCGATCATACTGTCCACCTTCTCGGAGATCTGTCGCGTCAGGAACTGTACCATATCCCTGCCCCATTTCTTGTAAGGGGAAAAATAGTGGGTATAATCTTCGTATACAGTATGGTAAGTATGCACCAGAGGGATCTTACATTCCTCTGCGATCTTTTTTGCCATGAAAAAGGTAGAAAGTTCACACTGGGAATGTACAATATCCGGATTCCACTCTATAATCCCGCGATACAGTTCGCGTCCCGGGGACACCCGAAGTCTTGCTCCCGGATAAATATATCCGGCATTCACGGAACCCATATAGATCACACCCTCTTCTTCGTAGGAACGAGCTGTACGGGACAAGGTCAGGATCTTCACTTCATGTCCTCTTTGCTGTAATTCCTCCCGCAGATTGCATACCGAAGTAACAACTCCGTTGATGGCCGGCTTGTACCAGTCTGTTGTGATCAATACTTTCATCTTTTTTCTCCCTTCCGTTTATTTTCTCTGAATTGATCTCAGCATAACAGACACAGGTAAATTCCATCCGAAATAAAATCAAAAGTTTTCCTAAAGTTTCTGTGAGTTTTTTCCAAAATGTGCACTAAAAAACAGCATTCTCCGGAAATTTCCGGAAAACGCCGTTTTTAATCGTTTTTCTATAAAATTATTATCTTTCTTCTCTGAAGTACGCCAGTCCCAGACTTGCAGGGGGCTGATTCTCTCTCTTGCTCCGCATACTGGTGATGACCAGTACCAGTAAGGTCACAACATAAGGGATCATCTTATACAGCTCCTGATACTCCATATGCTCGATACCGGTGGGCAGATACAGATACAGAATATACAGACCACCGAACAGGAAAGAAGCAAATACACTGATATTCGGTCTCCAGATAGTGAAGATGACCAGTGCAATGGCAAGCCAGCCTCTGTCACCGAACGCATCGTTGGACCAGACACCGCAGGCATAATCCATTACATAGTACAGTCCGCCCAGACCTGCGATCATACATCCCACGCAGGTAGCGATGTATTTGTACCGGGATACGTTGATACCGGCTGCATCTGCGGTATTGGGACCCTCACCGACTGCTCTTAAGTGCAGTCCGGTTCTGGTATGACTCAGAACATACGATGCCGCAAACGCAATGATCACTGCCAGATAAGCCAGAAATCCATAGGATAAAAACAGCTTGCCGAACCAGCCGAGTTTTCCCGCAAAAGGAAGTGACTTACTGAAATAACTGCTGGTAGCAGACAGTGCAATGGAAGGTACATCACTGTTCACCAGCTTGATCAGAGATCCGCCAAAGAAGTTACCGAAGCCGACACCGAAGGTGGTCATTGCCAGACCCGTCACGTTCTGGTTCGCCCGCAGGGTGACAGTCAGGAAGCAGTACAGCAATCCCATCAACAGGGATCCTAACAGGCAGCAGAGCATCGGAATCGCAATGGCAAGAAACCCATTCATGTTCGCCGCGTCTCCTGCGGATCTCTCATAGAAGAAAGATCCGATGACACCACAGATACCTCCCACATACATAACGCCGGGGATTCCCAGATTCAGGTTACCGGATTTCTCCGTGATGATCTCACCGGTGCTTCCGTATAACAGAGGAATTCCCTGTACGATTGCTCTCGGAATAAATGCAAGTAAAAATGACCACATGATTACTGTTCCTCCTTTTCTGCCTTTTTACGGAACTGCAGGCGATAGGTAATGAAGAACTCACAGCCGATGATAAAGAACAGGATAATACCTGTCAGAATATCGGAGTAAGAATGATTCAGTCCGAAATTGGTAGAGATCTCACTGGCTCCACGATCCATGAATATGATCAGGAAGCTGGAGAATACCATGGTCAGAGGATTGAACTTGGACATCCAGGATACCAGTACAGCGGTAAATCCCTGTCCACCTGCAATCGTGGTAGTCACAGTATGATTGATGCCTCCTACCAGAAGCAGACCTACCAATCCACACAGTGCACCGGATAACAGCATGGTACGGATAATGACTTTTTCAACCTTGATACCCACATATTTCGCAGTATTTTCACTCTCACCCACAACAGAGATCTCATATCCCTGCTTGCTGTAATTAAGATATACATACATGAAAATTGTGATCACTACTGCCACTACAATACTTAACAGATATTTGGAACCGAAGATCTGCGGCAGCCAGCCCACATTGGTGTTCTGGTTGATGATACCGATCTTACCGGATCCCTTGGGAACCTCCCATACTATCGTATAAAATGCCACCAACTGAGTAGCTATGTAGTTCATCATCAGCGTAGACAGCGTCTCATTGGTATTCCATTTCGCCTTGAAAAATGCGGGAATGAAGCCCCAGATGGCTCCTGCTGCCAGACTTGCCACGATCATGCACAGGATCACAACTGCGTTCGGAAGCTTATCTCCCAAACAGATCATACAGGCTGCTGCTGCCAGCCCGCCGATCAGCACCTGTCCCTCACCGCCGATATTCCAGAATTTCATCTTAAATGCCGGAGTCAATGCCAATGCGATCAAAAGCAGGATCGCTATATTCTGAAAAGTGACCCAGGTCTTGCGGACGGATCCGAAAGCACCCAGAACGATGGACTGATATACCTGTAAAGGATTGATTCCCGTGGTGATCGTCGTAATGATACCGCACAGGATCAGTGCCAGCAGGATTGCCAAAAATCGAATACCCAGAGATTTATACCAGGGAAGCGCATCTCTTTTTACGATATGAAACAAAGGCTCTTTATTCTTTTCCTTCATGTTCTTTGCCTCCTACTCTGGTCATCAGCATACCGACCTCATTTTTGTCTGTCTTTCTCGCATCCAGAATACCGCTCACTTCTCCGCCGCACAATACCATGATACGGTCGGACAGCTCCATCAGCACATCCAGATCCTCACCTACGAAAATCACGGCAACGCCCTTTTTCTTCTGTTCATTGATCAGGTCATATATAGTATACGAAGAATTAATATCCAGTCCACGTACCACATAAGCCGTCAACAATACGGTAGGTGCAGACGCAATCTCTCTTCCAACGAGAACCTTCTGTACATTACCACCGGACAATCTGCGTACCGGAGTGGTGATACCCGGGGTTACAACCTCCAGATTTTCTACCACATCAGTTGCAAGCTGTTTGGAAGGCTTTCGGTTCGTAAACGGTGTATGTCCTTGTCGGAAGGAACGTAACATCATATTATCGGTCAGATCCATATTGCCTACCAGACCCATTCCGAGACGATCCTCCGGTACAAAAGAAAGCGATACACCCATCTCTGCGATCTTCAACGGATCCTTGCCGATCAGCATTTCCTTACTTCCATCATCTTCCACATAGCTGATTGTGCCGGCTTCTGTTACCTGCAGACCTGCAATGGCTTCCAAAAGCTCTTTCTGTCCACAGCCGGAGATACCGGCGATTCCCAGGATCTCACCACTATTGGCGGTAAAGGAGACATCCTTCAGCTTAACGATACCTTCTTCGTTACGTACGGTCAGTCCCTGTACTTCGATACGGGGCTTCGGATTCACAGGTTCCGGTCTGACAATATTCAAAGTAACCGCATGTCCCACCATCATATTGGTCATTTCCGTAACGGTGGTATCCTTTGTCAGCATGCTTCCAATATACTGACCGTTACGAAGCACAGCCACCCTGTCGGACAAAGATTCCACTTCATGCATTTTATGGGTAATGATAACAATGGCTTTACCGTCATCTCTCATTTTCCGGAGAACGTTAAAGAGCTTCTCTGTCTCCTGCGGTGTCAGTACAGCGGTAGGTTCATCCAGGATCAGGATATCCGCACCTCGATACAGCACCTTTACAATCTCTACGGTCTGCTTCTGGGATACTGTCATATCATAGATTTTCTGCTTCGGATCTACTTCAAAACCGTATTTGTCACAGATCTCCTCTATTTTACGGGATGCCTCCTTGATATTAAGCCTGCCTTCCAGACCCAGAATGATATTCTCGGTAGCGGAAAGTACATCAATCAGCTTAAAATGCTGATGCACCATACCGATTCCCAGTCGTAACGCATCCTTGGGGGATTTGATGACCTCTTCCTTACCGTTAATAAATATCTGTCCCTCATCCGGAAAATAAATACCGGAGAGCATATTCATCAGTGTCGTCTTACCGCTGCCGTTTTCCCCAAGCAGTGATAATATCTCACCCTTATAGATATCCAGATTTACCTTATCATTGGCAATCACGGATCCAAAAGTCTTGGTAATGTTTTTCATTGAAACCGCAGCTACTTTTGTCTCTTTTTCCATCCTAGTCACCTTTCCAATTTATCCACGACCTGCAATTTTCAGGTCTTCTAATACCTGGCATAAGCACACTGGCCGCCCCTTTTCTACCTCATCCATCCACAACAAACAAAAGATCCATAAGGTAGAAAAAGGGCGGCGCGGCGATAAACGCTGCGCCGTCCGGGCTATTTCAATAAGTCAATTAATACTGCTCATCCAACAGGTTGATTCCATCAATTCTTACATTGAAGTAAGGAGCGGAACGGAATGCAACATCGGACTCATGGAAGTATCCGTCACTTACTACCTCATGGTCGGGAGTATAATCAGGATCGGTATCGATATCAGCTTCATAGCTGTCCAGGGTCTTGCCTTCTACAGTAAAGGTGGTGATATCATATACATGAGCCTTGCCTGCGATCAGATCAGCCTTTGCAGCTTCTACTGCTTCTGCAGTACCGTCTGCAACAGCAGCACCGAGATCGCTCAGCTCCACAGAACCGGTCTCCAGAGTACCACACCAATCGGTATCGATAGGAGTACCGTCTGCTACACATTTAATAGCATACTCAAAGTAAGGCTCCCAGTTAACTCTGGAAGATACCAGGAAGGTATTGGGGCAGGCTGCCTCAGTGCTTCCGTTGTAAGATACGTTGGGAACACCTGCGGTCTCACATGCAGTAGGAGCACCCATGGAGTCTGCATGCTGGCTGATCAGTACACATCCGCCCTCGATCAGCTTGTTAGCTGCTTCCTTCTCAGCGGTCTCATCGTACCAGGAACCGGTAAAGGTTACATCCATGGTAGCGCTGGGGCATACGGAACGAGCGCCCAGGAAGAAGGATGTATAACCGGACATAACTTCTGCATATGTATAAGCACCTACATAACCCATCTTAGCCTGATCTTCGGTAATATCACCGTTAGCGATCATCTCATTCAGCTTCATGCCTGCAACGATACCTGCAAGGTAACGGCCATCATAAATGGAAGCAAATGCATTGTGGAAGTTGTCCAGACCCTCAGTATGAGCCTTGGTTCCGGTTGCATGGCTGAACTGAACATTGGGATACTCCTTAGCAGCCTCGATGATGTAGTCCTCATGTCCAAAGCTGTCTGCGAAAATGAAATTGCAACCTGCATCAGCAAGCTCACAAGCTGCTTCATAAGCTTCCTGTCCTTCAGGAATGTTGGTCTTGGTCATGTACTCAATGCCAAGCTTCTCACAAGCTGCCTTTGCTCCGTTCAGGAAGTTCAGATCATAAGTAGAGTTCTCATCATGCAGGAAAATAAAACCTGCCTTTACACCACTGACAGCTTCGCCAGCTGCTTCCGTAGTAGCTGCTGCCTCGGTAGTAGCTGTAACAGTCGCCGCATCTGTGCCGGTGGTTGCTGCGTTATTGGATCCGCATCCTGCCAGAGCAGTAACTGCGAGAGCCATAGCTGCGAGTAAACTTACGACTTTCTTTTTCATAATTCTCCTCTTTCTGCGCTGCTGCTTCATTACAGATCCATGTAGCAGCGCGGGCACAGATCTGCAGATAAACCGGTGAGTCAACGCAAAAAGGGTGTATGACACCTTCATACAACCCCTTTATTGTACTCTCTCAACATTAGTCAGTATAAGCATTTGTCTGACTTCTTGTCAAGAGAAGTATTAAATTTTTATTAACTCGTTTGCGAATGTGGTTCTGAATAGTTATCTAACTTATCTAACTCTTAAGATCGAAATGTGATCTCTCCTGTTTTGTCATCCATACTTTCCACAATAGCGAGCGACTCTACACGGATACCCTTGGAACGGATCAGGTCGCCGCCCTTCTGGAATCCCTTCTCAACGGCAATGCCGACACCCTCTACAGAAGCTCCCGCTTTATTGACAATGTCGATCAAACCCTCCAGTGCGCATCCGTTGGCCAGGAAATCATCAATGATCAGAATATGATCTTCCGGATGCAGGAATTTTTTGGAGACGATCACGTCATATACTCTCTTATGCGTAAAGGATTCGATCTTGGTGGAATATACTTCACCGTCAATATTTACGGACTGGGACTTTTTTGCAAATACCACCGGTACATGAAAATGCTGGGCTGCCACACAGGCGATGCCGATACCGGAAGCCTCCACAGTCAGGATCTTCGTAATCTTACGGTCTGCGAACAGACGCGCCCACTCTTTTCCCATTTCATTGAACAGATCAATGTCCATCTGATGATTCAGAAAAGAATCTACTTTTAATACATTCCCTGCTTTTACTGTACCGTCTTTGCGAATGCGCTCTTCGAGTAATTTCATTGTATGTCTCCTCTTTTGTTTCTACTTAATATATTCTGTGGTAGTACTTTAGGCTTTTATGTCTCTTATTATACGCAGGATATTGCTCCTTTTTCAATAGAAGAACTATATTTCTTGCTATTTTGATTACATTTTGCTATGTTAACCATGAGAATACTGAAATTACGAGGTGCCTTATGCCTATCAGAGGATATATCATAGAAAAATATAATGCTATGACCAACGCTTATACCTGCAATCGTCTGGTACAGGAAGCTTCTGCCCTGGATATGGATCTGCAGATTGTAGGGATCCACGATACTATGGTCTCTCCGCATGGTGTTATAAATCATGGTAAAATACTGGAACCCGTGGATTTTGTCATCAACCGCTATAAATGGGGACGGGAAAAGGATGCTATAAATGCACTTGCCACCCGAAGCTATAATCCTTTAACTGCTTATAACATCTATATTAATAAATTTGAACAGGTACGAAGGCTTCATTCCGAAGCCTTTCTGATCCCGAAATATCTTCTGGGAACTTCACTGTTGCCTTTTTCTTCTATTGTAGAACAATTGGGGCTTCCTTTTGTCGGTAAAGGACTGGAAAGCTCCATGGGCGAGGAAATCGTCTGCATCCGGGATAAAGCTTCTTATGAGGAACTCTCTCTTAACTACCCTTCATCTAAGGAATGGCTCTTCGAAGAATTTATCTCGGAAAGCTACGGCAGAGATCTGCGATTTTACAGCATCCGCGGAGAAGCCGTTGCCTGTATGCAGCGCAGATCCCAGGGGGATTTCCGTGCAAATGTAGCTCTGGGAGCTTCGGTAGAGCCTTACCCTGTCACACCCGGCATCCGTACCATAGCCGCAGATATTTACGAACAGACCGGACTGGATTTTCTGGGAATTGATCTGCTTTTTGGCAGAGAAAAACCTTATTTTTGCGAAATCAATGTTATGCCGGGACTGGAAGGCATTGAAAAAGCCTCCGGTATTAATGTTGCAGCAAAAGTTATGGAAACAATACGATCAGGCTTTGCATAAGGAACTCATCTCATATTTGTACCTGCACAGTGTACGAAAATATACGATACTACCGTATCAATAAAATTGCAGGTTACGGAAAGGTATGCTTATTTTTATGAATAATGTTTCCGGAACACCACTGGAATTTCATAAATTCACTACGCAGAAAGAGGCGGAAGACTTCGTCTATGCTTCCTATCTGCGGGCTGCCACACATCAGGACTATGCCGCTCAGGATGCCGGAAAAAGACATCCTGAGCTGACGAGATCTCTGCTCCGGCAGAAATCGATTGCTCCCTGTGTCGTCGTCACCGGAAGCAAAGGAAAGGGCTCCGTTGCCAATATGATTTCCCGGATCCTGCAGACAAATTATACCGTAGGACTGATGACCAGTCCTCATATTACGGATTTCAGAGAGCGCTTCCGCGTCAATGATACCATGATCAGTGAAGTCAGCTTTTGCCGTCTGATGGCACAGATCCAGCCGGAGATTCTGGACATTGCCTCCGATCTGCCGGAGTCGGTATGTATCAGCCCCATGGGCATTCAGGCGGACCTGGCACTGACTTATTTTTCGGAAAAGCATACGGATTTCAATGTATTTGAATGCGGAAAGGGTGCAAAATATGATGATGTGAACAACATTCGTCACGACTATGCCGTGATCAACCGGATTTTCTTAGAGCATACAAGAGAGCTGGGAGATACGTTAGCTGCCATTGCAGAGGATAAATCCCACGTCATCACCGGAGAGCAGAAGTGCGTGTATTTTGCCGAACAGGAACCGGAAGTACTGGAGGTTCTGGTTCGCCGCGCCGAGGCTATGCAGGTTCCCTATAAAATATACGGTCGGGATTTTCAGGCAGAAAATATCCGCTATACCTATTCCGGCATGCTATTTGATGTGGTGATTGGAGATAACATTTATCCGGATTTACAGATTCCGTTATTGGGAGAACATCAGGCAAAAAACTGTGCACTTGCACTTGCTGTATGTATGGATGTCATGGCGGATCTTTGCCGAAAATCCGATACTCCGGATATATTTTCAGATACAATGTGCAATCAAATTCGCCGTCAGCTGTCTGCGATCCATCATCCGGGGCGGATGGAGATTCTAAGTTCGGATCCGTTTGTCCTACTGGATGCCTGCATCCATTCCGCCAGTTGTGAAAATGTAAAAGAAGTTCTGCGGCATCTGGGGATTTCGAATTGTACTGTTATCGTGGGGATTCCGGAGGATAAGGATTATGCCGGTGTGGTCCGGTCCATGAAAGATGTAGCTGCCCGCATCATTCTCACCAGGTCTGGGAATCCGCATTATCATTTTTCCCCAAAACAGCAGGAGTCATTGGCAGAAGAGGGTATTGGCACGATATGGACAGACTCCGTGAAACAGGCACTGACTCTGACAAGTTCTTGTCCGGATCCCATCGTAATCTTGGGAACGACTTCGGTAATTTCCGAAGTAGAGCGGATTTTTCGGCAATCTTAACTTGCTCTCACCAGATACAGGTGCTACAATGAGGGCAATAGAAGACATATACGTAATGAATCAAAGCATTATGCAGAAAGGAGAAGTTCCATGGCAGGTATTTACGGAATCGGTAATTATAGTCTGACCGGCAATTACGGATACGGTTATTCTACCGGTGCGGTATCTTCCGCACGGCCCGAAGAGAAGGGTATGGTAGTAAATCCCGGAAAATCCGATGTGGAAAAGCCCGGCAGGAAATCTTCTCCCGCAGAATGTGAGACCTGCAAGAACCGCAAATATCAGGACGGTTCCGATGAGATGGTCTCTTTCAAATCTGCATCCCATATATCTCCGCAGGCTTCCGCTTCCAGGGTGCGCGCCCATGAGCAGGAGCATGTAACCAATGCCTACAACAAAGCTGCACAGAACAACGGTAAAGTTCTCTCCGCCACAGTATCCCTGCGGACCGCGGTATGTCCCGAATGCGGCACTGTCTACACCGCCGGCGGTACCACCACGACCAAGATCAGCTACAGTGACGAGAGCAATCCTTATCAGCAGAACAAAAAATCCGCCGATGCTGCCGCAGTGATTGGACGAAATCTGGATCTGAGTGCATAGACCTCATTACCCGGACTACGCATAATGTCATCCAGGGAATATGACCATCCTCGAAGGGATCAGGTTATTTCTGGGATGCCTTATTACTATCACCAAAATGCCTTGGGATTTCTCCATCGGAATTTCGTAAAAATCCTACAGGGTATAGCATGTTTGAGGGCGATAAAGTTAAAAAATTATAGCTACAGGTTATATCTGTTTATCCGGCAATAAAAGCAACCTATCTATTACAGGATGAATCATTTGAACAGAATCCACTTTATTTATTGCACATAACTTTTTACCCGCGTCTTTACTGGAAGCACCACAATGATATACGGATTCTGCAGGTAACCCATAATCAAGAATGATCCATCTATCATGGCAATCCGGATTAGGTTTGATTCTAAGTGTTGGATATTGATTTATAAAGTCCTTAACCACAGCACTTGTAAGAAAACCTTTTTTCCCATGACCATTCTCTGTAAAAAGAATTACCTCAACACCGGATTGTTTTTGCGACAAAAGTTGTAATGTCTTGGTATTCATATAATCATCCACCACATAAATAGATTTTGTTGCCTGTTGATAAATGTCTATGTAGGCTACATCTGCTTCAAACTTCTGTCCCTTATTCAACCTTCAATTCATAAATCTTTTCATAAGCTCTTTCTATTCGTTCGGATAAATCGTCATATGCGGTGTTTACCAGCAACTGTAAACACCGCAAAGGAAAGGTAATATATGGTATCAGCCTTTTACACTGCCACTTGTCAGGCCTGCCACAAAGAATTTCTGGCAGCAGATAAACACAATAAGTATGGGTAAAAGACTAAATACTGACAATGCGAAGACATAGCCCCACTGCGTAAATTGATGTTCTCCAAAAAATCCGGAGATTGCAATCGGCATTGTCCGTTTCAAATTATCATTTAAAACCGTATTCGCCCAAGGAAATTCCTCCCATGCAGTCAAAAAATTAAAAATAGATACCGAAGCGATTCCGGGTTTTGCAAGGGGAATTATGATCCTTCCGAAAACCGTAAAAACACTTCCACCATCCATATAAGTTGCTTCATCCAATTCTCTGGGAATCCCTTCCACAAAACCCTTTATCATAAATGTGGAATAAGGAATTGTCCATGCTGCATAAAAAGGAACCAGTCCTGCAAGAGAGTTGATTACACGTAATTTTACCGCCAGTTCATACTGTGGAACGATCAGTGTCAGTCCCGGCACGATCATTGTTAAGACGATAAATCCAAACAGGAAATTTTTTCCCGGAAAATCAAATCTTGCAATTACATATCCCAGAGCCGAAGCAATCTCTGCTGCAATCAGCACGGATGCTACGGATACACACATACTGTTTAAGAAGTTACGATAGAATTTTCCCTGTCCCAATACGTATTTGTAATTTTCCAGAGTTACCTCATCTAATGCTGGTAAAAATCGAGGGGGGTATTCATACAATGCTCCATTCGGCTTCAGCGATGTGCTGATCATATATACCATAGGAAGCACAACAATGATTAATCCGGCAATTAATATAATGTGAAGAAATATCTGTATCCATGTTTTTCTTTTCATACTCACACCTGCCTATCTTATTGATCTTTCTGCTGCATGAGTTTAAACTGTATTACAGCAAGTATCGCAAGTACTACGGTTGTAATAAAGGACAACGCTGCAGCATAGCCGAATTTTCCTGTACTGAATGCCTTATGATACATCCATGTCAGAATAACATCTGTCTGATGCCCGGGTTCACCACCGGTTATCATCTTAATAGAAGTAAATACATTAAATCCGCCAATGGTGAGCATTACTAACGCAAATAAAATCGTTCCCCGGATACTCGGTATCGTAACATTCCACATTTTATCCCATGCTGTGGCTCCGTCGATAGCGGCAGCTTCATAGAGATCTGTAGGCACCGTCTGTAATGCTGCAAGGAACACAACCATATTCCAGCCAATTCCCTTCCATATTCCCAGTAACATTGCTACTGTCATACCGCCCCATCTGGTATCCAGCCATCGCACATTTGCACTAGTAATATGTACAATATTCATCAGAAAATAATTTAATAATCCCTCTGTGTTAAACACATATTTGAAAATCAGAGACGCTACTACCCATGACGTAATTACCGGCAAATAATACAGTACCCGATATCCGACTTTAAAACGTGTAATCTGATTCAGCAAAAGTGCAACTAAAAATCCAGCCAGCATCTGTCCCGGCACAGTCACAAGCGTATATACCAATGAATTTATAAAAACAGTCCGAAAGTATTCATCTCCCAATACTTCCTTGTAATTTTCCAATCCAATAAAACGATGACTCAGCATACTGCCAAAATCCCATTCAAAGAAACTCATAATAAATAATTTCAAAATAGGGTAGATCGTAAAAATCCCAAATACAAGTAACCCGGGTAAAAGTAATAATCCAATCTGTATTTTGCTTTTCCGTGATGTCTTCATAGAAATACCTCTTTTACAGTTGGGACAGCACCTGACGGTACTGCCCCGGACTGCTATTTGACTTTATACATATGGCAAGTTATAATTAATATTATTCTGCAAGAAGTTCATCAAAACGCTCTGCGAGCTTATCCATAGCTTCCTGTGCTGTTTTCTTTCCGTTCATTACATCCGTAACCGCTACAGATAATTCGCTGTCCATTTCAGACCAGCAGGCTACGGTAGGACGGGATTTTGCTGTTTTGATGGCTTCCAGGAACGGTGCATAATCTGCTGCTTTTACTGTATCACTCTCCAGTGCTTCTTTGTTGACGGGGATCTGTCCGCATTTTGCCATTTCCTCTTCAGCGAATTCACCGGTCATAAACTTCATGAATTTCCATGCAGCATCTTTATTTGCACTATTGAACATAGCAATATCTTCACCACCCAGAACAGATATGGATCCGGCATCTCCGGCAGGCATTTCCGTGGTTGCATATTCAAAATCAGGATAAGAGCCCTGCATTTCCGCAACCTTCCAGGGACCTTCCAGAAGCATCATATATCTACCGGTTCCAAAACCATCTGTCATCGGAATGTCACCTGCATTCCATCCTGTGATTGCACCTGCCTGATACAGTTCCGCAAGCGTTTCGATTGCCTTTACTGTCTCCGGGCTGTTGATATAACCGGATGCCTTTGTCTCCTCTTCATTGGTAATGGATCCACCCATACTCCAGATGAACGGGCAGAGATTCCAACCTGCCAGTGCCGGCTCATCATATCCCCATACCTGCTGACCATTTGCATTGGTTCCTGCTAATTTCTTAGCAGCATCAACAAATTCATCCATGGTTTTGGGAGCCTCAATACCTGCATCCTTGAAAGCCTGCACATTATAAAAGAGAATTTTGGTGTTGGTGTTCAGTGCTAATCCATAGAAGTGACCATCCACTTTTGCTGTGCTCATAGCACTTTCCAATAAGCCACCGGAGACATCATTAAAGTCAGACATCTCTTCATCCAGTGCTGTCAGAATTCCCATTTTCTCAAATTCGGGAACCCATGCGCTATCCAGTCTGGCTACATCCGGTAACGTGTTTGACTGTGCGCTGATCAGAATCTTCTGATGCAGATCTGCCCATTCATGAGATACTGCATTTACCTTGATTCCCGGATTTTCTTTTTCGAATTCCGGAATCAGTACATTCATCAGAGTTTCATTCTCTGCCGACTGTGCACTATAATGATGCCAGAAGTTAATGGTAACTTCTTCCTGCGAAGCACTTTCTGTAGCTGCAGGAGTCTCTGCTGTTGCTGATACCTGACTCTCTGAGCCAGTTTCAGATTCTACTGGTGATTCTCCACATCCTGTTAAGGCTGCCAGGCTCATTACGGTTGTGAGTAGAATTGCCAGTAATTTTTTGTTTTTCTTTACCTTCATCATTGTAAACATCCTCCTATTGTTTTTTGCCCGAGTTCGATGAACTCATTATGACTTTTACAGAATACGGCTCCATTTGCAACGTAATTTTGCCCTTGTATTCTGTTATGTCCTCATTTAAAAATTCCGCTTCTCCGATATCTTCCTCTCGTAACAGTTCCCCTGAAAGCACTTCTGCAAAAACGCCTCTTTCTAAAACCGGACATTCTATTTTACAGTTTTTTGTTCCTCTATGCAGAATCACATAACAGCTTCCAGTCTCATCTTTACGAACAAATCCATAAGTATCGGTTGTTTCGTCTGCAATAACAGTTCTGAAGCTTCCGGATTGAATGCAACTATAATTTTTCCGCAACTGTATCATTTTTTGGTACCAGTTCTTCACATCTTTATCCGCATTTTCTCCCCATTCCATACACCTTCGGCAATCAGGATCATTGTCTCCTGTCATTCCAACCTCATCGCCGTAGTAAATTGCAGGGGAACCCGGAAATAGTATTTGAAATGCTACCGCCAGTTTCAGAAGTGTTTTATCCTCCCGGCACAGATACAGGAAGCGTTCTGTATCATGACTGTCGATCAGATTATACAAAAGACTATCTGTCTCGTCCTTGTAATAAGCCAGCATATGATTTAGTCTACTGTCAAACTCTGTTACGGAAATTGACTTTTCTGCTATGTAATCTCGGAGAGCATCCCTGAATACATAATTCATTACAGAGTCCATCTGATTGCCTCGCAACATCTTTCCGGCATATCCCCAGGTCTCACCCAACAGAATCTTATCCGGATATTTTTCCTTGATCCGTATTCTCGCCTCTACCCATACGGAAGGGTCTACTTCATCTGCAACATCCAGTCTCCATCCATCAATTCCATAATGATCAATCCAGTAAAACATTACTTTTAGGATAAATTCCCTGACCTCCGGATTGGAGGTATCCAGTTTTGGCATCCATTTATACGCTCCCACACATTCATAATTATGGTGACTGGGTTCCACCGGATAATGATTGATATGAAACCATTTTACATAACGGGATTTTTCCTGTTTTTCCAGTACATCCTGAAATGGTTTAAAATGTACTCCCGTATGGTTAAATACGCCGTCCAACACAATCCGGATTCCGTAACTGTGACACGTATCCACAAGTTCTCTGAATGTCTCTTCGGTTCCAAACTGGGAATCTATCTTAAAGTAATCTGTGGTTGCATACTTATGATTAAAGTCTGCCTCAAATATAGGATTCAGGTAGATGCACTCTATTCCCAGTTCCTTCAGATAAGGAATCCTTTGAATGATTCCCTGCAGGTCTCCACCCATATGATGTTCTCTGTCAGGCAAAGTTCCCCATGGTTTACATCCTTCTGGATCATTTCCACGATTGCCATTACAAAATCTCTCTGGAAATATCTGATAATAGATCACTCCTTTTGCCCACTCCGGGAAAGTAATGACATCCGTCCCATTGACATACAAATATTCAAAGAAACCAGACTTGGGAATTACCTGCTGCAATCCATTTGCCGTATAATACATCATATTTCCACTACTGTCCGTCAGTTCAAAATAATATTTTTGATAACGTGCAATCTGATGAAATATTATTTTCGCCTGAAAATAATCAAACAGCCTATCTCTGTAGCAGCATTTCAATTCCTGTTTCTTTTGGTTCTCCGGTTTTGTTCTGTCCCAGTAAACCAAAATACATTTCGATATATCCTTTTTTGCACAGCGAATCTTAAATACTAATTCATTTCTCTTTACCGGATATATGTACTCTTCCGTATTGAAATGCTGTATTGCTTCTTTTTTCACTTCTTCCGTTTTTCTCCTTTCATTGTAGATTCCCTCTCAATAATTCTCGTCGAAAGCAGTACCTCCTTTCTGTGCTGTCCCGGATTCCGAATAATGGAAAACAACGTATTGGCAGCTTCTTCTCCAAGCTTATACGTGTCAATATCCACTACCGTAAGTGGCGGATCCATATATTCTGCCAATGGATAATTATCAAATGTGATGATTCCAATTGATCCGGGAATAGCTATATTTTTCTTTTTTAAAAACTTCAAAGTCTCGTAAGCAACCACATTATTGGTGCATATAATACTGTCAATATCTGGATACTTGTTGAGCGCCCTTTGTATCGCTTCACCGATCTGATTACTCTCCTCCCCACATTCAACAATTAAATTCTCAGCCACATCTTTCCCATTTAGTCCTATCGCTGCCTGAAATCCCTGGATTCTCTTTCTTTCAAACATTGTTATGCGATTTTCAACAAGTAAAATCGTCTTTTCATATCCCATCCGGTGTAGATAATTTACAGCATCTTCTGCCCCCTGTTTATTATCCATATCAATCCAGTGAATACCATCTCTTACGTTATCCGGTTCGCCTAACACAATAAACGGAAAATGATTACCCAGCAGTAGATCTATCAGTTCCTCTGTTGCCGCAGAAACAGGAAGTATAATACCATCTATCTTTTTCTCTAAAATCAGATTTTTGACGGCACTATTATCCTCTTTATCCGAATCGCTGGTAATCAACAGGTTAAACCCTCTCTTCTGCGTTACCGCTTCTATTGCCGAAACACTTCGGATAAAAAAAGCATTTGAGAATGCATCACTGTTACCGGCATCGATTACCAGCCCTATCGTAAAAGTACTCCCATTTACAAGGCTTCTTGCCAGGCTGTTTGGATGATAATCCAGTTCTTTCATGGCATCTTTAATTTTCTGCCTCGTTTCCTCTGAAATACTGGCTGTTCCATTAATTACTCTTGATACTGTTGATGGATTTACTCCTACTTTTTTTGCAATGTCTTTAATTGTTGCTGGCATTATATTTTCACCTATTTTCCTAATGTCATTCTTGTTTATGCAAACGTTTGCACTACGTTTCAAAAAAATAATGCAAACGTTTGCACTGTCTATGCTTAAATACTATCATGCACACTCTAGTTTGTCAATAATCTCTTTTATAATAATCTAGCCAACACTAACCACTTGTGTATCATCATCCGGAATATATAGAACAAGATAATTGTCTACTGGCGCTACGCGTAGTCCTCGACTTTTCCATGGTTCCAATTCATATTGTCGATATCTCTTCGGCATATGATCAAGATCAGCATATATAATCCTTGCTCTGTAAATACATGAGGATTATATCTGCTCTTACTGTTAAGATTTGCGGTCAAAAAATTTGACCGCAAATTTTCTACCTCGTCATCCGTAAGTTCAAACATAAAATCTTCATCAAATTTCTCAATATTATTTTTTTCTTGTTGATTAAATGCTTTTGTAGTATAACCATATATTTCAGAAAGATCGGCATCTAAGATTACTCTTTGTCCTCGAATTTCATAAATTCTTTCTTTCAAATATTCTTCTGTAATATCAATCACTGCAATTTCTTCTTTCTTTTTATCTTCTGCTCATATAAAATATATCAATAGCTTTACTTGCAAACTCTGCTGTGCCAACTCCTCCAACATCATCAATATTTTCCGTAAGTTCTCCTCCACCGACATACATTCTTCCAAGACCGCATAAAATCTTATCAGAACATGTATAAAATGATCTGTAATGTAATCCTGAAGTTTCCTTACCTGCAACTGCACCTGTTCATCTTCTGGGTCCATTTCTTTCATTTGTCCGAATTCAACAAATAATTGCATAAACTCATTTGCAACAGTAGCTTCATCGTCTTTCGTCCAGTTCTTTGTTTTCTCTTCAAACTCCTTATACTCAGAGGTTTGTCCCCATTGTTCTTTTGCTCGTTTAGAATACTCATCAATCTTTGTTGTATCAAATACTTTAAAATCCATATATTTCACTCCTATTCCTTTTATTCCTCGAGCGAAACTAATAAGATTTTCAAGATGCTCTTTTTTCATAGTAAGCAATTCAATCTGCTGCTCTAATGCTTTGTTCCTGTCAAAGTTAGGGGCATCAATTATCTTTTTAATCTCCTTAAGCGGAAATTCCAATTCTTTAAACAGTAAAATTTGTTGCAGCCTTTCCAAGGATGTATCGTCATACAACCTATAACCTGACTCTGTATATTCAATAGGTTTTAAGAGGCCAATGGTATCATAATACTGCAGAGTGCGTATACTCACTCCTGTTAATTTACTTACCTCATTCACTGTCATCATTGTCATTTCCTCCTCTCGATAAACATATCGTAAACTATTACGTTGCGTAGGAGTCAATAGTTTTTCAAAGAAATTTTCAAAATTAACAGAAATTCTCCGCAAACCCTTGAAAACACTGGATTTGTCGCAGATGAGCTTTCCCTTATTTTTTCCCTTGTGTTATATCGTCCCATCAGTGTTTATGAACTCTGATAAGGGCAAATACAATGGCAAAAAAATTATATAAAACAGTATAACATAAAATAAAAGTGACATGGTGGACTGATTGAAATGCTTCTTAATTTTTGCTACTAATGATTGATTAAATGATAAGAAGATGGGATATTCACTTGCAGTCGATGAACCACTTGAATATGCGAGATTATATCTTGAGGGCAATTTACAGATGTGGGTAGATACAGAAGATTCATTAGAGTTATAAAATGCAAGCAGCCTGTATGCTTCATTACACACAGGCTGCTTAATCAAATTTATTATAATTGATGAAAAATCGGTTGCATTTTGTCAAAAGTACAAAACTTTTTGAAGCCAAGTGCTTTTAATTCCTGTTATGATACTGAGGATATCCCAGCAATACTTGCTATCCCTGATACCTTATTCTTTCTACCAGCGTTTCCTTTTTCAGATTACTACTTAAAACATAGGAAAGCACAATTTGTAGAATACCAACCAGAAGAATCATAACAAGAATCGGGATAAGAGGAACGTGATAAACGTTCATTCCAAAAATCCCATTATGCTTCGCATAGGAAAACAGTGCATAGCCAAGGGGCAGACCGGCAGCAAGTGCGACGTAGATGGTGCCAACCGTAAAAATCAAGCCCTGTATTTGTAAGCTCAGATTCAACTGCTTATTGGTCATGCCTACCGCTTGCAGCACACCGTATTCCTGCTTCTTCGTGGTGATATTGATGATCATGGTGTTTGCCAGATTCATAAACCCAATGAGACCGACAATTGCCATGAACAGATAGCAGCCAAGCTTCATCATACGGCTTGTGTATTCTGCATATTGTAACTGTGCATGATAGGTATCCATTTTTATATGCGAAGTATTAGAAATCAAAGTATTCAGACTCTGTTCCACAGATGCAACATCTTTTTTATCACAGTCCACCCACAGATAGCCATAGGCTGTTCCCCTCGAATTCATGGAACGGTATACACCTTCCGGAATGACCAGATAAGTGTCCGCGCTTACAAAGGATCCTGCAATCTTTCCCTGATAGGTATAGGTTTCACTTCCATTCTCAAAGTCAAATACAATGGATTCACCCGGAGCATATCCATCTTGTTCCATCCACGTTGACCAGCCAAAGAAAATATCACCATTCTTTACCGCCTGATCATAGTCCATAGAGCCAATATCCCCGTCTTGGTGCATAAAATCAAAATCATTTTTACTCACAACAGCAGCCGGAAATCTTGTTCCGTTCAGATTTACAGAGACAATCTCTCTCGTCATGACATCTGTCACTCCTGGAATGCTTTTGATTTCTTCAATCATTGAATCATTCAATGGATTATCCGTCAGAATCGTATCCAGATTATTCTCCGGATAGGCCTCATCATAATTCTGGGAATAATCCAGCTGCAACTCAAATTGTCCATGGTTGATTGCAATCCGCGCCTCGTGCTCCGTGTCAATATTCCCAACATAATTAGAGATAATTACAAACAATACACAGGAAAGCCCCATGGTAAGAATCGTAGCAATGGTTCTTTTCGGATTGCCTGTCACATTTGCCATTGCCATGGAGAAAACGGTGACATCTTTTCTGCCTTTTCGTCTGCCCTGTTTTTGTGTTTTGGAGCCGTCAAGATACCGTGTCGCTTCGATGGGTGAAATCCGGGAAACAATTTTCATGGGTTTGCGCAGAGCCAAAACGACCGTAAGAAACGATACAAAAATGCAGATGAGCATAATTGTCAGTGAAAACAGAGGCACCTGATGGTTCTTGATTCCGGACGATACCAGATTTCCCTGCTCCACCAGCCGGTTGAAGCTGACTTTTGCAATCAGGAAACCAAACAGCAGCCCCAGCGGTATCGAAGGAACCGCCAGAAGAATGCCCTCACGAAAGATCAACTGCTTCATCTGCTTTCTGGTTGCACCCAGCGCCTTGATTTTTCCGTACTCCTGAACCTTCTGGGCGATCCCGACCTGGAAGATATTATAAATGACCACAACGGAAAACAGCACGATTCCGAGGATCAGGGTTCCACAAACCACAATCATTTCATAGCTCGGCTGCAATACCCACTGCAGGTAGAGGTCATTGATGATCACGTTTTTCTGGTCAATGCCGCAGGAATCCGCAATTTCTTTTATAACAGGCGCAACATTATTCATAGATACATTTGCAGAATCGCTCAAGGTAAAATAGATATTATATTGCCTGTCACCCTCCGCAACACGCTCATTATAAAAATCCTGCGAACCGAATACAACATAGGAAGCCTCGATGGTATATTCATCCCGGTCATATAAAATCCCGCTGACAGTAAATTCCACCGGTGCGTATTCCGACTGCATGCCGGAACGGTACTCCAATGTTACGGTGTCTCCGACCTTTACATCATGGTATCCCACTGCATCAAAGAAAGCGCGTCCTGCGGCAATTTCCTGCGCCTTTTCCGGATAGGTACCTTCCTTCAACACATATTCCTGATTATAGGGAAGCATTTTCCTGACCGTTTCATCCGCACTGACAAAGCCGCCATTTTCATTTCCTTTCAGGATGCCCTCCGTACACATGATGCCGATATCAGATATCTCAGCTCTGCGTTCCACTTCTTTTAATTGCGTACCATCTGCGGCGATAAACAGGCCGTAGTTGCTTCCATATGAGCCTGCCGCCTGACTTTTCTGCAAACGTATCATTCCATTTCCCACAGTACTGATAATCACAAGCAGCATCGTGGTCAGACATATGGACATCATAATCAGTATACTTCTTGTCCTGTTCCCTTTGTCATTGCTATATGCAATCCTGCTTATTGTTTTCATCTGAAATCCACCACCTGTCCGTCCTCAATCACCAGAATACGGTCAGCGACCTGTGCAATTTCGTCATCATGGGTAATCATTACAATTGTCTGTCCATATTTTTTTGCTGTCATCTTAAGCAGAGCGATTACCTCATCACTGGTCTTGGAATCAAGATTTCCTGTCGGCTCATCTGCAAATATAATTTCCGGACGATTCACCAGTGCTCTTGCAATTGCTACTCTCTGCTGCTGTCCTCCGGATAACTGATTTGGCAGATTATAAATCCGGTTTTCAATCCCCAGAGTTGCAATGATATCATTTACATACGCTTCATCCACTTTTCTTCCATCCATCCCCAGTGGCAGTACAATATTTTCCCAGACATTAACAGATGAAACCAGATTAAATGCCTGAAAAACAAATCCGATTTTTCTTCTGCGGAAAACAGCAAGGGCATCTTCCTTCATCCTGTATAAATCTTTCCCTGCTAAAGTAACACTGCCTTTTGTCGGGGTGTCTAGCCCTCCAAGCATATGAAGTAATGTACTTTTACCAGAACCTGACTTTCCAACAATTGCTACAAATTCTCCCTGCTCAATCTGAATGTCCACCTGATTGACCGCTTTGACCTGATTCTCACCTGCGCCATAAAACTTACAAAGCTGCTTGGTTTCTAATATCACACTCATGTGTTGCCTCCTTTTCATCCTACATCCAAATTGTATCAGGGCAATCTTTCATTTCACTTTCAAAAAACGAGCAGAAGTCTTACAGAATTGTAAGATTTCTGCTCACTTAAAATTTAACCAACATATGGTAATTGAATCACAAACGTGCTTCCTTTTTTCTTTTTGCCGGAGGTTACCGTAATCGTACCTGCGTGTTTTTCGATAATTTCTCTCGATAGAAAAAGTCCGATTCCTGTACCACTCTTTTCCATGACCTCCTTGGAACTTCCTCTGTAAAATCGTTGAAAAATTTTGTGATACTCATTCTGCGGAATACCAATTCCCTGATCCTCAATTTCCATTCTTACAAGATCGTTTCTTTTTTGTAATCGGATAAATATTTTTGAACCACACGGACTGTACTTGATTGCATTATCTAAAACGTTAATCACAGCTTCACCAAGCCACCTTTTATCCTGCATAATCGTGCATGTTTCCAGCTCTTTTGCATAGTCAAAAACGAATTCAATTTCTTTCTCATCCGCTTTTGGATAAGTGCGGTTCACAGCAGATATGACAGTATCCATAAGCGGAAGTTTTTTCTTATTAATCTGAATCAGTCCAGTTTCCATCTTGGATATTTCAAGAAGCGACTGCAATAATGTCTCCAGTCCATCCAGAGCACTCCGACAACGGATACGAAACTCCTCCTGTTCTGTAGCACTTAAGTCATTCTGCATCAGCACACTAAAACATGTATCCAAAGCTGCAACCGGTGTCTTTAACTGGTGAGAGATATCAGAAACCATTTCTTTCGTGCTCTCTTTTTCTTCCCTTGCTTCTTCCTTTAGCAACTGAATATGATGTCCGATTGCTTCAAGCTGGTCATTCAATTTTTCCAGTTCTGCTGGATTTTCCGTTTCCAGTAAAGCATGAAATTTATTTTCACGGAATCTGATCAGAATTTCTTCCAACTGGTCTAAAATTTTCTGATGACACGCATCTTCTTTTTTCTTCCAATAAAGTAAAAAAGTCAAAAGAAGCACGCATATCACAGTGCTTACAGCACCGGTCACCATAACCTGATGCCGGAATTGCGAATAAAATGCATTCCCTTTATTCCCCCAGTATCCATATTGCTCCAATAATTGCCTTCCTTGTTCGTTGGTTTCAATATCCTTATCCTTAAGCAATTCCGAAACAGCATCCAGCCCGGAAAATTCTTCCTTTGCAGCAATCTCTGTCATAAGATTCATTTTATATTTATAATCTTCATAAAACACATATGTGGTAAAGCAATTTAATATTGCAAACAATACTATGACAGGCAATACCAAGGAGAGCGCTACTGTGATCTTCTTGCGATATCTCTTTGTCACTGCCTTACCTCCTGATTCCATATATACCCAAGACCTCTGATATTCTTTATATAGACCGGTGCAGCCGGATTGTCTTCGATTTTCTCACGGAGTCTTCTGACATTAACAGCGATTGTATTTTCATCCACAAAATCCCCTTCCAGATCAAACACATTTTCCAATATTTGTGTTTTTGAAAGAATCTGTTTCGGATTCTGAAGAAAAAAAGTCAGCATTTTCAGCTCCGTTTTCGTCAGACTGATTTCACGACTCTTTATCAGGACTTTCATTTCTCCTGCGATAAATACGATATCTCCCGAAATCATCTTTCCGGCATCCGTTTTCTCCTGTCTGCGGCGGAAATGTGCTTCTATTTTCAAAAGAAGTACCGAAAGACTAAACGGCTTTGTAATATAATCATCTGCCCCTGCTTCATATCCCATGACCTGATCCATCTCCTGATCTAGTGCTGTAAGACAAATAATGTATGTATTATAATTGCATCTCATCCACCTTACAAATTCCAGTCCATTCCCATCCGGAAGATTCACATCACAAATGGTAACATCCACATTATTATCACTTGCAATTCTTTTCGCTTTTTTCACTGATTCTGCTGAAAAAACCTCATATCCGGATTTTTTCAGTGAAAATGTAATTCCACGATTTAAATTTTCATCATCTTCAACCACGAGTATACCTGGCATAGCATCTGCACCTCTCTTTATTAACTATTCATCTTAAAATGCTTCAATGCCTCCACAATTGCACTCTCTTTATCTTCTGGACACTGCGGTTGCCTGCTATCTTCATTTTTAGGTAAATTATAATTCTTTCCAATCTCAATTCCGCATTTTCTCTTTACCTGTGAGATGCCTTAGTCTCTGCAGATGTTATATCCATATCATCAAGTTCAATCGTGACATTAATGTAATCATCCGGCTTTTGTTGGGACAAAAGAACAACCGTCTCCACATGCACCGTCATTCCAAACTGGTCCACGCCTCGGACCTTCCGGATCTCATATCCACCATCGCAGAGGATCTTCAGGTCTCTGGCAAGGGTGGCGGAGTCACAGCTGACATATACGATGCGTTCGGGCTGCATGCGGAGCATAGTGTTTAAGCAGGCATCATCACAGCCTTTTCGGGGTGGATCCACGACAATGACATCCGGATGGAGCATTTCATCGGAAGATGCCTCTGCAGTTGCCTTTTCGTAGAATTCCGGCAGGACTTCCTCTGCTTTGCCAACGAAAAATTCAGCATTTTCAATATGATTTCTCTTTGCATTCTCTCTGGCATCGTCGATGGCCTGGGGGATGATTTCCACACCGCATACCTTTTTGGCTTTGCCCGCCAGGAAGAGAGAGATGGTTCCGATACCACAGTAGAGATCCCAAACGGTCTCTTTTCCGGTCAGCCCCGCATATTCCAGTGCCAGGCTGTAAAGCTTCTCAGTCTGTACGGGATTTACCTGATAGAAGGAGAGAGGAGAGATCTTGAAGGTTAATGCATCCCCTGTATAAGGATAATTTTCTTTTTGCATGTCTCTTACGTGGATCGTATCCTCAATGGTACTCTCACCCCAGAGGTTATGGATTTCGGTACCCATGATCACATTGGTTTTCTCGGTATTGATACTGACTGACACACTTGTCATACCTTGGATTTCTGCCAGTGTAGCCAGTAATTCTCCCTGATTTGGTAAAAACTCATTCGTATTCTTCTGTACTCCGGCAGTAGGGTATGACATTTTCGTCATTTTCTTATTAATGACCAGACATACCATCAACTGTCCACTGGTGAAGCCTTTCCGGATCAATACATGACGTACCAGACCCTTGCCGGTAACTTCGTCATAGGCGGTTACTTTATTTTTATGCATATAGGAGAGTATGGTTTCTAGGATCTGCTGATTCTCAGAAGCACCGAGGGCGCAGTTCGTATTGGCAATAATGGTATGGGTGCGTCCGGCATAGAAACCGGTGATGACATTACCGTCTCTATCAGTTCCTATGGGGTACTGCGCTTTATTACGATAGTGGAAGGGTTCCTCCATGCCTACAATAGACTGCATGCGTTCATCAATGTATTCCGCATCGAACCCACCGATCCGGATCAGATGATTGCGGATCTTCTGTTCCTTGAAATGCAGCTGCTCAGAGTAGGAGAGTGCCTGCAGCTGACAGCCGCCGCACTGTCTGTGATATGCACATTCCGGTTCCACACGAAAAGGAGAAGGCTGTAACACCTTCTCTAATCTGGCATAAGCGTAATGTTTTTTACTTTTTATGATCTTGGCTTCCACCTGATCGCCGATAACGGCATCTTTGATAAAGAGGGCAAAACCGTCTACTTTACCGATTCCTTCTCCGTCACTTCCCATATCCTCTATGGTTACCGTTACACGATCGTTCTTTTTAAATTCCATAAATATCCTTATGCCTTTCCGTAACCTGCAAACTTTTTTGTACTTTAGTGCCATATTCTAAAATAGCTTACGCAGGCTCATATTTGCGTGTGTAAAATTTTCTCAGCAAAGTTCCTCAGCCAGCTTTCCGATCTCGCCCTTGTTCTGCGCATTCATGGCAGACTTGATGCTAACTGTAGTCTCTGTAAATGTCAGATTCTTGCTTTTTTCAAACATTCCAAGGATCAGTTTGCCTGCCATGGGTGCCCAGGTGCCGTTCTCAATGATTGCCACCTTACGATTCTGGTAATTACGCTCGGTCAGACCTTCGATAAAACTGCGCATGCAGGGGAAAAGGTCTCCATTATAAGTAATACCCGCCAGCACCAGTCTGTCATAACGGAAAGCATCGGCAACAGCTTTTGCCTTATCGCATCTTGCCAGATCATACAGTACTGTTTTCTGTCCTTTTTCCTGCAAAACATCCGCGAGGTATTCTGCAGCATTTCTGGTATTGCCGTAGACAGAAGCATAGGCAATCACCACTCCGGATTCTTCCGGCTGATAAGAAGACCACTTATCATATTTTTCCAGATAGAATCCCAGATTCTCCTTAAGTACCGGACCGTGAAGAGAGCAAATGGTCTGAATGTCCAGTCCTGCCGCTTTTTTCAGAACAGCCTGTACCTGCGGACCGTATTTTCCGACGATGCCGATATAGTAACGCCGTGCCTCGTCCGCCCATTCTTCCTCTACGTCCAAAGCACCGAATTTACCGAAACCATCTGCAGCAAACAGTATTTTCTCGGTTGCTTCATAAGTCATCATAACCTCCGGCCAATGCACCATGGGTGCATAGACAAAATGCAGGCTGTGCTGTCCAAGCTCCAGGACGCCATCATTCGCCGCAACAATGCGTTGTTCCGCGGGTAGTCCCTGTTCGGCGAAAAACTCCGGGAAAAACTGTTCCATGAACTGAAATCCCTTAGCTGTGGATACTACTGTGGTTTTGGGATATTTTTTCAGAAAAGCCGGAATACTGGCGGAATGATCCGGTTCCATATGCTGTATAACAAGATAATCGGGCATTTTCCCACCAAGAACCTGTTCCACATTGTTCAGCCATTCTTCGGTGAAAAAGCCATCCACTGTGTCCATAACGGCGATTTTGTCATCCAGGATCACATAGGAATTGTAAGACATTCCGTTCGGAACCTTATACTGTCCCTCAAACAGATCTACCTGATGATCGTTTACACCCACATATTTTACACATGCACTGATTTCCATATGTTTCCTCTCTTTCCTGTCTGTTCATAGAATTTGTAGTATTTATTCTGTTATTTATTCCATTTTGGTAGCGCGCAGATTGGATTCAAACAATCTGTTGTAACCCAGCCAGCCACTGTTTTCACTATTATTTTCCAGAATTTCCTTAAAGGTCTCCATCTTGGCATCCGTATCATCCGCATAATTCAGAGCCACTGCCTCGATCAGCGCCGGCACCTTTGGGGAGCCGTATTCCAGTTTACCGTGATGCGCCAGAATACAATGCTGTAATTCTGCCAGCAGATTGTGAGGGAATCCGTCGATCTTAGCGGCTCGTTCCCCAACCATCTGTGCGCCCATCACGATATGTCCCAATAACTGACCGTCATCGGTATAATCATTCACCGGAAATGCAGAAATCTCTTTTACTTTTCCGATATCATGACACATAGCCGCTGTCAGTAGCAGATCTCTCTGTAAAATAGGATAAGCAGAGCAGTAGTAGTCACACAGCTTGGTAACGCTTAGAGTGTGCTCCAACAGTCCGCCTACAAAACCGTGATGTACCGTCTTGGCTGCAGAAGAGTTGCAGAATTTCTTTGCGAAATCTGCATCGTCAATAAACAGATCCTGCAATAGCTGGTGCAAATAGGTGTTCTTAATGCTTCCGATCAGAGTCTTTAATTCATTGTACATAGTGTCGATGCCTTTGGAGCTCACCGGCAGATAATCGGATGGATTATATTCTCCTTCATGGCAGACACGGATACGCTTCACGCTGATCTGCAGCTGCCCCTGGAAATTCGTCACATCACCGTATACCTCTATGTAATCCAGATCATCATAATCACCGATGCCCGGATTGTTCGGCTCCCATACCTTGGCGTCGATCGTTCCGGTCTTATCCTGTAAAATCACGCTTTCATAGGGTTTGCCGTTCTTGGTAACAGCCTCCTGTTTATGTTTGCACAGATAAATATCAAACACTCTGTCGCCTTCTTTTAACTCTTTAATGAATTTCATATTGTTGTCCAAACCTTTCTGTCAATCTATTTCAACACCGTTAATGTGATGTCGAATTTCATCTCTTTATATTCCTGCTGTGACTGACGCATAATCGTCAGTTCTACATTGTCTCCCGGTTTCATACTGAGCAGAGAGTTCGTATACTCGTCAAAGCTGACGATCACGCGCTCACCGAATCCTGTGATGACATCTCCCTGCTGAATGCCCGCCAGCATGGCAGGAGAGTCCATTTCTACCTCTTTAATATAAGCTCCGTAAGGAACCCCAAGTTCGCTGTTGGCTTCCTCCGTAACATCCACACCCTTGAGACCCAGATAGGCGAATTTTTCTCCATTTGACATTTTCTCGATATGACGCTTCAATTCCGTAATACCGTAAGCACATACCATATTTTTCATATCTGTGGCAGATTTGCCATTGGTAATGATACCAATGACCTGTCCCTGAAGATTGAATAATACACCGCCTGCATTCTGACTACCTACAATATTCGTCTGCAGAATCCGATAAGTGGTATCCGATGCCGCCGACTCACTGGCGGAAGAAGTAATGATGCCATATCCCAGTGAGCCGTTAGTACCCATGGGACGCCCCAAAGCCACCACCGGAAGTCCGGCAATATCTTTGATATTGGAAGATCCAAAAGTAGCGATCGTAATATCATTCTTCAGAAAATCTTTATTCAGAGTATCCAACTCTACGGCAATCACCGCCAGACCTGTAGTCTCATCTTTTTCCTTCAAAGATGCATCTGCCTGGGTGCCCTCATTAAATGTGACAATAATGTCATCTGCTTGTTTTACCGGAGAATAATCGGTTAAAATCAGTAATTGCTTGCCATTTTGCGCTATGATCACACCGGATGACTGGTTCTTGCTCTCATTTACATTATTGAACCAGTCCACATCGGATGACACTCCTGTCACAGTAACCATGGAACGGTTCATTTCTGCCACATACTGGGCAAGAGCACTGTAAATCTGTTTGTAATTATCCAGATCCAATATGATTCCGGATAACAGTTCCCGGATCTGCTCCTGTTCCATAATCTCACCAGGAACAGAAGAGGACTGACTGTTCTGATTCTCCTGCTGCATATTCTCTGCCAGCATCTGCTCCGGAGACATCTCATCCTGATCTTCGGGGAATACCACCACCTGTGGTTCCTCTTCCGGGTACAACCAATTACTGATCACCGGTTCCAAAACCAAGAAAGTGAAACAGGCCACCAGACCGAAGATCACCGCCATGGAAACCGTGATCAAAGTCCTGCGCAACAGCTTTTTCTTATTTACCGGACGTTCCTTGATCTTTTCTATCATAAAATTTTTCTCAGAAACGTCATTTTGTTCCTTCTGCTTATTTTCTTGCGAATCCGCCATAAATATGCCTCCTCTGCTGCCTACAGATACACCGGCTTTTTCTTAGGACTCTAATATCTCAATTATACAAAACTGTACCAAAAAAGGCAATAAATATGGTATAATAAGCTCACCCATAAAATCCTGCGTGACTGCTCGCAGGCAAAGCAGGATTTCTATGAGGGGAGCAAACAGACATGAGCAAGAAGGACGATAGTCCGGATTGCGAATGGATATAACGATTTCGAGAGTGCTCAGCACGAAGAAATCGTGTTATTATGTAAACCAGCATTGAGTAGTACCAAAATCGAGAGATGTCAATTCGACTGCTTGCAGGCGTAATTGACAGATCCGATTTTGATAGGGCGAAAGCCCGACAGCGAGGAAATGCATAGCATTTTCGAGCTTGTACTGCATGAGCAAGAAGGACGATAGTCCGGATTGCGAATTTCAATATTAAGGAGCCCCACATGAACACAAAAGTACTCACCACTTTAGAATATAATAAGATCATCGATCTCCTCACGGAGAAGGCCGACTCTGAGCCAGGTAAAAAGCTTTGCCGCGATCTGGTGCCTTCCACCGACCTATCTGCTATCAGAACCGCACAGCGGGAGACAAAAGACGCTTTAGCCCGTCTCTTCCGTATCGGCAGCACCTCATTTGGAAGTAACAGAGACTTAGGTTTTTCCATCCGTTCTCTGGAAATCGGCAGTTCTTTGTCCATGTCCGAATTGTTGAAGCTGGCATCATTTTTGGATAATGTCAGCCGGATCAAAACCTATGGAAAAAAAGAACGGGAAGACCTCCCAAATGACAGCCTGGATGCCTACTTTGAGGGACTTACCCCTATGACACAGCTTGCCAATGAGATCAACCGCTGTATTTTATCGGAAGAGGAGATGGCAGATGATGCCAGTCCTAAATTAAAAAGTATCCGCCGCTCCAAGCTGTCCACCAATGAAAAAATCCATAGCCAGCTGACTTCCATGGTAAACGGCGCTTACCGTACCTTTTTGCAGGATGCAGTCATTACCATGCGTGATAATCGCTACTGTATCCCCGTAAAAGCCGAATATAAGAGCCAGGTGAGCGGTATGGTGCATGACCAGTCCTCCACCGGTTCCACCTTTTTCATCGAGCCGGCTGCTGTCGTGAATCTGAACAACCAATTAAAAGAACTGGATCTGCAGGAGCAGGAGGAGATTGAAGTTATTCTGGGTGATCTGAGCAGCCAGGCTGCTGTTCATACCTCAGAGCTTGCCGCGGATCAGAAGATCATGACTACGCTGGACTTTATCTTTGCCAAGGCAAAACTTGCCATGGAACAGAATGCCACAGAGCCTATTTTCAACACTGAGCATTACATCCAGATCCGTAAGGGCCGTCATCCACTATTAGATAAGAAAAAGGCGGTTCCCATTGATGTCCGTCTGGGTAAAGATTTTGACCTGTTGGTGATCACCGGTCCCAATACCGGTGGTAAGACCGTGTCTCTGAAGACGGTGGGACTGTTTACCCTGATGGGGCAGGCGGGACTGCATATTCCGGCACTGGATCGTTCCGAACTGTCTATTTTTTCGGAAGTATACGCAGATATCGGAGATGAACAGAGTATTGAGCAGAGTTTGTCCACATTCTCTTCTCATATGACCAGAGTTGTCCACATTTTGCAGCACGCAGATGCGGATTCCCTGTGTTTATTTGATGAACTCGGTGCCGGAACAGATCCTACGGAGGGTGCCGCTCTGGCAATTGCTATCTTAAATTATCTGCATGACCGCGGCATCCGCACCATGGCTACCACGCATTATAGTGAGCTGAAAATCTACGCACTTTCCACGAATTTTGTAGAAAATGCCTGCTGTGAATTTGATGTGGAGACCCTTCGCCCCACCTACCGTCTGCTCATCGGTATTCCCGGTAAAAGTAATGCTTTCGCCATTTCTTCCAAACTCGGACTGTCCGATGAGATCATCCATGCTGCAAAAGAGCAGATCAGCAAAGAGGACGAAAGCTTTGAAGATGTCATCGCCGATCTGGAACAGAGCCGTGTGACCATTGAAAAAGAACAGCAGGAGATTGCGGAGTACAAAGAACGGATCCGTACCTTACAGGAACAGTTACAGAAGAAAAACGAAAAAATCGACCAGGCTAAAGACAAAATTCTCCGCGATGCTAATGAGAAGGCAAGAGCCATTCTCCAGGAAGCAAAGGATGTAGCCGACGAAACCATCCGTGATTTCAATAAAGCAGGCGCTTCCGCCGACATCAAGGAACTGGAGAAAAAGAGACAGAAGGTCCGTGACAAGATCAATGAGAAGAACGGAAAGCTGGCTCTTGGTAATACACAAAAGAAACCTGCTGATCAGAAGACAGTGGATCCAAAGAAACTGAAAAAAGGAGATTCCGTGAAGATCATTTCTATGAATCTCAAGGGAATCGTAAACACTCTGCCGGATGCCAGGGGCAACCTCTTCGTACAATGCGGAATTATGAGAATGCAGACGAATGTTAATGATCTCGTACCGGTAAAAGAAGAGACTATTACAGCACCTGCCCTGCAGCGTACCAACACCGGCAAGTTGAAAATGTCCAAGTCCTTCTCCGTGTCCTCCGAGATCAACCTTCTGGGATGTACGGTAGATGAAGCCATTGCAAAACTGGATAAATACTTGGATGACGCTTATCTGGCTCATCTCCCCAGTGTGAGAGTCGTGCACGGAAAAGGCACCGGTGCCCTGCGCAGTGCCGTACAGTCTCACTTAAAACGTCTGAAATATGTCAAAGAATACCGGTTGGGTGAATACGGTGAAGGCGATGCCGGTGTAACCATTGTTACTTTTAAATAATAACTGACAGGAGGCCTATACTACATGGTAAGTAAACAGAAAATTCTCATTGTAGATGATGATAATAATATTGCGGAACTGATCTCCCTATATCTGACGAAGGAATGTTTTGATACCATGATCGTCAATGACGGAGAATCCGTGATGCCGGCTATGGAGACCTTTGCTCCGAATCTGATTCTGTTGGATCTGATGCTTCCCGGCATTGATGGTTATCAGGTGTGCAGAGAGGTCCGGGCACAATACTCTGTTCCCATCATCATGCTTTCCGCAAAAGGTGAAGTCTTCGACAAAGTATTGGGACTGGAGCTGGGTGCGGATGATTATATGGAAAAACCTTTTGATTCCAAGGAACTGGTGGCCCGCGCCAAAGCAGTCCTCAGACGTTATAAGCCCTCTAATACCCCCACAGAAAATTCCAACGACAAGTGTGTGGAATATGCGGATCTGACCATTAATCTGACCAATTATTCCGTCATTTATATGGGACACACTGTGGAAATGCCGCCGAAAGAACTGGAGCTTCTCTACTTTTTAGCATCCTCACCGAATCATGTATTCACCAGAGAACAGCTTCTGGATCAGATCTGGGGCTATGAATATATCGGTGATACCCGTACCGTTGATGTGCATATCAAGCGTCTCCGTGAGAAGATCAAGGATCATGCCAACTGGAAGATCAGCACCATCTGGGGCATCGGCTATAAATTCGAAGTGCGTAATTAAGTTATACCAAAAGCAGGATTTGTTATGAAAAAAACACTTTATCTAAAATTTATACTCGCATATTTTATTTTTGGTGTATTTGGTTTCATTATTGTTACAACTTTTGTTCCCAATATGACCAAAGAACACCTGATCCGGGAAAAGGCGGAAAACCTCTATTCCGAAGCAACCCTGATCGCCGGAACCTATGCCGGCGGATTGTACACCAGTGAAACAACTTTGGAGACCGTTAAAATGCAGCTGGACTCCCTGGCGGTCTACCTGAATTCCGAGATCCGCATCATCAATCCTTCCGGACGACTGGTACTGGATACCAATAGTCCCTTAGATGTGGAGAATGTGGTAGTCATCGAGAATTTTGATTCGACCGTAACCAGCGGCTCCTACTACACTGTTGGTGATTTCTTCGGTAATTTTGATTCGGATGTACTTACTGTATTTGCTCCCATTACCTCCAACTACAAGGTAAAAGGTTATGTAGTCATCCATACTGATATGAATGATATTCAGAAATCCTGTAACAGCCTGCTGAATATTTCCTATATCACCCTGGCAATCCTGTTCCTGTTATCCCTGATCATTCTGATCTTTTTCACCGAGATCGTATATATTCCTCTGCGGAAGATCACCCATGCCACAGAGCAGTATGCCGCCGGTAATATGCATTATGAATTTCAGGTGGATAGTGAGGATGAAATCGGTTATCTGGCTTCCTGTCTGAATTATATGGCAAGCGAAATTGCCCGTTCCGAGGATGATCAGAAAAAGTTTGTAGCCAATGTATCCCACGATTTCCGTTCCCCTCTGACCTCTATAAGGGGATATTTGGAGGCCATGCTGGACGGCACGATTCCACCGGAAATGCACGAAAAATACATTACTATCGTATTGAATGAAACAGAAAGACTGACGAAGCTGACCAACAGCCTTTTAACCTTGAATAATCTTAACACCAAAGGAATGCTCTTAGATAAAACAGATTTTGATATCAATCAAGTGATCCGTAATACTGCAAGTACCTTTGAGGGCACCTGTCATAACAAATCCATTGCTATCGAGATGATCCTGACCGGCAATGAAATGTATGTCCATGCAGATATGGGTAAGATCCAGCAGGTACTCTATAATCTCATGGACAACGCCATTAAGTTCAGTCACCATGATTCTGTGATCCACATTGAGACGTCGGAGAAGAAAAATAAATTGTTTGTCTCCGTAAAAGACACAGGAATCGGTATTCCGAAAGAAGATCTGAAGCTGATCTGGGACAGATTTTACAAATCCGACCTATCCCGAGGCAAAGATAAAAAGGGAACCGGGCTGGGTCTTTCCATTGTAAAAGAGATTATCAATGCTCACAATGAGCATATCAATGTGATCAGTACTCCCGGCGTTGGAAGTGAATTTATCTTCTCCCTGCCGAAATCCCATCAGGAAGACGAAGAGGATTAAGCCATACGGCCTAATCCTCTTTTTTCAGCTCTATATCTATATATCCATGACACGATATAAATAACTGTTTCCCTGTTTTCCTACCCTTTCTATTGTCCCCATTTCAAATAATATATTCAATACCGTCTGTGCCAGTGAGAGAGGAATATGGGCTGCTTTCGCAAAATCCTTACTGTGAAATGGTTCTTCCAGTTCATAAGGTACAAATTGCAGATAATCCTCCGGCTGTCTGATTTCCACCTCTTCGATCAGATCCGTAGGAATCCTGTCATATCTCGTGGATCCTTTTTTCTTGTCACGACTCCAACCGTTTAACAGCCGGTATTCTTCCATATTCACCAATACAAATTTAAACCGGATATTCGGATCCTTCAGGAACATTTTGATCTTATATAGTTCCTTAAATGCCTGATAAGTGGATCCCTTTTTTGGGGATTTTCGCTTTTTACTTAGTTCACCGCTGTCTTCATCGATCCAGATCAGCCATTTTTCATAAGGAATGGGATAGACAATTGTCACCGGATACAAAGGTAAAAACGCCTGTAACTTTCCCCGCATACGGTTGAACTGTCTCGTCTGGATCTCGATGATCTCCCCATCCTTATAAATATCCGCCACATAATTCTCTATGGGAATCTCCTGATGATCCTCATCCGGCTCATAATAATCCTTAAAAATAGCATGAACCGTCTTCTCTGAGAGAGTTCCGATTCCCAGTCTCTGACGGTCCACGCCTATTATTTTTCTCTTAGCTTCTTCAAAACGCTTCTGATCCATGTGATCCATATTTTTTAATCAATCTCGGCATGCTTCGTATACAGAATCTTAAGCATGATAGGAGTGGAAATACTGGATACGATGATCAGCAGAATGACTGCGGTAAAATACTCGGATCCGATCATTCCAACAGACAATCCCTTCTGTGCCACGATCAGGGCAACCTCACCTCTGGTCATCATACCGACACCGATCTTCAGAGCATCCGGTCCCTTGAATTTGCAGATTCTTGCCATCAGACCACAGCCGATGATCTTACACAGTAATGCTACAACGACGAATCCGATAGAAAATAACACAAACTCCCCGTTCAGATGATCAAAGCTGGTCTTAAGTCCGATACTTGCGAAGAAAATCGGTCCGAAGATCATATAAGAGTTAATATCCATCTTCTCGGCTATATATTCCGAATCCCGAATAGAGCACAGAATAATACCTGCCACATAAGCACCGGTAATATCCGCAATACCGAAGAATACTTCCGCTACATAAGCAAAAATAAAGCAGAGTGCCAGACCTAAAATAGGAATACGCCTTGTATGCGGATATTTGTTATCCAGATACTGGAATACTTTGAACAATACAAATCCGACACCAATTGCGAACAGGAAGAACAGAAGAGTAGAAATTACTACACTTCCGGGATTGGAATCCGGATTTTTAAATCCGATGACAAAAGTAAGTACAATAATACCAATGACATCATCAATAATAGCGGCACTCATGATTGTTGTACCGACTTTACCTTTTAGTTTTCCCAGTTCTTTCAGAGACTGCACGGTAATACTTACACTAGTAGCCGTCATAATGACACCGATAAATACAGCTTCATAGAATTTCTCAGAGCCCCAGGGTGCCACTCCGTAAAATCCCATGTATAATAATGTTCCGCCTACCAAAGGAACAAATACACCCATACATGCGATCAGAAATGCCACAAAACCGGTCTTCATCAGGTCCTTCAGATTCGTCTCCAGTCCGGCAGAGAACATCAGCAGGATAACACCGATTTCTGCCATCTGGATCAGAAAATCCGATTGCTGTACCAGTCCCAGTACACTGGGTCCGATCAACAGACCGGCAATGATCTCACCTACCACCTGTGGTGCTTTACATTTTCTTGCAATAATACCAAATACTTTGGCAAATATAATAATAATTGCCAGATCTCTGAAAATACTATAAGATTCCATTTTTCACGCCTCTTTTATTTTGATAATTAATTACTCATCGTCTTCATTTTCCTCAGTGGGGAAAATCAGATTTTCTTCTATTTCCTCCTCATCCTCAGAAACGGCTTCCTGTGCTACTTCTTCCATGGCTTCCTCAAGATTGTCGAATTCATGGTCTCCGTTGGAAAGCTTCTCACGTACCTTGGCAATCTGCGCAACCTTAACACCCTCATCCAGATTGATCAGCTTTACACCTGATGTGATTCTGCTCAAAGTGGAGATATCCTGAACACGAAGCTGTATGATAATTCCTTCTGTGGTTATCATCATAATTTCGTTATCGTCATTTACAGCCTTGGCACCTACCACATCACCGGTTTTTTCAACGATCTTGTAGCATTTTACGCCTTTACCGCCACGTTTCTGTACGGTAAATTCATCCATATTGGTACGCTTACCCATTCCATTTTCAGATACGATCAACAGGTCACTGCCCTGAGTCTGTAACTGCATACCGATGATCTCATCCCCGGGAGATAAGTTCATACCAATAACACCCATGGAAGCTCTGCCCGTAGCCCGGACATCCGTCTCCTGGAAGCGGATGCACATACCCTGTTTGGTTACCAGGAAGATTTCACTGCTGCTGTCAGTGATTTTCACCTCGATCAGCTCATCCTCTTCTCGTAAGTTAATCGCAGTCAGTCCATTCTTTCTGACATTGGAGAACTCCATCAGAGGGGTCTTCTTCACAATACCGGTCTTAGTTACCATGAACAGATTCTTATCATCACTGTATTCATGAATCGGAATCATAGCAGTGATCTTCTCACCGGGTGCCAGCTGCAGAAGATTCACAATAGCAGTACCTCTTGCTGTACGACCGGCTTCTGGGATTTCATATGCCTTCAACCTATAAACTCTTCCCATATTGGTGAAGAAATTCAGATAATGATGTGTAGTCGTCATCAGAAGATCTTCGATATAATCCTCATCAATCGTCTGCATTCCTTTGATTCCACGACCACCGCGGTTCTGTGCTTTAAAATTATCTACGGTCATACGCTTGATATAACCAAGACTGGTCATGGCAATGATAGTATTCTCCTTCGGAATCAGATCCTCCATAGAGATATCCAGTTCATCATAGCCAATCTTACTGCGTCTGTCATCACCATATTTTTCAGCAATCGCAGTCATCTCTGTCTTGATGACACCCAATAACAGTTTTTCATCCGCCAAAATAGCCTTCAACTCCGCAATTTTTACGACCAGATCCTTATGCTCGTTCTCCAGCTTCTCTCTTTCCAGACCTGTCAGAGCACGCAGACGCATTTCTACGATTGCCTGTGCCTGGACATCGGACAGCTCAAATCTTTCCATCAGTCTTTCTTTTGCAATCTGTGCATTCTGACTGCCACGGATGATAGTAATGACTTCATCAATGAAATCCAAAGCTTTTAACAATCCCTGTAAAATATGATCTCTTTCCTCTGCTTTGTTCAGATCATATTTGGTTCTTCTGGTAACGACATCTTCCTGATGTTTCAGGTAATAAGTCAGCATATCCAGCAGATTCATGACCTTAGGCTGATTGTTGATCAGCGCCAGCATGATCACACCAAAAGTATCCTGCAGCTGTGTATGCTTGTACAGCTGATTCAGAATAACATTGGCATTGGCATCCTTACGAAGCTCAATGACCACGCGGACACCTTCACGGTTGGATTCATCACGGATATCCGTGATACCATCGATTTTCTTTAATTTTACCAGCTCAGCAATCTTAATGATCAGATTGGCTTTATTTACCATATAAGGCAGCTCAGTAGCAATGATCTGACTCTTGCCGTTTGGAAGTGTCTCAATATTGGTCACTGCACGGACTCTGATCTTACCACGACCGGTACGATAGGCTTCTTCACAGCCTCTAGTACCCAGGATAAGTCCTCCGGTAGGAAAATCGGGAGCTTTTACAATGGGAAGAATCTCATCGATCGTTGTATCTCTGTCTTCTTCCACACGATTATCAATAATTTTTACGACAGCCTGTACCACTTCACGGAGATTGTGAGGCGGAATATTAGTAGCCATACCTACGGCAATACCTGTAGTACCGTTGACCAGCAGATTCGGATAACGACTGGGCAATACTACAGGCTCTTTTTCGGTATCATCAAAGTTCGGTACGAAATCTACGGTATTCTTACTGATATCTGCCAATAATTCCATGGAAATCTTGGAAAGTCTTGCCTCGGTATAACGCATTGCTGCGGCACCGTCACCATCCATGGAACCGAAGTTACCGTGACCGTCTACGAGAGGATAACGGGTAGACCAGTCCTGTGCCATATTAACCAATGCACCGTAGATGGAGCTGTCACCATGAGGATGATATTTACCCATGGTATCACCGACAATACGGGCACTTTTACGATGCGGTTTGTCGGGACCATTGTTCAGTTCGATCATAGAATAGAGTACACGTCTCTGTACCGGCTTCAGACCATCCCTCACATCCGGAAGCGCACGGGATGCGATAACACTCATGGCATAGTCGATATAGAAAGTTTCCATTTTCTCTTTCAGATCGACTTCATGGATTTTATCAATCTCAGCCTCCGAAGGCTTATCAAAAATATCGTCGTTCATGTTTCCTCACAATCTGTCGTAAAATACGACTCTCTATTATTAAATACCGTAACTATTCAGATTCTGATTTGAAAAATAGTTGCTAGATGTCAAGATTTTTAACAAACTGAGCATTCTCTTCGATGAATTCTCTTCTGGGTTCTACCTTATCGCCCATAAGAGTAGTAAAGGTCAGATCCAGTTCGGATTCCGTCTCTTCATCGTAATTCACTCTGAGCAGAATACGTCTCTCGGGATCCATGGTGGTCTCCCAAAGCTGCTCCGCATCCATCTCACCCAATCCTTTATAACGCTGGATCTTGTTATTTTGATCACGTCCTACTTCCGTCAGGATACTGTCAAGTTCTTCGTCACTATAGGCATACCATACCTTTTTGTTCTTCTCCAGCTTATACAGAGGCGGTTTCGCCAGGAACACATGTCCCTGCTTGATCAGCTCCGGCATAAACCGATAGATGAAGGTCAGCAGAAGAGTACTGATATGTGCACCGTCTACATCGGCATCGGTCATCAGAATGATTTTGTTATAACGAAGCTTGGTAATATCGAAATCTTCATGAATACCGGTACCGAACGCTGTGATCATTGCTTTGATTTCGGCGTTTGCATAGATTTTGTCCAGTCTTGCCTTTTCTACATTCAGGATCTTACCACGTAAGGGAAGAATAGCCTGGGTTGCACGGGAACGTGCTGTCTTCGCACTTCCTCCTGCGGAGTCTCCCTCTACGATGTAGATTTCACAGTTCTTCGGATCCTTGTCAGAACAGTCTGCCAGCTTACCGGGCAGAGCCATAGTATCCAATGCGGTCTTTCTTCTGGTAAGATCTCTTGCCTTTCTGGCAGCCTCTCTGGCACGCTGTGCCAAAATAGATTTTTCACAGATTGTTTTTGCAATCTGAGGATTCTGCTCTAAGAAATAAGTCAGTTGCTCACTGACAATATTGTCAACTGCACCTCTTGCCTCACTGTTACCAAGTTTTTGCTTGGTCTGTCCTTCGAACTGGGGATCCTCAATCTTAACACTGACAATAGCAGTCAGACCTTCACGAATATCTTCACCGGACAGATTTGGTTCACTGTCTTTTAACAGCTTTGCGCTTCTGGCATAATCATTAAAAGTCTTCGTAATAGCATTTCTAAAGCCCTGTAAATGAGTACCTCCTTCAGGAGTATTGATATTATTTACAAAGCTGAATACACTCTCGTTATAAGAATCATTGTGCTGGAAAGATACTTCCACGTACACATTGTTCTTCTCGCCTTCAAAATACAGAATATTTTCGTATAAAGGCTCCTTACTCTTATTCAGATAAGCAACAAATTCCTTGATACCACCTTCGTAGTAGAACTCAACAACTTTCTGTTTCTTACCATTTTCCAGAGTAATGGTATGTATCTTCCCGATTTTGCCGCCGGTGCGGGCTTTGGTAGATTCCTCAGAAGTAGCAAAAGCATCTGCAAACGCCTCAGAGTCATCCTTAACGGATTCTTTTGCCGCAGCATCGGAAACAGAATCATCTGAAGATGCAGATGTATCTTTGGCATCTTCCTGTGCTCTCTGTAACAGTTCGCTGATCTGCTCATTTTCATATTCCGCAGACATTGACTCCAGAGAAGCTTCCTCTTCCGTACGGTTATCTCTTAAAATGATGCGCAGTCCCTTGGTCAGAAATGCCATCTCTCTGAGTCTTCTCTTCAGTACATCAAAATCATAGACCGTTGTTTCGGTAAAAATCGTATCATCCGGCAGGAAAGTAACCTTGGTACCTGTCTTTTCCATAGGGCAGGTGCCGATTTCTTTCAGTGCATAACACACATGTCCTCTCTCGTAACGCTGCTTATATACCTTGCCACCCTGGCAGATTTCTACTTCCAGCCAGTTGGAGAGGGCATTTACAACAGACGCACCTACACCGTGCAGACCACCGGATACCTTGTATCCCCCACCGCCGAATTTACCGCCGGCATGCAGAATCGTAAATACGACTTCTACTGCGGGAATACCTGCCTTGTGATTGATACCTACAGGAATTCCTCTTCCGTTATCGATAACAGTGATAGAATTATCTTCGTTGATTGTTACATCAATGGTATCGCAGAATCCTGCCAGTGCTTCATCTACCGCATTATCAACGATCTCATACACCAGATGATGCAGTCCTCTGCTGGATGTGGTACCAATATACATTCCCGGACGCTTTCTTACAGCTTCCAGACCTTCCAATATCTGAATCTGATCCGCGCCGTATTCATGTTCTACCGCGGTATTATTCCTATTTTCTTCGCTCATGATTCCTCACATTCTGCCCTACAGGCTGCCAAAATTATATTCATCTGACGGAGATTCTTCTATATCCGATTTCAGACCCATATTTTCATTTACACAGGTAACTGTTCCGGCGGATACCTTGAATACTCTGTTAATTTCAAACCGGTTATTTACAAATTCTTCCAGACCGGTACAGGTAATGATCGTCTGAATATCTCCGATACTGTTCAACAGATAGTTTTGCCGGTTACTGTCCAGTTCAGACAATACATCGTCAAGTAACAGGACCGGTGTATCTTTCGTGATCCTTTTTACTAATTCAATTTCGGATAATTTTAAAGAGAGAGCAGCAGTACGCTGCTGACCCTGGGATCCGAACTTTCGTATATCCACATCACCTACCAGGAAGGAAAAGTCATCTCTGTGGGGTCCCACGGATGTCATTTTGGCCCTCATATCACGATCCTGGCTGTTTTTTAATTTTCTTTCAAATTCATCCAGCTCCACATCCGGCTCATACTGGATACGGATCTCTTCCCTGCCACCGGACAGCTTTTTATGAATCTCATAAATGATCTCATTGAGCTGTTCTACGAACAGCTTTCTGCGCTCTATGATCTTACTTCCGTAGGATACCAGCTGCATATCCCAGATAGTCAGAGTTTCCTTCAGATCCGGATTCATATACATATCCTTCAGAAGCTTATTGCGCTGATTGACGATTTTGTTGTAATGATTGAGATTATAGAGATAGAAATTGTCCAGCTGACATAATTCCATATCTACAAATCTTCTTCGTTCTGCAGGACCGTTTTTAATAATTCCAAGGTCTTCCGGTGAGAAAAATACGACATTACAAAGCCCCAGGAGATCTGCAGCCTTCTTGATCTTCTGACCATCAATAGCAATTCCTTTGGACTTTGACTTTCTCAGATGCATGTCCACGCGGATCTCTTTTCCATCTTTTTCGAGATACGTTCTAATATGTGCCTCTTCCTTGTCAAAATTAACAATTTCTCTGTCCTTGCTTCCTTTATGCGATTTTGTGGTGGCAGCAACATAGATTGCTTCCAGGATATTCGTCTTGCCCTGCGCATTGTCTCCGTACAGAATATTGGTTCCACGGTCGAACTGCAGGACGAGCGAATCATAATTCCTGTAATCTGCCAATTCTATTGATTTGATGATCATAGTAACCTGCTTACTCTATTACGATGGTCTCGCCATCATATTCCACTTTATCTCCGGATACCAGCTTTTTGCCTCTCTGGGTCTCAGTCTGTCCGTTTACTTTTACCAGACCGTCCTGTACGGCAAATTTTGCATCTACGCCGGATTCTACTACACCGGCTGCCTTTAATGCCTGACCAAGCTTTATATAATCATCCTTTAAACGGATCGTATGCATATCTATAACCTCATTTCTAAGCTACTGTCGTAAAGTTCACGGGAAGAATCAGGTAAATATAGCTTTCCTCCATATTTTTGATGAAACAAGGAGCCTTGGGATTTACCATGTACAAATCTACCTCCTCATCATCGATAACACGCAGAGCATCGATCAAAAACTTGGGATTGAATCCGATCATAAGATCCTTACCCTGTTTCTGAATATCAATTTCTTCATTCATGCTTCCCAGAGCGGAATTGATTTTAAGTTCCATTCCGTTGTCTGTGATATTTACAATAATAGGCTTCTTGTCACCTTCTTTTACCAGAAGAGTAGCACGATCGATACAACTTAAGAACTCCTTTTTATTGACCTTTACTTTCGTCTCATAATCGCTGGAAAGCATCTGGTCTATCTTGAAATATTCTCCTTCGATCAGACGGGATACCACAACGGTCTTATCGAATTCAAATACAATGTGCTTTTCAGTGAAAGAGATTGTAACATCGCTGTCTGCATCTCCGGGTAAAATCTTACTTACTTCATTCAGGGTCTTACCGGGTACCACTACCTTTTTGGGAGCATAACTATTCTTCATCTGAATCTTACGGATAGAGATACGATGTCCATCCAGAGACACGATCTTGAATTCATCTCCGTTAATATCAAACAGTTCACCGGTCATTAATTTGTTATTATCATTGTCAGAGATAGAGAAAATTGTCTGTCTTACCAGTTCTTTTAAAGTAAACTGACTGATCACAATGCTATCATCTCTCTCCACTGCGGGAAGATAGGAAAAATCTTCGCCGGATTTACCAATAATAGTGAATTTTGCCTTTTCGCAGGTAATAACGGTCTTAAAAGAAGCATCTGTTTCAATGGTAATATCGCTGTCGGGAAGTTTACGCACAATTTCAAGGAATATCTTGGCATCCAGGGCAATGATACCTTTTTCTATGATCTGTCCCTCGATGGTCGTCTCAATGCCGAGTTCCATATCGTTGGCAGTAAGTTTAATTTCTCCGTTAGTAGTATCTACTAAAATACATTCCAGAATAGACATTGTAGTCTTACTTGGAACAGCTTTGGATACGATCTGTACGCCGTTTAAAAGATTTGCTTTTGAACAGACTAATTTCATGTGTGCATAACTTCCTTTCTGGTTGATTTGTGTACGCGTGGATACGCGTTATATAAAAATAATAAAAGAATTTCGTAGTATACTTAATAAGGGATGTTGATATGTGCATAACCAGTCTTATTATACTATTTTTCAAGGAAAAATGGAATGGAAATCTTCGTGGATTTGGCAGAATAACCTAAGAATAACTCTTAGCTTATTCACACCGCATCCTATCCTTCATGAATCCTTAAAATAAGTTATCAACAACAATAAACACCTTGTTCCCGAGATATACACATCAGGAGGGATTTATCTTTTTCGTGATAATATCTATCTTATTACGAAGTTCCTCGTTGGTCTGAATCTCCGCTGCCACTTTATTCACACCGTGGATGATGGTCGTGTGGTCCTTTTTACCCAAAAGCTTACCTATATTAGTGAAGGAAGTATCCGTCAACTCTCTGCACAGATACATAACGACCTGACGGGGCTGTACAAACTCGGAATTTCTCTTTTTGGAAGTAATATCTTCCGCTTTCACACCAAAATGCTCTGCTACTACATTAATAATAAGAGATGGAGTGATCTCCTTGGGCTTGTTGGGATAGATAACATCCTTCAGTGCTTCTTCTGCCAGGGAGAGCGTCAGATCTACTTTATTTAATTTGGCAAAAGCAATGATCTTATTAAAAGCACCTTCCAGCTCACGAATGTTGGATTTGATATTTGTGGCAATGTATTTGATGATCTCTTCATCAATCTGACGGTCATACGTCTCAGCATTTTTCCGTAAAATAGCCATTCTGGTCTCATAATCAGGTGGCTGAATATCTGCGATCAGGCCCCATTCGAAACGGGAACGGAATCTTTCATCCAAAGTCTCCATTTCCTTAGGAGGCTTATCGGAAGACAGAATGATCTGTTTGTGGGCAGCGTGCAGGGCATTGAAAGTATGGAAGAATTCCTCCTGGGTACTTTCCTTACCTATAATAAACTGTACATCATCAACCATGAGTACATCAACATTGCGATACTTCTCACGCAGCTTGGTCATGGAAGCTGCATTACCACTACGAATAGATTCGATTACTTCATTCGTAAATTCCTCACTGGTGACGTAGAGTACCTTTTTGTCCGGATCCTGTTCTAATATAAAGTGTCCGATAGAATGCATCAAATGGGTCTTGCCCAGACCGGGACCTCCATATAAATAGAGAGGATTGTAGACCTCTCCCGGAGACTCTGCTACAGCAAGAGATGCGGAATGAGCGAATTTATTGTTGCTTCCTACGACAAAAGTGTCAAATTTGTACTTAGGATTCAGATGGGCATCTTCATAATTAACACCGTAGATCTGGTTTGGAGCAGCCATTTCATTCTCTGCAGGCTCTTCCCCTTTTACATCCTTTTCCAAAATAAAGCTGATATCATAAGGATGATCAAACATCTCGGTGATGGTTACCTGAAAAAAACTCTTATATTTGGAAGAAATATAATTCAGGGCATGTGCCTGGTCCGAGGGAATGATGATACTTACTACATCATTTACCACATTGTGAAATTCTAAAGGTTCTACCCATGTATGATAAGAAATGTCAGAAAGACTGTATTCTCTTCTGACAGCTTCTTTGATAGTTTTCCAATTTTCTTTGATTGCTTCCAT